>LNDO01000103.1 GCA_001465025.1 Pseudomonas sp. Ga0074129
TCGATGACCTCAACATAGCGGATACAGGCTTAGGATGAAACTTTATTTGTAAGGATGATACTTTATTTGTACGGATGAAACTTTATTTGCATCCCACACCAGCGGGTGCAGAGCTTGAAGCAGCAGTGCGCTGATGCCGCCAATCAGCATGCTGGTGAAGTCGCCATGCACCTGCCAGCTCACGGAGTCCGGGCCGAACAGACCCGGATCGCCTTTGGGGTTCTCAAAGTCAATCTGGCCCAGGGCGATACCGCTCAGGCTGAGGACTTGCGCTTCGATACGGCGGCGAAGAAATTCCATGAAATAGGCGGTTCGCTTACTGATGTAGGGTGGATTGCGCTGCATTGCTCCACCGGGTGGGGCCATTGGTGGATGAGCAGAGCGTCATCCCCCTACATCCGAGCGTGCGGTTATCGGTTCAGGCGCTGCTCGATCAGGCCATTGATCACGCTGGGGTCGGCCAGGGTTGAGGTGTCGCCCATGTTTTCCAGTTCGTTGCAGGCGATCTTGCGCAGAATACGCCGCATGATCTTGCCTGAGCGGGTTTTCGGCAGGCCAGGTGCCCACTGGATCAGCTCAGGTTTAGCGAAGCTGCCGATCTCTTTGCCGACCAGCGCCAACAGTTCCTTTTTCAGCGCGTCGTTGAGTTCCGCTCCGTTCATGGGCGTGACAAAGGCATAGATGCCCTGGCCCTTGATGTCATGCGGATAGCCGACCACCGCCGCTTCAGCGACGGCATCGTGCAGCACCAGGGCGCTTTCTACTTCGGCAGTGCCAATGCGGTGCCCGGAGACATTGATCACGTCATCCACTCGGCCGGTAATCCAGTAGTAACCGTCTTCGTCGCGGCGTGCGCCATCGCCGCTGAAGTAGTAGCCGGGATAGGGCTTCAGATAAGTGTCGATCATGCGCTGATGGTCGCCATAGATGCTGCGAATCTGGCTCGGCCAACTCTCCTTGATCGCCAGTACTCCGCTGCCTGCGCCTGGTATCTCATTGCCTTGCTCATCAAGCAGCACGGGTTGCACGCCGAAGAACGGTCGGGTGGCAGAACCGGGCTTGAGATCGGTGGCACCGGGCAACGGGGTGATGAGAATGGCCCCGGTTTCGGTCTGCCACCAGGTGTCGACGATCGGGCAGCGGCGCTCGCCCACCACATTGAAGTACCACTCCCAGGCTTCCGGGTTGATCGGTTCGCCCACCGAGCCGAGCAGGCGCAGGCTGCTGCGCGAGGTGGCTTTGACCGGGTCTTCACCCTCTCGCATCAAGGCGCGTAGGGCTGTGGGGGCGGTGTAGAAGATGTTTACCTGATGCTTATCGATGACCTGCCAGAAGCGCGAAGCCGTCGGGTAATTGGGCACACCTTCGAAGATCAGGCTGGTCGCGCCATTGGCCAATGGACCGTAGACGATGTAGCTGTGGCCGGTGACCCAGCCGACGTCGGCGGTACACCAGTAGACATCGCCTTCGTGGTAGTCGAACACGTACTTGTGGGTCATGGCCGCCATCAGCAGGTAGCCACCGGTGCTGTGCAGAACGCCCTTGGGTTTGCCGGTGGAGCCGGAGGTGTAGAGGATGAACAGCGGGTCTTCGGCGTCCATCGGTTCGGGTGGACAGTCGCTGTCGGCTTCGCTCAGGGCCTTGTGGTACCAGATGTCGCGGCCTTCCAGCCAATCGATCTCACCCTGTGTGCGCTCGACCACCAGCACCGTAGTGACCGCCGGGCAGCTTTGCAGCGCTTTGTCGACGTTGGCCTTGAGCGCCACGTATTTGCCACCGCGCACGCCTTCATCGGCGGTAATCACCGTGTGACAGTCGGCATCCAGAATGCGGTCACGCAATGCGTCAGGCGAGAAGCCGCCAAACACCACTGAATGCACCGCGCCGATGCGCGCGCAGGCGAGCATGGCATAGGTGGCCTCGGGGATCATCGGCATGTAGATGCATACCGGTCGCCCTTTTTCACCCCACGGCTTTTCAGTACGTTGGCCAGGCGGCAGACGTTGTGGTGCAGTTTTTTGTAGGTGATGTGCGCCGATTCGCTGGGGTTGTCGCCTTCCCAGATCAAGGCAATCTGTTCGCCTCGTTTTGCCAGATGGCGATCAATGCAGTTGAAGCTGACGTTCAGTTGCCCGCCCTTGAACCAAGAGCCGGAACCGCTGAGCAGGTCGCCCTGTTGCACGCTGGTCCAGGGTTTGCTCCAGTCGAGAAAGGCCTTGGCCTGCTCGGCCCAGAAAATTTCTGGCTGTTTGATCGACTGCTGGTAAAGGCGCAGGTAGTCGTCGTTGTCCAGGTGAGCGCGTTGGCGCACGGCATCGGGTACGGGGTGGTAGCTGATCTCGAACATGGCGGGTCCTTGTTGTTATTCCGCGATGTTCACTAGGTTGAACCAAGCAGGTGCTTGGTTCAAGTGCTGGCCTTGTGCTCAGTCCAAGCGGCTCAGCCGCGATGCCGTTCGCGGAAGTGCTGGATCAAACCTTGCGTGGAGCTGTCGCTGGCGGGCTCATCCAGTTGGCCGGTCAGTCGTTGGTAAACGCCCTTGCCCAGCTCTTTGCCCAGTTCTACACCCCACTGATCGAAGGCATTTGTGCCCCAGATAGCGCTTTGCACAAATACCTTGTGTTCATACAAGGCCACCAGTGCGCCGAGGTTGAAGGGGGCTACCCGGTTGAGCGCGAGGATATTGCTCGGGCGGTTACCGGGAATCACCTTGTGCGGTGCCAAGCGTTGCACTTCGGCCTCATCCAGGCCTTTGGCGCGTAACTCGGCCTCGGCTTCGGCGCGGGTCTTGCCGTGCATCAAGGCCTGGCTCTGCGACAAGCAGTTGGCGAATAGCCATTGGTGATGGTCGGCCAGCGGGCTGAAACTGTTAACAGGCACGATAAAGTCCGCCGGGATCAGCTCGGTGCCCTGGTGAAGTAACTGGTGGTAGGCGTGCTGGCCGTTACAGCCGACGCCGCCCCAGATCACTGGGCCGGTGCTGAAGTCCACTGGGCTGCCGTCTTGGCGCACGCTTTTGCCGTTGGACTCCATGTCCAGTTGCTGCAAGTGCTTGGTGAAATTACGCAGGTAATGGTCATACGGCAGAATGGCCTGGCTTTTCGCGTCCCAGAAGTTGCCATACCAGATGCCCAGCAAGGCCATCAGCACGGGCATGTTCTCGGCCAGCGGCGCTTCGGTGAAGTGCTGGTCCATGGCGTAGGCACCGGCCAGCAGTTCCTTGAAGTTGGAAATACCAATGGCCAGGGCAATCGGCAGGCCAATGGCCGACCACAGCGAGTAGCGTCCGCCGACCCAGTCCCACATCGGGAAGATGTTTTCCTCCTTGATGCCGAACTCGATGGCGGCGGTTGGGTTGCTGGTCACCGCAATAAAGTGTTTGTGCAGTTCGGCTTCCGGGCCGCCCAACGCCAGGTACCAGTCGCGCGCCGCCAATGCGTTTTTCAGGGTTTCCAGGGTGCTGAAGGACTTCGAGGAAACGATAAACAGAGTGGTTTGCGGGTTCAGACGTGCGGTTAGTTCGCGAAATTCGCTGCCGTCGATATTGGCCAGGTAATGGCAGCGCACGCCGCGCTGGGTAAAGGGACGCAGCGCCTCAGAGACCAGTTGCGGCCCCAGGAATGAGCCGCCGATGCCGATATTCACCACTTCGGTGATCGGTTTGTCGGTGTAACCGCGCCACAGGCCGCTGTGGATGCGGCTGACCAGTCCGGTCATCTGGTTGAGCACACGGTGTACCTGCGGGATGAGGTCTTCGCCGTCCAGTTTCAGGCTGCGGCCAATTGGGCTGCGCAGGGCCGTGTGCAGCGCAGCGCGATTTTCTGATCCATTAACGTGTTCACCGCTGAGCAGCGCTTGAATAGACGTTTGCAGGTTGGCTTGCTCGGCCAATTGCACGAGCAGGCTCAGGGTTTTTTCGTCAATCAGGTTTTTCGAGTAATCCAGCAGCAGGCCACAACTGCTCAGAGAGAAACGGTTGAAGCGTTGTGGGTCATGCTCGAAGGCCTCGCGCATGTTGAAGTCGCTCATCTGCTCGCGCTGGTCGCGCAGCGCCTGCCAGGCTGGCAAGTGGGTGACGTCATGCGGTTGGTTGAAGTAGGCCATCGGTGCGTGTTCCTTGCTCTGGGTGCGGCTGTAGATTCTTGTAAAAAAGCCCGGAGTGATCCGGGCTTCGAGTTTAACTGGCTGGCGCTGGGCAAGCACTTATATGAAGACTCACACGGGCTTATCGAGTTCAAACGCCAGGTTATCGATCAAACGGGTGCTGCCACTAAACGCGGCTACCAAGATCACCAACTGGCGATCGTCGCCAGTGGCTGGGCGCAGGCTGTTGGCTTCACGCACTTCAAGGTAGTCGGGGCGAAACCCGGCGGCACTGTGTTGCGCCTGCGCCGCGCTGATCAGCTTGGCAAAGTCATACTCGCCAGCCCGAATGGCGTCTGCCATGTCACGCAAGCTTTGGTACAGCACAGGGGCGCTCGCACGTTGCTCGGCGCTCAGGTAGCCATTGCGCGAGGACAGTGCCAGGCCATCATCGGCGCGCACGGTGGGTTCGCCGATGATCTGAATCGGCATGTTCAGGTCGCGCACCAGGGTGCGGATCACGGCCAGTTGCTGGAAGTCCTTTTGGCCAAAAATCGCCAAATCCGGCTGCACCATGTTGAACAGCTTGCTGACCACGGTGGCAACGCCTTCAAAGTGCCCAGGACGGCTTGCACCACACAGGCCTTCGGAGATGACCGGAACGCTGACGCGGGTTTGCCCGTGCATGCCGTGCGGATACATTTCATCCACGTCGGGGGTGAACAATAAATGGCAACCGGCTTCGACCAGCTTCTCTTGGTCGGCAATCAGGGTGCGTGGGTATTTGTCGAGGTCTTCGCTGGGACCAAATTGCAGTGGGTTGACGAAGATGCTGGCGACCACGAAGTCGGCACGCTGGGCGGCTTTTTCCACCAGCGCGGCGTGACCGGCGTGAAGGTTGCCCATGGTCGGTACGAAGGCGATTTGTTTGCCTTCAGCACGCGCTTGGGCGACAGCGGCGCGTAGTTCGCGCACGCTTTTTACTGTGTTCATGCAGAAAATCCGTGTTCGGCGGCTGGGAAGCTCTGGTCTTTTACAGCGTTGACGTACGCGCTGATGGCGTTCTGGATGCTGCTCTGACCGGCCATAAAGTTTTTTACGAACTTGGGTGAGCGACCACTCAGCGATAAACCAAGCATGTCATGTAGCACCAACACCTGGCCGTCTGTGGCATTGCCAGCGCCGATACCGATCACCGGGATTTTTACGGCCTGGCTGATTTCGGTCGCCAGTTCACTGGGCACGCACTCAAGCAGCAGCATGGCCGCGCCTGCTTGCTCAAGCAGCATGGCATCGGCGCGCATCTGCCGTGCTTGGGCTTCTTGACGGCCCTGCACTTTATAGCCGCCAAGGATATTCACCGCTTGTGGCGTGAGACCCAGGTGGGCGCATACCGGCACGCCGCGTTCAGCCAGTTGGCGGATAGGTTCAGCCAGCCAAGCGGCGCCTTCGAGCTTGACCATGTGAGCGCCGGCTTGCATCAGTGCCGCGCAGTTGTTGAAGGTCTGCTCAAGGGTTGCGTAGGCCATAAAAGGCAGGTCGGCGAGAATCAGCGCGCCCTGATTGCCACGTTTAACGCAGGCGGTGTGATAGGCCATGTCGGCGACGGAAACGGGCAGGGTGCTGTCATGGCCTTGCAAGACCATGCCGAGGGAATCGCCCACCAGCAACACATCGACACCGGCCTGACAGGCCGCGTGAGCAAATGTGGCGTCATAGCAGGTCAGCATGGCGATTTTCTCGCCGCTCTGCTTGAGGCTCTGCAAGGTGGTCAGGGTTACATCAGGCATGAAAACTGTCCTCACTCAGGCGTTCAGTCAGCAGTTGTGCTGCTTCAAGTTGGCCTGCATTGGCCTCGGATTGCACCGGTGCGGGGCAACGGGATGCCTATAGTCCTGATGGGGCGGCACGAAGTCAATTGCAGGTGTTACCGCCTTGTTACTGTCGTTACCGCCAATTTGTCTGGCGAGCGTCTGCCACGGCAAGGTGACCTGTGAGTCGAGATAGGCTGTGATCAATCAGGCGAATGCAGGCTGTGGGTACTGTTCTGGCTGCTTATATTGCTCAAGGCAGGCGTTCCAACCCTACATAGGGGCATGCTTCAAGCAGTTCACTGATCGGGCGGCCATCGGGCAGGCGCAGGTCAGGGGCGATCTCTGCCAAGGGATACAGCACAAAGGCGCGCGCGTGCATGTGGTAATGCGGCACCGTCAGGCGTGGTTCATCCATGTGTAGGTTGCCAAACAGCAGGATGTCTAAATCAAGGGTGCGCGGCCCCCAGCGCTCGGCCTTGCGTGTACGGCCTTGCTCTAGCTCAATGGCCTGCAGGGCATCAAGCAACGCCAGTGGGCTTAAGCCCGTGTCCAGCGCCGCCACTGCATTGACGTAGCGAGGCTGATCCGCAGGGCCGAGAGGGTCACTTGTATAGAACGAGGAATGCGCGACCACGCTGCTCTGCGGCAGAGCACTGAGTGCGTCTAAAGCGCTGCGCAGTTGCAGCAGCGGTGTGGCCAAGTTGCTGCCCAGGCCAATGTAGGCGCGTTGCATCATTCGTCAGCAGCAGAACCGGTTGTTTCGCTGGCCGGGCCGCGTTTGCGTTTGCTGTTGCTACGTTTACGCTTGCGCGGCGCGCCAGGGACTTCATCTTTGTTGCTCAGGTCACGGATCATGTTGCGCCGCTCGCTGTCGCTGACGTCCTGATAACGCGTCCACCAGTCGCCCAAACCACCGGTTTCTTCGCCGGCACTCTCGCGCAGCAGGAGGAAATCGTAACCAGCACGGAAGCGTGGGTTTTCCAGCAGCGTGTCCGCGCGCTTGCCGCTACGCCTTGGCAAACGCTCTTGCATATCCCAGATTTCGCGAATGGGCATGGTGAAGCGTTTGGGCACAGCAATGCGTTGGCATTGTTCGCTGATCAACTCGTGTGCCGCTTCCTGCATGGCCGGGATCGGCGGCATGCCACGGTCTTGCAGCTTGATCACCCGCGCTGGCAACGCAGGCCAAAGCAACGCTGCCAGGAGGAACGCTGGCGTTACGGTTTTGCCTTGGTGAATGCGCTGGTCGGTGTTGTCCAGCGCATTGCGAATGAGCAGGTCGGTGTAGTCCGGGTTGTTTTTTAGGGCTTCAGCGCTGGCCGGGAAGAGTTGGCCGAACAGGCCGTAATCAACCAGCAGTTCATAGGTGTAAATCGCATAGCCGGCTAAAAACAGCTTGAGCACTTCATCAAACAAACGCGCCGCCGGGATTTCACCGAGTAATGGCGCAAGCTTGTAGATCGGCGCGGCGCTGTGTTTTTCGATGTCGAAATCCAGCTTGGCGGCAAAACGCACCGCTCGCAGCATGCGCACCGGGTCTTCCTGGTAGCGCTGCGTGGGGTCGCCGATCAGGCGAATCAGGTGGTTGCGAATGTCGTGCACGCCATTGGCGTAATCCAGAATGCGCTCGGTGGCAGGGTCGTAATACAGAGCATTGATGGTGAAATCGCGGCGCTGGGCGTCGTCTTCCAGGCTGCCATAGACGTTGTCACGCAGGATGCGACCGCTTTCATTGCGCGACGACAGGTTGCTGTTTTCGTCTTCTTCGCCTTCAGGGTGATTGGCGCGGAAAGTGGCTACTTCGATAATTTCCCGGCCGAAATGCACATGAACCAGCTTAAAGCGACGGCCAATGACTCGCGCGTTACGGAACTCGGCACGCACCTGCTCCGGCGTCGCGCTGGTGGCGACATCAAAGTCTTTGGGGTCGAGGTCCAAGAGCAAGTCGCGTACGCAACCGCCTACCAGATAGGCCTGATAGCCTGCCTGTTGCAGGCGCTCGACCACACTGATGGCATAGCGGCTGATTTCACCGCGCTCAATGGGGTGCTGGCTGCTATTCAACACCTGTGGGGTGCTGTGCGATGTGTTGCCACGGCGGATGGGGGTACGGAAGGACTTGAACAGCTTTTTCAGCATGGGAGGCACTGTTTGACGAAATGACTGACCAGAGTATATGCCGGCCGCAGGAATGGCGCGGATTTTAGCATTGAGTTGACAGTTAATGCAGGATTCGATGGGGAAGGGCGGCAGGCTGGGGATTTCAAGCGTTTGAAGCTACTGGGGGAGCCGAGGCTCCCCCCCAAATTAGTGCGTGCTTTTTTATTATTATTGCGGGCTTGTTGTTTTTGTTTATTTACCCGTTCCATCCAGTCAGAGACTTTTGGATTTATTCCCAGGTTGGGAACTAAGAGCAAACGGATTACTTTGGACGCTGACGCTGCCATGATCACACAGTGACCTAACCAGTTCGGGCGCTGCCTTAGGGCAGTTTTATTATTCTCGGCCTGGTATTGGGGCGAACCCCAAAGGCAATTCCTTTCCAAAAGAATCAGTTAGCTGCGCCTCCGCGTTGTTGTTTTTATTGTGCTGGAGTCGATAAGTCTTATTTTTATTATTAGGGGTGGTGCTTGTTATTGTTGTTGTACCAGCAATAAAGCAGATCCCGTGCCAGTTTTTGAAAACCCTTTAAAAACAAGGATTTGCTGATTTTGCGTGGTGGCTTTTAGCGGTTTTAAGCGGAGATCCCGTTACCATAAGACCCGGCTTTTGTTACGAGGTGTTGAACTGGGTAACAAGCCGGGGAACCTCTGGCCCAAGCGTTTGTCACCACTCCCCGGTATCCCGCTGTGCAGTCCGTAGGCCTTAGAGCGGAAACAACCACGGCACCATAAGGATGCTGACCAGCATCACCAGCAGGGTAAATGGCACGCCGATGCGCACAAAGTCGCTGAAGCTGTATTGGCCTGGCCCCAGAACCAGGGTGTTCACCGGCGATGAGATGGGTGTCATAAATGCCGCTGAAGCTGCCAGCGCAACGGTCATTGCAAATGGGTAGGGCGAGGCACCCAGTGCCTGCGCTGTAGCAATTGCAACGGGGGCCATCAAAACGGCTGTCGCGGTGTTGGAGATAAACAGGCCAATCAGCGCTGTGAGCACAAACAGGCTGGCCAGAATAACCCGTGGGTGAGCCTCGCCCAGTAGGTTGACCAGCCCACCGACTGCTAAGTCCACGCCGCCGGTTTGCTGCAAGGCGTGAGCAAAGGGCAGCATGCCGACGATCAGCAGCAGGGTGGGCCAATGAATGGCCCGGTAAGCGCTGTCCATGTCGATGCAGCGGAAGGCACCCATCAGCAGACAGCCGATCAGCGCGGCCATCACATTTGGCACTAAGCCGCTGACCATCAGCCCCACCATGACCAGCAAGCTGAGCAGGGCATAAGGCGCTTTGCGCGCTGCGGGCGCGACTTCGTCCACTTCTGCTGGAAGGCTGAGCACTAGGAAGTCACGATTCTGGCTTTGCAGATGGTGAATGTCTTTCCAATTACCCGCCACCAGCAAGGTGTCTGAGGGTTTCAGTTTTTCATCGACCAAAACGCCTTGCAGAGCTTGGCCGTGGCGGCGCAGGCCCACTACGTTGAGCTTGTGGCGGCTGCGGAAAGCCAGTTCCTGAATGCTTTTACCCGGTAGTTGTGATTCCGGTGGCAGGGCGACTTCAGCCAATCCCAGCTCATGCGCGTGCAGGCTGAAATACGAGTGCGCCAGCGGCATGGGTTCGAGGCCCAGCGCGTGGTAGGTATCAAACAGGCCAATGGCCGGACTGACCAAGTCAGCCAGCAGTACATCGCCTGGTTCCAGCTGGGTGTTACCGGTGGCCATCAGTAACAGGGTGCGAAACTTGCGCTGCCGCTCTACGGCTATCACGTTGATGCCGTGCTGCTGGCGCAACTCCAGTTCATTGAGCGCTTGGTTGGCCAAGGGCGAATCCGCGCGAACACGCAGGCGGCGTTCGCGCTCATCCAGGCGGTAGGCTTGTGCCAGATCAACCAGCGTCAGGCGCGGGGCGCCGGTGTCATCCGTGGCGTTGGCGGGGCTTAGCCAGTTGCGGGTCAGCAGCATGTAGACAATGCCCAGCCCGAGCACGGTCAAACCAATGGCGGTAAAGCCGAAGAAGCTGAAGCCGTCCAGGCCGGCGCGGCGCAGTTCGGCATGCACCACCATATTGGGTGGCGTGGCCACCAGGGTGAGCATGCCGCTGATCAGGCCGGCAAAGGCCAAAGGCATCATCAACCGCCCCGGTGCGACCCGCAGACGCGCTGCTACGCCGAGAACCACGGGGATAAAAATCGCTACCACGCCGGTTGAACTCATCACGGAGCCAAGCCCGGCCACGGTGAGCATCAGCAAAATCAGCAGGCGGGTTTCGCTGTTACCGGCCTTGGCCACCAGCCAGTCGCCCAGACGGTAGGCGATGCCGGTGCGCACCAGCCCGTTACCGATGACAAACAGCGCCGCAATCAGCACCACGCTGGGGTCGCTGAAACCGGCGAGGGTTTGTTGAATGTCCAGTATGCCGGTTAAGGGCAGGGCGAGAATCATCAGCAGGGCGACCACGTCCATGCGTGGTTTGCCGATGACAAACAGGGTGACAGCAGCGGCCAGCAGACCTAGGACCCAAAGCAGCTCAGGATTCATCGCAGCATCCATGTTGAGAAGGCTGCGAGTATGTCAGGGATAGCCGAGCGTGTTTTTGATCTGCTGCAGGTTGGCCGTGACCCAGTGCGGGTCGATGGGGCCCCAACTGCGAATCAGATAGTGGCCCGCGTTGTTGCGCTCGCCACTTTGCTGGCTGAAGAAACAGTCGATATCCAGATCAGCTAGCGCGGTCAGGGTGTCTTGTGCCGTGCGGCGGGGCATGCCAGTGGCACTCATCAGCGCCGGCACATTGCACGCCGTGCCGCTATCAATCAGCCAGGCCACATAGAGGCGGCGGTAAAAACTGCTGCGGGTTTTGCTCACATCCATGCAGTGACCCTTCTAGGCAGTGTCGGGGCGCAGTGAGACGCCCCGACAGGTTGGTCATTTAGCTCAGCGTAGAAATCGCAATGTAGGTCGCGGCGCCAGAGATATAGCCGAGGAAAGCCAGCAGGCTTATTTTCTTCAGATACCAGATGAAGTTGATCCTTTCCATGCCCATTGCAGCCACACCTGCAGCCGAGCCGATGATGAGGCAGCTGCCGCCGGTACCGGCGCAATATGCGAGCATTTCCCAGAAGGTGCCGTTGACCTGGAAGTTACTCAGCCAGGTGGCATCCGCCCCAGCAACAGCCAGCGCTTCAGCGGTTACCAAGGGGTACATCTTCATGGCACCGGCTACCAGCGGCACGTTGTCCACTACTGAGGACAGCAGGCCAATTGCGATATTGATTGCATACACATTGCCCAGGCTTTCACGCAGCAGCGTGGCGACCTGAGTCAGATGGCCGGCAGTGGCCAGGCTTGAAACAGCGAGCAGAATGCCGAGGAAGAACAACACGCTGGTGGTGTCGATGCGACGCAGTACGCCAACCACTGACAGCGGGTGTTTATCTTCATCGTTTTTGCCGCGGTGAATCACTTCGGTGACCACCCAGAGCACGCCCAGGCCGAACAGGATGCCCATATACGGCGGCAGGTGGGTCACGGTCTTGAACACCGGGACAAATACCAGGGCGCCGATACCCAGGATAAACACCAGATTGCGTTCGAAGGGTGTAGTCGGGTCACGGCGTTCTTCATCCGATTCGCTGACCTGTGGGCGTTGGATTTCGCCCTTCATGGTCATGCTAAGCACCAGCAGCGGCACCAACAGGCAGACCACACTTGGAATAAAGAGGCTGGTGATAATGCCGCTTGATGTGACCCTATCGCCTATCCAGAGCATGGTGGTTGTGACGTCGCCGATAGGCGACCAGGCCCCCCCAGCATTGGCTGCAATGACCACAATACCCACGTAGAACCAGCGCTCCTTCTGATCAGCGACCAATTTGCGCAGCAATGAAACCATCACGATGGTGGTAGTCAGGTTATCCAGTACAGAAGACAGGAGGAAAGTGATCAGTGCCACCACCCAGAGCAGGGTGACGCGCTTGTTAGTGCGAATACGGTCGGTGATGACCTTAAAGCCTTCATGGGCATCGATCAGCTCGACGATGGTCATGGCGCCCATCAGGAAGAACAGGATCTCGGAGATCTCGCCCAGGTGATGGCGCAGCTCGCCACTAATGCCATGGCCGCTGGCACTGCTGGCGGTTGCTGAGTCGATCATTGGCAGGATGCTATCTGCGCCGAACACCAGCAGGGTCCAGCAGATAACGGCGGTAAGAATCGCCGAAGCGGCTTTGTCGATTTTCAGCGGGTGTTCGAGGGCGATACACAGGTAGCCGAAGACGAAGGTCAGTGCCATCAACGCATACATGATCAAATTTCCAGTTGCAGGGCTTTTTTATGGATTGGAAGTGCCTGGGGCATTTTTGATGCGCGACGAAGATGCCTGAATTAAGCAGAAATTGGCAGCAGATTTATTCTTCAGCCTTGCTATTTGCGGGCAGCGCAGGGTGTTTCAGGCCAACTCACTTAAGCCAAACGCCCCAGCCGCGTGGCTCTACACGGGCTGGGTGGTTTGTTGCTCAAGCCTGCGACAGGTCGTCGCGATCGGTGTGAGCCGGTATGACGGGCTGCGGCGGGAAGATAAAGGCCAGGCAGATCGCCAGCAGTGGCATCAGCAGATTAAAGAAGCAATACGGCAGGTAGCTCAGGGTCGCCACGCCCAGCGTCGCAGCCATGTACGCGCCGCAGGTGTTCCACGGCACCAGCACCGAGGTCAGGGTGCCGCCGTCTTCCAGCGCGCGCGAGAGGTTGACCGGGGCCAGCCCGCGTTTCTCGTATTCGGCGCGGTACATACGGCCCGGCAGCACCAGAGCGATGTATTGGTCGGCGGTGATGATATTGGTGCCAATGGTGGCAGTAATGGTGCTGGCGATCAGGCTGCTGGTGCTTTTTGCCAAGTGCAGGGTGCTTTGCAGCAGGCGTTGCAGCAGGCCGAGTTTTTCCAGCACGCCGCCAAAGCACATGGCGCAGATGATCAGCCACACGGTGGTGAGCATGCTGGCCATGCCGCCTTTGGACAGCAGGCCGTCTAAAGCAGGGTTGCCGCTGCTGGATTCATAACCGGCGAACAACGCGCTCCACACGGTTTTCAGCGGTGCCAGGCTGCCGGCCGCCGGGTCGGCCAGACGCGCCATGACCTCGGGTTGAAACACCACCGCAAACACTCCGCCGAGTAACGCGGCGACAAACACTGCCGGAAAAGCCGCCCATTGACGCACCGCGAGAAACAGCAGCACCACCACTGGCAGCAGCAGGTGCCAGCCGAGGCTGAACTGGCTTTCCAGCGCCTGCAGCACTTCGGCGATGCGCGCGGTGTCATGGCTACCGTCAGCCTGCTGACCGAGGATAAAGAACAGCACCAGGGCGATCATCAGGGCCGGCACCGTGGTGCGCAGCATCAGGCGGATATGCGCAAACAGCTCGGCCCCGGCAGCGGCCGGGGCCAGGTTGGTGGTGTCGGAGAGCGGCGAGAGCTTGTCGCCAAAGTAGGCACCGGAAATGATCGCGCCGGCGGTAATCGCCGGATCCAGGCCCAAACCGGCGGCTACGCCCATCAAACCAATGCCAAGCGTGCCGGCCACGGTCCACGAACTGCCGATGGACAGCGCGGTGAGGGCGCAAATCAGGCAACTTGTGACGTAGAAATACTCTGCGGAAATCAGCTTGAGGCCGAGCCAGATCATGGTCGGCACGGTGCCGGCGAGAATCCAGGTGCCGATCAGCGCGCCGACTGCCAGCAGAATCAGGTTGGCCTTCATCGCCATGTGGATACCGGCGAGGATGCCTTCCTCAATCTGCGCCCACTGCAGGCCATTCTTCAGGCCGACCAAGCCGGCGACAAAGGCGGCGCTCATCAGCGCGATCTGGTTCGGCCCGCTGGAGGAGCTGTCGCCGTAAAGGTAGACGGAGAGGCCCAGCAGCAAAACCAGCACGCCAATCGGCAGCAGGGCATCGAGCAGGGAAGGGGAGCGTGCATCAGTCATGGGTGTACCGGTCGATCAGGTGAACCGTGGGAGGGGCTTTCGGCTCTGGCATCCTGCTTCGCTCTACCTCCTGCATCCATGCAGTCGTAGCCGCTACTTTGCAGTGAAAGCTCGCGGCAGAAGCCCCTCCTACAAAAAAAGAAACCCGCGCCGATTAGGGCGCGGGCTGCGGGTGTTGCCAGTGGATCAGAGTGCGGCGATCTTGCCGCGCTGCTCAACCATCTTGCTCAGGGCTTGTTCGGCCTCAGCCAGCTTGGCGCGCTCTTTATCGAGCACGTCGGCTGGAGCCTTGGCGACGAAACCTTCGTTGGCGAGCTTGCCACCGACGCGCTGCACTTCACCGGAAAGACGGGCGATCTCTTTATCGAGGCGCGCCAGTTCGGCATCCTTGTCGATCAGCCCGGCCATCGGCACCAGCACCTGCATCTCGCCGACCAGAGCGGTGGCGGACATCGGCGCTTCTTCACCCGTTTCCAGCACGCGTACCGACTCCAGCTTGGCCAGCTTGTTCAGCAGCGGCGCATTGTCGGCCAGGCGGCGCAGGTCTTCTGCGCTGGCGTTCTGCAAGATGATGTCTATGCGCTTGGCCATGGAAATTTTCATCTCGCCACGGATCTGGCGCAGGCCGAGCATCAGTTGCTTCACCCACTCAATGTCGCCTTCGGCGGCGGCATCAATGCGGCTTTCATTGGCCACCGGCCAGGTCTGCAGCATGATGGTGTCGCCCTGCTTTCCATCTTGAGGGACGCCAGCCTGGGCCTTGATGCGCTGCCAGATTTCTTCGGTGATAAACGGCATAAACGGGTGGGCCAGACGCAGCGCCACTTCCAGTACGCGAATCAGCGTGCGACGGGTGCCGCGCTGACGCTCGATCGGCGCGGTTTCGTCCCACAGCACTGGCTTGACAAGCTCCAGGTACCAGGCGCAGTACTCGTCCCAGATAAACTCGTACAGCGTCTGCGCGGCCAGGTCGAAGCGGAAGGCGTCGAGGTGACGGGTAACGTCGGCCTCGGTGCGCTGCAGGGCCGAGATGATCCAGCGGTCCACCGAGGACAGTTCGACCGGCTCACCGTTCACGCCGGTGTCCTGGCCGTCGGTGTTCTCCAGCACGAAGTTGGCGGCGTTCCAGATCTTGTTGCAGAAGTTGCGGTAACCCTCGACGCGACCCATGTCGAACTTGATGTCACGGCCGGTGGAGGCTAGCGCCAGGTTGGTGAAACGCAGGGCGTCAGTGCCGTAGGCGGCGATGCCTTCGGGGAACTCGGCGCGGGTCTGCTTGGCGATCTTCTCGGCCAGCTTGGGCTGCATCATGCCGCTGGTGCGTTTTTCCAGCAGCTCATCGAGGGTGATGCCGTCGACGATATCCAATGGGTCGAGCACGTTGCCCTTGGACTTGGACATCTTCTGGCCTTGGCCGTCGCGCACCAGGCCGTGTACGTACACAGTCTTGAACGGGATCTGCCCGGTCAGGTGGGTGGACAGCATGATCATCCGCGCGACCCAGAAGAAGATGATGTCGAAGCCGGTGACCAGCACGTCGGTCGGGTGGAAGGTCTTCAACTCGTCGGTTTGTTGCGGCCAACCGAGGGTGGAGAAGGTCCACAGGCCGGAGCTGAACCAGGTGTCGAGCACGTCTTCGTCCTGACGCAGGGCGATGTCACCCAGGTTGTGCTGGGCGCGCACTTCCGCCTCGTCGCGGCCGACATAGACGTTGCCGGCCTCGTCGTACCAGGCCGGAATGCGATGGCCCCACCAGAGCTGACGGCTGATGCACCAGTCCTGAATGTCACGCATCCAGCTGAAGTACATGTTCTCGTACTGCTTGGGCACGAACTGGATCTCACCGCTTTCGACCACGGCGATGGCTTTTTCGGCCAGCGGCTTGGTGCTGACGTACCACTGGTCCGTCAGCCACGGCTCGATGATGGTGCCGGAGCGGTCGCCTTTTGGAACTTTCAGCGCGTGGGCGTCGATGCTTTCCAGCAGGCCGGCAGCTTCAAAGGCCGCAACGATTTGCTTGCGTGCCTCGAAACGATCCAACCCGGCGAATTGTGCCGGCAGGCTGCCGTCGATGTCGCTGTTGACGCTGCCATCGACATTGAACACTTGGGCCTTGGCCAATACGGCAGCGTTTTTGTCGAAGATATTCAGCAGCGGCAGGTTGTGGCGCTTGCCGACTTCATAGTCGTTGAAGTCGTGGGCCGGGGTGATTTTCACGCAGCCGGTGCCGAACTCAGGGTCGCAGTAATCGTCGGCGATGATCGGGATACGACGCCCCACCAGCGGCAGTTCAACGAAGGTGCCGATCAGGGCCTGATAACGCTCGTCGTTCGGGTTTACCGCAACGGCGCTGTCGCCGAGCATGGTTTCCGGGCGAGTGGTGGCGACGATCAGGTAATCCTTGCCGTCAGCGGTTTTGTTGCCGTCGGCCAGCGGGTAACGCAGGTTCCACAGGCTGCCTTTCTCGTCGTGGTTTTCCACTTCGAGGTCGGAAATGGCGGTGTGGAACTTGGTGTCCCAGTTGACCAGGCGCTTGCCGCGGTAGATCAGGCCGTCTTTGTGCAGGCGCACAAAGGCTTCTTTCACCGACTCGGACAGGCCGTCGTCCATGGTGAAGCGCTCGCGCGACCAGTCTACCGAGCTGCCCAGGCGACGGATCTGCCGGGTGATGGTGCCGCCGGACTGCTCTTTCCATTCCCAGACTTTCTCCAGGAATTTCTCGCGGCCCAGGTCGTGACGACCAATGCCATCAGCAGCCAGTTGACGCTCAACCACCATTTGCGTGGCAATGCCCGCGTGGTCGGTGCCCGGCTGCCACAGAGTGTTGCGGCCCTGCATGCGGCGGTAACGGATCAGGCAATCCATGATCGAGTTGTTGAAGCCGTGGCCCATGTGCAGGCTGCCGGTGACGTTCGGCGGCGGGATCATGATGGTGTAAGGCTCGCCCGCACCCTGCGGGGCGAAATAGTTATTCGCCTCCCAGTTCTGGTACAGGGTGGTTTCAATGGCGTGCGGCTGGTAGGTCTTGTCCATGCGCGGCGGGACCCTTATGACGGCTAGACGGAAAAGCCGGCAAGTATAGCGGGGATGGCACTCGTGGCGTAAGGCCGAGCGTGGAGCGGCTGACTGGCGGGTGTATGGCTATGGCAGCATCACGCGTAGCCCGGATGTAATCCGGGGCTGTGCATTCCCGGATTGCGCTGGGGCTTATCCGGGCTACTAACGGCTAACGGCGTGGCGGCAGCAGGCGGGTCAGGCGGGCATCCAGGCGGCGTTTCAGCTCCGCTTCGATTTTCGGCACGAAGTCGTCCAGCACATCCTGCAGGATCAGTTCGGCGGCGGCGCGCAGTTCGCTGTCCAGGCGATTTAACTCGCTGTCGCGGCTGATGCTCTGGCTAACTGTCTCGCGCAGGGTTTGTTCAGTAGGCGCGACGCTTGGGCGAGGTGCCTGCGTGGCGGGCCTTGGCGGTGGTGTGACGATTTCCGAGAGCAGCGGAATGCTGTCCGGGTCGAGCGAGTCAACCAGCAGAGGTGGCTCGATCTGTTCGTCGCCCAGCAACTGGCGAATCGACTCAAGGTCGTTGAGCAGTTGCGCGGGCTTTTGTGGCGGGTTTGGGTTGTCCATGGTGTGCAACTAAAGTTCGACTCGTTTGGGATCATACCCGCGTTGCCGATAGGCGCGGAAATTCTCCCGGCAGGCGGTCAGTAAATCCGGTTCTTGGTTGACGATTTCAATCACGCGACTGAAACCATCCACTTGCGGTGACAGCGTGTTACCGAGGTTGATCAGCACGCCTTGTGGGCTGGCGGGCTGTTCATCCATGCCGATGACGACCGGGGCCAGTGGGTCTTCTTCGTAGAGGTTGTGCGGCACAAAGCTTTCCGCTTTGAAGCGCCACAGCAGCTCATCCGCTTCGTGGCACTGCTGCGCATCACTGCCGCGCAAAAACACTGGCACACCGGCGCGCCAGGCTTTCATCGCCAGCTGACAAGCAGCCCGCAGGCGGTCGCCCGGTATGGCGGTGGAGAGTACGTAGAATTCGATTCGGGGCATGGCGGCACGGTTTGGCGTTAATTGCAGGAGCGGCTTGCTGACAGGTGCGCAGCTTACCAGTCAATCGCGGCCAAGACCGCTCCTGCAATGCGCCTGGAACGTAGAACCTTTTCGGATCTCGCGGGCTAGAGCGAGACAAGGCGCTACGTTTGCAGGTTTTTAGGCGTTGCTGCGATCCAGCAGGTACTGCGTCAGCATCGGCACGGGTCGGCCGGTTGCGCCTTTGTCCTTACCGCCACTGATCCAGGCTGTGCCGGCGATATCCAAGTGCGCCCAGTGGTACTTTTTGGCAAAGCGCGAGAGGAAGCAACCGGCAGTGATGGTGCCGGCTTTCGGCCCGCCGATATTGGCGATGTCAGCGAACGGGCTGTCGAGCTGTTCCTGATACTCGTCATACAGCGGCAACTGCCAGGCGCGGTCGTCGGCGCTCAGGCCAGCCGTCAGAATCTGCTGCACCAGTTCATCGTTGTTGCCCATCAAGCCGGACACATTGCTGCCCAAGGCCACAATGCAGGCGCCGGTCAGGGTGGCGATATCGATCACGGCTTGCGGCTTGAAGCGTTCGGCATAGGTCAGGGTGTCGCACAGCACCAGGCGGCCTTCGGCGTCGGTGTTGAGGATTTCCACGGTCTGGCCGCTCATGGTGGTGACGATGTCGCCCGGGCGAGTCGCGCCGCCGCTCGGCATGTTTTCCGCGCAGGCCAGCAAGCACACCAGGTTGATCGGCAGTTGCAGTTCCAGTACGGCTTTGAGAGTGCCGAATACGCTGGCCGCACCGCACATGTCGTACTTCATTTCATCCATGCCAGCGGCTGGCTTGATGCTGATGCCGCCGGTGTCGAAGGTGATGCCCTTGCCGACGAGGACGTAAGGCTTCTCGGACTTTTTGCCGCCCTGATAGTTGAGCACAATCATGCGTGGCGGCTGGTCGCTGCCTTGGGCGACGGCGAGGAATGCGCCCATGCCGAGTTCTTTGAGTTTCTTCTCGTCGTGAATCTCGACCTTGAGGTTTTTGTAGGCTTTGCCCAAGGCTTTGGCTTCTTCAGCCAGGTAGCTTGGGTGGCAGAGGTTTGGCGGCAGGTTGCCCAGGTCTTTGGTAAGTGCCATTCCGAGGGCAATGGCTTGGGCGTGGCTGCTGGCGCGCTGGGCGTCGGCCAGATGGGCTTTTTCAGTCAGTAGGGTGATTTTTTTCAGTGCGCCGGCTTCAGCCTTTTGGCTCTTGAAGCGATCAAAGCAGTAGCCCGCATCGGCCAGGCTTTCCACGATCAGGCGGGTTTTGCCGTAAACGTCGCGACCTTTGACCGGCAATTCATCCAGCGCCAGAACGGCATCGCTGCCGCCGAGGTTCTTCAGGCTGCTGTAAACGCTGTTGATCACTTTGCGCAGTTGGCGGTCAGACAGTTCGCTGTCTTTGCCGGTGCCGACCAGCAGTACGCGTTCGGCTTTCAGGTTTGGCAGGTTGTGTACCAGCAGGGTCTGGCCGACCTTGCCGGCTAGGTCGCCGCGCTTGAGCAGGGCGCTGAGTGCGCCTGCGCTGGCCAGGTCTACAGCGTTGGCAGTTGCGCCCAGTGTGCAGCCTTCACCAACAGGGATAATCAGCGTGGCGGTTTTCAGTGTTTCTGGGCGAGCGCTTTTGACAATAAATTCCATTGCGTGGTGTCCCCAAGACAAGGCGGCGGTATTGCAGGATAATGCCGGTCATTTTTCCATGGTTCGCCAGTTGGGCGGGCCGGCAAGCAGTGCGGCTAGTTTGATCTTAGCTGCCTGAGCCTGACAACCCTGGAGTGTCTGGTTTGATCGTCTTCCGCTATTTGTGCCGTGAAGTGTTGTTGACCCTGAGTGCCGTGAGCGCGGTGCTGCTGGTCATTATTATGAGTGGTCGCTTTATTCGATATCTGGCCCAGGCCGCTCAAGGGATGCTTGATCCGGGCGTATTGCTGCTGATCATGGCCTACCGCATTCCGGGTTTTCTGCAGCTGATTCTGCCGCTTGGGCTGTTTCTGGGCATCTTGCTGGCCTACGGGCGGATGTACCTGGACAGCGAAATGACCGTGCTGTCCGCGACCGGCATGAGTCAGCGTCGGCTGTTTGTCTATAGTCTGGCCCCGGCTACCGTCGTCGCGTTGCTGGTGGGCTGGTTGAGCCTAGGCTTGGCCCCGCAAGGCATTGGGCAGATGGAGCGCATTCTGAATCAGCAAAGCGCCTTGACCGAACTGGATACGCTGGTGCCGGGGCGCTTTCAATCGATGAAAAACGGTTCGCGGGTGACTTACACCGAAAGCCTCTCCGAAGACCGCACGGCGCTGGCTGGGGTGTTTATCTCGGAGAAGCAACTGTCCCGAGGCGGTGATAAAGAGCGCGGCATCTCTGTGCTGGTAGCCGAGTCGGGTCGCCAGGAAATTCAGCCTGATGGCAGCCGCTACCTGATTTTGGAAAACGGCTATCGCTACGACGGTAACCCCGGGCAGGCCGACTACCGTGCCATTCGCTATGAAACCTACGGCGTGCTGCTGCCCAAGCCTGAGGTGGCTATTGACGTTACCGAGCGTGAGGCCATTCCCACACGTGAGTTGCTGACTGCCGAACACCCGCGTTTGAAGTCTGAGTTGCAGTGGCGTCTGTCTATCCCCGTGCTGGTGTTTGTGGTCACGTTGTTGGCCGTACCGCTGTCACGCGTCAATCCACGGCAGGGGCGCTTCCTCAAATTGCTGCCCGCGATCCTGCTGTACATGGCCTATCTGGCGCTGTTGATAGCGGCGCGTGGCATGTTGGATAAAGAGAAAATCCCGGCCGCACTCGGCTTGTGGTGGGTGCATGGGATTTTCGCCTTGATTGGTTTGTTGCTGCTGTACTGGGAGCCTATTCGCCTGCGCTGGGCCGCTCGCCGTTCGGTGTTGGAGGTGGCTCATGGTTAAGTTGGATCGTTACATCGGCGCGCAGGTGTTTGTCGCCATCTTGGGTGTGCTGGGCATCATTGTTGGCCTGGCCCTGCTATTTGCCTTTATCGACGAGTTAAGCGACGTAGAGGACAGCTACGGCCTGTTCGATGCGCTCTGGTACGTGCTGCTAACCGCGCCGCGCCGACTCTACGAAATGCTGCCGATGGCCGCCCTGATCGGTTGCTTGATCGGTTTGGGTTCGCTGGCCAGTAACAGCGAACTGACCATCATGCGTGCAGCCGGTGTGTCCATCGGGCGCATTGTCTGGGCGGTGATGAAACCCATGCTGGTGCTGATGCTGGCGGGCGTATTGATTGGCGAGTACCTCGCGCCCTACACCGAGAATCAGGCGCAGGCCAGCCGGGCCATGGCGCAAGGCGGCGGTGATGCGCAAAGCGCCAAGCGCGGCCTATGGCACCGTCAGGGGCAGGAATATGTCCACATCAACGCCGTACAGCCCAATGGCGTGCTGTTCGGTGTAACCCGTTATCAGTTTGATGAAAACAGGCGCATGCAATCGGCCAGCTTTGCCCGTCGCGCTCAATACCAAGGCGATCACTGGTTGCTTGAAGATGTTGCCACCACTCACTTTCGTGAGCGCAGCAGCGAGGTGATCAAGCAGGACAGTGAACGCTGGAATATTGAACTGACCCCGCAACTGCTGGGTACCGTGGTGCTGGCACCTGAGGCGCTGTCGATTACCGGGTTGTGGGGCTACATCCACTACCTGGCCGAGCAGGGCCTGAATAACAGTCAGTACTGGTTGTCGTTCTGGACCAAGGTTCTGCAGCCGCTGGTAACGGCCGCGCTGGTGCTGATGGCGATCTCGTTTATCTTCGGCCCGCTGCGTTCGGTAACGCTCGGGCAACGAGTATTTACCGGTGTGCTGGTGGGTTTTGTCTTCCGTATCGCCCAGGACCTGCTCGGCCCGTCGAGCTTGGTGTTTGGTTTCTCACCGTTGTTTGCCGTGCTGCTTCCCGCTGCCATCTGTGCGCTGGCAGGCTTCTGGATGCTGCGTCGAGCCGGTTGAGTCAATGCAAAAAAGCCGGCGTACACACTGCGTGCACGCCGGCTTTTTTATGCCTGTAGTAATCGCCTAATTAGCGCGCTATTTCTTGTGTGCGTTTTTGGGTAAGTGCACAACTTGGCTTTCTGAATACATGTCGTGCCATGTGCGCTTTTCTTTGTCCCAGATAACCCAGAAATAACCCAGGCCAAGCAGCAGCCAGGAGCCAATGGCCACCAAGAAGCGCAACATCGCCTGCCAAAGGGTAATCGCTGTGCCGTCCTTGTTTTGAATCCGCAGGCCCCATACCTGCATCCCCAAGGTCTGGCCATTGTGGGTCCAGAACTTGGCGAAGAAGCCAAACAGGCTCATAAACAGCACCGTTGACAGCAGCGGGTCACCATCCAGTGCGCCCGAGTCGGACATTTGCTTGAGCTGCTCTTGGCCGTAAAAGCCCATCAGAATCAGCTTGTAGATAAAGGTCACGATAATCAGCAGGGCGATACACAGCAGAAAATCATAAAAGATCGCGGCCAGACGGCGACTCAGCCCGGCGGTGGGGAAGTCTCCCTGCGGGCGCAGCAGGTGTTTCGGCATGGTTGGCTGTCTCGTTGGTTAAGCTGTTAGGGGGCTGCAGCAGCGAGAGGGTATCAAACCCTGCTGGAATGCTTGAATAAAGCCATAAAAAAACCCCTGATGCTGCCATCAGGGGTTCTTCAATCGACAGGATTACTCCTGGATTTGCACTTCGTCAGCCTGCATGCCTTTTTGGCCTTGCACAGCGATAAAGCTGACTTTCTGGCCTTCTTTCAGGCTCTTGAAACCGTTGCTTTGGATTGCACGAAAATGCACGAACAGATCCGGGCCGCTTTCTTGCGTGATGAAACCAAACCCTTTCTCGTCGTTAAACCACTTTACGGTACCGTTCTGACGATTCGACATGCTGTATTTCCTTGTAACTGGAGTTGATGGCAGCCACTACTCGGCATGAGGGGCTGGGACTGGTTGCAAGGATTTATGCGACGTCGAGCGGGATGTAGCGGATCGAGACGATCTGCTGCACCAGGTCACGAATTTCGGCGACCCATGCAAACACAGTGCGCAAACTCTACGCCAACGTTCGGGCCACTGCCAAGCCCCGGCAGGGCATGGAAATGCTGGCTGCAAGGGCGGCAGGATGACGACGCCACTAGCGCCTTGGCATTCATCCGCGACGCTGGCGCTTAATCATTGGCGCGGACGGGTTTTGCCACCCCGGTGTTCTGGTACAGGTAGCTCTGAAACCCGACAAACATGCTCTGCACCAGCGCCGGCTGCCCTAGATCATCAAAGGCGTCACTGAGGGAATTGTTGTATTTGAGCCTGAGCAGCGGTGAAAGCTTCTCGGGTTCCAGTTCCTCGACACCTTCCCTCACGTAGTGCGAAAGCACGAAGTCAATGAAGGCTTCCTGTTTCTCGCTGAAATGACCATGCAGAGAGCTGCGTGCCTTAGCCGCACGCTCTTCACGCAGCAGCGGCTCAACAGCAAAAGCCACATAGGACAGCACATCAAACAGGTCACTGTTCTCGGCGTCGATGATGCTCTGCATCTCAACCAGCACATCCTTACTGAAGCCGCGCTCGGCCAAGCCTTCCAGCAGGGTTTTGCGGGTGGCAGGCAGGCTCCAGAGGGTGCGCAGCTCATCCTCGTCCTTGAAGAACGCCGGCAGGCTACCAAACAGGCCTTCTAGGAACTGTGCCGCAGACATGGGTCGGCCATCGGCGCTCAGGTACAGGGTTGCCATCATGCTTTTGATACGCCGCACTGAGCCGTTGCTCAGCCGTACCTCAATCACCTGCGGGCGCGGCTCCGCTTCAGGCTTTGCTTTTGGCTCGGGGTCGGGCGTGTATGCGCCGGTGTCCTCGCCTGTGCCATAGGTTGTTGTCGTGGCGGGTTCTTCCGGCTCGCCATCCCATTCAGCATCACTGAACAGGTGATGCGCCTTCACGAAGTCGTAGATGGTGAAGTAATCCTTGCCGTCGAACAGGCGTGTGCCACGGCCAATGATCTGCTTGAACTCAATCATGTTGGTCACGGGGCGCATCAGCACGATGTTGCGCACGTTGCGGGCATCCACCCCGGTCGAAAGCTTCTGCGAGGTGGTCAGGATGGTCGGGATGCTCTTCTCGTTGTCCTGAAAGTCCCGCAGGGCCTGCTCGCCTCTGGCACCGTCATCAGCCGTCACGCGCACGCAGTAATCCGGCTCCGAGCTGGCCTTCATCTGGTTGATCAGGTCACGCACCTCAAGCGCATGAACCTGCGTGGCGCAGAACACAATGCTCTTCTCGTTCTGGTTGATCAGGTCCATAAACAACTTCACCCGGTACGCCTCGCGCTCCGGGATCTTGATGATGCGGTTGAAGTCGGCCTCCAGGTAGCGTCGGTTAGGTTCTACCTCGCCCTTTACCACCACGCCATCACCTGGCACATGCACGTACTCATCGAGCGTGGTGGCGATTTGCCTAACCTTGAACGGCGTCAGGTAGCCATCGTTGATGCCTTCCTTGAGCGAGTACGCATACACCGGCTCCCCGAAATAGGCATAGGTGTCGACGTTATCTTTGCGCTTGGGCGTAGCGGTGAGGCCGAGTTGCACCGCCGGGGCGAAGTAATCGAGGATGCCGCGCCAGTTGCCTTCATCGTTGGCACCGCCACGGTGGCATTCGTCGATGATGATGAAGTCGAAGAAATCCGCCGGGTACTCGCCGAAGTAGGGTGTGCCGTCTGGCCCGCTCATAAAGGTCTGGAAGATGGTGAAGAAGATGCTGCCGTTCTTCGGCACTTTGCCCTTCTTGCGAATCTCGTCAGGGTCGATACGCACCAACGCATCTTCCGGGAACGCCGAGAAAGAGTTGAACGCCTGATCGGCGAGGATGTTGCGATCCGCCAGAAACAGAATGCGCGGCTGGCGTTGCGCGTCGCGCTTGAGGTTCCAGCGGCTCTTAAACAGCTTCCAGGCCAACTGGAAGGCAATAAAGGTTTTGCCCGTACCGGTTGCCAGTGTCAGCAGGATGCGCGGCTTATCCGCAGCAATGGCCTCCAGCACCCGATTGATGGCGATGTCCTGATAGTACCGTGCGCCCCATGTGCCGCCCTTGTCCTCAAACGGTACAGCGGCAAAGCGATCACGCCATTCGTTCTGTGCGGCAAAGGTCAGCTCCCATAACTCTTCAGGCGTTGGGTACTTCACCACATCGCCTTCAGCGCCGGTTTGCATGTCGATGGCGTAGATGGCCTGGCCGTTGGTGGCATAGGTGAAGCGAATGGCCAGCTTCTGCGCATAACCTTTGGCCTGCGCTACGCCCTCGGTGCAGGGCTTGTCCCATGCCTTGGCTTCGACCACCGCCAGCTTGGTGTTGCGGTACACCAGCACGTAGTCAGCGATATCCGCCTTACCACGCTTGCCAGCGCCCTGAATGCGGCCCTGGGTAATCTGAAACTCACGATGAATACGGCTGCCCTCAACCACGCTCCAGCCAGCATCACGCAGGGCAGGGTCGATGTGTTCAGCGCGGGTTTCGGCTTCGTTCATGGCAACACCTCAAGCCAAGTCTTGGGCATCAACGTCAAAACCGAATATCGCTGAATAAGCATTGTCTGTGTCCTTACAGATTGCCGCTGAAGGCTTGGTGAAGGAGGGATTTCTTCAAGTCGTCGAGGGCGGTGAGTTTTTGCTGGTAGAGGGATTCGAGGCGCTGGGTTTCATAAAAAATGTGATCTAATTTAAGAGTCCTGAATTCATAGAATAAGTGCAACGCTTGAAACGATAGGCAGAGGGCCAGCCACCGGTAGAATCCAGGCTCTCACACCAAAGGATTCAAGCGCAG
>LNDO01000104.1 GCA_001465025.1 Pseudomonas sp. Ga0074129
TCTCAGCCGGCGCCTGGTCATGCTGGGCAATGAAGTGCTCCCACAGCAGGCGATGGGCTTGCACCACCGTTTCGCGATCGGCTTGCTGTTCCAGGCGCCCCAGAGTGGATTTGCCGGCCAGCGGTTGCAGGCGGTTGACCGCAGTCTGCAGCGCGTAGTCATGGCGCAGGCCGTCATGATCGTTGAGATCCTCGTAGCCGGCGGCCAGTGCATAGATACGCTGGGCGAGCAGTGTCTGCAGTCCGTGCTGGACACGCCCAGGATCACGCCGATCGGGAACGATTTTGGCCAGGCGGCGGGTCAAGCCATGTTGCCGGTCGACCTCGCGCAGCAGCAACAAGCCCGCATCCGAGGTGATGTGACCACCGGTGAAAGAGGCCTCGACGAGGCGGCGAGAGAGGGGGGAAAAGTGGAGTTTTTCTGGTAGCATTTTGTGCGCGGCTGAAGACTTATGGGGCTTTTTTTGGCGACAAGAATCATAAGGCTTTCAGCCGTTTTTGTTTATGCGGTCATGAGAAATCCGGGTTAGCTGAGGTGCAGGGCGCGATCAGTCCTCAGCTGTAATGACCGGCTCTGCGTTAGCTTCAGCTGCGAGCTTTAAGCGGTCGGCTTTGCTGATATAGGTGCATTTGTTTTTCGGCGCTTTTTTCGCGTTGGCTTTTTTGGCGTGGGCTTCGAGTAGTTGTTTGATTTTTTTGCGGCGGTTCATAGGGTAGGCCGTAGGAGTGGTTAAGCATTGCTGTTAAGGCATTAAGCCTGCTGTGGC
Organism: Pseudomonas sp. Ga0074129; assembly: GCA_001465025.1. GTDB lineage: Bacteria > Pseudomonadota > Gammaproteobacteria > Pseudomonadales > Pseudomonadaceae > Aquipseudomonas. Next base: position 767 of record LNDO01000104.1, read on the forward strand.
GGATCCCGCAGCAGTCCAAGCCAATCGTGTGCCGCTATTTTTGCACGCGCAAGCGTTTGAATACGGCTAAGGCCCTATACGACTAGTGTGACTCAGTTGTCATGTCGCCCTCACAAAAAGTGGGTCGTAATCCGCTTCTATAGATTCGATTCTGTCTTTGAGTTTTTCAAAGAGTTCGCCGTGGGTGGCGGCGACGCCGAGGCTCAGTAAACACAGGTTCTTCAGGTTGCGCATGGTCGTGCTCCGTCGTGTGAGGGTGGCAGTTCAGTGGGTTACTGGCGCGTTCTTGTTGTGGGTTGTAGCGGTGTGGCGGTTTTGTAGCCCGGATGTAATCCGGGGGTTGTGTTGTTGGTGAGCCTGTTTCCGGATTACATCCGGGCTACGTCATGGGCCGGTATCTAAAGCTGTCTGAAGGTAAATCGCGGGTACAGCAAACCCTGCGATGGCCGTGTGGCCTCGTGGGTGGGGTTGTTTATTAAGGGTTAGCTAACCGCGCCGCCCGCAGATCCCGGGGCGGCGCGGGGGTGGGTTTACAGGCCGAGGTGTTTCTTCACGGCGGCCAGGCCGTCTTGGCCGTCATAGGTGGTGACGCCCGCCAGCCACTGGTCGAGGATGGCTGGCTTGGCTTTGATCCAGTCTTTGGCGACGGTGGTGGGGTTTTGTTTCTCCAGCACTTTTTCCATCAGTTGGCTTTCGATCTCGACGGTGAACTGCAGGTTGTTCAGCAGTTTGCCGACGTTGGCGCAGCGTGTTTCGTAGTCTGGGGAAACGACGGTGAAGACTTTTGCCGCGCCGAAGTCGGGGCCGAATACCTCATCACCGCCTTCCAGGTAGGTGATGTCGAACTGGGTGTTCATTGGGTGCGGAGCCCAGCCGAGGAAGACTACCGGCTCTTGTTTTTTGTAGGCGCGGGCGATCTGTACCAGCATGCCGGCTTCGCTGGATTCGACCATGCGGAAGCTGCCAAGGCCGAACTGGTCACCTTTGATCATGCCGTCGATCAGCAGGTTGCCGTCGTTACCGGGCTCGATGCCGTAGATTTTGCCGCCCAGTTGGTCTTTGAATTTGGCGATGTCGGCAAAGCTTTTCAGCCCGGCTTCAGCGGCGTAGGTCGGTACGGCGAGGGTGTATTTGGCCCCTTCAAGGTTGGCTTTTGGCAGTACTTTTACGCCGCCGTCTTTGGTGAAGGGTTCGATCACGGCATCCATCGAGGGTGCCCAGTAACCGAGGAACGCATCAACCTGGCCGCTCTTGATGCCGGTGAAGGCAATTGGCACGGAGGCCATGATTTTGCGCGTCTGGTAGCCTAGGCCTTCGCTGAGGATGATGGCGACGCCAGTGGTGGCGGCGATGTCGGCCCAGCCGATTTCGGCAAAGCGCACCATTTTGCAGCTCTCCGGCTCTTGCGCCCAGGCGCTTTGCAGCATGGCCACAGAGAGCAGGCTAATGCCTGCGAGCTGTTTGATCGTTTTCATCTGCGACTCCCTCTAAAGGCAAAAAACAAGGCTTACTGACGTTGAAGTTTGCTGCTGAACCAAGCCATGACGCCGCTGCGTTTGGTCGGTTGTGGGGTTCCGAAACTTTCGGTGATGCGGTCGAGAATGATCGCCAGCAGTACCACGGCCATGCCGCTTTCAAAGCCAAGGCCGATGTCCAGGCGCTGAATACTGGCCAGCACATCGTTACCCAAACCGCCCGCGCCGACCATCGAGGCGATAATCACCATCGACAGGGCCATCATGATGGTCTGGTTGACCCAGGCCATGATCGACGGCATGGCGTCGGGCAACTGTACGTTGAATAGTAGCTGAGGCGGTGTGCAGCCGAAGGATTGGCCGGCTTCGATGATTTCCTTGTTGGCCTGGCGAATGCCCAGGCTGTTCAGGCGCACGGCGGGGCGGCCTTTGCTGATCACGCTCACTGTATTGATCGGTAGCAAAATAATGCGGCTGTATCCGCTCATAATTGATGCAGGCGAGTGCTTTGGGTTGAAGGGCTGCGGCACTCATTCGCCGTCATTTTCGGTCTCTCGGGTCACGCTTTGCGGCTAATGGAGAGTTGCTAACAGGCTATTCTCGTCGTAACAATAAGTATGTGCGGTGAGTGCCATGCTGTGCGCCGCACAGGTTTCATCATCTGCTGAGTAACCCCCATGTTGAAATGCATCGCAGTGACCGACGTGCGCGTCGGTATGTTTATCCACGAGTTCTGTGGTGCATGGATGGACCATCCGTTTTGGAAGTCCAAATTCTTGTTGGATAACGACAAAGACCTGCAACGAATCAAGTCCAGCAGCATCGGTGAGCTGTGGATTGATGTGAGCAAAGGCCTGGATGTTGAGGCTGGAATCGTCAGCACCAGCGCCGAGCAGGCCGCCGCGCAGGCCGAGGCCAGCTTGCTGGCTGCGGTGCAGAGCCCGTCGGTGAAGTTGGTGGTGTCCATGGACGATGAGGTGCGCCGCGCGGCCAAGCTGTGTGCCAATGCCAAAGCAGCGGTTATCAGCATGTTTGGCGATGCCCGCATGGGCCAGGCGCTGAACTTTGAAAAAGCCGGCGAGTTGGTTGAGGAAATTTCCGACTCGGTGATGCGCCACCCCAATGCGCTGATCAGCCTTGCCCGCCTGAAGAATGCCGATGAATACACCTACATGCACTCGGTGGCCGTGTGCGCGCTGATGATCGCGTTGGCTCGGCAACTGGAACTTACCGAGAATCAGGTGCGTGAGGCCGGGCTGGCCGGTTTGCTGCACGACATCGGCAAGATGGCCATTCCCAATGAGGTGCTGAACAAGCCCGGTAAGCTGACCGACAGTGAATTCGCCACCGTGCGTGACCACCCGGAAGCCGGGTCGCGCATGTTGCTGGAGAGCAAGCAGGTCAGCGCGTTGGTGCTGGATGTGTGCCTGCACCATCATGAAAAAGTTGATGGGTCAGGCTACCCGCATCGACTGGCGGGCGATCAGATCAGCATTTTTGCCCGTATGGGCGCGGTGTGTGACGTGTATGACGCCATCACCTCGGATCGTCCCTACAAAAAAGGCTGGGATCCGGCTGAGTCGATCCGCAAAATGGCCGAATGGAAAGGCCACTTTGACCCGGTGGTCTTCCAGGCTTTCGTCAAAACCGTTGGCATCTACCCCGTGGGGTCGCTGGTGCGTCTAGAAAGTGGCCGCATTGGTGTGGTGATGGAGCAGCAGGCAAAGTCGTTGCTGCTGCCCAAGGTCAAGGTGTTCTTCTCGGCCAAGTCGAAAACCCCGATTCCCCAAGAGGTTTACGACCTGAGCAAGATGGTTGGGCGCGACAAGATTGTTGGCCGGGAGTCGGCCGAGGAGTGGGGTTTCCGTCATATCGACCAGCTCTGGAGCGGCTTGCCCTAAGCCTGCTGTCGCATCCTTACCCGCCAACCGGTCGCCGCCAGCCTCACCCTCCGTTGAGCCCTCGACAGGCCGCGTGCCTGTGACTCATCTATGCTCCTTGTAGCTTATGGAGTTGATCGCGCCAGCGCGGCGTGCTTCTTGCTTTGAGTTGAGCTTTGGCGCGTCGTTGACGCTGGCGCGCCTAACACGTTGAGGTGTTTATGGCTGGAGTTCTAAAACCCGGTATGCGGCTGCTGGAAGGTTTCAGCTTTGCGCGCAAGTTTCAGTTGGTGTTTGTTCTGTTTGCTCTGCCGTTAGGATTTTCCCTGTGGGTGATCAGTAGCAATCACCTGGCGAAGCTCACGTTCATTGACCATGAGCTTGAAGGCATCAACGTTCTGCACGGTATGGCCGGTGTGCAGCGCGAATTGATTGAGCAGCGCACCTTGATCTCGCGCTGGAAAGGGACGGAAAAACCCGCCGAAGCGCTGTTGCGTGAGCGTGAGCCGGCGCTTAACGAGGCGCTGCAACAATTGAGTGAGCCGCTGCAGTCGAGCCTGTTTAGCGTTCAGGCGCGCCAGCATCTGCAAAACCTTACGGCTGCTCAGACCGAATTAAATGTGAATGTGCTGGGTAAGCTGGCATTGCCCGATGCGCAGGAGCGTTATCAGCAGAGTCTGTTGGGCCTGCTGGCGCTGCGTGAACAGGCGGCTACCGACAGTAGCCTGATTCTCGACCCGCACATCGACACCTACCTGATGATGGAACAGCTGACCTACAGCCTGCCGCGCATGCTTGATCAGCTCGGTAGTTTTGCCGCCAATGGCTACGGCGCAGTGGTGTCGCAGCATTTCACCTTGCAAAGCCGGGTGCTGGTGCGCGATTTACGCCGCGGGTTGGATGAATCACGCGGCCAGTTGTTCAAAGCGCAGTCAACTTTATCGACTGAAGCCCCTAACGTGATGCGTCAGCTGCAAGGCCCTTATGAAGAAGCACTCAAGGGCTACGACGATTTTTTGGCTGAGATTGACCGCGATATGTTTGAAGCCAGCCCCATGACCTTGACGCCGGCGCAGTTCGTGCAGCGTATCGCTCAGTTGGAATCGCAACTGCATGCCTTACAAAGCGCGCTCTACCAGCAGTTCACTGCGAGCCTATCGGGTTATCGGAGTGAAGCGATGGCCGCGATGATCCAGGTGGTCACGGTATTTAGTCTGCTGACGCTGCTGGCGCTGTATGTGTTGTTCTGCCTGAACGCCTCGATCCGGCGCAGCACAACGGTGATCATTCAGGCGGCTGAAGGGCTGCGCGATGGCGATTTGCGCGTGCGCATGCAGGTGCCAGGCACGGATGACCTGGCCGGCATAGCCCATGCGCTTAATACAGCCGTGAGCCAGTTACGCGGCTCGATGCAGGGCGTTAATCAGCAAAGCCAGCAATTGGGCGGCACTGTGCAGATGCTTAATGGTGAGGCGCAAAACGCCTTGCAGTCGGTTGAGCAGCAACAAGCGCAAATGAGTCAGATCGCCGCTGCAGCCACGCAAATGGCCGCCACTGCGCAAAGCGTGGCGCAAAGCTGCGAGCAGGCCGCGAAGGAGGCCAGCCAGACCCGCGAGATTGCCAGCCAGAGTAACCAGCGCAGCACGCGCACCAGCCAGAGCATGCGCCAACTCAGCACGCGCCTGGGCGATAGCGCCACTACGTTGCAGCAACTGCGCACTCAGACCGAGCAGATCACCCGCGTGGTGGATGTGATTAAAGGCATCGCCGAACAAACCAACCTGCTGGCCCTCAACGCGGCCATCGAAGCCGCGCGCGCGGGTGATCAGGGGCGTGGCTTCGCTGTGGTCGCCGACGAGGTGCGTTCGCTTTCACAGCGCACGCAGAACTCCACCGCTGAAATTGCCGAAACCGTCGCCAACTTGCACCGCGTGGTAGGCCAGTCGGTGACGCAAATGGAAGACGCCGTACGCCAGGCCGAAGGCGATGTGGGCAGCGTGCTGGCCATGGGCGAAGACCTCAACGCCATTGTCGAATCGGTGCAGTTGGTCACCGACCGCCTGGCGCAAATCGCCACTGCCGCCGAGCAACAGGCTGCTACCGCCGATGAAGTGAGCGGCAATATTCAGCAAGTCGACCAAGCCGCCAGCGTGCTTTTGGCTGGTGCTCAAGCGGTCAGCCAAGCGGCCGAACAACTGCGCCAAGGCAGCCAGGTGCTGGAGCAGAATACGGCGCGATTTAAGCTGGATTAGTCGGCTCGCTGCTGCCCTCCACCGCCATTCCCGGATTGCATCCGGGCTACAGGCCGCGTGTTTGAGGCTGGCAGCCCTGTAGGTTGGGTTGAGGTGCGCAGCGGCGAAGCCCAACGAAATGGCCGCCCCCTGTTGGGCTTCGCTGCGCTCAACGCCAGCCTACGCCGGGTGCGTAGCTTGGACTTCATCCGGGTGGCAAGCGGAGTGTCTGACGCTGGCAGCCCTGTAGGTTGGGTTGAGACGCGCAGCGGCGAAGCCCAACGAAATGGCCGCACTCTGTTGGGCTTCGCTGCGCTCAACGCCAACCTACGTCTTGGTGCGTCGCCTGGATGTAAGGCCTGCAGTGCGTAGCCCGGGTGTAATCTGGGTCGTTCTGTATGCAGTCGTCATTCTTAGATTGCATCCGGGCTAAAGGCCGCGTGCTGGGTGATTGACCATGCTTGACGCTGGCAGCGGCCTGCCGCAGGTTCCTCGCGAGTTGCCACGCGCAGGACGCCCATGCCGCATATTCTGATTGTTGAAGACGAAGCCGCCATCGCCGACACCCTCATCTTCGCCCTGCAAAGTGAGGGCTTTACCACCACCTGGCTGAGCCTGGCCGAGCAGGCCCTGGCGGAACAGCAACGCAACCCTGCGGATTTGCTGATTCTTGATGTCGGCCTGCCGGATATCAGCGGTTTCGAGGCCTGCAAGCGGCTTCGGCGTTTTTCCGAGGTGCCGGTGATTTTTCTCACCGCGCGCAGCGAGGAAATCGACCGCGTGGTCGGTCTGGAAATCGGCGCTGACGATTACGTGGTCAAACCCTTCAGCCCGCGGGAAGTGGCGGCAAGGGTCAAGGCCATCCTCAAACGCATGGCCCCGCGTGAAGCGCCTGCCGTCAGCCCGGTTGCCAACGTGGTCAGTGGACCGTTCCAGGTGAACAGTGAGCGCGTGCAGATCCACTACCACGATCAGTTGCTCAGCCTCACCCGTCACGAATTCCGCCTGCTGCAAAGCCTGCTGGCGCAACCGGAGCGGGTGTTTTCCCGCGAGCAACTGCTCGACGGCCTGGGTGTGGCCGCTGATGTTGGCTATGAGCGCACTATCGACAGCCACATCAAAAGCCTGCGTGCCAAACTACGTCAGGTGGCCGCTGCGGCCGAGCCGATCCAGACCCATCGCGGCCTGGGTTACAGCTACTCGCCGAGGCACGCCTGATGCCCTTAGGCGTTCGCATCTTTCTCGTCTACTTCCTCTTTGTGGGCCTGGCCGGTTGGTTTGTGCTGAGCACGGTGATGGACGAAATCCGCCCCGGCGTAAGGCAAAGCACCGAAGAAACCCTGGTCGATACCGCCAACTTGTTGGCTGAGATTCTGCGTGACGAGGTCAAGGCGGGCAGCCTGCAACAGAGCCGCCTGCCCGCGCTGCTACAAGCCTACGGTCAGCGTCAGCCCAAGGCGCAGATCTGGGGCGTGGAGAAAACCCAGGTCAACCACCGCATCTATGTCACCGATGCCAAGGGCATGGTGCTGCTCGACTCGACCGGCGCAGCCGTGGGGCAGGACTATTCACGCTGGAACGATGTGTTGCTGACCCTGCGCGGCGAATACGGCGCGCGCTCGACCAAGGAAGACTCGAACGACCCGGACTCTTCGGTGATGTACGTGGCCGCGCCGATCAAGGATGGCGCGCAGATCATCGGCGTGGTCTCGGTGGCCAAGCCCAACCGCACGCTGCAACCCTATATCGAACGCTCCGAACGGCGCTTGGCCTGGCTCGGCGGCGGGCTGATCGTGCTCGGTTTGTTGATCGGCGCGTTGCTGTCCTGGTGGCTCAGCGCCGCTCTGCGCAAACTCACCCGCTATGCCCAGATGGTTAGTGCCGGTCAACGCGCAGAACTGCCCAGCGTGCGTGGTGGCGAGCTGGCGCAACTGGCCGAAGCCATCGAACGCATGCGCACCGAGTTGGAAGGCAAAGCCTACGTCGAACGTTACGTGCACACCCTGACCCACGAGCTGAAAAGCCCGCTGGCGGCCATTCGTGGCGCAGCGGAGTTACTCGACAGCGAGATGCCGACAGCGCAACGCCAGCGTTTCGTGGCCAATATCGAGCAGGAAAGCGCGCGTATGCAGCAACTGATCGAGCGCCTGCTGCACTTGGCTCAAATCGAGCAACGCCAGGGCCTCGAAGAGCAAGTGGCAGTACCTTTGCGCGCGCTGGTCGAGTCGTTGTTGCAGGCACAAATGGCGCGCATCGCAGCCGCCGGTCTGCAGATTGAAAACATCATCGGCGCTCAATTAAGCGTCTGCGGCGAGGCCTTTCTGCTGCGTCAGGCTCTGGCCAACCTGCTGGACAACGCCTTGGACTTCACCCCGCCCGGTGGGCTGATTCGCTTTAGTGCCGTCGCCGGTGCCGGGCAGATAGAACTGCGCGTGTTCAACCAAGGCGAGGCAATTCCCGATTACGCCCTGGCGCGTGTGTGCGAGCGTTTCTATTCCCTGCCGCGCCCAAGCAGCGGGCGCAAAAGCACCGGTCTTGGGCTGAATTTTGTCGAAGAGGTGATGCAACTGCATGGCGGCACACTGCACATCGGCAATGTCGAGGGCGGTGTTGAGGTGATATTGCGGCTGCCGGGGGGCTGAAATCCTTAGGAGCTGGCCATGCCAGTGAAGAGTCCGTAGCCCGGATGCAATCCGGGGCCATGTGTCATCAGGCAGTCCATTCCCGGATTACATCCGGGCTACCCGCGGCAAGCTGTTTGCGTCTTCGGGCGTGTTTGCCGTCAAGTGTTGGCATGTGCCATCGGGCTTGCATGGTGCGCGCACAGATGCTCTGATCGGGCTGTCGGGTTGCCAGGCAACACTCGCCCCGCGCACTATCCTCAGAGTCTCAATAAGAAACAGAGCAGGAGCCGCCGCATGAGAACAGTCGCCGAGATCCTTCGTACTAAACCGCAGGCCGCTGTCTACAGCGTCACCCCGACAACATCGGTGCTGGATGCGATAAAGCTAATGGCCGAGAAAGGCATTGGCGCACTGGTGGTGCTGGATGAAAAAGGCCGTTTGGTCGGTATCGTCAGTGAGCGCGACTATGCGCGCAAAGTGGCGCTGCTGGAGCGCTCTGCATTCAATGTGGCGATCAGCGAAATCATGACCGCCGATGTGCTGACCGTCAGCCCGCGTGACACTTCAAGCTTCTGCATGCAACTGATGACCGACCGTCACCTGCGTCACTTGCCGGTTTTGGCGGAAGGCGAGTTGATTGGCCTGTTGTCGATTGGCGACTTGGTCAAGCACACCATTGCCGATCAGGCCAGCCTGATTAAGCAACTGGAACAGTACATTCGCGGCGGTTGATTCCCCACCTCATTGCTGTTCCCGCCGCGGCGGCTGTTCCTCATGCAGAAAGCGCGTGTAGATGTCCCGTGGCGGTGCCAGCTCTAACTGCTCCAGAATCCGGCCGACTGCGCCGCGGTGGTAGCCGCCGTGGGTGACGATATGCGCGAGTATTTCTTCGCGGCTCATGCAGCCATGGTCGCCGTCAACGAACATGAACGGCAGGCGCTCGTTCAGTTGATCAGCGCTCAGTGTCTCGGCATGCTCCAGGTACGCGCGGTCAGCGTCCCGCATGGCTTCATGAAGTGCTTCCAGCGTGGGTGTTTCAGTGGTGTTGGTGGCGGTGTAAGGATGCTCAACGTCTTGCAGGTGGGCGAGAAAGATCCGCTGCACCACGTAAATGTGATTGAGGATGCGCAAAGCGGCATGCAGTTCAGCCGCATGTTGTTGCGCATCCAGGCCATGCAGCGTGGCAAACAACTCCTCGTGGGCCCAGACGTGATAGCGCAACAGTGATGTCAGCAGTGGGTTGTTGTTCATTACGCGGTCATCCTTGAGTGGGCGTGGCTACACGCTACACACCTCCCGTTCGGCAGTCACTGGCTGGTCTGCACAGACTCTCCATGCAGTCTCCATCGTCGCTCCATAAAGCCACCATTCGTGCCGCTCAGACTCTGCCTACCTAAACCGTACCGGAGAGTTGCCGCATGAACCGCTTATTGGCTTTCAAGTTGGGCGCGATCGCCTTGTTGATAATCGTGTTGTTGATACCGCTGTCGATGATTGGCGGGTTGGTGAGTGAGCGGCAGTATCAGCGTGCCGAGGTGCTGCAAGACATCGCGCGCAGCTCCAGTTACCGCCAGCAGCTCACCGGGCCGATTCTGGTGCTGCCCTACACCAAGGTCTGGCAGCAGTGGAAAACCCACGCCAAAACCGGTGAGCGCTACATGGAAGAGCAGCGCCATCATGGGCGGCTGTACTTTCTGCCAGAGCGCTTTGTGCTCAATGGCCATGTCGCCACTGAAGAGCGGGCGCGCGGCATTTACAAAGCTTTGCTGTACCGCAGCGACAATAAAATCAGCGGTGCCTTCAAGCTGCCGGTACGCCTAGGGCTGGGCGATGAGCTGGGTTTGTATCAGTTCGAGCGGCCGTTCCTTTCAGTCGGCATCAGCGACATTCGCGGCATCAGCAATGACCTGCAACTGCGCTTCAACGGACAAAACCTGAGCTTTGCCCCCGGTAGCGCCGAGGAGCGTTTCGGTGCCGGTGTGCATGCACCACTGCCCGCGCTGGACAGCCAGGGTGGACAAACCTTGGAATTTGCCTTCGACCTCAAGCTGCAAGGCACCGAGCAGCTCAGCATCACCCCAGTGGGGCGTGACAGCCGCGTTGAGCTGACCTCTGATTGGCCACATCCGAGCTTTATTGGCGAGTACCTGCCAAGCAGTCGCGACGTTTCTACCGAGGGCTTCAAGGCTCAGTGGCAAACCAGTTTCTTCGCCACCAACCTGGAGGAGGCGCTTGCGACCTGTGTGCGCGGCGATAACTGCGAGGTGCTGAGCGCACGCCACTTTGGGGTGAGTTTTGTTGATCCGGTGGATCAGTACTTGAAGACCGAGCGGGCGATCAAATACGCGTTGCTGTTTATCGGCCTGACCTTTGCCGTGTTCTTCCTCTTTGAAGTGCTCAAGCGCATGGCCGTACACCCCGTGCAATACGCCCTGGTGGGCATGTCGCTGGCGCTGTTCTACCTGTTGCTCCTGTCGTTGTCCGAGCACCTGAGTTTTGCCTTGGCCTATGGCATTGCCGCAACTGCCTGTGTATTGCTGATTGGCTTTTATGTCAGCCACGTGCTGCGCAGTGCCCAGCGCGGTGCAGGCTTTGCGACCTTGCTGGCGCTGCTGTACGGCATGTTGTTCGCCTTGCTGGGGGCTGAGGATTACGCCCTGCTGATGGGCTCGGTGCTGGTCTTCGGTGTGCTGGCGGCGGTGATGGTGCTGACCCGCAAACTCGACTGGTATGGCGTCGGTCGCCTGCCATCAGTCACAACAGCCAACGAAGGTTGAGGTGTGCGGCGCAGGTTCAGCCTGCGCTGCTTTCTTGCTTGGAGATGTGAGCATGATGCGTTTGTTGATGCAGTTCTCGGCGTGTTTTGCCTTGGGGCTGGCGGTGGCCTTGATGGTGCTACTGGGCCTGATGTTTTGCGGCCAGTTTGACCTGATCAAGGGCTTGCAGCTGACCGGGCAGCCGCTGGCGCAATTGAGCCTGATGCTGTTGCCGGAGGTTTTTTGGGCGAGCCTGACCGGGTTTGCGGGGGCCGCGCAAAATGCCGAGGTGCAGTCGTTTCTAAGCCTGTGCGCAGCGTTGGGGCAGGTGGGGTTACTGCTGGCGATTGGATTTTTCCGCTTGTGGTACGTGCAATGAGCGGGCGCGTGGGGTTGCGTGAAGAATCACGCGCGGCTCACCAACTGGCCCGGCAGATTGCCCGGTTATTTGCTGGGGCAGGTCTGCGGCCCCAGCAAACGCGTCGATCTGACGTGCCGGCACTGCGGCAGCCTGGCTCTGAGCGTTAGCGCGTTATCGGCCTTTGCAGGCTTGGCAGTCGCGTTTTGCTGGCGTGTCATTACGCGCAACAGCACCCTGCTTTCGGCTATTTGCTGCGCGCTGTTAGACCAAGGTGGGGGGTGTGCGATCCGGACGGTTGAGTAGGCAGCAACGCGCCTGTTTACGCGGGGCCGCTACAACCTTGCAAAACGCTGTAAGCCAGCTAATACCAATGTCTAGCTGTTGGCTTGTAGTGACCTGCTGCTAGCTTGAAGGTGCATGAGAATAACAATAACCGGAGGAGTTTATGACTTCTGAAAAAGACAACGCTGCAGCGTACTGGAAGGCCAACGTCCGGCTGATCACCCTATGTCTGATTGTCTGGGCATTGGTGTCATTCGGCTTCGCCATTCTGCTTCGACCCATGCTGGCAGGTATCACTGTCGGCGGTACCGATCTTGGCTTCTGGTTCGCCCAGCAAGGTTCGATCATTGCCTTTATCGCGCTCATTTTCTTTTACGCCTGGAAAATGAACAAACTCGATAAACAATTCGGTGTCGAGGAATAATCCATGAGCCAGTTTGCAATCAATATCCTGTTTGTAGGCGCGTCCTTTGCGCTCTACTTCGGCATCGCCATTTGGGCGCGTGCCGGCTCTACCAAAGAGTTCTATGTCGCGGGCGGCGGTGTGCATCCGATCACCAACGGCATGGCGACAGCGGCTGACTGGATGTCTGCAGCCTCCTTTATTTCCATGGCGGGTCTGATTGCCTCCGGTGGTTATGCCAACTCAACGTTCTTGATGGGCTGGACCGGTGGTTATGTGCTGCTGGCCCTGCTGTTGGCACCTTACCTGCGCAAATTCGGCAAGTTCACCGTGCCGGACTTCATTGGTGATCGCTTCTACAGCAAAGGCGCACGTATGGCCGCGGTGGTCTGCTTGATCATCATCTGCGTGACCTACGTGATCGGTCAGATGGCCGGTGCTGGCGTGGCGTTCTCGCGCTTCCTGGAAGTGAGCAACTCCACCGGTATCTGGATCGCGGCAGGCGTGGTGTTCTGCTACGCAGTGTTCGGCGGCATGAAGGGCATCACCTACACCCAGGTGGCGCAGTACGTGGTGCTGATCATTGCTTACACCATCCCGGCGGTGTTTATCTCGCTGCAACTGACCGGCAATCCGATTCCAATGTTCGGTATGTTCAGTGAGCACACTGAGTCTGGTATGCCGCTGCTGCAGAAACTCAATGAAGTTGTAGCTGCACTGGGCTTTACCGATTACACCGCTGATGTGAGCAACAAGCTGAACATGGTGCTCTTCACCATGTCGCTGATGATTGGTACGGCTGGTTTGCCGCACGTCATCATTCGCTTCTTCACTGTGCCGAAAGTCGCTGACGCACGTTGGTCGGCGGGCTGGACCCTGATCTTTATCGCTCTGCTGTACCTCACCGCTCCGGCTGTGGCGTCCATGGCGCGTCTGAACCTGCTGACCACTGTTTATCCGCAGGGTGCCGAAGCGCCAGCACTGGCGTATGAAGAGCGTCCTGAGTGGGTGAAGAATTGGGAAAAAACCGGTCTGATCGCCTGGGAAGACAAAAACGCTGACGGTCGTATTCAGCTGTACAACGACGCCGCTCCAGCCTTCACGCCGACTGCCGAAACACGCGGTTGGAAGGGCAATGAGCTGACCGTTAACAACGACATCCTGGTACTGGCTAACCCGGAAATTGCCAACCTGCCGGGCTGGGTCATTGGTCTGATTGCAGCAGGTGCCATTGCGGCAGCACTGTCGACGGCGGCGGGCTTGTTGCTGGCGATATCCTCAGCTATCAGTCACGACCTGATCAAAACGCTGATCAATCCGAAGATCAGTGAGAAGGGGGAAATGCTCGCTGCGCGGATCTCCATGGCGGTGGCAATTTTGCTGGCCACTTGGTTGGGGCTTAATCCGCCAGGCTTTGCGGCGCAGGTGGTGGCATTGGCCTTCGGCCTTGCTGCGGCCACGCTGTTCCCAGCCTTGATGATGGGGATCTTCTCCAAGCGGGTAAACGATAAGGGCGCGATTGCCGGCATGCTGGTTGGTCTGGTGTTCACTGCGGTGTACATCTTCCTGTACCTGGGCTGGTTCTTTATCCCTGGCACGGCCACACTGCCTAACACTCCGGATAACTGGATGTTTGGTATCTCGCCGCTGTCTATCGGTACTGTGGGCGCTATCATCAACTTTGCTGTCGCTTACGCTGTGTCTTTTGCAACCGCAGCGCCACCTCAAGAAGTGCAAGATCTGGTGGAAAGCGTGCGTACTCCCAAAGGTGCTGGTGGTGCGTTGAGCCACTAAGCATAATCCCCCGGATCATGTTTGATCAGGGTCTTACAAGCGGGCCTCCTTAGGAGGCCCGTTTTATTTCCAGCTAAGCATGACGCCCACCCACTGGGCGGCGTCGCTGCGCAACGTTAAAGCTGCGCCAGGCAGTTTTTTATTTCGGGAGTCAGCCAATGTTGTGGACACTACTTGCCATCGTGATTTCGGGTTTGGGGGCCGCTGGTATTGCCATGCTGCTGCGCAAACTGACGCGCAACCGATTGCCGAAGTGGATCATTCCGGCATTCGGTGGTTTGGGCATGCTGAGCTACCAGATTTACTACGAGTATTCCTGGTTCGATCACCAACTGCTGCGCCAGCCGGCCGAGTCTGTGTTGGTGGCCAGTGAAACCGGTGAGGTGTTTTGGCGGCCCTGGACGTTTTTCTGGCCAATGACCACAGCCTTTACCGTGCTCGACACCAAGAGCTTGCTGCGCCAAGAAGCAGCAAGCGGCAGCGTGGCCGCGTTCAATCTGTACCGCTTTGAAAAGCAACACATCGACCGCGTCAGCCACCAGCCTCATCTGTTGAATTGCGCGACGGCTGAATTGCTACCGCTGGATGCGCAGAAAAAGCCGCAATTGGCGCAGATGAAAGTCGTCAACAAGGATGACCCGCTCTATCAGCGAGTGTGTCAGTAAAGCGGCAAGCGCTGGCGTGCCGCTAGGGTGTTTGGCGGCACACGCCAACGTGTGTGTTGAACCGCTCAAGAAAACCAGGGTGGGTGCTGATGAACCTCTTCGCGAAGTAAACGCCCAAGGGTTTGTCCTTGAGTAATACGCTGCGAATCTCGTTTTCCAGGCCTTGTTGCTGCAAGCTTCGTTGCATCACACGATTATTGGCCAGGATGGCATCCACACGTTTGGCCTGGAGCATTTTCAGCAAGCCATCGGTGTCCTTCGGTGGTGAAGCCACTTGGTAGTGATTGTCTACCAGCCAATCGAGCATATTAGCGCCGATAAAGCTGCTGACGTTAGCCTGCTGGCGGAAGCCCTCGGTGCTGGGGTCGCCAGGGTTATCTGCGAGCAGATACCAACGCCACTGCTGCTCAGCAATGATGGCCGACTGCACCGCGTAGGCATCGCGCTCTGGGTTACGTGACCCCGCAAAAAAGCCGTCTGCCATGCCGTCTTCCACCAGCTTTTGCGCGCGGGCCCATGCAGTGACCTTGATGCTATAGGGCATGTCCATGCGCGTGAGGGCACACTCCACCACCTCGACTGCTAAACCCTGCAAGCGTTGATCTGCATCGCGGTAGCTGTAGGGCGGCAGGTCATGGGTTGTTAGTTTTAGAACGGCGGTGTCAGCCAGCGCCGCAGGCGCCAGGCTGTAGAGTGCCGCGATGATCATCTTGATGGGCAGCATGGTGGGGGAGAGCCATCCTCAGTGGCATGCAATGCTGCAAGTTTAGCCAGTAAAACAGGGCTGGGCGTGCAGGCTTCAAGCCGTTTGGTGATAAGCCTAAGTGCCAGTTGGCTTATTCACGCACGAGGCTGCGCGTGCTGAATAGGTCGCTGCGGCTGACCATCATGATCACCGCTCCTGTGCAGAAACGGGCGCAGGGCCCGAATGACATAGACCCAGATCAATGCGCGGCGTCTATTCACTCTCTAGAATCGCGACCCTTTGATTGTTCGAGCCTGCCGTTATGGTCATTACTCCTCGTTATCCTGAGCTGCTGTCCCCGGCCGGCACCCTGAAAAACATGCGCTACGCCTTCGCCTATGGTGCGGATGCGGTGTATGCCGGGCAGCCGCGTTACAGCTTGCGGGTGCGCAATAACGAGTTTGATCACGCGCATCTGGTCCTGGGAATTGCCGAGGCCCATGCGCAGGGCAAGCAGTTTTATGTGGTGGTCAACATCGCCCCGCATAACGCCAAATTGAAGACCTTCCTTAAAGACCTCGCCCCAGTGATCGAGATGGGCCCGGACGCGTTGATCATGTCCGACCCCGGCCTGATCATGCTGGTGCGTGAACACTTCCCGCAGATGCCGATTCACCTGTCGGTTCAGGCTAACGCCGTCAATTGGGCCAGCGTGAAGTTCTGGCAGCAGCAAGGCTTGAGTCGGGTGATTTTGTCGCGCGAGCTGTCGTTGGAAGAAATTGGCGAAATTCGCCAGGAAGTGCCGGGCATGGAGCTGGAAGTCTTTGTTCATGGTGCGCTGTGCATGGCCTATTCCGGGCGCTGCCTGCTGTCGGGCTATATCAACAAACGCGACCCCAACCAGGGCAGTTGCACCAATGCTTGCCGCTGGGAGTACAAGGCTGAGCAGGGCAGCGAGAACGAACTGGGCGATATTGTGCGGATTGTCGAGCCCACCCTGGGTGCAGGTGCGCCCACCGACCAGGTGTTTTTGCTGCAGGATGCCTCGCGCCCGGACGAGCCCATGCCCGCCTTTGAGGATGAACACGGCACGTACATCATGAACTCCAAAGATCTGCGCGCTGTGCAGCACGTCGAGCGCTTGGTGCAGATGGGTGTGCACTCATTGAAAATTGAAGGGCGGACTAAGTCCCACTATTACGTGGCCCGTACCGCGCAGGTGTACCGCAAAGCGATTGATGATGCGGTGGCGGGCAAACCTTTTGACAAGAGCCTGATGAACACCCTTGAGTCGCTGGCCCATCGTGGCTACACCGAAGGCTTTCTGCGCCGCCATGTGCATGACGAATACCAGAACTACCAGCGCGGCAGTTCAGTGTCGGAACAGCAGCAATTTGTCGGCGAGCTGACCGGCGAGCGGCGCGGCGACCTGGCTGAGGTGAAAGTGAAAAATCGCTTTGCCATCGGCGATGGTCTGGAACTGATGACGCCGCAGGGCAACCTGCGCTTCACCCTCGAGCAACTGGAAAACCGTCAGGGCCAGGCCATGGCAGTCGCGCCGGGTGACGGCCATGTGCTGTACCTGCCGGTGCCGCCTGAGGTGCAATTGGACTATGGCCTGCTAATGCGCGATCTGTAGGTTGGATTCGCGAAGCGTAATCCGACACGCGGGAATGCGCCTTACAGCGAATGCGCCTGTTGGCGGCGACGGCTGCTGAGTTGTTGCAGCAGCAACGGCAGGCTGTCGAGGCCTTGTTGGCGTGCCTTGCTGAGTAGGATCAGTGCCAGTTCTGCCGTCACCAGTGCATCGGCGCTGGCGTGATGGCGCTGGAGCACTTGCAGGCCAAAATGCTGCGTCCATGCGTCCAGGCCGTGTCCTGTGGGCTTGGTTTTTGGGCACAGCAGCGGGGCGATTTCAGCCACATCCACAAAGGTGTGCTGTAAGCGGTAGCCCAGGCTCTGCTTGAGCGCGCGGGCCAGCATGCGCTGGTCGAACTCGGCGTGGTAGGCCAGCAGCGGGCTGTCGCCGACAAACTCCATAAACGCCAGCAAGGCTTGCGCCGGGTCTTCACCGTTGGCGATTTCGCTGGGGGCGATGCCATGAATCAGGGTGCTGGCGCTGGCCTGATGGTCATGGCGTTGCAGGGTGCATTCAAACTGCTGACTCAGGTCGATGGAGGCGTTTTCGATCACCACCGCGCCAATTGACAGCACCATATCGCGGCGCATGTTCAGGCCACTGGTTTCCAGATCCAGCACAACAAAACGCTGCTGCTGCAAGGGGCGCTCGCCAAGGGTTGATGCCGCCGCCAAGCACTCTCGACGTTGCAGTTGCTCTTGGGTCAGGGCGGGTTTGCGCCCGGTAAACCAGGTGAAGGTGCTCATAGCTGATACCTCACCGACAAGCTGCTTTGCAGGCGCTGCGCCTGCCGGAACGACTCACGGAGAATGCGTCGATCCAGATGATTGAGGTTGTCGGGGTCAACACGGTTGGAATACGGCAATGCATTGCGGGCTTGCTGCTGGTGTTGTTGCATGCGGGCCTGCTGAATGAAGTGGTAGGCCTCTTCATAAGCGCCGCCATCCTGAGCCTCGATTACACCTTGCTGCACCAGTGCACGGAGGCGCTCCAGGGTGTTGCAGGCGGCAATGCCGTTGGCCAGGGCCAGTAGGCGTGCACCATCGACAAAGGGTGTCAGACCCTGCACTTTGAGGTCCAGGGTGTCTTTCTCTGCGCCTTTGCGCGCCACCACGAAATCGCGAAACATGCCCACGGGTGGACGTTGTTGCAGGGCGTTATTGGCCAGCATGCGCTGGAACAGACTGTTGCCAGCCACCATGTCCAGCAGGCCTTGGCGCAGTTGCTCACAGCCGTGTGGGTCGCCCCATACGGCGCGCAGATCGAAGTAGATGCTTGAGGCCAGGAGGTTCTCCGGCGTGGCCTGCAGCACAAATGAGTTGAAGCGTTGCGACCATTCCTGACGGGACAGGCACAACTCTGGGTTGCCGGCCATGATGTTGCCCTTGCACAGGCTGAAGTCGCACTGCGCCAGGCGCAGGTTTATCTCATGGGCCAGCGGCAACAGACGCCCGCGAATGGCGGCGGCTTCGGCTGCATCGGCAGCCTCGAACAAAATGCCGTTGTCCTGGTCGGTATGCAGGGTTTGCTCGCTGCGGCCTTCGCTGCCGAACACCAGCCAGGTGAAGGGAATGCCAGGATCGCCCATGTCTTCCAGGGTCAGTTCGATCACGCGGCACACGGTATGGTCGTTGAGCAGGGTAATTAACTGGGTGATCTGCGTAGAGCTGGCACCGTGGGCGAGCATGCTGTCGACCAGTTGCCGCACCTCACTGCGCAGCGCCGCGAGGGTTTCCACGCGCCCTGCATGGCGGATGGTGCGCGCCAGGTGTACCAGGTCAACGCGCTGTAGGCTAAACAGATCACGTTCGGAAATAACGCCGCAGAGCTGGTCATTTTCCACCAGGCAGACGTGAGCGATATGCCGCTCGGTCATGGCCATGGCGGCATCGAAGGCGCTGGCATCGGGCGGCAAGTGAAAGGGTGATTGGGTCATCAGCTGTTCAATCGGCTGCGCCAGATCGACCCCGTCGGCGACTACTCGGCGCAGGTCGCGCAGGGTGAAAATACCCAGTGGTTTTCGCGCCGGATTGGCGATCACAATGCTGCCGACATGTTGCTCGTGCATCAGTTTGACCGCTTCGCGCAGCGGCATTTCGGGTGCGCAACTGATCGGGTTGCGCATCGCCAATTCGCCCAACCGGGTGTCGAGCGAATACTGTGCACCAAGGGTTTCCACGGCGCGCATCTGCACCTGTTGGTTGACCTGATCCAGCAGGCTGCTGACGCCACGCAGAGCAAAGTCGCGCAGCGGATTAGATAGCGAAAAGAGTTTTACGAAGGCGGCTTTGTTCAGCAGTAGGCAGAAGGTGTCTTCGGCCGCCAGGTGTTCAGTGCGCGTGGCGCGCTCACCAATCAATGCGGCCAGTGGGAAGCATTCGCCAGTGGTGATCTCAAAGGTGGTTTCCGTCCCGCGGCGTGCTGAATGTGGACGCTCGCCGTGTACACGGCCTTGTTTGACGATAAAGAAGTGCTCAACCGGGCCGTCAGTTGGCTTGATGATGGTTTCGCCTTCGCTGTAAAAGCGCAGTTGGCAGTTCTCCACCAAGTAGGCGAGGTGCGCCGCATCCATCTGATTGAAAGGGGGGAATTTCTGCAAAAACTCCATGGTGCCGTGGATGTTCTGCAGCACGGCAGTCTTGCCGGCCTGGCTGAAAGCGTCCGCTGTACTCATGAGGGTTCTCACCTTTTTCTGAGTATCCATCGTCGGCTGAGCCGCTAGGCTACGCCATTGGACGTAAGTCTAGACCCAAGAAAAAGCCCCCGGAACAGAACGTTTCGGGGGCTTTGCCGTGCTTCAGGTAGGGCTGTTATGCAGTCCGCCGTGGCTGTCGCTTACGGGATGGTGAACAGCACCTTCACCGAATCATTAACGGCACCTGCATCGACATAGCCAATGGCATCTGCTTCAGCCGCCACACGGGCAACGACATCGGCATCACCGCCGACGCTGGGCAACGGTTGGCCCTTGCCGGTGAACACCAGACCCGACCAATAGGACTTGAGTTGGGATTCGTTTTTATTGGTGACGCTGGTGTAGAACTTGTCCTTGGTTGGCGTCCAGTCTTTGTGGTCAACGCCTTTCATGGATTTATCCTTACCCAGAAAGATGTTGCTGACCTCGGCCTGGTTAGGCGCTTTCGCTGCGCCGGGGTTAACGATGACCGCCACCTCGGCGTGAGCCAGGGTGGCGCAGCTGAGCAGGGTGAGAGCGCTAAGCAATTTTTTCATTAAGGCTCTCCTTAGAAAATGAAGTCGACACCGACGCTGAAGATGTCAGCGTCGGGAGTGCCGTATGAGGTGCCGAGACGCCTATTGTTGAACGCTTGTTGAGCGTTGGATTGAAACACTCCAATCGCATCGTCACCCTGAGATGTGTCAACCCGTTTATATTCACCTTTGAGGGTGACTGCGGGAGTGATGCTGTAGTTCAGGCCATAGGTCATCGACACTTGGCGACCTGCCGGTTCATCCAATTGGCCGTAAGTGACGTGAGCCAGGTAGTCGCCGAAACGACGGCCGCCCATGATGTAGAAAGCGTTTGTCTCAGCTTCGCTTTCGCCAGTTTTACTGTTGTTTTCGATGCTCAGCTTGACTGCTTCGGCTGCGGTCAGCCAGGTGCCGTTATCGTACTGATGGCCAATCGAACTGAACTTACCTTTGTTCCCGTCGTACTGCACCAGGGCAACATTACGGATGCCAGCGACGCGTGTATCGACCACATCGTCGACAGTGATTTTCAAATCGGCTTCGGCATAGCCGATGCGGAAAGTACCGAAGTTATCGGTGGACAGCGCCAAGTTTGAGGCAAATACATCGCGATAGTCGATGTCATGCATGTCATCGAGGGCATATTGTTCGCGACCAATGGCCTGGCCGCCGGCAACTTGGAAGCTCAGGGTGCCGATATCGGTGGTGCGGTTATAGAGCACGTCGCCGCCGTCATGGCTGGTCAGTTGGACCAGGCTGTAGACCTCTTCCGGCAGGCGCAGCCACGGGTAGGAGAAGCCGACGTTGAGGGTTTCCGAGTACATGTAGATCGGCGTGCCCAGGCGGCCGCCACGCAGGGTCAGGTTGTCGTTGGCCTGCCAGGCTAGGTACAGGTTGCCGGGACCGACTTCCCAGGAGTCCTGAACTGGTTTGGTGCCCAGTTGGCCCGTAACGCTTAAGGTGTCGGTGATGCCGTAGCGCAGTTGCACGGCCAGCTTGGACAGCTGATCCCCACGCCAGCCATCGTTGGTCTGGCCTTGAATGCCGTAGTCCAGACCGCTCTCACCACCCATATGGGTGATGCCAACAGTACCGAAGCCGTTGAATTGATATTCGCCTTGTTCAACGGCAAAGGCTGGCAGGCTGGCCAGGCAGATGGCCAAGGGAAGCAGACGTACTTTAAACATGCAGTGATGCTCCTGTTTCAGGTTAAACGCGGAATTGAGATGTTGCCGCGCGCAGATGATCCCCTGTGCTGACCAACTGTTCGCCGAGACGAGCAGTGGCTTCGGCACCGTGGGCGGTTGCTTGTGCGTCCTGCTGCAACACTTGTGTGTCCTGTTGAATAGAGCTTGAGAGGCCGATCTGTTCTTGGGTGTACTGGGCAATGCCCGCATTCAACTCATTGATATGGCCGACTGCGCCGGCTATGGCTTCGAGAATCTGCGTGGCCTGCACCGAACGCTCAATGCTGGCCTGGGCCTTCTCGCCGTTGGCGGTCATCACGCTGAGTACACCGTTGGCGCTGTTTTGCAGGCGCAGGATAATGTTCTGAATCTCGGCGGTAGACGCCGCAGTCTTAGACGCCAGGTTACGTACTTCGTCCGCCACTACGGCAAAGCCACGGCCTTGCTCGCCGGCCCGCGCGGCTTCAATGGCAGCGTTGAGTGCGAGCAGGTTGGTTTGTTCGGCAATGCTGCGGATTACCGTAAGCACCGACCCGACTTGCTGGGTTTCTTCTTCCAGTTGCTGCATGGCACTCACCGCACCCATCACGCTGCTGCCTAGGTCGCTGATGCTGGTCGATAGGCTGCCAATATTTTTGCGCGCCTGGTCGGCCTGGCGAGAGGCGGCTCCAGCTTCGTCAGAGGCTTGTTGCGAGCGATGCGCCACTTCCTGAATGCTGCTGGTCATGGTCTGAATATCGCGGCTGATGGAGTCGGTATGACCCTGTTGTGAACGCGAGTTGTCCTTGGCGCTTTGCGTGTGCCCGTAGAGCTCCTTGGACATGCCGGCCAACGGGCTGGCGGCCTCGATAATTTGGCGAATGGTGCCCTGTAGCTTGTCGATAAAGCCGTTGAACAGCTGAATCATTTCGCCAATCTCGTCATTCGAGTCGACGTTCACACGGCGTGTCAGGTCGCCATCGCCTTTGGCAATGGCCTGCAGGGAGGTGATGACCCCACGGATATTGCTCATGGTGCCGCGTATCACCAGTACCGAGGCGATGCTGATCAGCAGAATAAGAACGGCGGAAAGAGCAAAGCCAACACGGGTGGTAGTGGCGTTATCGGTCCGGGTTTGTGCCAGTGTTTGTTGGAAGTCTTCGTAAGCGTGCAGACGGAACGAATCACCGAGGCGCTGCGCCTCAGCCAAGTCAGTGGCCATACGTCCAAGGTTGGGTGCAAGGTCCTCAAAGCTGGCGCTGCCTTTGATCAGCTGCTCGGAGGCCGGCAAGGCATTATCGGCATAGCGTTTAATCGCATCACGCCAATCTTCCAGCTCCTGGCGGCGATCGGCTTGAGTAATCAGGTTGTTGAGCTCTTGCTGCTTGCCCGCAATGACCGTGAGAACCTGGCGTGCCTCGTTGAGGGTTTCGATCTCGCCGGCGGCGACTGCACTGTTAAGCAGGCCCGGCAGGCGCGAGTACTGAAAAATCACCGCGTCGGCCTTTTCCAGCGTTGGAAAGCTATTGGTCTCGAGCGTGACTAGACGCACATCGTTATTAGCCAATTGCAGGGAAGTGTAGGCCACAAAGAGCAGCAAACCCAGCAACGCAATTGCAGGCAACAGCAGGAACTTCAGCGTTAGCGAGAGATTTTTCAACATGGCAGATTACCCAAGGAGGGGGTTTTAAATGCCTGAATTCAACCCATAAGTGCAACGCTCACCCCTGCATACACTTCGTACGGTGTCTTCCAGCCCAGGCGTTTGCGTGGGCGTAAATTGATCTTCG
>LNDO01000105.1 GCA_001465025.1 Pseudomonas sp. Ga0074129
GTTTGCCAAAAAATGGGGCATCAGCAAGGGCTACATGACGTTCTTGGTTGTGGACATGTTGAACGATCAACGGCCCCGCATTCGCAGCCAATGGGTTATCGATGCGTTGAGAACCAGGCGTATACCCGGCAACAAAGCTAACAAAGCCTCGATGAACTCAACCTTCAGCAAGATGAAATCTGCCGGGATCGTTGAGGAGCACAAAACCAAGCACCGCCTGACTGAAGCCTTCTTGGTCGACTGGAACACCGGCCAGTAGCGACTTCAGGCTAAGCAAAAAGCCCCTGCGGACTCGCGTCAGCAGGGGCTTTTACTTTCAAGCTACTGGCAAATTACTTTGGCCGAACCGCTTAACTTTGGCCGAAAGGGCAAATAACTTTGCCCACCTCCAGCTGGGTGGCTGGGTGGCTGGGTGGCTGGGTGGCTGGGTGGCTGGGTGGCTCAGCATGCGGTTCGTTTTGATGAAGCCGCAAGCGTGTCGCACGGGACTACCCATCACCATTTTTGAAGGCTGATGGGCGATGCTGTTTTGATCGGCTTAAATTGCCACGCGTCACTAGCTCAAAAAATCTCTCAGATTTTGCACACTCGAAAACGAGATTTTCCGAGTTTCCCTGTAGCTTCACTACATAAGCCGTTTACAGGTCACTACTAGGCTGCATCTAAGGCACTGATCCATAATGAAAAACCCCGGCTCTAGGCCGGGGTAGTGACAGATTTTGTCATGACAATAACTCGCACAATCATGACAATTAACCTGCCCGTCGACAGTTGTTTAGAAGTCCAGGTTGGATACCGCCAGTGCGTTGGTCTCGATAAAGTCCCTACGCGGCTCTACAGCATCGCCCATCAACGTGTTGAATATCTGGTCGGCAGCGATGGCATCTTCAATACGCACCTTAAGCATGCGGCGCACTTCGGGGTCCATGGTGGTTTCCCAGAGTTGGTCTGGGTTCATCTCACCCAACCCTTTATAGCGCTGAATGCTGTGACGCTTGGTACTTTCCGCCATCAGCCAGGCCAGTGCATCCTTGAAGGTCGTTACGGCCTTCTTACGCTCGCCACGCTGCACGTACGCCCCTTCTTCCAGCAGGCTGTTGAGCTGATCACCAAGGGTGGTAACGGTCTTGTAATCGTTACTGGCGAAGAAGTCGCGGTTGAAGATGATGTAGCTGGATACGCCATGGGAGACCAGTTCAACCTGCGGTACCCAGAGGTGACGTTCTTGGTCTTCGTGCAGACTGGTTTTGTAAACCAGACCCGACTTCTCCATGCCTTTAAGGCGCGCATCGAGCAAGCCCAACCACTGCTCCATCGCGGCTTTATCGGCCAGTTGCTCTGTTTCAACCCGTGGGATGTAAACAAAGTGCTCGGTCAGTTCGATCGGGTACAAGCGCGAAAGGCGATTAAGAGTTTTCATCACCAAGCGGTAGTCGTTCACCAGGCGCTCCAACGATGCACCCGAGAGGCCTGGTGCGCTTTCGTTGACGTGCAGGCTGGCGTCTTCCAGAGCCG
The DNA here is from genome assembly GCA_001465025.1 of Pseudomonas sp. Ga0074129. GTDB lineage: Bacteria > Pseudomonadota > Gammaproteobacteria > Pseudomonadales > Pseudomonadaceae > Aquipseudomonas. The sequence continues at coordinate 1,516 of LNDO01000105.1, forward strand.
ATTGAGTCATGTATTCATCCATGGCCTCATCGTCTTTGATGTACTGCTCTTGCTTGCCCTTCTTGACCTTGTACAGCGGCGGTTGGGCGATGTAGATGTAACCACGCTCAACCAGCTCTGGCAGTTGGCGGAAGAAGAAGGTCAGCAGCAGGGTACGGATGTGCGAACCGTCGACGTCGGCGTCGGTCATGATGATGATGTTGTGGTAACGCAGCTTGTCGATGTTGTACTCATCGCGGCCGATACCACAGCCCAACGCGGTGATCAGGGTGCCGACTTCCTGAGAGGAAATCATCTTGTCGAAACGGGCTTTCTCAACGTTGAGGATCTTGCCCTTGAGGGGCAGGATTGCCTGAGTCTTGCGGTTACGCCCCTGCTTAGCAGAGCCGCCCGCGGAGTCCCCTTCCACGATGTAGAGTTCAGAAAGGGCAGGGTCTTTCTCTTGGCAGTCAGCCAGTTTGCCCGGCAGGCCTGCGATATCCAGCGCACCTTTACGGCGAGTCATTTCACGCGCTTTACGTGCGGCTTCACGGGCGCGCGCAGCGTCGATCATCTTGCCGACCACGGCCTTGGCTTCGTTGGGGTTTTCCAACAGGAAGTCGGAGAAGTACTTGCCCATTTCCTGTTCAACAGCGGTTTTAACTTCGCTGGAAACCAGTTTGTCTTTGGTCTGCGAGCTGAATTTTGGGTCCGGTACTTTTACCGAAATAATCGCCGTCAAACCTTCCCGCGCATCATCACCAGTGGTGGCGATCTTGTGTTTCTTGGCCAGACCTTCCTGTTCGATGTAGGCGTTCAGGTTGCGTGTCAGGGCAGAGCGGAAGCCCGCGAGGTGAGTACCACCATCGCGCTGGGGAATGTTGTTGGTGAAGCACAGCAGGTTCTCGTTGAAGCTGTCGTTCCACTGCAGGGCAACTTCGACACCCACGCCATCATCACGCTGTACGGTGAAGTGGAACACCTGATTGACCGCTGTTTTATTCAGGTTGAGGTATTCCACGAACGCGCGCAGACCACCTTCATATTTGAATAACTCTTCCTTACCGCTGCGTTCATCCTTGAGCAGAATGCCGACACCGGAGTTCAGGAAGGACAGCTCGCGCAAACGCTTGGCCAGGATGTCCCAACTGAAATGAATGTTGGCGAAGGTGTCCGCGGAGGGTTTGAAATGAATCTGCGTACCAGTGACATCGCTGTCGCCGACTGCCGCGATAGGAGCCTGCGGCACACCGTGAATGTATGTCTGTTCCCAGATCTTGCCGCTACGGCGGATAGTCAGGACCAGCTCCTTTGAGAGGGCGTTCACCACTGAAACACCCACACCATGCAGGCCGCCGGAAACCTTGTAGCTGTTGTCGTCGAACTTACCGCCTGCGTGCAGCACAGTCATGATTACTTCAGCTGCGGAAACACCTTCTTCCTTGTGCATATCGACCGGAATACCACGGCCGTTATCGCGCACGCTGATCGATTCATCCGGGTGGATGGTGATGGTGATCTCGCTGCAATGGCCAGCCAATGCTTCGTCAATCGAGTTATCGACTACCTCGAACACCATGTGGTGCAGGCCGCTGCCATCATCGGTATCACCGATGTACATACCCGGCCGCTTGCGTACGGCATCCAGGCCCTTGAGGACCTTAATGTTATTGGAGTCGTACGTTTGGTTGTCGCTCATGCCTTCACTCCCGGTGGTCGTGGGTCTGGGTGATGCCACCATGTTCCACGTGGAACATGGCAACTGGCGTATCCGTGCGCCAGCCTTCCCTCAACAATTCATGGTCTACACAGGTGATAAATACCTGGCAGTGCAAGTCTTCCAACAATCGGCACAGTGCACGTCGGTGCTGTTCATCCAGTTCTGACGGCAAGTCATCCACCAGATAAATGCATTGGCCGTGCTTGGCCTGATTAACTAAATGTCCCTGCGCAATACGCAGGGCACATACAACTAATTTCTGCTGACCGCGCGATAGGATTTCTGCAGCGTTATGCGCCCCCAAGCGTAAGCGTAAATCAGCGCGTTGTGGGCCAGCTTGAGTATGTCCGAGTTGTTGATCACGGAGCAGAGTAGAGGCAAGCACTGTATTCAGTTCACGCTCTTTATCCCAACCGCGGTAATAACTCAGCGTCAGACCGTCTAACTCAACAAGCTCATTCAGGGTGCGTTCAAAGACCGGTTTAAGCGCTTGAATGTAAGCCCTTCGATACCCATCTATCTCATCGCCAGCCAGGCACAATTCGCGGTCCCAGGCCGCCTGCGAAGCGGCGTCAAGTGTACCATGCCGCAGCCATGAGTTCCGCTGACGCAGGGCCTTCTGCAAGCGTTGCCATGCCGGTAGAAAGCGAGGTTCCACGTGGAACACACCCCAATCAAGAAACTGTCTTCTGATCTTTGGTGCACCTTCAAGCAGACGAAAACTGTCAGGGTTAATAAGTTGTAGCGGCAATGTCTCGGCAAGTTGCGCAGCACTGCGCGCATTTTGACCATCGATACGGATCTGAAACTCACCCTGCCGATCACGGGAAATACCCAGGTTACTTTGCCGACCGTCCGCCAACTGAACATGGCCAAAGACCGTACACGCCAATTGCTCGTATTGAATAACCGGCAACAAACGGGTGCTGCGAAACGAACGCGCAAGACCAAGTAAGTGGATAGCCTCCAGCACACTGGTTTTGCCGCTGCCATTAGCGCCGGAAAGGATATTGATACGCGGGGAGGGGGAGAGGGTCACCGGGTGCAGGTTACGCACCGCGGTGACAGTAAAGCGAGTAAGGGACATTTAGCTAACAGACCGTTGTAGAACGTAGCGAGCAAAGGTCAGGCAAGGCGGGATCAGTTGAGGATGCGGAGTGTACGGGTAGTACATGAGCAATCCGAAACTGACCCCAACGCGGCATGGCCGAGCGTAGTAGTTATTCAACGGTCTGTCGGTTACAGACGCATCGGCATAACCACATAGGAGGAATCGTCGTTATCGGCTTCCTGCACCAAGGCGCTGCTGTTGGCATCAGAAAGAATCAAACGAACTTGCTCAGTGGTCATCACGCTCAGTACGTCGAGCAGGTAGCTGACGTTAAAGCCGATCTCCAGTGAACTGCCGTTGTAATCGACGGCGATTTCTTCTTCAGCCTCTTCCTGCTCAGGGTTGTTGGCCTGAATTTTCAGCAAGCCGGATTCAAGTTGCAGGCGAATGCCACGGTACTTCTCGTTGGACAAAATCGCAGTGCGGCTAAACGCTTCACGCAACCCCTGACGATCAGCCACCACTAATTTGTCACCGCCCCGTGGCAATACGCGCTCGTAGTCTGGGAATTTGCCATCTACCAATTTAGAGGTGAAGGTGAACTCGCCAGTGGTCGCACGAATATGATGTTGACCGAGCACGATGCTGACGCTGCCATCTTGCTCTGTGAGCAAGCGAGCCAGTTCCAGAATACCTTTGCGCGGCACGATCACCTGATGGCGTTCTACCTGCTCAATAGCCGCTTGCATCGAGCACATGGCCAAACGGTGTCCATCCGTAGCGACAGCGCGAAGTACGCCGGTTTGAACTTCGATGAGCATGCCATTGAGGTAGTAACGGACATCCTGCTGAGCCATGGCAAAACTGGTGCGCTCGATCAAACGACGCAACTTGCTTTGCACCAGGCTGAAGGTCAGTGAGCCTGGGCCTTCTTCAACAGTCGGGAAATCATTAGCAGGCAGAGTAGAGAGGGTGAAACGGCTACGGCCCGCTTTGACCAATAATTTCTGCTCATCAATGCGAATATCGATCAAGGCATCTGCAGGCAAGCTTTTGCAGATGTCCATTAACTTACGCGCCGGAACAGTGATCTCACCCGGCTGAGCGGGCTCTTCAAGGGTAACGCGACCAATCAGTTCAACTTCAAGATCAGTGCCGGTCAAAGACAACTGCTGACCTTCAACAACCAGCAATACGTTGGAGAGAACCGGCAAGGTCTGACGGCGTTCCACGACGCCGGCGACCAGTTGCAGAGGTTTCAACAGGGCTTCGCGTTGAATAGTGAAATGCATGGTCTAGTCCCTTGCCTAGTGAAGTTGCGAAATTAGGTGGTCAGCGTTCGCAGCAGATTTTTGTAATCCTCGCGGATGTCCGCGTCGGTTTCTTTAAGTTCAGCAATCTTACGGCATGCATGCAATACCGTGGTGTGATCGCGCCCGCCGAAGGCATCGCCAATTTCCGGCAAGCTGTGGTTGGTCAGTTCTTTGGACAAGGCCATAGCAACTTGACGCGGACGCGCGACCGAGCGTGAGCGACGCTTGGAGAGCAGATCAGAAATTTTGATCTTGTAGTACTCAGCAACCGTACGCTGAATATTGTCGATGCTAACCAGCTTGTCTTGCAGAGCAAGCAGGTCCTTCAATGACTCACGTATGAGCTCAATGGTGATGTCGCGCCCCATAAAGTGTGAGTGAGCAATCACGCGCTTGAGCGCACCTTCCAACTCACGCACGTTAGAGCGGATGCGCTGCGCAATAAAGAAGGCGGCATCATGGGGCAAATCCACTTTGGCCTGATCGGCCTTCTTCATCAAAATGGCTACGCGGGTTTCCAGCTCGGGCGGTTCAACCGCAACCGTCAGCCCCCAACCAAAGCGTGACTTAAGGCGCTCTTCAAGACCTTCGATTTCTTTAGGGTAACGGTCACTGGTCAGAATCACCTGCTGACCACCTTCAAGCAACGCGTTGAAGGTATGGAAGAACTCTTCCTGGGAACGTTCTTTCTTGGCAAAAAACTGAATGTCATCAATCAGCAACGCATCGACCGAGCGGTAGAAGCGCTTGAACTCGTTGATTGCATTGAGCTGCAGGGCTTTAACCATGTCAGCCACAAAACGCTCAGAGTGAAGGTAGACAACCTTGGCGTTCGGATTCTTGGCCAACAAATGGTTTCCCACCGCATGCATCAGGTGAGTTTTACCCAAACCAACGCCGCCATAAAGAAACAGCGGGTTGTAACCATGCTTAGGGTTATCCGCCACCTGCCAGGCCGCTGCGCGGGCCAACTGGTTGGACTTACCCTCGACAAAGTTATCGAAGGTAAATGTGCGGTTGAGGTAACTGGTGTGTTTTAGACCGCCTTCAACCTGCACTGTACGTTCGGTGCGCGCAGGCGCCTGCTGACTGGCAGCGCCGGCCATAGGGTCAAAACTGGCGCGCGACGGTTCAGTTGAAACTGCGTTAGACGTAGGACTAGCAACAGAAGGTGTTGCAGCAACAGGGACGGCAGCAGGCGTGCTCACAATAGAAGGAGAGCGGGAAGCTGCGCTGCGCTTACTACCTATTAACAGAGAGATGTCCGGGATTAATCCGTTTGTGCGCTCAGTAAGCAACTCAAGCAGGCGGCTGAGGTATTTATCGTTAACCCAGTCGAGGACGAAACGGTTCGGCGCATAGACGCGAAGCTGGTCACCTTCAGCCTCGACCTGCAGCGGACGAATCCAAGTGTTGAATTGCTGAGCAGGCAGTTCATCGCGCAAAAGCTCGACACACTGCTGCCAAAGTTCCACAGACACGGACATCCCCTAAATCTAAAAGCACGAGGCAAAAATCAGCCGCCATTGTAGCGCCAGGGCCTTGAGTTATCCACATGTACTCAGCCCTAAGAGCAAGGAGCATCAAGGCATTGTTGGAGGTAGCAAAGAAAAAATGTACTTAAACAAAGGCTGTGGATAACAGCGCCTCAGGGCATGGGATAAACCAGGGGGGAAACCGGTGGAAGAACTGTCTGTGGATAAAATCCACTTTCATCCTCAGCTTATGCGCCGCTTCCACACAGTTGCGGCACGTCTTTCTGACAGAGTTACTAAACGCTGAAAGCCTCGCCAGTACAGGGCTATAAAGCCTTATCCACAGATAGCAGAGCCACCAATAGCTACTAACGCTATAAAACATCTTTAAATATTCTCTTCTTTATATTTCTTTATGTACGAAAAGCCTGCTTAGAAATTGACCTGACCCTTCGGTTTCTCTAGAATTGCCGGTCTCTTAAAACGGGGGCCATTCCGGCCCGTAGTCGACCACCCAGGTACCGCACCATGAAACGTACTTTCCAACCCAGCACTATCAAACGCGCTCGCACCCACGGTTTCCGTGCTCGTATGGCCACCAAGAACGGCCGTGCTGTCCTGTCGCGTCGCCGCGCCAAGGGCCGTAAGCGTCTCGCCGTTTAATATTTCGGTCTTGTGGTGAGTCGAGACTTCAGTCGGGAAAAGCGTCTGCTAACCCCCCGGCAATTCAAGGCAGTCTTCGACTCCCCCAGCGGCAAAGCTCCGGGCAAAAATGTCCTGCTGCTAGCGCGCAACAATGAGCTTGATCACCCCCGGCTAGGGCTGGTGATTGGCAAAAAGAGCGTAAAGCTCTCCGTTGAGCGCAATCGCCTTAAGCGCCAGATCCGCGAATCATTCCGCTTGAACCAAGACAACTTGGTCGGGTGGGACATCGTGGTGGTGGCGCGTAAAGGCCTTGGCGATCTGGAAAATGTTGAACTGGCACGTCAGTTTGGCAAACTCTGGAAACGCCTCGAACGTAGCAAGCCAAGCCCGGAAACCGCGACAATACCCGGGGCGAACGACAGTCCCCATGCGTAAACTGGTTTTGCTACCCATCCAGTTTTATCGTTACGCCATCAGCCCCTTGATGGCCAGCCACTGTCGTTTCTATCCAAGTTGTTCCTGCTACTCGCTTGAAGCCATTGATCAACATGGCGTCTTGCATGGTGGCTGGCTGACTTTGCGTCGGCTAGGTCGTTGTCATCCATGGAATCCTGGTGGCTTCGATCCTGTTCCCCCCGCGAAAAACTCCCGTTCCTCTTCGATGGCCGAATAATCATGGATATTCAACGTTCGATCCTGATCGTCGCGCTGGCAATCGTGTCCTATATGATGGTTCTTCAGTGGAACCAGGACTACGGCCAAGCCGCCTTGCCGACAGAAATTGCCGCAACAACCAGCACTGTTCCTGCATTGCCGGATACCTCTGCAGCTTCTGTTTCAGCCAGTAATGATGATATTCCAAGCAACACCCCCGTTGCTGAGGCCAGCAGCATTAGCGCTGCACCGGTCGCTAATGACGAATTGATTCGGGTAAAAACTGATGTGCTGGATCTGGCCATCGATCCGCGCGGTGGTGATGTTGTGCAACTGCGTTTAACGCAGTATCCGCGTCGTCAGGACCGTCCAGATGTTCCTTTTCAGCTTTTCGACAACGGCAACGAGCGTACTTATCTGGCCCAGAGTGGTTTGATCGGCACCAACGCACCGGATAAATCCAGCGGTCGGGCACTGTGGAGCAGTGCGCAAAAGAGTTACGAACTGGCCGACGGTCAGAACGAACTGCACGTTGACCTCACGCTGAGCGAAAACGGTGTCAATTACACCAAGCGTTTCACCTTGAAGCGTGGTCTGAGTTCAGAGTGTTCTGCCAAAGAGCAACAGCAGAAGAAAACCGGCTGTGTTGACCCGTCCTCGTATCAGGTTGCCGTCACCTATCTGATCGACAACCAGAGTGCTGAAGCTTGGAGCGGCAACATGTTCGCCCAGCTCAAACGCGACAGCAGTGGTGATCCTTCGTCGACAACAGCAACCGGTACGGCTACCTACCTGGGTGCTGCACTGTGGACTAGCGAAGAACCGTACAAAAAAGTATCGATGGGTGACATCGATAAACAAGCCTTTAAAGAAACTGTTCAAGGAGGCTGGGTTGCCTGGCTACAGCATTACTTCGTCACTGCCTGGATTCCAAGCAAAGACAGCACTAACCAGGTTCAAACCCGCAAAGACAGCCAAGGTAACTACATTGTCGGCTTTACCGGCCCGGCCGTTCAGGTTGCTGCCGGCGCTCAAGGTGAAACCAGTGCAATTCTGTATGCCGGCCCGAAGCTACAGGGCTATCTAGAGACACTTTCGCCAGGTCTTGAGCTGACTGTTGACTATGGTTTCTTGTGGTTCCTGGCTCAGCCAATTTTCTGGTTACTCGAAGTTATCCACAGCATCTTGGGTAACTGGGGTTGGTCGATTATTGTCCTGACCATCATCATCAAGCTGATCTTCTTCCCACTTTCTGCCGCCAGTTACAAATCCATGGCGCGCATGCGTGCCGTAGCACCGAAACTCGCTCAGTTGAAAGAGCAGCACGGTGAAGATCGCCAGAAGATGTCGCAGGCGATGATGGAGCTGTACAAGAAAGAGAAGATCAACCCACTGGGCGGCTGCTTGCCGATCCTGGTGCAAATGCCAGTATTCCTTGCGCTCTACTGGGTGCTGCTGGAATCGGTGGAAATGCGTCAGGCTCCTTGGCTGTTGTGGATCACTGACTTGGCGATCAAAGACCCATACTTCATTCTGCCGATCATCATGGGCGCCACCATGTTTATTCAGCAGCAGCTCAACCCAACGCCGCCGGATCCGATGCAGGCCAAAGTACTGAAAATGATGCCTATCATCTTCACGTTCTTCTTCCTGTGGTTCCCAGCGGGTCTGGTGCTGTACTGGGTCGTCAACAACGTCTTGTCCATCGCCCAGCAGTGGTACATTACGCGCAAGATTGAAGCCGCCGCCAAGGCTGCTGACGCCTAGTCTGCAAGCTTCTAAGCTGTAACAAACGCCCCTTTTTAGGGGCGTTTTGCTATGCCTAAATCAGGAGATCCGCATGCCACCCGTTACTGAAACCATTGCTGCCGTCGCCACCGCCCAGGGTCGTGGTGGTGTGGGTATCGTGCGCGTCTCCGGGCCGTTGGCCAGCACGTTGGCGCAGGCAATCTGCCAGCGTGAGCTAAAACCGCGTTACGCCCACTACGGGCCATTCTTCGCTGATGTAGAGCAAGTACTGGATGAAGGCTTGGCCTTGTATTTCCCAGGCCCACATTCCTTTACCGGCGAAGACGTGCTGGAACTGCAAGGCCATGGTGGGCCAGTGGTGCTTGATCTGCTCTTGCGCCGCTGTGTACAACTCGGCGCACGCCTGGCGCGCCCCGGTGAATTCAGCGAACGTGCCTTTCTCAATGACAAACTCGATCTGGCACAGGCCGAAGCGATTGCCGACCTGATCGAAGCCAGTTCCGAGCAGGCCGCGCGCAATGCTTTGCGTTCGTTGCAGGGGGAGTTCTCCCGTCGTGTACACGGTCTGACTGAGCGGTTAATCAGCCTGCGTATCTACGTCGAAGCCGCCATCGACTTCCCCGAAGAGGAAATAGACTTTCTCGCCGACGGCCATGTACTCAACCTACTCGATGGCGTACGCACCGACTTATCGGGTGTGTTGCGTGAAGCCGGACAAGGCGCACTGCTGCGTGATGGCATGACCGTGGTGATTGCCGGTCGGCCAAATGCTGGCAAATCCAGTCTGCTCAACGCCCTAGCAGGACGCGAGGCTGCCATCGTCACCGAAATTGCCGGCACCACGCGCGATGTACTGCGCGAACATATCCACATCGATGGCATGCCGTTACATGTAGTGGACACAGCGGGCTTACGTGACACCGAGGATCAAGTCGAGCGCATCGGTGTAGAGCGGGCACTCAAAGCGATTGGCGAGGCGGATCGTATTTTGTTGGTGGTGGATGCCACTGCGCCTGAAGCTGACGATCCCTTTGCCCTATGGCCGGAGTTTCTCGATCAGCGTCCTGATCCGGCTAAGGTCACCTTGATTCGCAATAAGGCGGATCTGTCAGGAGAGTCGGTGGTGCTGGAAGTCTGCAATGACGGCCACGTCACCATCAGCCTGTCGGCCAAGTCTGCTGAAGGCCTGGATCTACTGCGCGAACACCTCAAGGCCTGTATGGGGTACGAACAGACCTCAGAGAGCAGCTTCAGCGCACGCAGGCGACACATTGAGGCACTGCAACAGGCCTCTACACACCTTGAACACGGTTATGCACAGCTGACTCTGGCCGGTGCCGGTGAACTACTGGCAGAAGACCTGCGCATGGCTCAGCAAGCGCTGGGCGAAATCACTGGCGCATTCAGTTCCGACGATCTGCTGGGGCGGATCTTCTCCAGCTTTTGTATAGGAAAATGAGTTCCAAGCTGTAATCCACAAGCTACAAAAAAGCGCCTGTGAGCGTGAAATAAGCTTTTGTAGATCGATGTTTATTCGCAAGAGTGCAGCCTCGTTGGGTGGATAACGCTTTATCCATCCACAAGCTACGAGTGGTGGATAAAAAGGCTTCATCCACCCTGCACAACCTTAGATCGCAGATTGCAGCGGGCTACAGACTGCTGATCCCACGAGCCGCGTAATCCATAATCTACACCCTATTCTTGATGGGTTGTGGCGCATCGACCCTCTAGCCGCGTTCAATTTTTCCTGCCTGCGCTTACCCATCCTAAGCAGCGTCCTCCTCTAAGAAGCTCATTAATGCCACCTAGGCAGGCTTTCGCCTGTGCGCAGTAGGCATATCCAGCCAATTATTTATCCACCTAAGACCTGTGGAAAACCCGACCTAAGCCCTGGCAATAACCCGGTGATAAAACGGAGGATAACCATGCCTGTGGATAACCATGCTTTTCATCCACACGTTACGTACGGCAACTGAACAGGCAAGAAGCAGGATTAGCACAGACTTTTAAATCGCTGTACACATTGATTTTATTGGTCTGTAGCAATCTATCCACAGAAAATCCGTTGCTAAGTAATAAACATAAAAATAAGGCTTTATAAAAATTCTCTTTTTTATTCTTTATTAACCGGCCCACCTAAAACGACACAGGGAGATCTGGCTATTTTTTGTGCAAAAGACTTCTTTCACACCGGCTTAATCCCTATACTTGCCGCCTTTCCCGCTTTTCAATCCCAAAAGCCCCCCAAACTCAACAGGCACGAGGTGCGTGGTGGATTTCCCTTCCCGTTTTCAGGTGATCGTCATCGGCGGCGGTCATGCCGGTACCGAGGCTGCACTCGCAGCCGCACGCATGGGTGTTAAAACCCTGCTGCTAACCCACAACGTGGAAACGCTCGGCCAGATGAGCTGCAATCCAGCAATTGGCGGGATCGGTAAGAGCCATCTGGTCAAGGAAATCGACGCCCTTGGCGGCGCCATGGCTGAAGCAACCGACAAAGGTGGTATCCAGTTCCGTGTGCTGAACAGCCGCAAGGGCCCAGCGGTTCGTGCCACACGCGCTCAGGCTGATCGCGTGCTGTACAAAGCCGCGATTCGCGAAACACTGGAAAACCAGGCCAACCTGTGGATATTTCAGCAAGCTGCTGATGATCTGATCGTCGAAAACGACGAAGTCAAAGGCGTAGTCACCCAAATGGGCCTGCGTTTCCTCGCTGATTCCGTAGTGTTGACCACGGGTACATTCCTCGGCGGACTTATCCACATCGGTCTGCAGAACTACTCCGGCGGCCGTGCTGGCGATCCACCTTCGATTGCTCTGGCTCACCGTTTGCGTGAATTGCCGCTGCGTGTAGGTCGCCTAAAAACCGGTACGCCACCACGCATCGATGGTCGTTCGGTGGATTTCTCGCTGATGACCGAGCAGCCCGGCGATACGCCAACGCCGCTGATGTCTTTCCTTGGTCGTGCGGAACAACAACCAAGACAAATCAGTTGCTGGATTACTCACACCAACGCTCGCACCCACGAAATCATCGCCGCCAACCTAGACCGTTCGCCGATGTATTCCGGTGTGATCGAGGGTGTCGGCCCGCGTTATTGCCCGTCCATCGAAGACAAGATTCATCGCTTCGCCGACAAGGACAGCCATCAGGTATTCATCGAGCCCGAAGGCCTGAATACCCATGAGCTGTATCCCAATGGCATCTCGACTTCGCTGCCGTTCGATGTGCAACTGCAGATAGTGCGCAGCATCCGTGGCATGGAAAACGCGCACATCGTGCGCCCCGGTTACGCCATCGAGTACGACTACTTCGACCCGCGTGATCTCAAGTACAGCCTGGAAACCAAAGTAATCGCTGGGCTGTTCTTCGCAGGGCAGATCAATGGCACCACTGGCTACGAAGAAGCCGGTGCACAAGGTTTGTTGGCGGGCTGCAACGCGGCATTGCGCGCTCAAGGCAAGGACAGTTGGTGCCCGCGCCGCGACGAGGCTTACATCGGTGTACTGGTCGATGACCTGATCACTCTTGGAACCCAAGAGCCATACCGCATGTTCACCTCGCGCGCCGAATACCGTTTGATTCTGCGTGAAGACAACGCGGATCTGCGCCTGACCGAAAAAGGTCGCGAGCTGGGTTTGGTCGATGATGTGCGTTGGGCGGCGTTTTCAGCCAAGCGCGAAGGCATCGTGCAAGAAGAACAGCGCCTGAAAAGCACCTGGGTGCGACCAGGTACGCCACAAGGCGATGCGATTGCCCAGCAGTTCGGCACGCCCCTGACCCACGAATACAACCTGCTGAATTTGCTCTCGCGTCCAGAAATCGATTACGCCGGCTTGATGAACATCACCGGTGGTGGTGCGCAAGATCCGCAGGTAGCGGAACAGATTGAGATCAAAACCAAATACGCCGGCTATATCGATCGTCAGCAAGATGAAATTGCCCGTCTACGCGCCAGTGAAAACACCAAGCTGCCGCACGACATCGACTATGCCGGTATTTCCGGTCTGTCCAAAGAAATCCAGCACAAACTCGGCATTAGCCGTCCGGAAACCCTGGGCCAGGCATCGCGGATTCCCGGTGTAACCCCAGCAGCGATTTCCCTGTTGCTTATCCACCTGAAAAAACGCACTGCCGGTCAGCAGTTGGAGCGCAGCGCCTGATGTCGTTGGTCACCGCACGTCACGCCGAAGAACTGAGCCAAGGCGCACTTGAACTGGGTGTTGAACTCAGCGCGCAGCAGCACGAGCAGTTGCTGGCCTACCTGGCTCTGCTGATCAAGTGGAACAAGGCCTACAACCTGACCGCGGTGCGCGACCCGAATGAAATGGTCTCGCGCCACCTGCTCGACAGTTTGTCCGTGGTGCCTTTCGTCAGTGAGGCTGGGGATAACTGGCTGGACGTCGGCAGCGGTGGCGGCATGCCGGGTATTCCATTGGCCATTCTGTTTCCTGAGCGGCAATTCACCTTGCTCGACTCCAACGGCAAGAAAACCCGTTTTCTCACGCAGGTGAAGCTCGAGCTAAAATTGGCCAACCTGCAAGTTATCCACAGCCGGGTTGAAGCGTTCACCCCAGCGGTGCCGTTCAACGGTATCTGTTCACGGGCATTCAGCTCGCTGGAGGATTTCAGCAACTGGACGCGCCACCTGGGTGATGGCAACACCCAGTGGTTAGCCATGAAAGGCGTACACCCGGATGACGAGCTGCAAGCACTGCCGGCGGACTTTCGTCTCACCGCCACCCATGTGCTCAAGGTTCCCGGTTGCCAAGGTCAGCGCCATCTGCTGATACTGCGTCGCTCGGTCTAGGGGGAACGCAGCATGGCTAAGGTATTCGCAATCGCTAACCAGAAAGGCGGCGTGGGCAAAACCACCACCTGCATCAATCTGGCCGCTTCGCTGGTCGCGACCAAGCGCCGCGTGTTGCTGATCGACCTCGACCCTCAGGGCAATGCCACCATGGGCAGTGGTGTGGATAAGCATGCTCTGGAACATTCGATCTACGACGTACTGATAGGCGAATGCAACCTGATCGATGCCATGCAATTTTCCGAGCACGGTGGTTACCAACTGCTACCGGCCAACCGCGATCTGACCGCGGCTGAAGTGTCCCTGCTGGAAATGAAAATGAAGGAAAGCCGCCTGCGATATGCATTGGCGCCAATCCGCGAGAACTACGATTACATCCTCATCGACTGCCCGCCGGCGCTGTCGATGCTGACGGTCAACGCCCTGGTGGCCGCTGATGGTGTGATCATCCCCATGCAGTGCGAGTACTACGCGCTCGAAGGTCTGTCTGATCTGGTCAACAGCATCCAGCGCATTGCCGAGCTGCTGAACCCCAATCTGAAAATCGAAGGCCTGCTGCGTACCATGTACGACCCACGCATCAGCCTGACCAACGATGTAAGCGCACAACTCAAGCAGCACTTTGGCGACAAGCTTTACGACGTGGTCATCCCGCGTAACGTCCGCTTAGCCGAAGCGCCGAGTTTCGGTATGCCGGCACTCGTATACGACAAACAATCACGAGGTGCCATTGCTTACCTGGCACTGGCTGGTGAATTGGTCCGTCGTCAGCGTGCTAGCGCTCACACTGCAACCGCATAAGGAAATACCCATGGCTGTGAAAAAAAGAGGACTGGGACGCGGTCTCGACGCTCTACTGGGCGGTACCAGTGTGAGTACGTTGCAGGAAGAGGCAGCGCAAGCTGATAACCGTGAATTGCAGTACGTGCCGGTTGACCTGATCCAGCGCGGCAAATACCAGCCGCGCCGTGACATGGACGCCACAGCCCTCGAAGAACTCGCTCAGTCGATTAAATCCCACGGCGTGATGCAGCCCATCGTCATTCGCCCGATTGGCGAGGGACGGTTTGAGATTGTTGCAGGTGAGCGACGCTGGCGTGCCACCCAGCAAGCCGGTTTGGACACTATTCCAGCCATGGTCCGTGAACTGCCCGATGAAGCGGCCATTGCCATGGCGCTGATCGAAAACATTCAGCGCGAAGACCTCAACCCGATCGAAGAAGCGATGGCTTTGCAGCGCCTGCAGCAAGAGTTCCAACTGACCCAGCAGCAGGTCGCCGATGCGGTGGGTAAATCGCGCGTCACCATCAGCAACCTGATGCGCCTGATCGCCCTGCCCGAAGAGATTAAAACCCTGTTGTCGCATGGTGATCTGGAAATGGGCCATGCGCGTGCCTTGCTTGGCTTACCTGCCGAACAGCAGACCGAAGGTGCGCGACATGTTGTCGCACGAGGTTTGACCGTGCGTCAGACAGAGGCACTGGTACGCCAGTGGTTAAGCAGCAAAGAAAAGCCAACTGCAGTGGTAAAGACCGATCCGGACATCAGTCGCCTCGAACAGCGTCTGGCTGAGCGTTTGGGCTCTCCCGTACAAATCAAGCACGGGCAAAAAGGCAAAGGTCAGTTAGTCATCAGCTACAGCTCGCTGGATGAATTGCAGGGTGTACTTGCCCACATTCGCTGAAACAATTGGCTATGTAGTATTGGCCACACTGGCACTACAGTACGGTTGATCGGTAACAGACCTACACCTATACTCGCCGCGCTGTTTTTATGCTTCAAGTTGGTATTTTCTGCAGCTTGAACCGGAGTTCGCTGGATTGGCTATTCGCAACAAAACGCCGTTCACCCAACAACCCGGATTTCTAGTTCTGCGTGTGCAGGCAATATTTAGCCTGCTAGTTGCCTTGGGTTTTTTCCTAGGTAACGACCTAACGGCTGGTTACTCGGCCCTGTTAGGTGGGTTAACAGCCCTGCTGCCGAACGCTTTTTTTGCGTATAAAGCCTTCCGTTTTTTTGGCGCGCGTTCGGCGAAAGACATTGTTCTGTCCATCTGGTCTGGAGCAATGGGCAAATGGATTCTCACAGCAGTGCTTTTTGCGCTGCTGTTTGTGGGCATCAAGCAGTTGGATATCACGGCGTTGTTTGTCGGGTACTTACTGACTGTGGCGATAGGCGCCACTGCTCCACTACTGATAAAAAATTTCTGAAGCATTACAGCGTTTGAGGCGTTTATGGCAAACACCCCGTCAGAGTACATCCAGCACCACTTGCAAAACCTGGTCTATGGCGAACACCCGGAAAAAGGCTGGATTCTGGCCCAAACCCCGGAAGACGTCGCACAAATGGGTTTCTGGGCCGTTCACGTGGATACCATGGGCTGGTCGGTATTCATGGGTCTGATCTTCTTGGGTCTCTTCCGACTGGCTGCGAAAAAAGCCACCACCGGTATTCCGGGTGGTCTGCAAAACATGGCCGAGATGGCCATTGAGTTTGTTCAGGGCATCGTTAAAGACACCTTCCACGGCCGCAACTCGTTGGTTGCACCATTGGCACTGACCATCTTTGTATGGGTGCTGCTGATGAACAGCTTGAAGTGGATTCCGGTCGACTACATCCCTGGTCTGGCTTCGCTGCTTGGTCTGCCGTACTTCAAGATCGTGCCAACAGCCGATCCGAACGGCACCTTCGGTATTGCGCTGGGCGTGTTCATTCTGATTATTTTCTACAGCATTAAAGTTAAAGGTCTGGGGGGCTTCACTAAGGAGCTTTCGTTCACGCCGTTCAATCACTGGGCGCTGATCCCCTTCAACCTTTTCCTCGAAATCATTGGCCTGCTGACCAAGCCTCTGAGTCTGGCCCTGCGACTGTTCGGTAACATGTACGCTGGCGAGGTGGTGTTCATCCTGATCGCATTGC
Organism: Pseudomonas sp. Ga0074129; assembly: GCA_001465025.1. Classification (GTDB taxonomy): domain Bacteria; phylum Pseudomonadota; class Gammaproteobacteria; order Pseudomonadales; family Pseudomonadaceae; genus Aquipseudomonas. Next base: position 17,832 of record LNDO01000105.1, read on the forward strand.
TGCCCTTCTATCTGCAGTTTGGGCTCAATGTGCCATGGGCGATCTTCCACATCCTGGTGATCCCGCTGCAGGCCTTTATTTTCATGGTGCTGACAGTGGTGTATCTGAGTGCGGCGCACGAAGATCATCATTGATAGCAACGTGACATCTGTAACCCATTAACAAAAACCTTAACTTCTGAAACTCTGGAGCTTTATTTATGGAACTCGTCTATATCGCTGCTGCCCTCATGATCGGTCTGGGCGCCCTGGGCACTGGTATCGGTTTCGCCCTGCTGGGTGGCAAGCTGCTGGAATCCACTGCTCGTCAACCTGAGCTGGCTCCAATGCTGCAAACCAAGACCTTCCTGATGGCCGGTCTGCTCGACGCCGTTCCGATGATCGGTGTTGGTATCGCGATGTACCTGATCTTCGTTGTTGCTCCGGCTGCTGGTGCTTAATCGCTTTCCAGATTGATGCGGGGTTCGCCTAGGCGAATCCCCATAGCTGCGAAACTGATCCGCACATACGAGATAGCACGAGGTAAATCGCTGTGAACATAAATCTGACCCTGATCGGTCAAACGATTTCCTTCGCTATTTTCGTCTGGTTTTGCATGAAGTTCGTATGGCCGCCGCTGACCAGCGCCATGCAAGAACGCCAGAAGAAAATTGCAGAAGGTCTGGATGCAGCAGGGCGCGCTGAGCGTGATCTGCAACTTGCCCAGGAACGCGCTGCTCAATTACTGCGTGAAAGTAAAGAGCAGGCCAGCGCAATCATCGACCGTGCGAATAAAACCGCAAATTCGATCGTTGAAGAAGCCAAGACCCAAGCTCGCACCGAAGGTGAGAAGCTGATTGCGGGTGCTAAAGCCGAAATTGATCTGGAAGTGAATCGTGCCAAGGATCAACTGCGTGCCCAGGTAGCAGTACTGGCCGTTGTGGGTGCCGAGAAGATTCTCGAATCTTCGATTGATGGTGCCGCTCACAATGAATTGGTCGCAAAACTGGCCTCCCAACTCTAAGCGAGGCAAGCGATGATCAATACCATTACGCTTGGTCGGCCTTACGCCAAAGCCGCTTTTGAGTACGCCAGCACTGCCGGCCAGGCCGATGCCTGGTTGGCGATGTTGTGTTTCTCCGCTGCCGCCGTGCAGACACCGGAAGTAGCGCAACAATTGGCTAATCCAGCGTTGACCAGCGAGCAGAAAGTCAAAGTCCTCGCCCAGGTGTGCAGTGGCCATGTTGATGACGCGTTCATCAGCTTCCTCTCCACCCTGAGCAGCAATGATCGTCTGTCGCTGCTTCCGGTCGTGCTTGAGCAATTCACCGTATTGAAAGCTGAAGCTGAAAGCACCCTCGACGTTGAGGTGCAAACAGCCTTTGAGCTCAGCGCGGAACAACTACAAACCCTGGCTGCCGCGCTTTCCAAGCGGCTTGCTCGGACTGTCCAACCCAAGCCGGTTGTCAATGCTGCCCTTATTGGCGGTTTGTTGATCCGCGCAGGTGACCTGGTCATCGACAGTTCGGTACGCGGCAAATTGAACAAGCTGGCCGAAGCGTTGAAATCCTGATTTGAGGGAACTGGCATGCAGCAACTGAATCCTTCCGAAATTAGCGAAATCATCAAGCAGCGCATTGGCGCGCTGGATGTGACCGCTCAAGCCCGTAATGAAGGCACCATCGTTAGCATTTCTGACGGTATCGTGCGCATTTACGGCCTCGCCGACGTGATGTACGGCGAGATGATTGAATTCCCTGGTGGCGTTTTCGGTATGGCCCTGAACCTGGAGCAAGACTCCGTAGGTGCAGTGGTACTGGGCGCGTACACCACGCTCGCCGAAGGCATGAGCGCCAAGTGCACCGGTCGCATCCTCGAAGTTCCGGTTGGTCCGGAACTGCTGGGTCGTGTGGTTGATGCTCTGGGTAACCCGATTGATGGCAAAGGCCCGATCAACGCACAAGCAACTGACGCAGTCGAGAAAGTTGCTCCAGGCGTGATCTGGCGTAAGTCGGTCGACCAGCCGGTGCAAACCGGTTACAAGTCGGTCGATGCCATGATCCCGGTTGGCCGTGGCCAGCGCGAGCTGATCATCGGTGACCGTCAGATCGGTAAAACCGCTCTGGCCATCGACGCCATCATCAACCAGAAAAACAGCGGCATTAAGTGCGTTTACGTAGCCATCGGTCAGAAGCAATCGACCATCGCCAACGTGGTACGCAAGCTGGAAGAAAACGGCGCGCTGGCTAACACCATCGTGGTCGCGGCTTCCGCTTCCGAATCCGCTGCACTGCAGTTCATCGCACCGTACGCCGGTTGCACCATGGGCGAATACTTCCGCGACCGCGGTGAAGACGCGCTGATCGTTTATGACGATCTGTCCAAGCAAGCAGTGGCTTACCGCCAGATCTCTCTGCTGCTGCGCCGTCCGCCAGGCCGTGAAGCTTACCCAGGCGACGTGTTCTATCTCCACAGCCGTCTGCTGGAGCGCGCATCGCGCGTATCCGAAGAGTATGTTGAGAAGTTCACCAACGGCGCTGTTAAAGGTAAAACCGGTTCCCTGACCGCTCTGCCGATCATCGAAACTCAAGGTGGCGACGTTTCCGCGTTCGTTCCGACCAACGTGATTTCCATCACCGACGGTCAGATCTTCCTGGAATCGTCCATGTTCAACTCGGGCATCCGTCCTGCAGTGAACGCCGGTATTTCGGTATCCCGCGTAGGTGGTGCTGCTCAGACCAAGATCATCAAGAAGCTTTCCGGTGGTATCCGTACCGCTCTGGCTCAGTACCGTGAACTGGCAGCATTCGCCCAGTTCGCTTCTGACCTAGACGAAGCCACCCGTAAGCAGCTTGAACACGGTCAGCGCGTTACCGAGCTGATGAAGCAGAAGCAATATGCGCCGATGTCCATTGCCGACATGTCCGTGTCCCTGTATGCCGCCGAGCGTGGCTTCCTGCAGGACGTGGAAGTGAAGAAAGTGGGTGCCTTTGAAGCAGCGGTGCTTGCCTACTTCAACCGTGATCACGCCGATCTGATGGCGAAGATCAACGAGAAGGGTGACTTCAACGACGAGATCGATTCGGGCCTCAAAGCCGGTATCGAGAAGTTCAAAGCCACCCAAACCTGGTAACCGCAGCGGGGGCTTAGACGCCCCCGCCTGCTTGAACCAAAAGGTGTGAAATGGCAGGCGCAAAAGAGATTCGCAGTAAGATCGCGAGCATCAAAAGCACGCAGAAGATCACCAGCGCCATGGAAAAAGTGGCGGTCAGCAAGATGCGCAGAGCTCAGGCGCGCATGGCTTCTGGTCGTCCCTATGCCGAGCGTATCCGTCAGGTAATTGGCCATTTGGCCAATGCCAACCCGGAATACCGCCACCCATTTATGGTGGAGCGCGCTGTTAAGCGTGTCGGCTATATCCTGGTATCGAGTGACCGTGGTCTGTGTGGTGGCTTGAACACCAACCTGTTCAAGGCACTGCTGAAAAATATGGCCGAATGGCGTGAAGCCAAGGTCGAAGTGGACTTCTGTGTTGTGGGCGGTAAGGGCGCAAGCTTCTTCCGCAGCTACGGCGGTAATGTGGTTGCAGCGATCAGCAAGCTGGGTGAAGAGCCTTCACTCAACGACCTGATTGGCAGTGTCAAAGTGATGCTTGACGCGTATAGCGATGGCCGAATTGATCGCCTGTTTCTGGTGTCGAACAAGTTCGTCAACACCATGACGCAGAAACCAGAAGTGCAGCAATTGCTGCCGCTGGCCGCGACCGAAGAAGAAGGCGTGCAAAAAGGGCTGTGGGATTACCTCTACGAGCCTGATGCACAGTCGCTGCTCGATAGCCTGATGATTCGTTTCGTTGAATCGCAGGTGTATCAGGCCGTGTTGGAAAACAACGCGTGCGAACAAGCAGCCCGGATGATCGCCATGAAGAACGCCACCGATAACGCCGGTGACCTGATCAGTGGTTTGCAACTGGTCTATAACAAGGCACGTCAGGCAGCGATCACCCAGGAAATTTCGGAAATCGTCGGCGGCGCTGCCGCGGTTTAAGAACGGTTCAAATATTCGAGGAACCAAAGATGAGTAGCGGACGTATCGTTCAAATCATCGGCGCCGTTATCGACGTGGAATTCCCGCGTGATCAAGTGCCGAATATTTATGAAGCGCTGAAAGTAGTTGGCGCTGAAACCACCCTTGAAGTTCAGCAGCAGCTGGGCGACGGCGTGGTGCGTACCATTGCGATGGGTTCGACCGAAGGCCTCAAGCGTGGCCTGAACGTCGACAGCACTGGCGCAGGCATCCAGGTACCGGTTGGGGTGAAAACCCTTGGCCGTATCATGGACGTACTGGGCAACCCAATCGATGAAGCCGGCCCGATTGGCGAAGAAGAGCGTTGGGGCATTCACCGCCCAGCACCTTCCTACGCTGAGCAGTCGAGCTCCAACGAACTGCTGGAAACTGGCATTAAGGTTATCGACCTGGTTTGCCCGTTCGCCAAGGGTGGTAAAGTCGGTCTGTTCGGTGGTGCCGGTGTAGGCAAAACCGTAAACATGATGGAACTGATCCGTAACATCGCCATCGAGCACAGCGGTTATTCCGTGTTCGCCGGTGTGGGTGAGCGTACTCGTGAGGGTAACGACTTCTACCACGAGATGAAGGATTCCAACGTTCTCGACAAGGTAGCCCTGGTTTACGGTCAGATGAACGAGCCACCAGGCAACCGCCTGCGCGTAGCCCTGACTGGCCTGACCATGGCCGAGAAGTTCCGTGACGAAGGCCGTGACGTTCTGTTGTTCGTGGACAACATCTACCGTTACACCCTCGCTGGTACCGAAGTATCCGCACTGCTCGGCCGTATGCCGTCGGCAGTAGGTTATCAGCCGACCCTGGCCGAAGAGATGGGTGTTCTGCAAGAGCGCATCACTTCCACCAAGACTGGTTCGATTACTTCGATCCAAGCCGTATACGTACCTGCGGACGACTTGACCGACCCAAGCCCGGCGACCACCTTCGCCCACTTGGACGCCACTGTCGTACTGTCCCGTGACATCGCTTCCCTGGGTATCTACCCAGCTGTTGACCCGCTGGACTCCACCAGCCGTCAGCTGGATCCGCTGGTTATCGGCCAGGAGCACTACGACACCGCTCGCGGCGTTCAGTATGTGCTGCAGCGTTACAAAGAACTGAAGGACATCATCGCGATCCTCGGTATGGACGAGCTGTCTGAAGAAGACAAGCTGCTGGTTGCCCGTGCTCGTAAGATCCAGCGCTTCCTGTCCCAGCCGTTCTTCGTGGCAGAAGTATTCACCGGCTCGCCGGGCAAGTACGTCTCCCTGAAGGACACCATCGCTGGTTTCAGCGGCATTCTTAACGGCGACTATGACCACCTGCCAGAGCAGGCGTTCTACATGGTCGGCGGTATCGAAGAAGCCGTCGAAAAAGCCAAGAAGCTGTAATCGGTGCGCCCGGCAACGGGCGCTCACGTGAGGTTAGATATGGCCATGACAGTCCATTGCGACATCGTCAGCGCGGAAGGAGAGATCTTTTCCGGGTTGGTGGAAATGGTGATCGCACACGGCAACTTGGGCGACCTGGGTATTACTCCAGGCCACGCGCCTCTGTTGACCGATCTCAAGCCAGGCCCGATCCGCTTGATCAAGCAGGGTGGCCAGGCCGAGGTCTACTACATCTCCGGTGGCTTCCTGGAAGTTCAGCCGAATGTGGTTAAAGTGCTTGCCGATACCGTGCAGCGTGCTGCCGATATCGACGAAGCTGCTGCTCAGGAAGCCCTCAAGGCGGCTGAGCGCGCACTGCACGAGAAGGGCGCGGAGTTCGATTATGGTTCCGCTGCCGCTCACCTGGCCGAGGTTGCAGCTCAGCTGCGTACCGTCCAGCAGCTGCGTAAGAAGTTCGGCGGTTAAGCCACCGGCTTCAATGTGTTTAGGTAAAAGGGTAGCCTTGGCTACCCTTTTTCTTGGGCGCTGGTTTTGTAGTGCGTGCGGCCGTCGAGGCCCACTTATCCACAGAACCTGTTATCACTTCTTTTAATTATTCAGCCGCGCGGTTATCCAGAGGTGGGCATGAAGCCCCAAGGCCCGCGATTCGGTTAAGGATTTTTGCCCATGTCGCTCGATATCGTCATTCTCGCCGCCGGCCAAGGTACTCGCATGCGCTCGGCACTGCCCAAGGTGCTGCACCCGGTTGCCGGTAAAGCCATGCTTGGTCATGTGATCGACACCGCACGCCTGCTTAAACCGCAAGGCATTCATGTGGTAATCGGCCATGGCGCGGAACTGGTGCGCGAGCGACTGGCTGCGGATGACCTGAATTTCGTGCTGCAGAGCGAGCAGCTCGGCACCGGTCATGCTGTGGCTCAAGCATTGCCAGCGTTGACGGCTGAACGTGTGCTGATTCTGTACGGTGATGTGCCGCTGATTGAAGTGGAAACCCTGCAACGCCTGCTGCAACAGGTCAGCGAGCAGCAGCTTGGATTGTTAACGGTGAATCTGAATGATCCTACCGGTTACGGCCGCATCGTTCGTGATGGCAGTGGCGTGGTTAAGGCTATCGTCGAGCATAAGGACGCCAGCAGCGAGCAGCGCCTGATCCGCGAAGGCAACACCGGCATTCTCGCCGTACCGGGCAAAAAACTCGGCGACTGGCTCGGGCGGCTGTCCAACAGTAATGCGCAGGGCGAGTACTACCTGACGGACGTGATCGCCATGGCCGTGGCCGATGGCCTAGTGGTCGCCACCGAGCAGGCGGCTGACGAGATGGAAGTGCTGGGCGCCAACGACCGCATCCAGCTTTCGCAGCTAGAGCGCCACTATCAGTACCGCGCCGCTCGCCGGTTGATGCTGCAGGGCGTGACCCTGATCGACCCGACGCGTTTTGACCTGCGCGGCGAAGTGACAGTAGGCCGTGATGTGTCGATCGATATCAACGTGATCCTTGAAGGCCAGGTGGTTATCGAAGATGGCGTGCAGATCGGGCCGAACTGCGTGATCAAGAACTCGACCCTGCGCAAAGGAGCCATCGTCAAAGCCAACAGCCATCTGGAAGGGGCCGATATGGGCGAGGGCGCTGATTGCGGACCGTTCGCCCGTCTGCGTCCTGGTTCGGTGTTGGGTGCCAAGGCCCATGTGGGTAACTTTGTTGAACTGAAGAATGCCAAGTTGGGCGAGGGTGCAAAGGCCGGCCACCTCAGCTACCTGGGCGATGCCGAGATCGGTGCGCGCAGCAACATTGGTGCGGGCACCATCACCTGCAATTACGACGGTGCTAATAAGTTTAAAACAGTGTTGGGCGAGGACGTATTCATCGGCTCCAACAGCGCCTTGGTTGCTCCAGTGACCTTGGGTGATCGCGCCACCACCGGTGCGGGCTCGGTAATTACCGGCGATGTACCCGCCAACACCCTGGCTGTTGGCCGCGCCAAGCAGCGCAATATTGAAGGCTGGAAGCGCCCGACCAAGAAAACCTGATGGGGTTAGCAAGGATGCTATTACGTAAACGTTGGATAGCACCGGTGCTGTTTCTCGTCTGGGCCTTGTTGCCGGAATGGCTGCAGATTCCGGTGCAGGGAGCCAGTGCCCGCGACTGGAATCCGCGCACCTTCTGGTTTGAACCCTGGGGTCGCTCTGGGGTGCACAAAGGTATCGATATATTCGCCAAACATGGCACGCCGGTGCTCTCCGGCAGCTATGGCGTGGTGCTGTTTCGCGGCGAGATCGCGCAGGGCGGCAAGGTGGTGGTCGCCCTGGGGCCGAAATGGCGCATTCATTATTACGCCCACTTGCAAAACATCGACGCCTACCCAGGCCAACCGCTGCTGGCGGGCAGTGTGCTGGGAACGGTTGGCGATACGGGTAACGCACAAGGCAAACCGGCGCACTTGCATTACTCGATTGTCAGCCTGCTGCCGTTGCCTTGGCGGGCGGACGAGTCGACTCAAGGCTGGAAGAAGATGTTTTATCTTGACCCCAACCAGCTTTTGCAAACGCGCTGAAATGAGCGCTCCTACGTCTATTGCTGCTTGACGTAAAAGCTTCGTTAGGTTTTGATTCGCACCATTATCTTTCGAATCGAAACTTAGTATGTCGAAACGCAACACGCCGCAACGTCGTCACACCATTCTTGCCCTGCTTGCCGAGCAAGGCGAGGTGAGTGTGGACGAATTGTCGAAGGTGTTCGCTACCTCTGAAGTGACCATTCGCAAAGACCTCGCTGCTCTAGAAAAGAGCGGCCTGCTGCTACGTCGCTACGGCGGTGCGGTGCCTATGCCGCACGAACTGATCAGCGACAGCCAACCCGTTTCGCAGTACAAGCAGGCCATCGCCCGCGCCGGTGTGGCGTGCATTCGTGAACATGCACGGATCATCATCGACAGCGGCACCACCACCGCCGCGATGATCCCGCAACTCGGGCACAAGCCCGGTCTGGTGGTGATGACCAACTCCATCAACGTCGCCCGTGCCATTGGCGAGTTGGAGCATGAGCCAGTACTGCTGATGACTGGCGGCACCTGGGACCCGCATTCCGAGTCATTTCAGGGCCAAGTCGCTGAGCAGGTGCTGCGCTCTTACGATTTCGACCAGCTGTTTATTGGCGCTGATGGCATCGATCTCGCGCGCGGTACCACCACCTTCAATGAATTGCTTGGGCTCAGCCGGGTTATGGCTGAGGTGGCGCGCGAAGTGGTGGTGATGGTCGAGAGTGACAAGATCGGCCGCAAGATTCCTAACCTGGAGCTGCCCTGGAGCAGCATCCACACCCTGATAACCGACGAGCGCCTCAGCCCCGAGGCCCGTGAACAATTGACCGCACGCGGGATCAAGCTGATCTGCGCCACTGTGGACGCTTAAGGAGAAGAGTATGTGTGGCATCGTAGGTGCAATCGCTGAACGCAACATCACCGCTGTGTTGGTTGAAGGCCTCAAACGCCTGGAATACCGCGGCTATGACAGTGCAGGTGTGGCCCTGTTGACTGACCAAGGCAAGCTGGATCGCCGCCGCCGCGTGGGTAAGGTGAGTGAACTGGAACAGGCGCTGAGCGCCGAACCGCTGGCCGGTCGCCTGGGTATTGCCCACACCCGTTGGGCCACCCATGGCGCGCCAAGCGAGCGCAATGCCCACCCGCATTTCTCCGGTCACGACCTGGCCGTGGTGCACAACGGCATTATCGAAAACCACGAAGAACTCCGTGCTGAACTCAAGGGCCTGGGCTATGTGTTCAGTTCCGACACCGACACCGAAGTCATCGTGCATTTGCTCGATCACATCCTCAAAACAGAAGACGATTTGAAGGTGGCACTGAAATCGGCGGTCAAACAACTGCACGGTGCTTACGGCCTGGCCGTGATCAGCGCCAAACAGCCAGATCGCCTGCTTGCTGCGCGTAGCGGTAGTCCGCTGGTGATTGGCTTGGGCTTGGGTGAGAACTTCCTGGCGTCCGACCAGTTGGCCCTGCGCCAAGTCACCGACCGTTTTATGTACCTGGAAGAAGGCGATATCGCGCAAATCCAGCGCGACAGCGTGCAGATCTGGGATGTCACGGGCCAGCCCGTGGTGCGTGAAAGCGTGCAATACCACGAAGGTGCCGAGGCCGCCGACAAGGGCGAGTACCGTCACTTTATGCTCAAGGAAATTTTTGAGCAGCCCAAGGTCGTGCAGCGCGCCCTGGAAGGCCGTCTGGGCAGCCATCAAGTGTTGGTTCAGGCTTTTGGTCCGCAGGCTGCTGAGTTGTTTGCCAAGGTGCGTAACGTGCAGATCGTCGCCTGTGGTACCAGCTACCACGCCGGTATGGTGGCCCGTTATTGGTTGGAAGGGCTGGCGAGTATCCCCTGCCAGATCGAAGTGGCCAGTGAGTTCCGCTACCGCAAGGTGGTGGTGCAGCCAGACACCTTGTTTGTCAGCATTTCCCAATCGGGCGAAACCGCCGACACCTTGGCTGCCCTGCGTAACGCCAAGGACAATGCACCGGAGAAGGGCGGCTACCTTGCCAGCCTGGCCATCTGCAACGTCGGCATCAGCTCGTTGGTGCGTGAGTCCGACCTGACCCTGCTGACCCAAGCCGGCCCGGAAATCGGTGTGGCCTCGACCAAAGCCTTTACCACTCAACTGGTGGCGTTGATGCTGTTGACCCTGTCGCTGGGTCAAGTGCGTGGCACGCTGGATGAAGGTCTGGAAGCCGAGTTGGTCGAGGAACTGCGCCGTTTGCCAACGCGTTTGGGCGAAGCCCTGTCCCTGGCGAGCGTGGTGGAGAAAGTCTCCGAACTGTTTGCTGACAAGCACCACAGCCTGTTCCTCGGCCGCGGCGCGCAGTATCCGGTGGCGATGGAAGGTGCGCTCAAGCTTAAGGAAATCTCCTACATACACGCCGAAGCCTATCCGGCCGGTGAGCTGAAGCACGGTCCTTTGGCGCTGGTGGACAGCGACATGCCGGTGGTGACTGTTGCGCCGAACAACGAACTACTGGAAAAGCTCAAATCCAACCTGCAGGAAGTGCGTGCTCGTGGCGGCGAGTTGGTGGTGTTTGCCGACGAGCAAGCCGGCATGCGCAATGGCGAGGGCACCCACGTGGTGAACATGCCGCACATCCACGATGCCCTGGCCCCGATCCTGTACACCATTCCGCTGCAACTGCTGTCGTACTACGTGGCCGTGCTCAAAGGCACGGACGTCGACCAGCCGCGCAATTTGGCAAAATCGGTCACAGTGGAATAAGCCAAAGTGAAACGGGCTGATATCTGTGGGATGCAAATAAAGTTTCATCCGTACAAATAAAGTATCATCCTTACAAATAAAGTTTCATCCTAAGCCTGTATCCGCTATGTTGAGGTCATCGA
>LNDO01000106.1 GCA_001465025.1 Pseudomonas sp. Ga0074129
CTGCGCTTGAATCCTTTGGTGTGAGAGCCTGGATTCTACCGGTGGCTGGCCCTCTGCCTATCGTTTCAAGCGTTGCACTTATTCTATGAATTCAGGATGCATCAGTCCACATTGTGAACATGGGCGGCTATGCGGTCATCTTGCGGTCATATTTTTCTGTGTGACCATTTATGCTTTCGGCGGGCCTACCTATTTCTATAGCCAATGACGTCGCACTTTGCGCTTTTTTGTCTGACAAAACGTGTTTATTTCAGACCTAAAGCCTTTCGGCGACGCAAAAAAACCGCCCCTAGGGGCGGTTTATATCGACTGCGGTACTACATCACTGCCCGTTGGCCGCTTTGAACTCGCGGCGGCGGCGGTGCAGAACTGGCTCGGTGTAGCCGTTGGGCTGCTTGGCACCTTCAACCACCAACTCCAGCGCCGCCTGGAAGGCGATGTTGCTGTCGAAGTTCGGTGCCAGCGGACGGTACAGCGGGTCCGCTGCGTTCTGACGGTCAACCACTGGAGCCATGCGCTTGAGGCTGGCCACGATCTGCTCTTCAGTGGCAATGCCGTGACGTAGCCAGTTGGCCAGCAGTTGGCTGGAGATACGCAGGGTGGCGCGGTCTTCCATCAGGCCGACATCATTGATATCCGGTACTTTGGAGCAACCCACGCCTTGGTCGATCCAGCGCACCACGTAGCCGAGGATGCCCTGCGAGTTGTTGTCCAGTTCGTTCTGAACTTCTTCCGGCGTCCAGTTGGTGTTTTGGGCCATCGGAATGCTCAGGATGTCGTCCAGCGACGCGCGCTCACGCTTGGCCAATTCGGCCTGACGAGCGAACACGTCAACCTTGTGGTAGTGCAGCGCATGCAGGGCGGCGGCAGTCGGTGACGGTACCCAGGCGGTGTTGGCACCGGCCAGTGGGTGCATGATTTTCTGCTCGACCATCGCGGCCATCAGGTCAGGCATGGCCCACATGCCTTTACCGATCTGCGCACGACCTTGCAGGCCGGTTGCCAGGCCGATGTCGACGTTCCAGTTTTCGTAGGCGCTGATCCACTTCTCGGCTTTCATGGCTGCCTTGCGCACAACAGCGCCAGCTTCCATGGAGGTGTGGATTTCGTCACCGGTACGGTCGAGGAAGCCGGTGTTGATAAACACCACGCGCTCGCTGGCGGCTTTGATGCACGCCTTGAGGTTGACGGTGGTGCGGCGCTCTTCGTCCATGATGCCGACTTTCAGCGTGTTGCGCGGCAAGCCCAGTGCGTCTTCAACGCGGCCGAAGATCTCGGTGGTGAAGGCGACTTCTTCCGGGCCGTGCATCTTCGGTTTAACGATATAAACCGAGCCAGTGCGGGTGTTCTTGCGCTGGGTGTTGCCATTCAGGTTGTGGATGGCGATCAGACTGGTGAACAGCGCGTCCTGTATACCTTCGGGGATTTCGTTGCCAGCAGCATCGAGAATCGCCGGGTTGGTCATCAGGTGGCCAACATTGCGCACGAACAGCAGGCTGCGACCATGCAAGGTCAGCTCGCTGCCGTCGGCCTTGGTATAGACGCGGTCCGGGTTCATGGTGCGGGTGAAGGTGGTGCCGCCCTTGACCACTTCTTCAGCCAGGTCGCCCTTCATCAGGCCGAGCCAGTTTTTGTAGACCACGACTTTATCGTCGGCATCCACGGCGGCAACGGAGTCTTCGCAGTCCATGATGGTGGTCAGCGCGGCTTCCATCAGCACGTCTTTCACGCCAGCGGCGTCGGTTTGGCCGACTGGGGTGTTGGTGTCGATCTGAATCTCGAAATGCAGGCCGTTGTGCTTGAGCAGCACGGCAGTCGGTGCCGCAGCATCGCCTTGGAAGGCAATGAACTGAGCGGTGTTCTTCAGGCCAGTGCGACTGGCGTTTTTCAGCGCCACGCTGAGCTGGCCATCAACCACGGTGTAGGCGGTGGCATCAACGTGGGACGCGCCTTCAAGCGGTGCGGCGTCATCCAAGAAGGCGCGCGCGAAGGCGATAACTTTGTCGCCACGGACTTTGTTGTAGCCCTTACCTTTTTCTGCGCCACCTTCTTCGCTGATCACGTCGGTGCCGTACAGGGCATCGTACAGCGAGCCCCAGCGGGCGTTAGAAGCGTTCAACGCAAAGCGCGCGTTCATCACCGGTACGACCAGCTGCGGGCCGGCCAGACGGGCGATTTCTTCGTCGACATTTTCTGTGGTGGCGTGGAAGTCGGCGGGCTCTGGCAGCAGGTAGCCGATTTCTTCCAAGAATGCTTTATAGGCGACCGCGTCGTGGGGCTGGCCTTTGCGGGCTTGGTGCCAACCGTCGATTTGTGCCTGAATCTGGTCGCGTTTAGCGAGCAGCGCATGGTTTTTCGGGGCCAGGTCATTGATGACCGCTTCGGCACCCGCCCAGAACGTCTCGGCAGCAATGCCGGTACCGGGGATGGCTTCGTTATTCACGAAGTCGAACAGCACTTTGGCAACCTGCAGGCTGCCTACTTGAACGCGTTCAGTCATCACTTGCCTCACTCTGCTCAGCTCTACTTTTAGCCGCATCGGACCCGGGAATTTAAGTCTTGTAGTCCGAGGCGCGGCATACTACATCAAGATCCGGGGAAAATCAGTGGGTGTGCGTCGCTCCGCGACCAAGAAGCGCTCTGCAGTCATTGTTAGCGCACGCGGTTACACCACATAGACTGACAATAGGCGTGCTAGCTGTTGCCCATATTGGGGTGCCTACCCCACTTTCTAGAGGTGAGTTTATGCGTGTTGAGCCTGCAACGGCTGCGGATTTGCAGCCCTTGAGCGAGCTGTTTGCGGACTATCTGCGCTTTTATGAAGTGGGCAAGCCGCAGGCACAGGTGCATGAGTTTCTCGGCACACGTTTGCAGCGCGGCGATTCGACCATTCTGCTGGCCCGCGATGACAAAGGTTCGGCGCTGGGCTTTGTCCAGCTGTATGCGTTTTTCTCATCGCTGGCGTTGCAGCCGGCTTGGCTGCTTAGCGATCTTTACGTCAGTGAGGCGGCACGTCGGCAGGGTGTGGGCGAGGCGTTAATGAATGCCGCCCGCGCCCATGCCGAGGCAACCGGCGCTTGCGGTTTGCAGTTGGAGACGGCAAAGAGCAATCTGCCCGGACAGGCGCTTTATGAGCGATTGGGTTATGTGCGCGATGAGGTGTTTTACACCTATTGGCTGGCGCTCAAGTAAACAGTGAATAAGGAGTGGTTCATGGATCATCTGGTATTGACCGTTATTGCTCAGGATCAACCCGGTCTGGTCGAGCGCATCGCCCAGTGCATCAGCGAGCATGGCGGCAACTGGCTGGAAAGCCGCATGTCGCGTATGGCCGGGCAGTTCGCCGGGATTCTGCGGGTGGATGTGGCGTTGGAGTCGCATGCTGGGCTGGCTGATGCGCTGGAGGCGTTGCAGAGTCATGGCATTCGGATACAGATCGCCGCTGGCGGCGCTGAGCCTTCCGTCGTCTGGACGGCCATTCGTCTGGAGTTGGTGGGCAATGACCGGCCGGGTATCGTGCGTGATATCACCCGACTGCTCAGCAGTCACGGTGTCAACGTTGAGAGCCTGAATACCGAGGTGGTGCCCGCGCCCATGAGTGGTGAATTGCTGTTCCAGGCGCAAGCCCTGCTGGGTGTGCCGCAGAGCCTTACGTTGGAGCACCTGCAGGCGCAATTGGAAACCCTGGCGGATGATCTGATGGTGGAGCTGAAACTACAGGTCGAACCCTAAATGACGTTATCCACGCGTCCTGTGGATAAAGCTGTGCGTAGCATGAGGAGCCCCGGAGCACGCCATAGTGTCCCGGGGCTTTTGGTTAATTGCTTATAAATTAACCACTTGGCTGTTGGTTGTGCACAAAGGCCGGGGATGCTTCTGTGGATAAGCCGGGGGCAACTGGCTGCAGCCCTGTCAGGGAGGGTGCTGCAGTGAGCTGGTTGTTTATTGATCAGTTTGCCGCTTGCGCAGACTTAACCAAGCGTCGACGCTGTAAATCGCCAGGCCGGCCCAGATGCAGATAAAGGCCAGCAGTGTGCTCGGGTCGAAATGCTCGCCAAACAGGAATATCGCCTGCAGCAGCACCAAGGTAGGTGCCAGGTATTGCAGAAAGCCTAAGGTGGTGTAGGGCAGATGGCGGGCAGCGGCGTTGAAACACACCAGTGGCACCAGCGTGATCGGCCCGGCAGCGATTAGCCACAGCGCTTCTGGCGTACTCCAGAACTCCGTTTGAGTGCTCATTGCTGCGGGGTGCAGCAGCAGCCAGCCCAGGGCTAAGGGCAGCAGCAGCCAGGTTTCCACCACCAAACCGGGGAGGGCGGCCACGGGGGCTTGCTTGCGGATAATCCCGTAGAAGCCAAACGTCAGCGCGAGCACCAGTGATACCCAGGGTAAGCTGCCGACCTGCCACAGTTGCTGCAATACACCCACGGCGGCCAGGGCGACGGCCAGCCACTGCAAGCGGCGTAACCGTTCGCCGAGAATCAGCATGCCCAGCAGCACGTTGATCAGCGGGTTGATGTAGTAACCCAGGCTGGCTTCAAGCATGCGCTCGTTGTTAACCGCCCACACATACACCAGCCAGTTACTGGCGATCAGCGTGCCACTCAAAGCCAGTACGGCGAAACGTTTGGGATGGTTCAGTAGCTCGCGCAGCCAGCCAGGGTGCTTCCACACCAGCAACAACAGCGCACCGAACAGCGCCGACCAGAGCGCACGATGGACGATGATTTCCAGTGCGGGCACGCTCTGGATGGCTTTGAAGTAGAGCGGGAACAGGCCCCAGATGATGTAGGCAGTCAGGCCGAGAATATACCCACGACGCGGGTTGGCGGTGGCCATGCAGGGTCCTTGCTTAGATGGCTAACGGAAGGCCTGCGATTCTAGTCGGCGCGGCACGGGCTTGTCCGGCTGGACAGGATTTTCTTCAGGGGTAAACCCATTTGTCTGTCACAAAGACGTTACGGGGTTAGGGCCAACTGTAGTGGTTGGCCCTGAAGCCCGGATAAGCCTTGGCGCAATCCGGGAGTGCTATCCCGGATTACATCCGGACTACGCAAGCAGTGTCAAAACAGCTTGAGTGGTTCTTCATCCAGCGCCGACAGTTGCTCACGCAGGATCAGAATCTGCTCGCCCCAGTAACGCTCGCTGCCAAACCAGGGGAAACTCATGGGGAAGGCCGGATCGTCCCAGCGCCGCGCCAGCCAGGCGCTGTAGTGCATCAGGCGCAAGGTGCGCAGGCCCTCAATCAGCGGCAGTTCGCGCGGGTTGAAGTCGTGAAACTCCTGATAGCCGTCCATCAGCTCCGACAGTTGGCCGAGGCGTTCGTGGCGTTCACCGGCGAGCATCATCCACAAGTCCTGCACTGCCGGGCCCATCCTGCAGTCGTCGAGGTCGACCATGTGGAAGGTGTCGTCGCGGCACAGCAGGTTGCCGGGATGGCAATCGCCGTGCAGGCGAATCGCCTTTACCGGGTTGGCGGCAAACAAGGTGTCCAGGCGCTTGAGCAGGTCGCGCGCCACCGACTCGTAGGCGGGCAGCAGGCTGCGCGGAATAAAGTTGCCATCCAGCAACGTGGCCAGTGAAGCGTGGCCGAAGTTGCTCACTTGCAACGCTTCGCGATGAGCAAAGGGCTTGAGCGAGCCGACGGCATGCAGGCGGCCGAGCAGTTGGCCGAGGCGATAGAGTTGATCAAGGTTGCCCGGCTCCGGTGCGCGACCACCCCGCCGCGGAAACAGGGCAAAGCGAAAACCGGCATAACTGAACAGCGTTTCGCCATCGCGCGATAGCGGCGCGACCACCGGCACCTCGCATTCGGCCAGTTCGAAGCTGAAGCTGTGTTCCTCGCGAATCGCTTCATCGGTCCAACGATCCGGGCGGTAGAACTTGGCGATCAGCGGTGTTTCGTCCTCGATGCCCACCTGATACACGCGGTTTTCATAACTGTTCAGCGCCAGTACACGGGCATCGCTGAGGTAGCCGAGGCTCTCCACGGCATCCAGCACCAGGTCAGGCGTGAGTGCGGCAAATGGATGGGACATGGGCGACTCCGGCAGGTTGGCCGCAGAGTGTAGCGCTTCTGCAAGGGCGGGCGGTGTTTGAGCGCTGTGTAGGATGGCGTTGAGCGCAGCGATACCCATCACCACGAGTCCGCTCAAGCCCGGTGCCGTCAGGGGTCGTACGTAGCCAGATAAGCCTTGGCGCAGTCTGGACGTGCTGACCCGGATTGCGCTGCGCTTATCTAGGCTTCGGGCGCAGCTTAATCCCCCGGCTTTGGCGTGCGTGCCAGGCAGTACACATCGACTCTGCTCGCCCCAGCCTTGATTAATAGCCGCGCCAGGCGTTCGGCCGTTGCGCCGGTGGTCAGCACATCGTCGACTAAGGCCAGGTGCAGGCCGTTGACCTTGCACTCGGGTGTCAGGGCAAAGGCATTACGCAGGTTGCGTTTACGTGTGACGGCGTCCAGTTGCTGCTGCGCTGGTGTGTCGATAATGCGCCGCAACCAGAGCGGCTCCATAGGCAGTGAAAGGTTCTTGCCAAGCCATGTGCAGAGCATCTCGGCTTGGTTGAAGCCGCGCTCACGTTGGCGTTTATTGGCCAAGGGCACGGGTAGCAGGATGTCGGGTCGCGGCAGCCCTTCATCGAAGGCATGTTGCAGGTGGTGTGACAAAAGCTCGCCGAGCAGGCGTCCCATTGGCCACTTGGCCTGATGCTTGAACCGGTTAATCAGGCTGTTGATGGGGAAGGCGTAGCGCCAGGGCACTTCAACCTTGGTAAAGCTCGGCGGTTTTTTCAGGCAGGCACCGCATACCAAACCCTGACTTGGCAGTGGCAGTGCGCATACCTGGCAATGCCCGCCCAGCCAAGGCAGTTCGGCTTCGCAGTGGCCGCAGATGGGCTGTTGCGTGTCGGTCTGTTCATCGCAAAGTAAGCAGTTTTGTTTGATTTTTAACCAGTTGTAAACCGGCTTTAACAGGTTGGGTTGACAGCGCATAAGCCTTCCATAACTATGCCGAACATCCGTGTAGCGCCCTTTGAATCTAGCAGGGTGCCGCCAACAATAAGGAATTACCGATGAGCGCAACCACCGCCGCCCACCTGCGTCACGACTGGACCCTCACCGAAGTCAAAGCACTCTTCGAGCAACCGTTTAACGATCTGCTGTTTGCGGCGCAGACGGTGCACCGCGCGCACTTCGATGCCAATCGCGTGCAGGTGTCCACGCTGCTGTCGATCAAAACCGGGGCTTGCCCGGAAGACTGCAAGTACTGCCCGCAGTCCGGCCACTACAACACTGGCCTGGATAAGCAAAAACTCATGGAAGTGCAAAAGGTGCTGGAGGCCGCAGCCGAGGCTAAGGCCATCGGCTCCACCCGCTTCTGCATGGGCGCGGCGTGGAAGCACCCGTCGGCCAAAGACATGCCCTACGTGCTGAAAATGGTTGAAGGCGTGAAAGCCCTAGGCCTGGAAACCTGCATGACCTTGGGCAAGCTGGACAAAGAACAAACCGAGGCGCTGGCTGCTGCCGGCCTCGACTACTACAACCACAATCTGGACACCTCGCCGGAGTTCTACGGCAACATCATCACCACCCGCACCTACGCCGAGCGCCTGGAAACCCTGGCCTATGTGCGTGATTCGGGGATGAAGATCTGCTCCGGTGGCATTCTCGGCATGGGCGAGTCGCTGGACGACCGCGCCGGGTTGTTGATTCAACTGGCCAACCTGCCGGAGCACCCGGAGTCGGTGCCGATCAACATGCTGGTGAAAGTCAAAGGCACGCCATTGGCTGATGAGCAGGACGTCGATCCGTTCGACTTTATTCGTATGCTCGCCGTGGCGCGGATCATGATGCCGCAGTCGCATGTGCGCTTGTCCGCCGGCCGTGAGCAAATGAACGAGCAAATGCAGGCCTTGGCCTTCTTCGCCGGTGCCAATTCGATTTTCTACGGTGAAAAACTGCTGACAACCGCCAACCCACAGGCCAGCAAAGACATGCAACTGTTCGCCCGTCTCGGTATCAAGCCCGAAGAGCGTGAAGAACACGCTGACGAGGTGCATCAGGCCGCCATCGAGCAGGCCTTGGTCGAGCAGCGCGATTCCAAGCTGTTTTATAACGCTGCGGTCTAATCCATTCGAACCGGTAGGAGCCAGCTTGCTGCGGTCCGACGTCTCGGCGATCCCGTTTGCCGCTGATCGCGAGCAAGGACTGGGCGTCCCCCTCGCTCCTACAAAAGCCACCAGGGCTACCATGAGCTTCGATCTCGCTTCACGCCTCGCCGAGCGACGCGCCGCCAACCTCTATCGCCAACGGCCCTTGCTGGAGTCCCCGCAAGGGCCGTTGGTCAGGGTCGATGGCCAGCAACTGCTGGCGTTCTGTTCCAACGATTATCTGGGCTTGGCCAATCATCCCAAAGTGATCGAAGCCTGGCGCGCCGGAGCTGAGAAGTGGGGTGTGGGCGGCGGCGCTTCGCATCTGGTGATCGGTCACAGCACGCCGCATCACCAGCTTGAAGAAGCGCTGGCCGAGTTCGCCGGGCGGCCGCGGGCGTTGCTGTTTTCTACTGGCTATATGGCCAACCTAGGGGCGATGACGGCGCTGGTCGGGCAGGGCGATAGCGTGCTTGAAGACCGCCTCAACCATGCCTCGTTACTGGATGCTGGCCTGCTCAGTGGTGCGCGTTTCTCACGCTATTTGCATAACGACACCGTCAGCTTGGCCAACCGCTTGCGCAAGGTCACCGGCAATACCTTGGTGGTCACCGACGGGGTATTCAGCATGGACGGTGATCTGGCTGACCTGCCCTCACTGTGCGCCGAAGCGCGCCGCGCCAATGCCTGGGTGATGGTGGATGATGCGCACGGCTTCGGCCCGCTGGGCGCAACCGGAGGTGGCATTGCCGAGCACTTCGGGCTGGGTATGGATGATGTGCAGGTGCTGGTTGGCACCTTGGGTAAAGCCTTTGGCACCGCCGGTGCTTTTGTTGCCGGCAGTGATGATTTGATCGAAGCACTGGTGCAGTTCGCCCGTCCTTATATCTACACCACCAGCCAGCCGCCCGCTTTGGCCTGCGCCAGCTTGCAAAGCCTGGCGTTGCTGCGCAGCGAGCACTGGCGGCGCGAACACCTGAATGCCTTGATCAAACGTTTTCGCGACGGCGCGCAGGCCATCGGCCTTGAACTGATGGACAGTGCCACGCCGATTCAGCCGATTGTCATTGGTGACAGCGGTCGCGCTTTGCAGCTTTCGCAGAGGCTGCGCGAGCGTGGCCTGTTGGTGACGGCGATTCGTCCTCCGACTGTCCCCGCCGGCAGTGCGCGTTTACGCGTGACGCTGTCTGCCGCGCACAGCGTGGAGCAGGTGGATCAGTTGCTCAACGCTTTGGCCGAGTGTTGGCCCGCGCTCACCGGCGGGGTGCCCGCACATGACTGAGTCATTGATTCTGTTGCCCGGCTGGGGGCTGGGCTCTGCACCTTTAGCGCCCTTGCATGCAGCCCTGCGTGAGGAGATGCCTGACGTGGCGGTGACGATTGCTCCGCTGCCGTCATTGGTAAGTGCCGATCCGCGCGATTGGCTGGATGAACTGGATGCCAAGCTGCCGCAAGACGTCTGGCTCGGTGGCTGGTCGTTGGGTGGCATGCTCGCGGCTGAATTGGCGGCGCGACGCGGCGCGCGCTGTCGGGGTCTGATCACTTTGGCCAGCAACCTGTGCTTTGTGGCACGGGCAACGTGGCCGACAGCCATGCCGGTCGAGACCTTTGCCGCGTTTCGTCAGGGCTGTGCGGAGAATGTCGGCGCGACGTTGAAACGTTTCAGCCTGCTGTGCGCGCAAGGTGCTGTGCAGCCGCGTGAGCTATCACGGCAGTTGCTGGCGGCCGCACCGCAAGCACCGTCAGCCGAACTGCTCGCCGGGCTGGATGTGCTGGCGGCACTGGACACGCGCGGGGCATTACAGGGGTTTACCGGCCCGCAACTGCACGTGTTTGCCGGGCAAGATGCGCTGGTGCCTGCGGCCGCGTCGCAAGCCCTGCGCACTGCGCATGCGCAAAGTGATGTCCGGCTGATTGAGCATGTCAGCCACGCCTTCCCTCTGGAGCACCCGCAGGTGCTGGCCGCCGCGATTCAGGCGTTTATTCGTGAGGCGGCAAATGACTGATCAGACCCATGAAGCGCTCGGTCACCTGCCAGATAAGCGCCAGGTAGCGGCTTCTTTTTCCCGCGCTGCGCACAGCTATGACAGTGTGGCGGCGCTGCAACGTGATGTCGGGCAAACGCTGTTGAGCCAATTGCCGGCCTCGCTCAGCCCCGCGCGCTGGCTGGATCTGGGCTGCGGCACGGGGTACTTCAGCCGCGCGCTGGGCCAGCGTTTTGCGAACAGTGATGGACTGGCAATGGATATCGCTGAAGGCATGTTGCAGCACGCGCGACCTTTGCGCGGCGCTCAGCACTTTATTGCTGGCGATGCTGAGCGGCTTCCGCTGCGGGATGCATCCTGCGACCTAGTGTTCTCCAGTTTGGCCCTGCAATGGTGTGCGGACTTTGCCGGTGTATTGGCCGAGGCTGAGCGCGTGCTGCGTCCGGGTGGCGTGCTGGCGTTCAGCAGTTTGTGCGCGGGCACCCTGCAGGAGCTGCGCGACAGTTGGCAGGCCGTGGACGGATTTATCCACGTCAACCGCTTCCGCCGTTTTGCGGACTATCAACAGCTATGCAGCGGCACTGGCCTGGCTTGTAAAAGCCTGCAGGTCATCCCCGAAACCTTGTTTTATGCCGATGTGCGCAGCCTTACCCATGAGCTGAAAGCCCTTGGCGCGCATAACCTCAACCCCGGTCGACCGGGCGGCCTTACGGGGCGCGCGCGCATGCTGGCGCTGCTCAATGCCTATGAACAGTTCCGCCAGCCGCAAGGCCTGCCCGCGACCTATCAAGTGGTTTACGGCGTTCTATATAAGGAGACTCGCTGATGACTGCTGCCTTTTTTGTGACGGGTACGGACACCGAAATCGGTAAAACCACTATTGCCGCCGGTTTGCTGCACGCCGCTCGACGGGCTGGCTTGTCCACCGCCGCGGCCAAGCCGGTGGCTTCGGGATGTGTGCGCACAGCGGACGGCCTGCGCAACGACGATGCCCTGGCGCTGCTCGGTGAATGCACCTTGGCGCTGCGCTATGACGAGGTGAATCCCTTGGCGTTCGAGCCGGCTATTGCCCCGCATCTGGCGGGTCGCGAAGTGGGTGTATTGCTGGATGTTGCTTCCTTGCAGGCTGCGGTACAGGTCATTTTGGCCAAGCAGGCGGACTTCACCTTAATTGAAGGCGCAGGTGGTTGGCGTGTGCCTCTGGCCGGGCAGGCGTCGCTTTCTGACCTGGCCGTAGCCCTCGGTTTACCAGTGATTCTGGTGGTTGGCGTGCGTTTGGGCTGCATCAATCACGCGCTACTGAGTGCAGAAGCAATTACGCGTGATGGCCTGCGATTGGCCGGCTGGGTAGCCAATTTGGTCGACCCGCAGACCGCGCGTCTGGAGGACAATCTGGTCACGCTGGCCGAGCGTATGCCTGCGCCCTGCCTGGGCTACGTACCGCGCCTGGCTGAAGCCACGCCAGGCTTGGTTTCCGAGTATCTGAACCTCGATTTATTGCTTCGTGGGCTATAAGCAGAGCTCCTGCCATAGCCTTTTGCTTGTACGTTTTTCGATCAGCATCTGCTTCAATTAAAGCTGTAAGTGGTTCGCCACCTCGGGAGTCTAATCATGGAAATCTCTAGAAGCGCCTTTGCTTCAGGCACTAGCACCATCCAGTCCGGTCAGCGTCGTGTTGATCAGGCCGCGTCGGATATCGCCAGCAACGCGATCACCCAGCCGCAACAGCCTACCTCGACGCCGCCGGCCAATCAGGTCAACCCTTCTCCTCGCGCAGCCGAGCAAACGCGTGCTGATCTGGCCGAAAGCCTGGTTGCTTTGCGCCAAGGCCAAAACGAGGCCGAGGCTGGGGCTAAGGTGGTTAAGACGGCCGATGAAGTGCTGGGCACTCTGATCGATACCAAGGCCTGAGTCGCTTGTCTCGGTCACACCTCTACCGCGCGGTGAGGTGATCACGCCGAGCGAGGAGGCATACGATGCAAATTGGCGGCGCAACGTCTTATTCCGCGCCAGCAGCCACGTTACTGCCGGCCCGTTCGCCTGCGTCCAGCGTGTCCCCCGACGTCAGTCAAGATATAACCCGCGCGACCCAACCGCCTGTCACGGCTGCTCAGCCTCAGGCTGACGCGCAGTCTGCGTCGTCTCGAGAAGAGGCGGACAAACCCGTTGAAGGTGAGTCCGAAGGCGAGCAGTCAAAGCGCTCAGGTACACAGCCCAGCCCGCAAGAGCAGCGCCTTGAACAACTGGAAATCACCCAGCTCTCTTCGCGCGATCAGGAAGTTCGCGCCCACGAACAAGCCCATGCAGCAGTAGGCGGGCGATACGCAGGCGCGCCTACCTACACCTATGAGCGCGGCCCTGACGGTAAGCGTTATGCCATTGCTGGCGAAGTCAGCATTGATACCGGCTCGGTGCCCAGCGATCCACAGGCCACTATTCGCAAGATGGAGGTGGTCGTCCGTGCGGCATTGGCGCCGGCCGAGCCGTCGGCCCAAGATCGTCAAATCGCGGCCCAGGCCACGGTGCAAATGGCTGAGGCGCGTGTCCAGCTGGCCCAGATGCAGCGCGATGAAGCTCAAGCGGCTATTGAGGCCCGTGCGGCGCAGCGTGATGAGCAGGAAGAAACTGACGAGGCGTCAACGCCGGGTGAGGCAACAGCGGCAAATCCGCAGCAGAAGTTGCTGCCAGCACCTAATCTTGATTTATACGCACAACTGAGCGGTCTCGAGGAGGCTGTCCCGGTGATTGATTTGGTGACCTAAAACGGCAGGGGAGATGCTTGACATTAAATAGGCATAAACGTATGTTTCAAACGCTTGTTTGATTGGCTCGACTGCCAAGGCGCAGGCGAGTCGCGGGGCTGACCCCGAAAATGACCGAATAACCGGTCACCTACACACTAAGAATCCACCGCAGAGGTTAACCGCTATGCCTGATTACAAGGCCCCCTTGCGTGATATCCGTTTCGTACGCGACGAACTGCTCGGCTACGAAGCGCATTATCAGAGCCTGCCTGGCTGCCAGGACGCTACTCCGGACATGGTCAACGCCATCCTTGAAGAAGGCGCCAAGTTCTGTGAGCAAGTGCTGTCCCCGTTGAACCGTGTAGGTGACACCGAAGGTTGCACCTGGTCCCCGGAAGGCGTGAAAACCCCTACCGGCTTCAAAGAAGCCTATCAACAGTACGTTGAAGGCGGCTGGCCGAGCCTGGCGCACGACGTTGACCACGGCGGCCAAGGTCTGCCTGAGTCGCTGGGTCTGGTACTCAGTGAAATGGTCGGCTCGTCCAACTGGTCGTGGGGCATGTACCCAGGCCTGTCGCACGGCGCGATGAACACCATCTCCGAGCACGGCACCGACGAGCAGAAGCACACCTACCTGACCAAGTTGGTCTCGGGTGAGTGGACCGGCACCATGTGCCTGACCGAGCCACATTGCGGTACTGACCTGGGCATGCTGCGCACCAAGGCTGAGCCGCAAGCTGACGGCACCTACAAAGTGTCCGGCACCAAGATCTTCATCTCCGCTGGCGAACACGACATGGCCGATAACATCGTCCACATCGTACTGGCCCGCCTGCCGGACGCGCCGCAAGGCACCAAAGGCATTTCCCTGTTTATCGTGCCGAAGTTCACCGTCAATGCCGACGGCACGGTGGGCGCGCGCAACGCCGTATCCTGTGGTTCGATCGAGCACAAGATGGGCATCCACGGCAACGCCACGTGCGTGATGAACTTTGACGGCGCCACCGGTTTCCTGATCGGCCCAGCCAACAAAGGCCTGAACTGCATGTTCACCTTCATGAACACGGCGCGTCTGGGTACTGCTCTGCAAGGTCTGGCCCATGCCGAAGTCGGCTTCCAGGGCGGCCTGAAGTACGCTCGCGAGCGTCTGCAGATGCGTTCTTTGACTGGCCCGAAAGCGCCGGAAAAAGCCGCTGACCCGATCATCGTCCACCCGGACGTGCGTCGCATGCTGCTGACCATGAAAGCCTTCGCGGAAGGCAACCGTGCGATGGTGTACTTCACTGCCAAGCAAGTGGACATCGTCAAATACAGCAAAGACGAAGCCGAGAAGAAAGCGGCCGACGAACTGCTGGCCTTCCTGACACCAATCGCCAAAGCCTTCATGACCGAAGTGGGCTTCGAAGCCGCCAACCACGGCATGCAAATCTACGGTGGCCACGGCTTTATCGCTGAGTGGGGCATGGAGCAGAACGTTCGCGACTGCCGTATCTCCATGATGTACGAAGGCACCACTGGTATTCAGGCTCTCGACCTGCTGGGTCGTAAGATTCTGATGACCCAAGGCGGCGCACTGAAGAACTTCACCAAGATCGTGCACAAGTTCTGCCAGACCAACGAAGCCAACGACGCCATCAAAGGCCTCGTCGAGCCGCTGGCCAAGCTGAACAAAGAGTGGGGCGACATCACCATGAAAGTGGGCATGGCCGCTATGAAAGACCGCGAAGAAGTCGGTGCCGCTTCGGTGGACTACCTGATGTACTCCGGTTATGCCTGCCTGGCCTACTTCTGGGCTGACATGGCTCGCCTGGCTGCCGAGAAGATTGCTGCCGGTGCTGAAGACGAGGCGTTCTACAAAGCCAAGCTGCAGACCGCCAACTTCTACTTCGCCCGCATCCTGCCGCGTACCCGTATGCATGTGGATGCCATGCTGTCTGGCGCCAACAACCTGATGGACATGGCCGAAGAGAACTTCGCCCTGGGCTACTAAGCCTTCGTCCATTGAGGTCGAAAAAACCGCTGCCCTTGGGTAGCGGTTTTTTTATGGGCGTCAGTCGTGGCGCGTTTCCGGGTGGTTGCAGGTGTTCGCGCGAACTATTGAGAAAATTGCCCGCTGCGTCCCGTGCGAAATTGGCCTGTTACAGGCAAACTGCAGGACGTTAGCCGCGTGTATCGCGCTGTGGAGTTCGTCTTGTCGCGTTTTGCTGCTGTGCGCCTGAGCCATTTCCTGCCTTCACTGTTGCTGTTAATCAGCGGCATGCTGGTGGCGCGCTTGGCTGTGCTCAGCGAGTTCTTCACCTCTCTGTTCAATGTGCTGCCGACGTTGTTGCTGTTGCTCGGCGGCGCGTTTTGTCTGGTGTATGGGCGTCAGCGTGAAGTGTTCCTGCTGCTGACCCTGTACCTCGCCTATTTTCTGCTCGACACCCAGGTTGACCATTTCCGCACCACGGGCCAGGTCCGCAGCGATGCCGCGTTGACCTTTCACCTGTGCAGCTTGTTGCTCCCACTGCTTTATGGGCTTTATGCGGCCTGGCAGGAACGGACTCATCTGCTGCAAGACCTGATCGCCCGCGCCGCCGTGATGCTGGCCATCGGTGCGGTGGCCGCCGGGCTGATGCAGCGTTTTCCGGACGCCTTGTTGCAGTGGTTATCCCAGGTGCGCTGGCCAGCGTTGCAGGTTGAGTGGATGGTGCTGGTGCAAGTGGCCTATCCGGTCTTGTTGATCGGTTTGATTCTGCTGGTGGTGCAGTACCTGCGTACGCCGCGGCCGTTGCATGCGGCGCAATTAGTGGGCCTGTGCGGCGTGTGCTGGATGCTGCCCAACACCTTTATCCTGCCGCATGCGCTCAACGTCATGAGCAGCCAGATCATGCTGATTTTGGTGGTGGCGGTGGCGCATGAGGCCTATCAAATGGCCTTTCGTGATGAACTCACGGGGCTGCCTGGTCGGCGCGCGCTGAACGAACGGCTGCAGCGACTCGGCCGCACCTACGTGATTGCCATGGCAGACGTCGATCACTTCAAGAAATTCAACGACACCCACGGTCACGATGTCGGTGATCAGGTGCTGCGCCTGGTGGCCAGTCAACTGCGCCAGATAGGCGGTGGCGGCAAGGCGTATCGGTATGGCGGCGAAGAGTTCACCTTGGTTTTCCCGGGCAAAACCCTTGAAGAATGCTTGCCGCATCTAGAGCAGGTGCGTCAGGCCGTCGAGCAATACCGTTTGCACCTGCGTGATCCGCAGCAGCGTCCGCAAAGTGACAAACAGGGGCGGCAGCGCCGAGCGGGCAAAGGTGCATCTGAAGTGTCGGTCACCATCAGCATGGGCGTGGCGGAGCGCGGCATACAGCACGCTGCGCCTGAAGATGTGATCAAAGCCGCCGACCAGGCGCTCTACAACGCCAAAAGCGCCGGGCGTAACTGTGTACGCAGTCACGGTCAGCGGCGCAGTGCGGTGAAAGTCGACATGCCGGCCCACTAGGTCGGCCCGCTTATGGCGCTGCATTCAGCGGCTCAACGGTCATTGTTGTCAGTGGTGTTCGCGCCTTAGGTTGAGTGCTTTAGCGATCCCTTGAATCTGCTGGAGCATGACCATGCCTGATTACAAAGCCCCGCTGCGCGACATGCGCTTTTTGCTCGATGACGTGTTTGATTTCCACGGCAGTTACGCTGCATTGGGGGCCAGCGAGGCCACCCCTGATATGGTCAGCGCGATTCTGGAAGAGGGCGCGAAATTCTGCGAACAGGTTCTGGCACCGCTCAATCGCTCGGGTGACGAGGAGGAGTGCCAGTTCAACCATGGCGTGGTGACCACGCCGCAGGGCTTTAAAGAAGCTTTTGCCCAGTACGTGGAAGGTGGCTGGAATGGCCTGGCGGCGGACCCGGCTTACGGTGGCCAAGGTCTGCCGCAATCGCTGGGTTTGATGATCAGCGAGATGGTCGGCGCCAGTAACCTGTCCTGGGGCATGTACCCAGGCCTGACCCACGGTGCGATGTCGGCGATTCACGCCCACGGCACTGAGGCGCAGAAGCAGACCTACCTGAGCAAGCTCACCGAAGGCCGTTGGACCGGCACCATGTGCCTGACCGAAGCCCATTGCGGCACCGACCTGGGCCTGATCAAAACCCGCGCCGTGCCGCAGGCCGACGGCAGCTATGCGGTTACCGGCAGCAAAATCTTCATCTCCGCCGGTGAGCACGACATGAGCGAGAACATCGTGCACTTGGTGCTGGCCAAGTTGCCCGATGCCCCAGCGGGCACCAAAGGCATTTCGCTGTTTATCGTGCCCAAGTTTCTGCCGGATGCGGCGGGTGAAGCGGGCGCGCGCAATGGCGTGAGCTGCGGCTCGATTGAGCACAAGATGGGCATCAAAGCCTCGGCCACCTGCGTGATGAACTTCGACGGCGCCACCGGCTACCTGATCGGCGAGCTGAATAAAGGCCTGAACTGCATGTTTACCATGATGAACCATGCCCGCTTGGGCACGGGCATGCAGGGCTTGTGTCTGGGCGAGGCGAGCTATCAGGGCGCGCTTAAATACGCCAACGATCGTCTGCAGATGCGTGCGCTCAGCGGTCCGAAAGCCCCGGAGAAAGCCGCCGACCCGATCATCGTGCATCCCGATGTGCGACGCATGCTGCTGACCATGAAAGCCTTCAACGAAGGCAACCGCGCGCTGGCTTACTTCACCGCACAGTTGCTTGATCAAGCACACCTAGGAGGCAGTGCCGAACAACGGGAAGAAGCGGAAAACCTGCTCGCTTTCCTCACGCCGATCTGCAAAGCCTTTATGACCGAGACCGGTCTGGAAGTGACCAACCACGGCATGCAGGTGTATGGCGGCCACGGTTTTATCCGCGAGTGGGGCATGGAGCAACTGGTGCGTGACTGCCGCATTGCGCTCATTTACGAAGGCACCAATGGCATCCAGGCCCTCGACCTGCTCGGTCGCAAGGTATTGGGCAGCCAGGGCAAGCTGCTGCGTGGCTTTAGCAAAATTATTCATAAATTCTGTGAGGCGCAGACTGAGCAAGCGCCGTTCGCCGCGTACGTCAGCCAGTTGGCAGGCCTTAACAAGCAGTGGGGCGAACTGACCCAGCAGATCGGCATGGCCGCCATGAAGAACCCAGACGAAGTCGGTGCCGCTTCGATGGATTACCTGATGTACTCCGGGTACGTCATTCTGGGCTACTTCTGGCTGCGCATGGCGCTGGTGGCGCAGGCCAAACTGGCCGCTGGCGAAGGTGATGCGGCCTTCTATCAAACCAAGCTGGCCACCTGCGAGTTTTACTTCAAGCGGTTGTTGCCGCGCACGGCGGCGCACCTTGCCGCCGCGCAGGCCGGCAGTGCGTGCATGATGGATTTGCCGGCCGCGCATTTCGCCCTCTGACGAACGGTTAAGTTGTGTAAAAACCCGCCAGCAGGCGGGTTTTTACTATGGGTTGCCGATCAAACGATTTGTGGCTTAATGGTCACGACGCGACCCTATGTGTCTGAAATGGTGTTCGGTTAGACTCTGGCTTCTTTCGTATACCCGCTGGTTCGTTCGAGGATTTGCTCCATGGCTGACTACAAAGCTCCCCTGCGCGATATGCGCTTCGTGCTCAATGAAGTGTTTGAAGTGTCCAAGCTGTGGGCCCAATTGCCGGGCCTGGCCGAGGTGGTGGATGAAGACACCGCAGCGGCGATTCTCGAAGAAGCCGGCAAAGTCATGGCGGGCAGCATTGCGCCGCTTAACCGCAGCGGCGATGAAGAAGGCTGCTCGTGGAACAACGGCGTGGTGAAAACCCCAGCCGGTTTCCCTGAGGCCTATCAAACCTACGCCGATGGCGGTTGGGTTGGCGTCGGTGGTGATCCGCTATTCGGCGGCATGGGCATGCCCAAGGTGATCTCCGCGCAGGTCGAAGAAATGGTCAACTCGGCCAACCTGTCGTTCGGTCTGTACCCGATGCTGACCGCCGGCGCTTGCCTGTCGATCAACGCCCACGCCAGCGAAGAGCTGAAAGAAAAATACCTGCCGAACATGTACTCCGGCGTTTGGGCCGGTTCCATGTGCCTGACCGAGCCGCACGCCGGCACCGACTTGGGCATCATCCGCACCAAGGCCGAGCCGCAAGCCGACGGCAGCTTCAAGATCAGCGGCACCAAGATCTTCATCACCGGCGGTGAGCACGACCTGACCGAGAACATCATCCACTTGGTGCTGGCCAAACTGCCGGATGCACCGGCTGGCCCGAAAGGCATCTCGCTGTTTTTGGTGCCGAAAGTCATGGTCAATGCCGACGGTTCGCTGGGCGAGAAGAACAGCCTGTCCTGCGGCTCGATCGAACACAAAATGGGTATCAAGGCCTCGGCCACCTGCGTGATGAACTTCGACGGCGCCACCGGCTGGATCGTCGATGCGCCGAACAAGGGCCTTGCTGCCATGTTCACCATGATGAACTACGAGCGTCTGGGTGTTGGCATTCAGGGTCTCTCCCTGGGCGAGCGCAGCTACCAGAACGCCGTGGAATATGCCCGCGACCGTATCCAGAGCCGCGCGCCGACCGGCCCGGTGGCTAAAGACAAAGCCGCTGACCCGATCATCGTGCACCCAGACGTGCGCCGCATGCTGCTGACCATGAAAGCCCTGAACGAAGGCGGCCGTGCCTTCTCCAGCTACGTGGCCATGCAACTCGACACCGCCAAGTACAGCGAAGACACCACCACCCGCAAGCGCGCCGAAGAGCTGGTCGCCCTGCTGACGCCAGTGGCCAAAGCCTTCCTCACCGACATGGCGCTGGAAACCACCGTGCACGGCCAGCAGATCTTTGGCGGCCACGGCTTTATCCGTGAGTGGGGCCAAGAGCAGCTGATCCGCGACTGCCGCATCACTCAGATCTACGAAGGCACCAACGGCATTCAGGCGCTCGACCTGGTCGGCCGCAAAGTAGTCGGCAGCGGCGGTGCGTTCTACAAGCACTTCGCCGAAGAGATCAAAGCCTTCACCGACAGCGCCGACGCCTCGCTGGCCGAGTTCGTCAACCCGCTGAAAGACGCCATCGCCAACCTGGAACTGATGACCAGCGACTTGCTGGAGCGCGCCAAGGCCAACCCGAATGAAGTCGGTGCTGCCTCGGTCGAGTACCTGCAGGTGTTCGGTTACACCGCCTACGCCTACATGTGGGCGCTTATGGCCCGTACCGCACTGGCCAAACAGGATCAAGACGAGTTCTACGTGAGCAAACTGGGCACCGCGCGTTTCTTCTTCGCCCGCCTGTTGCCGCGTATCCACTCGCTGACCGCTTCGGTTAAAGCCGGTAGCGAGTCGCTGTACCTGCTGGACGCAGCGCAGTTCTAAACGCTGTCTGGCAACCCCAAAGCCCCGGCCTCGTGCCGGGGTTTTGCGTTTTGGCAGCCTAAAAAATGCGACGACGGTTTAAAGCCAAAAGCCATCACAGCCTATTTGTATAGTCATTTGTTGCTATATGGGTTGATAAAAGGGTTTTTTAGGTTTATTCGTATATACAAATAAAGCGGAAGCCTGACCATGTCCCGTGCATCCTCCATTCAGTTATGGCGTGACCTCGTGTTGTTTGACGGTGAGCAGACCTGCCCGCAACCCATGGCCGTGTGGGTGCAAGACGGTCGCATCGCCGGCTTTTGCCCGGAGGCTGAGTTCGACGCGGCGGCGCTCAGCGATGTACGTGAGGTGGGACGCGGCGGCGTGATGACGCCGGGTCTGGTCGATTGCCACACCCATCTGGTTTATGCCGGTAATCGCGCCCGTGAATTCGAGCAGCGCCTTGAAGGTGTCAGCTACGCCGATATTGCCCGTGCCGGCGGCGGCATTCTCAGCACTGTGCGCGCCACCCGTGCAGCCAGTGAAGACGAACTGATCGCCGCCAGCCTGCCGCGCCTGGATGCCTTGCTCGCGGATGGCGTGACCACGCTGGAGATCAAATCCGGTTATGGCCTGAGCCTCGATGATGAACTGAAGCTGCTACGCGTGGCGCGTCGACTGAGCCAGCTGCGCCCGGTGCGCGTGCTGACCACGCTGTTGGGCGCACATGCACTGCCGCCGGACTACCACGAGCGCGCGGATGAGTACGTGACGCTGGTCTGTGAGTCCATGATCCCTGCGGCGGCCGCGCAAGGGCTGGCCGATGCGGTGGATGTGTTCTGCGAGCATATCGGCTTCAGCCCGGCGCAGTGTGAGCGGATTTTTCAAGCGGCGCAGCGTCACGGCTTGCCGATCAAGGCGCATGCCGAGCAACTGTCCAATCAAGGCGGCAGCGCGCTGACGGCGCGTTATCAGGGCTTGTCAGCCGACCATATCGAATACCTCGACGAGGTCGGCGTACAGGCCATGGCCGCCGCCGGCACGGTCGCCACCCTATTGCCGGGGGCGTTTTACACCCTGCGCGAAACCCAGTTACCGCCCATCGCGTTACTGCGCCAATACGGCGTCCCCATGGCTCTGGCCAGCGATGCCAACCCCGGCACTGCGCCTATTTGCTTCCCAACCCTGACCCTTAATCTGGCCTGCACCCTGTTTCGCCTGACCCCGCGCGAAGCGCTGGCTGGCATGACCGCGCACGCGGCCCGCGCGTTGGGTCGGCCGGATTTGGGACGTATTGCCGTGGGCGTGCCTGCCGATCTGTGCCTGTGGGCCGTGCAGCAGCCCGCCGAACTGGCGTATGCCGTGCAACCGGGGCGCTTACGCCAGCGCATCGTCAACGGCGTTATTTGCCACCCCATCGAGGTTGATCATCATGCACGCTGATCGTCACTGCATGTCGCTTTGGCAGGGTCGGATTGACCCCGAAGCCGACAGCCCGCGCTGGCATCAGCGCATTCAGCCGCTCGCCGCAGACAGTGCGCCGGGCTTGGCGTTGCTGGGGTTCGCCAGCGATGAAGGCGTGCGCCGCAATCAGGGGCGCGTCGGTGCGGTCAATGGCCCGCCGGCCATGCGCAAGGCGTTGGCCAATCTGGCCTGGCACCGTCAGGGCGCGGCCTATGACGCTGGCGATGTACTGTGCGCCGATGGCGATCTGGACGCCGCCCAGGTGCGTCTGGGTCATAACGTCTGTGCGCTGTTGAATGCCGGGCATTTGCCCATCGTGCTCGGCGGCGGCCATGAAGTGGCTTTTGGCAGTTGGCTGGGCCTGGCCGCGCACATGGCGTATAGCTCTTCACAAATAGCCGCCCCACGGATGGCCGTCCCACGTATTGGCATTATCAATTTCGATGCGCATTTCGACCTGCGCGACCCGGCGCATGCCCATTCCTCGGGAACGCCCTTTGCGCAAATTGCCGAAGACTGTGCTGTCCGTGGTTGGCCGTTCGCCTATGCCTGCCTGGGCGTCAGCCGCGCCAGTAACACCCGCGCCTTGTTCCAACGCGCCGCTGAATTGAACGTGCTGGTGCGCGAAGACCGCGAGATTCGCGAGTCCAGCCTACAGGCCATCAGCGCCGAGCTTTCTGGCTTTATCGCAGGCTGTGATGCGGTTTACCTGACTATCGATATCGACGTACTGCCCGCCTGCGAAGCGCCGGGCGTTAGCGCACCGGCCGCGCGCGGCGTGCCGCTGGCGCTGCTCGAACCGCTGCTGGAAGGCATCCGCGATAGCGGCAAGCTGCGCCTGATTGATCTGGCCGAACTCAACCCGGATTACGACATCGACAGCCGCACCGCCAAGGTTGCGGCCCGCCTCATCCATTTGCTGAGCCTGACTGGCTTACCTCAACCCTCAACAAGGAGCGCGCCATGAACCGTTATCGCGACACCACCATTCGTGCCGCCCGTGGCACCACGCTGACCGCCAAAAGCTGGCTGACCGAAGCGCCGCTGCGCATGTTGATGAACAACCTCGATCCGGACGTGGCCGAAAATCCAAATGAATTGGTCGTGTACGGTGGCATCGGCCGCGCCGCGCGCGATTGGGCGTGCTACGACAAAATCGTCGAGGTGCTCACGCGCCTTGAAGACAACCAGACGCTGTTGATCCAGTCCGGCAAGCCGGTCGGCGTGTTTGAAACGCACAAAGACGCGCCGCGCGTGCTGCTGGCCAACTCCAACCTGGTGCCGCACTGGGCCACCTGGAAGCACTTCAACGAACTGGATGCCAAGGGCCTGGCCATGTACGGGCAGATGACCGCCGGCAGTTGGATCTACATCGGCAGCCAGGGCATCGTCCAAGGTACTTATGAAACCTTCGTTGAAGCCGGTCGTCAGCATTACGGCGGCAACCTCAAAGGCCGTTGGGTGCTCACCGCAGGCCTAGGCGGCATGGGCGGCGCGCAACCATTGGCGGCAACCCTGGCCGGTGCCTGCTCGCTGAATATCGAGTGCCAGCAGTCGCGCATCGATTTCCGCCTTAAGACCCGCTATGTCGATGAGCAAGCCAGCGATCTGGACGACGCCTTGGCGCGTATCGACCGTTACTGCAGTGCAGGCCAAGCGGTGTCCATCGCCCTCTGTGGCAACGCCGCTGAAATTCTGCCGGAACTGGTGCGCCGTGGCGTGCGTCCGGACATGGTCACCGACCAGACCAGCGCCCACGACCCCCGCCACGGTTACCTGCCGGCCGGCTGGAGCTGGGACGAGTACGTGGCCCGTGGCAAAACCGAGGAGGCGCTGGTGGTCAACGCCGCCAAGCAATCCATGGCCGTGCACGTGCGCGCCATGCTGGCCTTCCAGCAGATGGGCGTGCCGACCTTTGACTACGGCAACAACATCCGCCAGATGGCGCTGGAGGAGGGCGTCGATAACGCCTTCGATTTCCCTGGCTTTGTCCCAGCCTATATCCGCCCGCTGTTCTGTCGCGGTATTGGTCCGTTTCGTTGGGTTGCGCTGTCGGGGGATCCGGAAGACATCTACAAAACCGACGCCAAGGTCAAAGAACTGATCCCCGACGACGCCCATCTGCACAACTGGCTGGACATGGCCCGCGAGCGCATCAGTTTTCAGGGTTTGCCCGCACGGATCTGCTGGGTCGGCCTGAAAGATCGCGCGCGT
Organism: Pseudomonas sp. Ga0074129; assembly: GCA_001465025.1. GTDB lineage: Bacteria > Pseudomonadota > Gammaproteobacteria > Pseudomonadales > Pseudomonadaceae > Aquipseudomonas. The sequence goes on from LNDO01000106.1 coordinate 23,878, forward strand.
CTGGCGCAGGCCTTCAACGACATGGTCGCCAGCGGCGAGCTGAAAGCACCGATCGTCATCGGCCGCGACCATCTGGATTCCGGCTCGGTGGCCAGCCCGAATCGTGAAACCGAAGCCATGCAGGACGGATCCGACGCCGTGTCCGACTGGCCATTGCTCAACGCCCTGTTGAATACTGCGGGCGGCGCGACCTGGGTGTCGTTGCACCACGGTGGCGGGGTTGGCATGGGCTTTTCGCAGCATTCCGGGGTGGTGATCGTCGCTGACGGCAGCGCCGACGCCCGCGCCCGTCTGGGCCGAGTATTGAGAAATGATCCAGGTACCGGGGTGATGCGCCACGCCGATGCCGGTTATGAAATGGCTGTAGATTGTGCCCGCGAGCAGGGCCTCGACCTGCCTATGATTGCTGCGACCCAAGGAGCCCCCTTATGAGCCTGTTTACCCTGCACCCCGGTCAGCTGAGCCTGGCCGATGTGCGTGCCGCCTACCAAGCGCCGCTACAGGTGCGTCTGGACCCTAGCGCTCACGCCGCCATCGAGGCCAGCGTGGCCTGCGTCAACGGCATCATCGCCGAGGGCCTTACGGCTTATGGCATCAACACCGGTTTTGGCTTGCTCGCCTCAACCCGTATCGCCAATGAAGACCTGGAAAAGTTGCAGCGTTCGCTGGTGTTGTCGCATGCCGCCGGCGTCGGCGAGCCGCTGGACGACGCCATGGTGCGGCTGATCATGCTGCTCAAGGTCAACAGCTTGGCGCGCGGTTTCTCCGGTATTCGCCTGCAGGTGATCGAGGCGCTGATTACGCTGATCAATGCAGAGGTCTACCCGCATATTCCGCTCAAGGGGTCCGTCGGCGCATCTGGAGATCTGGCTCCCTTGGCGCACATGTCGCTGGTGCTGCTGGGTGAAAGCCAGGCGCGCTACAAGGGGCAATGGCTGCCCGCCACTGAGGCATTGGCCATCGCCGGTTTACAGCCGATGACCCTGGCCGCCAAAGAAGGCTTGGCGCTGCTTAACGGTACGCAGGTGTCCACCGCCTATGCGCTGCGCGGCCTGTTTGAGGCTGAGGATCTGTTTGCCGCCGCCACTGTTTGCGGCGCACTGACGGTCGAGGCTGCGCTGGGCTCGCGCGCACCGTTTGACCCGCGCATTCATGCGGCGCGTGGCCAGCGCGGGCAAATCGATGCAGCGGCCATCTATCGCCACCTGCTCGGTGAGAGCAGCGAGGTCGGGCGCTCTCATGAGGCCTGCGACAAGGTGCAGGACCCTTACTCATTGCGCTGCCAGCCGCAGGTGATGGGTGCCTGCCTGACCCAGCTGCGCCAAGCCGCTGAGGTGCTGGCGGTGGAAGCCAACGCCGTGTCGGATAACCCGCTGGTGTTCGCCGCCGAGGGCGATGTGATTTCGGGTGGCAACTTCCACGCAGAACCCGTGGCCATGGCCGCCGACAATATCGCCCTGGCGATTGCCGAAATCGGCGCACTGAGCGAACGGCGTACCTCGCTGATGATGGACAAGCACATGTCGCAGCTGCCGCCGTTTCTGGTGGCCAATGGCGGGGTCAATTCCGGCTTTATGATCGCTCAGGTCACTGCTGCCGCCCTGGCCAGTGAGAACAAGGCATTGGCTCACCCGCACAGCGTCGACAGCCTACCGACGTCGGCGAACCAGGAAGACCATGTCTCCATGGCCCCAGCCGCCGGTAAACGCCTGTGGGAAATGGCCGCCAACACCCGTGGCGTGCTGGCCATCGAGTGGCTGGGAGCTTGCCAGGGCCTGGATTTCCGCCAAGGGTTGCACAGTTCGCCGCTGCTCGAGCAAGCACGCCACGCCTTGCGTGCGCAGGTTCCGTATTACGTGGAAGACCGTTTCTTTGCTCTGGATATCGAGGCCGCCAATACCCTGCTCGCCGAGCGCGTGCTGAGCCCGCTGTTGCCGAGCGGGTTATTACCGTCGCTGACGTAGCCCGGATGAACTCCGGGAGCTCGCGTGTGGTCCGCCCCGGATTGCATCCGGGCTACGTCGTGTATTGCTTTGGTAGGGTGGACAACGCGCAGCGTGTCCACCAGCTCCGCGCGTTGCCCGCCCTACGTCGCGGCTTGTTGACGGGTTATTATCCGCGCATCGGGACCATCCCCAAGGAGCCGCTGTGAGCAGTGCCACCCCGCGTTACAAAGTGATTGAAGCGTTTCTACTGGAGCGTATCCACAGTGGCGCATACCCCATCAATCACCAGATTCCGCCGGAAGAACAGTTGGCGCGGGATTTTGGAGTGAGCCGCATGACGGCCAACAAGGCCATTCGCGACCTGGTGCAAAAGGGCTATCTGCTGCGCCAAGCGGGCTTGGGTACGTTTGTCACCGACCGCAAAGCAGAATCCTCACTGCATGAAGTGCTGAACATCGCCAATGAAGTGCGCGGGCGTGGCCATGCTTACAGCAACGACATTATTTGCTGCGAGGCGCTGGCGGCGGATGATGAAGTAGCGCTGCGCCTGGGGTTGCGCGTGGGCGCTGAGGTGTTCCACAGCATGCTGGTGCACCGCGAAGACACTGTGCCGATCCAACTGGAAGACCGCTTCGTTAACCCGCGTTGGGTGCCGCACTACCTGCAAAGCGATTTTGCCAAGCAGACGCCCAACGAGGTGCTGGTCAACAGCTGCCCGATTTCCGATGTCGAACATGTGGTTGAGGCGGTGCGGGTGGATCAAGCGGTGGCGGCCTTGCTGGATATCGACATGACCACGCCGTGCCTGAGTGTGATTCGCCGGACGTGGTCCGATGACCATCTGATCAGCTACGCCCGGCTGATTCATCCGGGCGATCGCTACAAACTTCGCTCACTGCACAAGACGCGGCCTTAACCGCGATCAGTTTTTGATCTGCTGCTCGACCAGTTCGGGATTATCGATAAAGCGGTTGCGGGTGCCCTGCAGGCCGGCAATCTTGTCATTTCGGGCTTTTTCTTCCGCGTCGGGCGGGTCCATCTGGTGCCATTTTTTGAACATCTGCACCTGGCCGACGATGGGCAGGTCGTATTCAACGTGCATGTAGAAAATCGCCCGGGCTATGTTGCCCTTGGCCTCGTCGCGCGGCTCGACCAGTTGGAAACTGGTTTTCATGTCGCAGCCAATATCCGCGAATTTGCTCGGCACGCTGTCATCCAACTCGCCGAACTGGGCGTTGCGCCGCGCCAGTTCAACACGGGTCAGGGCCGGATAGAGGTTGTGCAGGTCAGAGGCGATGTAGCTGTAGCGCGGGTTCATGATTGAACACTGGCGGTCGGTTACGCAGCGCAGCGTACTCTTCAGTTGTTTGGTGCTGTAGATCGGGCTGGCTTTGAGTTGACCATTTTCGCCGCCGAATGAGCTGCCGCAGTAAAGGGTTGTACCGCCCTGGCCATAAACCTGGCTCCAGAACAGCTGCACCGCGGCTTTAGGGTCGGCAATTTGGTCTTGCCCGTTGGCGGCTGCCAGAGGGCTGGCGACGGCTGTGAGACAGCCAAGAACAAGAAGCAGTGAGCGCATGTTTGGCCCCAATGACCGCCGTTGACGGGGTCTGTTGTTTTTGTAAGACAAGTTTGAGTCTAACAAGACCTGCGTCACAAAATAAAGCCACGGGTTTTCTTTAGGGTTTGCGAAATTTACGCACAGATGCCGCCGCACAGGCGTTTGCCTGCACAGTGGCGTCGCATCAACAGCGTGTAAGTCATTGCTTACAAAGCGTGCAGCCCATTGCCACTATACCTTCGGTCGGTGGGTAACTAATCTGCCACCCATGGACGTCGCGCAGGAAGCGCACTTTAGCAACAGGGATACGCTGGACAGCTGCCAGGATGGCAAGCCGATCAAGGATGTCAGTACACAGTCTGCATAAGCCCCGCGAAAGCGGGGTTTTCTTTTTCTGGCTCGCCATCCATTGCAGCCACCCTTCAGGCCATCGTTGCGCGATGTTAAAAATTGCACCAGGCAATTTTTAAGGTGTTCGCCAAGCCGCACAACTTCAAGCAGCCGAACCCTTTTCAGGGGTGATCAGGCGGTTTGACGCGATCCCTGTAACTCGGCAAACCAGTTCAACGTTTCATCCCACAGTGGCTGCGCCGCCGGGCGGAAGTAGCCCATATGGCCGATTGCGCCGATCGGTTCTGCGCAGTCGATGGTTCGCGCTTGATAGGGGGCACGGCTGTAAGCGGCCATAAAGGCATCGCGCGAAGCCGGCGGTGCCCATAAATCGTCCAGGGCATTGGCGGCCACAATCGGTGTACTGACCTGAGCAAAACGTTCCGCCAGGCCGGGCATCTGCGGGTCTTCAAAGAAGTAGCGTGGGTAGCCGCACCAGCGCTTCCACTGGGTGTAAACGCCCAGAGGCAAGTCTTCGCCCATGCCCAGTTTGCTCCAGGCCAGATAGCCTTTGTAGCGTGTCATCAATGGGCCAATAAGCCGCCACATGGTTAGCACGCGCAGTTGTTCGGCCTTGGGCATCCAACCGTGCCAGCCCGCGCCCGTGCCGAAGGTGTAGAAACCCTGCACCTGATCATGGTTAGGCAGCAAGCCAAAGGCATGCCCGCCAAACGAGTGGCCAACCATATACAGCGGTCGTTGTGCGTGCCGGTGTTGGTCAACGGCGGCGGCCAGATCCAGGTGAGCCCAGTCCAGGTAGTCCATCTTGAAACCACGCAGGGTGTCCGGTTTGGATTGGCCGATGCCTCGGTAATCCAGCGTCAGGGTGCTGAAGCCGCGCTGTGCGGCGTATTCGGCAAAGCGGCGGTAAAAGCCTTGTGGTACGCCGGTCGCGCCGGCAATCACCAACTGCGCGCGTGGTTGCGGGGCGTGATACAGCGTGGCGGTGAGCGGGTAGCCGTCGAGCGCGGGGAGCGTGATGGCTTCACTGAGAATGGCGCGGGTGTTGGCACTCATGGTCGGACTCCTCCCGGAAACTGTTCGCGGGCCAGGTTAAACAGGGCAGTGGCGGCACGTCTGAGTGGTTCACTGCTGCCTGCGACGCGGGCTTGCAACAGCCCGCCTTCATAGATCGCCACAAACAGGGCAGCGAGGTTTTCGGCCTGCTCGTCGGCATAGCCATACGCGCGTAGTTGCCGGCTTAGCGCTTGGCGTACAGCGTTAAAACTGCGTTGCAGTGCGGCGCGAATCTCAACGTCGTCGGCGCTGCTTTCCAACGCGATGGTGGCCAACGGGCAGCCGCGCTCAAAGCCGCTGCTTTCCAATTGCTGTAAGGCACCCTGCAGCCAACTGTGCATGGCGTTGAGCGGGTCAGGCTGATGGCTGAACAACTGAGCAAACAGGCTGTCGATGCGCTCGCTGATGCGCTCAATCGCCGCCACCGCCAACTCGCTTTTACCACCCGGGAAGTGGTGATACAGGCTGCCCTTGGGGGCACCAGCGATATCCAGCAGTTCATTAAGGCCGACACCATGCAAACCTTTGCGCTGCAGGGCGTCGGTCATGGCGTTGATCAGGTTGTCGCGGGTCGAGGTCTTTTTCATGGGAATAATATATAGACCGGTCGGTCTATTTTGCCAAGGGTTTAATGGCGCTTTTGTGGGATTTCATCCGAGCTCAGTGTACGTGCTAGTCAGTTGCCACCCTGCAGGCAGCGCTTGCTCTAGTACCCTTGCAGCCTTATCGCGCAGCTAAATGCTCATGCTGCTGCCTGTTAAGAAACGACCAACGGTTAGTGTTCGGGTTGACGCTCTGTGAGTAACGGCGGAATCTGAAAACCGTATGCCGTGCTCGGTCATGTCGTTGTCACTGAAGTGGCCGATGCTGGTGAGCAGACCAACAAGATCCCCTTTTGGCCATTCGGCCTTTGCGTTACCTGAACTGCCTCCTGACCTTAATCGTCACGCCGGAGTATCCGGCAAGGAGATCGTTATGCACCTCTTACTTCCCTTACCTCTTGGCTTGTTCGACCCCCATTTGCAATTGGAGGCCGAGCAGGTAGACGCGGCGCTGCGTTGGCCGTCTCGGCGCGCGGTGGGTATTCATGCGCAAATCAGCCAAGCCATTACTGCCATTGATCAGCTCAGCGTGCAGTTGCAGCGCGCCGAACTGGAGCGCAAAGCGACCACCCGACATTGACGCTGATCATCCGGGCTGAGGGATCAGCCCGGATGGAAGGCGCGCCGTAGATCATCGGCAAACGCCTTCTGGGCATCGCTGGGGTGTTGGCCGCGGTGGCTGGTGAGGTGGAATGGCACCTCGAATGCCAGCGACTCGGGCTCAATCGGCCATAGCCGACCGCTGCTGTGCCAGGGCGCGGCGATGTGTTCGGGCAGGTAGCCGATATGCTGGCCTGAGAGGATAAAGGCCAGTGCACCGTCCACCTGCTCGGTTTGGGCGGAGCTGGCTGTGCCTTGCAAGGGTTCGCGGGCCTGCACGAAGCGATAGGGGTGGTGCACGCGGTCGGCCTGTTGCAGGTCGCTCGGGCTGATGTGTTGGCGTCCATAAAGTGGATGGCCGTGCGCGCAGTAGAGCACTTGCCGTTCGCGGAACAAAGGCTGATAGGTCAGTGCGCTCTGGTTGCCGGAGAAGTAGCCGATGGCCAGGTGCAGTTGGTCTTGCAGCAGGCGGCGTTCCAGTTCCGCCGGCATGGCGGTGATCAGCTCGATCTGCACCTGTTGTTTACGCGCGCGAAACTGCCGGATGGCCTCGGCCACCTGCTCAAGCACCGAAGCCGCCAAGCCTTCAGATAAACCAATGCGTAGTTCTCCGAGTAAGGTGTCGGCCATGCCCTGCGCTTCCCCTTTGAAGGTGTCGATGGCGCTGAACAATTTACGCGTGGCATTAAGCACCTGCTCGCCCTTGGGGGTCAGGCGAAACCCCGCTTTGCCGCGCTCGCACAGACGAAACCCCAGGCGCGTCTCCAGCTTGGCCATCTGCGTGCTGATGGTGGACTGACCAATGCCCAACTCACCCTGCGCCGCGCTGAAGCCGCCGCATTCCACCACGGTGACGAACAGGCGCAATAACTGCAGGTCGAGGTCCCGCAACTGGCTGAGCATGCTGGCTCCTAACATTGATATACATCGATGCCAGAGTAGAACACTTCATATTTAAACCACGCAAATGGCCATGCAGGATGTACTCAGCCCCTTATCTGATTGAGGTTGTTGACCATGCGGCAGATTGTGATGCCTGTGCTGTTATGCAGCGCGCTGGCCGTGCAGGCCGAAGAGCGCACCCTGAATATCTACAGTTGGTCGGCCTATGTGCCGGAGCAGGCCTTGCAGCGGTTCAAGGATGAAACCGGGATCAAGGTCAATTACGACATCTTCGACAGCGCTGAAGCCCTGGACAGCAAACTGCTGACCGGTGGCAGTGGCTATGACGTGGTGTTCCCGGCCACCAGTGGCCTGGCCCGTGCGATTCAAGCCAAGGCGTTGCAGCCGCTGGATCGCACCCAGTTACCGCGCCTGAATAACCTCGACCCGGCGCTGCTGGAGAAACTCGCCAGCGCCGACCCTGGCAACCAATATGGCTTGCCCTACACTTGGGGCACCGTGGGCCTGGGCTACAACAAGCAGGCGGTGGAGCAGCGCTTGCCCGGCGTGGCGCTGAACAGCCTGAATGTGCTGTTCAAGCCCGAATACGCCAGCAAGCTCAAGGATTGCGGCATTGCGGTGATCGATTCGCCGCAAGAGGTGATCAGCATCGTGCTCAACTACCTTGGCAAAGACCCTTACAGCCGCGAGCGTGCTGATCTGGACGCCGCTGCGCAGGTCCTTACGCAGTTGCAGCCCAACCTGCGCTACGTGGGCGCCGGCCGGCACATCAATGACCTGGCCAAGGGCGAGATCTGCCTGGCGCTGACCTACAACGGCGACGCCTACATGGCAGCCGCCAATGCCGCAGAGGCCCAGCAGCCCTTCGAGGTGCAATACCGCATCCCGCATGAAGGTACGCTGCTGTGGTTCGACACCCTGGCCATTCCCGTCGACGCGCCGAACCCCGCCGCGGCGCATGCCTTTATCGACTACATGCTGCGTCCCGAATCCATCGCCGAGCTGACCAATGGCCTGTTCTTCGCCAACGCCAACCAGGCCGCCACCGCATTGGTTGACCCGGCGATTACCGGTGATGCCGATATCTACCCTGATGATGCCGTGCGCGCCCGGCTGTTTGCCGAAGAGTTATTGCCGCTGCGCCAACAACGTGAACGCACGCGCATCTGGACCACATTCCGCAGCCAGTATTGAGCCGACTGCGAATAGATCCTCGCGGCCTGCGGCAAGGCCGCACCGCACGTCTTATGAGGCGCTGGCTTTGTAGCCCGGATGACATCCGGGGCGCTTAGGTTTCAAGCAGGCACTCCCGGATTGCATCCGGGCTACGTGTGCCGCCCGGTATTTCCTAATCATTGAGAGCAAGGCAATGGAAACTTTTAACGGCAACGACCTGGCCTTCACCCGCGACAGCCTCTATGGCACCTTTTCCGAGCCGACCTATGCCGGCGTCACCAGTTTTATGCGTCGCCGCTACAGCCGCGACCTGCAAGGAGTGGACCTGGTGGTCAGCGGCGTGCCGTTTGATACCGCCACCACCAACCGCCCCGGCACCCGTTTTGGGCCTCGTGCGATTCGTGCAGCGTCCATCACCAGCGCCTGGGAACGGCATTATCCGTGGGAGTTCGACCCCTTCGATCACTTGGCCGTGATCGACTATGGCGACTGCAATTTTGATCACGCCTTGCCGCACAAGATCCCGGCAGCCATCGAAGCGCATGCCGAGCATATCGTTCAGGCGGGCTGCGGCATGCTCACTCTGGGCGGCGACCACTTCATCAGCTACCCGCTGCTCAAGGCCCATGCGCGCAAACACGGTGCGCTGTCGCTGGTGCACTTTGATGCGCATAGCGACACCTGGCCGGACACGGATGACAGCGAACAAGGTGTCAGCCACGGCACCATGTTCTACCACGCCGCCCGCGAGGGCTTGGTCGACCCGTCACGTTCGGTACAAATTGGCCTGCGCACCACCAATGACGATGTGATGGGTTTTCAGGTGCTGGATGCGCGCGAGGTGCACCGCAGCACGCCCGAGCAGATCGCCGCGCAAATCCGCGCCCGCGTGGGCGATAACCCGGTGTACCTGACCTTTGACATTGATTGCCTTGATCCGGCCTTCGCCCCCGGTACCGGCACCCCGGTTTGCGGTGGCCTGAGCAGTCATCAGGCTCTGGAGATTTTGCGTGGCTTGCGCGGCATCAACTTGGTGGGCATGGACGTGGTGGAAGTGTCGCCACCGTATGACCATGCCGAAGTCACCGCGCTAGCCGGGGCCACCGTGGCGATGGAGTTGGTGTGTTTGTATGCGGCGCGGCATAAGTTGGGTGAAAAGACGTAGGGTGGAAATCGCTGTTTTTTCACCCCGGGTGACCGCATGACCACCCTTGTTGGACCGGTGAGCGGGGTCCACCCTACGACTGACGTTAGCCTGTGTCGTGTGTGGGAGGCGCTTTAGCGGCGAGCCATTAGCGGCTGTTGTCGCGGCTAAAGCGGAATCCCACCCAGCCCTCCCACGATAAAACCACGGCCGGCGCGTTACTGCGCCTGCAACAGGTAATGGCGCTTCTTGCCAAGGCTTAGCCGGCGGCCCAGCTGCCAGGCTCGCAACGGCTGGTCCGGGTTGCTCTGACGTTCACCATCCAGCAGCAGCCCGCCGCCGCTCGCCAGGCGGCGTACTGCGCTGCGTGAGGGCTGCAAGTTATGGCGCAGCAGCAGGTCGGTGAGGCTGAGGCCGCCGGCCAGGTCTTCTGGACTGACGCTCAACTGCGGCAACTCAGCAGCCATATTCTGCGCGCTAAACAACGCCCGGGCGGTGGCTTCGGCGTCGCGGGCGACTTGTACACCGTGAGCCAGTGCAGTGGCGGCGTTGGCCAGGATGATCTTCACCTGATTCAGCTCGGCGCCTTCAAGGGCACTCAAACGCGCGACTTCATCCAGTGACAGTTCGCTGAACAGGGCGAGAAAGCGCCCCACATCGACGTCATCGCAATTGCGCCAGAATTGCCAGAAGTCGTACGGCGAGAGTTTGTCGCCATTCAGCCACACCGCGCCGCTGGCGGATTTGCCCATCTTGCGCCCGTCACGGGTGGTCAGCAGCGGCATGGTCAGGCCGAACAGCGGCTGACAGCCCTGACGCCGGCCCAGCTCCACGCCATTGATGATATTCGCCCACTGGTCGGCACCACCCAGTTGCAGGGTGCAATTGTGCCGGCGCGCCAGCTCGGTGAAGTCATGGGCCTGCAGCAGGGTGTAGCCGAACTCCTGAAAGCTCAGCGAATGCTCACGCTCCAGGCGGTTGCGTACGGCATCGAAGGTCAGCAGGCGGTTGATGGAGAAGTGCCGGCCGACCTGATCGAGAAACTGCAGGTAGCCGATGCCGTCCAGCCAGTCAGCGTTGTCCACTACCAAGCCGTCGCAGGGGCCATCGCCCAACTGGATGTAGCGGGCAAAGCAGCCGGTAATCTCGGCGATGTTGTGCTGGATCTGCGCCTCCGTCAGTACCGGCCGGCTGCTGTCGCGAAAGCTTGGATCGCCGATGCGCGTGGTGGCGCCGCCGATCAGCAGGATCGGCTTATGCCCGGCACGCTGCAGGTGACGCATCAGCATCAAGGCTTGTAAATGGCCGACATGCAGACTGTCTGCCGTGGCGTCGAAGCCGAGGTAGAAGGTGATCGGGCCTTGGTTGAGCGCCAGGCGCAGGCCATCGAGGTCGGTGCTTTGGTGGATAAAACCACGGGCAGCGAGTTGGTCGAGTAGATCAAAGGTGTTGCTGGACATAAGTGTCTCCTGGTTAAGGCAAAGGCCTGAGGAGACTGGAGTGAGGGTGTGCTATCCGGGCCGCCTCAGGCGGATCGGACATGCAACAACGCATCTACCGCCTGGTGAGAGGGGGCAGGGCGTAATAAAACGCAGCGATGGGGCAGATGTGTTTATGCATGGGGCGTCACTCTAACGATTGTTGATCGTCTGTCAAATCGAGGCGACAGTGCGCGGTTTAATCCACACGTTCTGTGGCGGTAATTGAACTAGTCTTTGCTACACGGTGCGTTTTCCTGCGCCACTTGGGCAGAGCCACGTTATGTTTTTCAAACCGCGCCCCCCTGCGGGCAATAGCCATCATGCGAGCGTGACCGATCTACAAGACATCGGTCAGCGTTCGCTCATTCGCATTATTTTCGCCACCACCGGGCTGATCCTCTGGGTGTTCTGCATTTTGCAGTTCATGGCCGGTAATTACCTGTTTGCCAGTTTTGAGGCTGTGGTAGGGGCGCTTCTGGTTTGGGGCGGCTGGCGCATTGTGCGGGTGCGCAACGTGGTGCCCTGGGTGTACCTGTATCTGCTGCCGACCTTTAGCTTTCTGCTGTACATCATCGTCATTCCAGATGCCTCCAGCACGGCGTTTGTCTGGGTCTACACCTTTCCGGTGTTGTCTTACTTGCTGTTGGGGCGCGAGCGCGGCGGCCTGCTCGCGCTGCCCTTTGTATTGCTGGCGTTGCTGCTTTACCTCACCACTTATCCCGTCAAGCTCGACGCGCGCAGCCTGATTGACCTGGGCAACGCTGTGTTGTGTGGCCTGATGATCATCGTCTTCGTGCACCTCTATGAAGCCCGCCGCGCTGTTGCACACCAGCAACTGCAAAAAATGGCGCGCACCGATGCGCTGACAGGTGTGGCCAGTCGTGGCAGCTTTCAGCGGGATCTGGAACAAAGCATTCTTGAGGCGCAGCGCACGCGTCGGCCGCTGGTGTTGGTGATTCTGGATGTTGACCACTTTAAAGCGGTCAACGATCAGTACGGGCACCACGCCGGTGATCAAGCCTTACGGCATATTTGTAACCGCCTCAGCCTGCGCTTGCGCCAAACCGATTTGTTAGGCCGTTTGGGCGGGGAAGAGTTTGGCGTGCTTTTGCTTAATACCGAGCGCGACGCCGCTGTGGCGTTGGTGGAGGCGTTGCGTGAACAAATTGCCAGCGCGCCGCTGGTGTATGGCGAGCAGCAGATTTACCTCACGGTAACCATGGGCTTGGCGCAGTGGCCCACCGATGGCATTACCGCTGAGCAACTGTATCGCTGCGCAGACCAACGCCTGTATCGCGGCAAAGCACAGGGGCGTAATCGGCTGGTAAGTGATAACACCTAGCGCAAGCCGTCCAGTGCCAAGATAACGGCAGGCTGTTTATCCAGTGCCAAGCGGCCGTCTACACTGAAGCTTCAGTTGGCTGGTTACGCAGAGTGCCCAGCCCGCCTGCAGCGCTCGACAGTCGGTGCGCAGGCCACAAAGGGATTTAGCATGACCGTCCTTTCGTCTTTCCTCAAACAGCTGATCAAGCTCTGGCTCGCCCCTGATCTGGCGCTGGTCGGGCAGCGCCGTGAGCGGCGCATGCGCCTGCTGACCTGTTTGGTGTTGGTCGTGGTGGGCAGTATCTGGGGCGTCTTCTTCAGCCTGCGAGGCGAGTGGGGCGTCGTGCTGATGGACGTAACCCTGATCAGCTGTGGTATCGCGGTGTTTGTTCTGACCTGGCGCAACAAGGTGCGCAGCGCCAACCTGCTGCTGTTCAGCGTCATTATTGTGGTGGTGGTCGGCATGACGCTGCTGCTCGACCCCTACAGCGCCGAAGCACCGCGCGCCACGCACTTGTACCTGCTGCCCATCGCCGTGGCCGCGCTGATGGCCTTTCGTGAGGAGCCCACCTGGCTGCGTTATGGCGTGGCGTTGCTGTGTTTGGGGCTCTTTATTGCGCTGGCTTCTTCCACCTGGACGCCGACTCGCGCTTACAGCTTGCCGGACGATGTGCGCCTTGTAGGCTCTTGGGTGCAGGGTGTCGCCTCAATGGGCATGCTCATGGTGTTACTGCATATTCTGCAAAGCGATGTCAGCGAGCGTTCGGTACTGGACCGTGACCTGCAAGTGGCCCTGCGTGAGCAGCAGTTTGAACTGCACTACCAGGCACAACTCGACAACACCGGCCGGGTGGTGGGCGCTGAAGCGTTGATTCGTTGGCAGCACCCGCAACGCGGGTTGGTGCCGCCCGCGGAGTTTATCGGCCATGCTGAAACCACCGGGCTGATCATCCCCATCGGTCAATGGGTGTTGGCGCAGGCCATCAGGCAACTGCACGTTTGGCAGGATAATCCGCTGTTTGCAGACCTTGGCTTGGCCGTGAATATCAGCCAAAAGCAATTTCGCCAGAGCACCTTTGTGGACGAAACCCTACGGCTGATTGACGAGCAGGGCATCGCGGCGCAGCGGCTTGAACTAGAGCTGACAGAGACCCTGATCGTGCAGGACGTCGATGACCTGCTGCGCAAAATGAATGAGTTGGTGGCGCGCGGTGTGCGCTTTTCGCTCGACGATTTTGGCACCGGCTTCTCATCGCTCAGCCACCTCAAACGCCTGCCGCTGAACACCCTGAAAATCGACCGATCGTTTATCAGCGACGTGCTCACCGACAATAGCAGCCACAGCATTGTGCGAACCGTCATCGCCCTAGGCCATAACCTGGGTATGTCGACCATTGCCGAAGGCGTGGAAACCGCTGCCCAGTTAGCGTTTTTGCAAAGCATCGGCTGCGAGCAATTCCAAGGCTACTACTTCAGTAAACCGCTGCCACTTGAAGCCTTTGAGGCGTATGTGACGCAGCAGCATGCCAAAGGCTTTACTGCTCACGCTCCCCTCCACATACCCAGTGTCTGAGTGCCTGCGCATAAATGGCGCAGGCTCCTACGTGCGCTGCTTTTATTGCCGTCCAAATAAACGAGGCCCTGTCGTTTGACAGGGCCTCGTTCACCTCATGGTTACAGTGCGCTGACGTTTAGGCCGCACTGGCGAAGGTAGGTGGCACAATGCACAGCTTGGCGGGCAAGTGGATGTGGGTGGTGAAGCCACGGTAGTCGTCGGCCTCGTTGCCGCTGTCCAGCACCAACTCAATGCGACCGCCTTCCTCCTCAAGGAACTTCTTCACCGCATCCATGCCCACGCCACGACCGGAGATTTCGGTCACCTGCTCGGCGGTTGAGAACCCCGAGGCGAAGATCAGGTTGGCTACTTCCTGTGCCGCCGGGCGTGTGCTGCCCGGTGCGTAGATACCGAGATCGATGGCCTTCTGGAAGATCCGCCCAATAGCGATGCCGCGCCCGTCATCACGGATGGCAAAGCTCACCGCGCCATCTTTTTCCACGGCATTGATCTGGATCTGTCCCTGCGCCGGCTTACCTTTGTCCTGGCGCTCTTGCGGGCTTTCAATGCCGTGGTCGATGGCGTTGCGCATCACATGCATAAAGATGTTGTTAAGCATGCCGTGCGCTTCTTTGCGGGTGTAGACGTTGTGGTCGCGAATCTCAATGGTCGGTACCGGCTTGCCCAGTTCCCCGGCCAGCGACTCAATTGATTTGAGAACGTCCGCAATCACTTCCGTCATCGGTTCGGCATCAATGGTCACTAGCGAATGGAAGGTGTCGCGGATGATGTGCATCACCTCTTCCGGCAACTGGCTGCTGGGCAGCGACGCGATGCTGGCCATCAGCTTGGCAATCCGCTCGCGGTCTACTTGCGCACCGGCGATACCCTGGTTGCCATCGCGGCCGAGTTTGTCTTTGAAAATCCCGCTGTAAACCTTGATCGCCTGTTCGGCGAAGGCCAGTTCGTCGAGCAGTTCACCGGGCTGCCATTGCATCTCATCGTTTTTGCGCAATTGGTCGAAGGTGTTCTCGATCCGGTGCACGGTATCGGTGATGTGCTTGAGGCCATAGGTGCGGGCGTTGCCCTTAACGGTGTGGATATTGCGGAACAGTTCGGCCAGCTTGCTCAGGTCGCGCTGCTCGGTGCCTTCGATGATGGTGCGGCACTTGCCGACCAGATCCGCGGAGCCAGCAATAAAATCGCTGAACTTGTCGGCATCCACCGAGAGGATCTCGCCAATGATCATCAGCTCCTGCTTCTGCCCTTCGGCTTCGGCCTGCAGCACTTTGAGCGCAGTAACGTCGCGCACGGTCACCATCAGCTTGGTCACCACATCCTGATCGTCAATGATCGGGTCCCAATCCAGCTCAATTTGCTTGAGCGGTTTGTCGGGCAGGGCGATGGCCAGTTCTTTGACCAGCAGGTGCGAGTTGAACTCATACATCATCGAGTCTTCGCCGATGATCGAAGTCACCGACGTCGAGGCTGCATCGACAATGTCTGAGCTGAGGTTGGAGTGGCTGAACATAAAGTCGACAAAGTGACGGTTGGCCACGTTTTTGGTTTCGAAGATGGTTTCCAGATAGGCCGCGTATTCCGGGTGAATCTGCCCGCCTTCGACGATGGTGAACAAGCCCTGGTGCATGTTGGAGAACATATTGGCGATGTCCTCGTTCTTTTGCTTGAGGGCTGCCGTGCGTTCTTCGACCTTTTTCTCCAGAGTGCGGTTGTGCTCTTCGATCACCTCGACCATGCGGATGTTCTTGATGGTGGTGACCAGTGAGCGCGCCACCGAAGAGACAAACTCATAGTCACTGTCGGCGAACGCAACTTTGTTCACGTCGCCGGAGAAGTTCATCACCCCGATCAGAATGTCCTTATCGACCAGTGGCACGCAAAGCAGGGCTTTGGCTTTTTCGTTCTCGCCGCCGATGTAGTCCGATGAGCTGCTGGTGTCCGGTACAAAGATCGCCTGCTTGCTGTCTGCCGCTTTACCGATGATGCCTTCGCCCATGACGAAGGTAAGGGCTGTAGGCGCGTCGTCCATTTGTTTGGGCGGCAGAAACGCCTTGGCTTCGAGGTCGTTGTCCTTGTTGAACAGGTACACCGAGCCACTTTCGATACCGATTTTGTCGTACATCGCATGCAGCACCAACTCCAGCGCGGTGTCCTGGTCGCGTGCTGCTGCTAGGGTGCCACCGATGCCGTTGAGCTTGGCCAGGTCGATCATCTTCTTGCGAATGGCTTGGCGCATCGAGTTGAAGTTTTGCGTGGCCAGTGCCAGCAGAATCAGCAGGATCACGATGGTGCTCTTGAAGCCGAAGCTCACGCTGTCGGCCAGTTCCTGTTGCAGGCGGGTGAATTGCGCATCCGCCGACACCAGCACGCTGTCGAGCCCGGCAACCGCTTTTTGCACTGAGGCTTTCGAGGTGTTGAGGGCGGCCCAGGAAACCTCCTGCTGCTGCAGTTGCTCGCGTTTATGCGTCACGAAGTTGGGTTGGCTCTGCAGGCGCTCACGCAGTTTTGCCACGCTCTCGCGCGTCATGATGACGATGCCGTCCTGATCCATTGGCTCGAACAGCGGCACGGCTTTATCGAACCAGAGCATGGCACCATTGATGATGAACTCCAGGTCATCCTCGGCGGTGGCCAGTGTCTCGACATTTTTAGTGTTTTGCATTTCCTGGGCAGCTTTGGCCACGCCCGCCAGCAACGCGTCGGCCTGGTTGGCAAAGCCTTGGGCCAGTTGCAGATCGGCTTCTTTGTCGCGGCTTGGGGCGCGGGCGTTGACGATCTCCATCAGGGCAAAGCCCACGTCATCCGCACGCTCGGTGACCACCGCCACCTCATCCAGCATGCGCTGCTCGGCACCCAATGCCGCCAGTTTGGCGCTGAACATCTCGCCAACGGCCACCTTATAAGCCTCGTAATCGGCTTTGATGGCTCCAACCAATTCCGCGCGCTGTGGGTCGTTGACGACCAGGGTTTCCAGCTTGCCGAAGTTAGTACTGTGTTGGCGCTGATGGAAAATTGACCCACCCTGCCGATTGAAATTTGACCCAGGGCGGATTGCTGATTTTGTTACCAGCAACTGTGGATAAGTCT
>LNDO01000107.1 GCA_001465025.1 Pseudomonas sp. Ga0074129
TCGGCGCCGTCACACTCAACCCAGAGAGGGAGCAGCCGGCAGTGAAAATAGCAGCTTAAAAACACGGCTGACGCGACAACTACCTTGCAAAACGCCGCCCTGCTCGACCTCAGCGCAGCAGACACCGCACTGGCCGGCCACATCCTTTTCACTGCCCAGCGCCTGGCCAAGGAGCAAGGCTGCGCCGAGGGCTTTCGCGTGGTGATGAATTGCAATGAGTTGGGCGGGCAGACGGTTTATCACATTCACATGCACCTGATGGCCAAGCGACAGATGACATGGCCACCGGGTTGATGCGCTTTGCGGCCACACTGGTGCTGCTCGTCAGCGCACTGGGCACTACTACGCTGCTGGCTGACGAAGCCGGGCGCGTGTTCAACGACACCCTGCCCAATGGCAAGCCGGGCCCATCAATGGTGGTCGTCCCGGCGGGACATTTTCAGCTCGGCGATCACAGCAGCACGGGGAACCACAACGAGCGACCCCTGACGCCGATTACCTTCGCAAAAGCTTTCGCCATCGGTCGTTTCGAAGTCAGCTTTGCCGACTGGCAGCACTATGCCGACGCGACCGCTACAGCCTTGCCCGACAACGAGGGCTGGGGCTTATCAGCCCTGCGGCCTGTGATTCATGTGTCCTGGTTGCAAGCCGTGGCTTACAGCCAGTGGCTGAGCAAAGTCACCGGACACCGCTATCGCCTGCCAACCGAAGCCGAGTGGGAATATGCGGCCCGAGCCGGCAGCACAGAAGTGTACTGGTGGGGCGATCAGCTCGACAGCCCGGAAACCCGCCCCCGCGCACACTGCCGTGGTTGCGCCACCTCGCGCCTGATTCAAAGCAAAACCGAGCGCACCGGGCAATTTGCCGCCAATGCGTTTGGTCTGTATGACACCGCCGGCAATGTGTGGGAATGGACCGCCTCACGCTTCGCCAGCCCCTTCGATGGCAGCGAACAAGCCGTCGCCAGCCTGCTTGATAAAAGCCCGCGGGCGGTGCGCGGTGGCGCGTGGAACAGCGGGCCCACGTATTTGCGCAGCAGCCAGCGCGACATAAAACAACCGCAGCACCGCGACTACGCCCTAGGTTTTCGGCTGATGCGCGAACTGCCCTGAGGCTGCGACGAAACGTCAACAGACCTGCTCTTTGACTTGGAGTAAACTGAACACCGAAACCAGCGCCGGAGGTCCTTATGGCCAGCGAACGTCATTTTTCCCCTGTTGATCGCCTACTCCTGCAAGCCGATGCCGCTCTGCGTACTTTGCTGCCGTTCAGCGGCCAGCCAACGCGACCGTCGCCCGCTATCGTGCAACCAGAAGCCGAGCTGGACGAACGCCAGACCCAGCACATCGCCGGCCTGATGCGCATCAACCACACCGGCGAAGTCTGCGCCCAAGCGCTTTATCAAGGTCAGGCCCTGACGGCCAAATTGCCGCACGTACGCCTGGCAATGGAGCATGCCGCCGACGAAGAAATCGACCACCTGGCGTGGTGTGAGCAGCGCATCCGCCAGCTGGGCAGCCAGCCGAGCATCCTGAACCCGCTGTTCTACGGCCTGTCGTTTGGCGTAGGCGCGGCGGCTGGCCTTATCAGCGACAAGGTCAGCCTGGGTTTTGTCGCGGCCACCGAAGACCAAGTGGTCAAACACTTAGACGATCACCTGCAACAAATCCCCGAGCAGGACCACAAATCCCGCGCGATTCTTGAGCAGATGCGCGTGGATGAAGAACAACATGCCTGCAACGCCCTAGACGCGGGTGGCTTACGCTTCCCAGCACCGGTGAAGTTCGGCATGAGCCTGCTGGCCAAAGTGATGACCAGCACCACCTACCGCGTCTGACGCGGTTTATTGCAGGCACAAGAAAGGGCACCTCGGTGCCCTTTTCACTGCGCGCAACACTTGAGGCGACTTACTCACCGAGCTCGATGATTTCGTAATCATGGGTGATTTCAACGCCGCCACGGCCCAGCATAATCGACGCGGAGCAGTACTTCTCCGCCGACAGCTCAACCGCACGCTTGACCTGGGCTTCCTTCAAACCACGGCCCTTGACCACAAAATGCAGGTGGATCTTGGTGAACACCTTAGGTTCTTCCGTGGCGCGCTCAGCCTCCAGAAAGGCCTCGCAGCTTTCCACCGCCTGGCGGGATTTCTTCAGAATGCTGACTACGTCGAAGTTGCTGCAGCCACCCAGGCCAATCAGCACCATCTCCATCGGCCGCACACCCAAATTACGGCCACCGCTCTCGGGTGGGCCGTCCATCACCACAGCATGACCACTGCCCGACTCACCGATAAACATGGCTTCACCGGCCCACTGAATCCGCGCTTTCATTACTCAGGCTCCGCTGTTAAAAAGGAAGGCAGCTTAGCACAGCACTTTTGCCCTCCGAGAACCTGTCCAAAGCGACAAAGTGCCCTGCTGAGTGTTAGCCAGGTCGCAAAACAGCCCCTAGTCTTGGTGTGACTGTTAAGCTGACGCCGGAATGCTGGCACACTTGTACGGATAACTATTATTAGAACGCGGCCGCACAACGGCTCACCTTCATACATTCGGGATTCGGGCATGGTAGCTATTACCCTTACACCTAAAATAAAAAATCTCGACAAGCTTCTCGCACATTGCCACCGCCGCCGCTACACCGCCAAAAGCACCATCATTTATGCGGGCGATCGCTGCGAAACGTTGTTTTTCATCGTCAAAGGCTCGGTCACCATCCTGATCGAAGATGATGATGGGCGAGAGATGATCATTGCTTACCTCAACTCTGGCGACTTCTTTGGCGAGATGGGCCTGTTTGAGAAAGACGGCACCGAGAAAGAACGCAGTGCGTGGGTGCGGGCTAAAACCGAATGCGAAGTGGCGGAGTTGAGCTACGCCAAGTTCCGCGAGCTGACCCAGCAAGATCCGGACATTCTTTACGCCCTCGGCAGCCAGATGGCCGAGCGCCTACGTAATACCACACGCAAGGTTGGCGACCTGGCATTCCTTGATGTGACCGGTCGTGTGGCGCGCACCCTGCTGGACCTGTGCAAACAACCCGACGCCATGACCCACCCTGACGGCATGCAGATCAAAATCACCCGCCAGGAGATTGGCCGCATCGTCGGCTGCTCACGCGAGATGGTTGGTCGCGTGCTTAAAGCGCTGGAGGAGCAAGGTCTGGTCAACGTCAAAGGCAAGACCATGGTGGTGTTCGGCACCCGCTGAACCGCCCACTGCAGCGACAAAAAAGCCGACGCATGCGTCGGCTTTTTTCTGCGTGTCGGCAATCAATCAACATCCAGCGAGCTGATGACCCGCTTGCGCTCGGGGAAGAACAGACGCTCAAGCTCGGCACCGGGGTTTTCCGCACGCATAAACGCCTCACCCACCAGGAAGGCATACACCTCACTGATCTCCATCAGCTCGACGTCAGCACGATTGAGAATGCCGCTTTCAGTCACCACCAGACGATCACGCGGAATACGCGGCAGCAGATCCAGAGTGGTTTCCAGACTCAGTTCAAAGGTGTGCAGGTTGCGGTTGTTGATGCCGACCAGCGGTGTATCGAGGGTTTTCAGCGCACGCTCCAGCTCATCACCATCGTGTACTTCCACCAGCACATCGAGATCAAAGGCTTTGGCCGTGGCGGCCAGCTCGGCCATTTGGCCGTCTTCCAGCGCCGAGACGATCAGCAACACGCAATCGGCACCCAAGGCGCGCGCCTCGACAATCTGGTAAGGGTCGATCATGAAGTCCTTGCGGATTACCGGCAGCGCGCACGCGGCACGGGCCTCCTGCAGGTAGCGATCAGCCCCCTGAAAGAAGTCGATATCGGTCAGTACCGACAAACAGGTCGCGCCACCAGACTCATAATTCTGCGCAATTTCAGCGGGCACGAAGTGTTCACGCAGCACGCCCTTGCTCGGTGAGGCTTTCTTGATTTCGGCAATAACCGCCGGCTGCTTGCGCTTGGCCTGAGTAATCATCGCCTCGGCAAAGCCGCGCACTGGATCGGCGGCGCGGGCTTGCTGCTCAAGCTCAGCCAGCGACACAACGGCGCGGCGTGCCGCCACTTCCTCAACCTTGCGCGCGAGGATTTTCTCCAGAACGGTTGGAATACTCATCCGGCATTCTCCTCTTTGAACACGGCGGTAAAGGACACCAGCTCTTGTAATTTTTCCCAGGCCAGGCCCGTATGCAACGCATCGTGGGCCAGCTGAACACCTTCTTTCAAGCTGCTCGCCAGGTCCGCCGCATACAGCGCCGCACCGGCATTCAGAGCGATCATGTCGGCGGCTTTTTGCCCAGCGTCGGTCTTGCGCTTGGTCAGCGCATCGCGAATCAGCGCAAGCGATGCCTGCGGGCTTTCCACAGCCAGACTAATCAGGCTCTGACTTTGCAAGCCGAGGTCTTCGGGGAGCACCTCGTATTCGCTGATCACACCGTCCTTCAGCTCCGCGACATGAGTAGCAGCCGCCAGGCTGAACTCATCCAGGCCATCACGCGAATGCACCACCAAAATATGCTGACTGCCCAAACGCTTGAGCACCTCGGCCAACGGCCGGCAGAGCGCCTGACTGAAGACGCCCACCACCTGATGCTTAACCCCCGCCGGATTGGTCAGCGGGCCAAGCATATTGAAAATAGTGCGCAGGCCCATTTCACGGCGTGGCACGGCTGCATGCTTCATCGCCGCGTGATGCACCTGAGCAAACATAAAGCCGACGCCGACGCCTTCGATGCAGCGCGCCACTTGCTCCGGCGTCAGGCTAAGGTAGGCGCCAGCCGCTTCTAGCAGGTCAGCACTGCCGCTGTTGCCCGACACCGCACGGTTGCCGTGCTTGGCCACTTTGCCGCCAGCCGCTGCGACAACAAAGCTCGCCGCCGTTGATACGTTGAAGATGTTCGCACCATCGCCGCCAGTACCGACCACATCGACTACATGGTCGAGGGTCTGCAAGTGCACGTGACTGGCCAGCTCACGCATCACCGAGACTGCGCCGACGATTTCGTCGATGCTCTCGCTTTTCATGCGCATGCCCATCAGGAAGGCACCAATCTGCGCATCGGTGCACTGGCCGGTCATGATTTCGCGCATGACGTCCTGCATTTCTTCGGTGCTCAGATCCAACTGGCTGACCACTCGATTGAGGGCTTCCTTGATGTTCATCAGCGCAGGCCTCCTTGTTGTTTGAGGAAGTTGGCAAACAGTTCATGGCCCTGCTCAGTCAGAATCGACTCCGGGTGGAACTGCACGCCCTCGATCTGCAGGGTCTTGTGCCGCAGGCCCATGATCTCGTCGACCGTGCCGTCCTCATGCTGAGTCCAGGCGGTCATTTCCAGGCAGTCGGGCAGGGTCTCGCGCTTGACCACCAGCGAATGGTAGCGGGTGACTGTCAGCGGGTTATTCAGGCCGGCGAAAACGCCCAGATCACGGTGGAACACTGGGCTGGTTTTACCGTGCATCACCTGACGCGCTCGCACCACATCACCGCCAAAAGCCTGGCCGATGCTCTGGTGACCCAGGCACACACCGAGAATCGGCAGCTTGCCGGCAAAGTGCAGAATGGCCTCAATCGACACACCGGCTTCGGTCGGCGTACACGGGCCGGGCGAAACCACGATGCGCTCGGGCTGCAGCGCCTCAATTTCGGCAATCGACAGTTCGTCATTGCGGATCACGTGCACGTCGGCACCCAACTCGCCCAGGTACTGCACCACGTTGTAGGTGAAGGAGTCGTAGTTATCGATCATTAAAAGCATGGCGTAACCTCTTATTCGACAGTCTGTTCAGCGAGGGCAACGGCGCGGAACATGGCGCGACGCTTGTTCAGGGTTTCTTCCCACTCCAGTGCAGGCACGGAGTCGGCAACGATGCCAGCCCCGGCTTGCACATGCAGTTCGCCATCTTTGATCACCGCTGTACGGATGGCGATGGCGGTGTCCATATTGCCGTTCCACGCCAAGTAGCCCACCGCGCCGCCGTAGACGCCGCGTTTGACCGGCTCCAGCTCGTCGATGATTTCCATGGCGCGAATCTTCGGCGCACCGGACAAGGTGCCCGCAGGCAAAATGGCGCGCAGTGCGTCCATCGCGGTCAGGCCTTGCTTCAACTGGCCGGTGACGTTGGATACGATGTGCATGACGTTGGAATAACGCTCGATCACCATTTTCTCAGTCAGTTTGACGCTACCGGTGCTGGCGACGCGGCCAACATCGTTACGGCCCAGGTCGATAAGCATCAAGTGCTCGGCGACTTCTTTGGCGTCGGACAGCAGGTCTTCCTCCAGAGCCCGATCCGCCTCTTCGTTCGCGCCGCGCGGGCGGGTGCCGGCAATCGGGCGTACAGTGACCAAGCCATCTTCCAAACGCACCAACACTTCCGGCGAGCTGCCGACCACATGGAAGTCGCCGAAGTTGAAGAAGTACATGTAAGGCGTCGGGTTGATGCAGCGCAGCGCGCGGTACAGATCAATCGGCGCGGCCTTGAACGGAATCGACATGCGCTGCGAGATCACCACCTGCATGCAGTCACCGGCGAGGATGTATTCCTTGATTGCCTGCACGGCGTTCTCGTAGTCATCGCGCTTGAAGCTGGAGATAAAGTCCGGCTCGGCACCCGTCGCCGCCGCCAGATCAACGCCCAAGCGCGGGGTAATCGGCTGACGCAGCTTGTGCAGAATATCCCGCAGGCGCGCCTGGCCTTGCTCCAGCGCATCGGCGTCACTTGGGTCAACCAACACAATGGCGTGCATCTTGCCCGCCAGGTTGTCGAACACCACCACCGCGTCAGACACCATCAACAGGATATCCGGCGTGCCGAGAGCATCGGGGTTTACGCCCTTAGCTAATTTGGGCTCGACATAGCGCACGCTGTCGTAGCCAAAGTAGCCAACCAGACCGCCGTTAAAGCGCGGCAGACCGGCCAGGGTCGGCACCTTGTAGCGCGCCTGAAACTGCTCGACGAAGGCCAGTGGGTCTTCGCAGTGGTGACGTTCCACTTCGACGCCATCCACGCTGATCGTCACATCATGCCCATAGGCGCGCAGCACCGTGCGCGCAGGCAGGCCGATGATCGAGTAACGCCCCCATTTCTCACCGCCCTGCACGGATTCGAGCAGGTAGGTGTTGGCCTCGTCGGCCAGCTTCAGATAAATGGACAGCGGGGTGTCGAAATCCACCAGGGTTTCGCAGGCAACAGGAATGCGGTTATAGCCGGCAGCGGCTAAACGCAGAAATTCTTCGCGGGTCATGTGCAGCCTCGTGGCTTGAGGTAATACGGTGAAATGCAGGCGGGCTTTAGGCAAAGCCAGGATCAGGTCAGAGGCGCCAGCGCCAACGAGCCAGGGCCTTGATGATTTTCATGTCAGTGCTTGCCGAACAACGCGTGCAGGTAACCACCACGAAACTCTCTTAATACAGGCGGGAATGAAGTCCCTTCACACTAGCGCAGGGTCGCAAGCGAATCAACCCGCAAGCCCCGGCAAAAGCGCGTTCGCGGCCGGTCGTAGCAAGCCGCTCAGGCAATCGAGCACCTGCGCAGGGTGTTCTTCAGCAATCGGCCGACCGTGGTTATAGCCATAACTTAGCGCCACGCACGGCACACCAGCGGCCTTGGCCGCCCGCACATCATTACGCGAATCACCGATAAACAACGCCTGCGCCGGCTCAACGCGAGCCAGGCGCAGCACATGGCGCAGCGCCGCCGGATCAGGCTTCTGCTGGGGCAAGGTATCGCCACCGACAATCCAGCGGAAATAGCCGCCCAAGCCTTTCTCATCCAGCAACGGCGCGACAAAGCGCTCTGGCTTGTTAGTGACAATCGCCAGCTCGACCTGCTGTTCACGCAGCCAATCCAGGGTCGGTTTTACACCGGAATAAACCTGCGTCAGCGCGTGGTTTGCGGCGTAGTGCTGCATAAACAACTCCAGCGCCTGTTCGGCCTGCGCATCATCAACATGCGCATGTTCCAGACCTCCGGCCAGGGCACGGCGCACCAGCACGCGCGCGCCGTTACCCACCCAGTCGCGCACCTGATTTACGCCTGCTGGCGGGCGACCCAACTCATGCAGGGTGTTGTCGACGGCGGCAGCCAGATCCGGCACCGAATCAACCAAGGTGCCGTCCAGGTCAAACATCACCAAACGCGGCAACTCGCCGTTAAACAGCTCGCGCAGCAGGCTCACGCGCGGGCCTGGGCCAGTTCGGCGCGCATGGCGTCGATCACGGTTTTGTAGTCCGGCTGGTTGAAGATGGCTGAGCCTGCGACAAAGGTATCGGCACCGGCGGCAGCGATCTCACGGATGTTCTGCACATTGACCCCACCGTCGATCTCCAGACGGATTTCACGGCCGCTGGCGTCGATCAGTGCGCGGGCTTCGCGCAGTTTGTCGAGGGTGTGGGGGATGAACTTCTGCCCGCCGAAGCCGGGGTTAACGCTCATCAGCAGGATCATGTCGACCTTGTCCATGACGTGCTTGAGCACATCCAGCGGGGTGGCCGGGTTGAACACCAGACCGGCCTTGCAACCGCCATCGCGGATCAACTGCAGCGAGCGGTCGATGTGCTCGCTGGCTTCCGGGTGGAAGGTGATGTAGCTGGCACCGGCTTCGATAAAGTCGCCAATGATGCGGTCCACTGGCTTGACCATCAGGTGCGCGTCGATAGGCGCAGTGATGCCGTATTTACGCAGCGCAGCGCAGACCATCGGGCCGATGGTGAGGTTGGGCACGTAGTGGTTGTCCATCACATCGAAGTGCACGATGTCGGCACCGGCGGCGAGTACCTTGTCGACTTCTTCACCCAGACGAGCGAAATCAGCGGACAGAATCGACGGGGCAATGGCGAAGGGTTGCATAACGCACCTCGGTGGCATTTACGAAAGGCGCGCATTGTACCCGAGCGGATTCTCAGGCGTCGCTGGGACGATGGTCGGCAGCACAAACCCGCTCTCGCCAGGCGCAGCCTATGCAACCTCGCCATCCTGCGAGCGCTTGCAATCTGTCGCCGCTAAAGCGCCTCCCACGAATGGCTGTTCCTGCACGTGTGCGCGCTCTGTGGGAGGGGCTTTAGCCGCGACGGGCTGAAATGCACAAAACCCGCCGAAGCGGGTTTTGTGGGTAACGCACTGAGGCTTAGGCCAGTTCGTCGAAGCACTCGGCGATGATCGCCAGGCCGCGGTCGAGCAGTTCATCTTCAGCGGTCAACGGCACCAGCACGCGCAAGACGTTGCCGTAGGTGCCGCACGACAGCAGGATCAGGCCCTTGTCGCGCGCCTTGGCCACAATCTGCCCGGTCAGCGCCGCGTTGGGTTTGTGCACGTCGCCACCTTCGCACAGCTCCATGGCAATCATCGCGCCGAGGGCGCGCACTTCGCCGATGCTGTTGTGCTTGGCCTGAATGGCTTTGAGGCCGGTAACTAGGCGCTCACCCACTGCCTTGCAGCGGTCCAGCAGTTTTTCTTCTTCAAACACGTCCATCACCGCCAGCGCCGCGGCGCAGGCCAGCGGGCTGCCGGCGTAAGTGCCGCCCAGACCGCCGGGAGCAATGGCGTCCATGTATTCGGCCTTGCCGCACACGCCCGCCACCGGGAAGCCGCCGGCGATGGATTTAGCGAAGGTGGTCAAATCGGCGGCGACGCCCATTTGTTCCATGGCGAAGAAGGTGCCGGTACGGCCTGCGCCGGTTTGCACTTCGTCGGCAATCAGCAGGATGCCGTGCTGATCACACAGGGCGCGCAGGCGCAGCATGAAGTCTTTCGGCGCGACGTAGAAACCGCCTTCGCCTTG
>LNDO01000108.1 GCA_001465025.1 Pseudomonas sp. Ga0074129
GAATTGAAATAAGTCATTGTTTTAAATGGATTTTTGCAGGAATTGCTACGTTGCAGGGTCCTGTAGTTAGGATGACACTTTATTTTCCTCCCACAGCTGGCATTGGCCGGCGTGTGGGATCACTCCAATTTTCGCCAGGACCTGCTCGGTCGCCTGCGACGCACTGGGCAATTCATTTCCGGCACCACCTATGGTTCGCGCGCCGATGCCGAGTGGCTGATCGAAAAGGTCAAGACCATCCATCTCAAGGTTACCGGCAACGCCGCAGATGGCCGCCCTTACGCAGCCAGCGACCCGGCGTTACTGACTTGGGTGCATGTGGCCGAAGTCCACAGTTTTCTTCAGGCCCATCTGCGTTACCGCAACCCGCACCTCAGCGCCGCCGATCAAGACCGCTACTACGCCGAGATTGCCTTGATAGCCGAACGCCTGGGGGCCACCCATGTGCCTCGATCGCGCGCCGAAGTTGCCACTTATCTGCACGCAGTCCGCGCGGAACTGAGTTGCGATGAGCGCTCGCTGGAGATTCTGCGCATTCTGCTCGCCGCCCCCGCGCCAAGCGCCCTGGCGGTACCGGCAGGTAAATGGATGATGCAAGCCGGTATCGACCTGCTACCCGACTGGGCGCAGCACATGCTTGGCCAGACAGTGAGCCCGGCGCGCAGCCGGATCATCCAGGCCGGCGTACACAGCCTTGCGCCCACGCTGCGCTGGGCAGTGCGTGGCGGTGCGGTCAGTTGCGCCCGCCGACGGTTAAATCTGCCACCGTTGCAGTGACCGAGCAGTTCACACGCTGGCCGCCAGCAAAGCCGCTGTGCCACCATAGCGAACTTTCGCGGCCTGCCGCGCCTGTCATTTTGTGAGGATCGCGTTATGCAAGAGGTTGTCATCGTTGCCGCCACCCGCACCGCCATCGGCAGTTTTCAGGGTGCACTGGCTGCCATCCCGGCCCCTGAACTGGGCGCTGCGGTAATCCGCCAGTTATTGGCGCAAACAGGCTTGGACGGCGCACAGGTTGATGAAGTGATCCTCGGCCAGGTACTCACTGCAGGCAGCGGGCAGAATCCGGCGCGCCAAGCGGTGATTCTTGCCGGTTTGCCGCATGCCGTACCCGCACTGACCCTGAACAAAGTCTGCGGCTCAGGCCTCAAAGCTTTGCACCTGGCCGCCCAAGCGATTCGCTGCGGCGACGCCGACGTGGTCATTGCCGGCGGCATGGAAAACATGAGCTTGTCCCCCTACGTGATGCCCGGCGCACGCACTGGCCTGCGCATGGGCCATGCCAAGCTGATTGACAGCATGATCACTGACGGCCTGTGGGATGCCTTCAACGATTACCACATGGGCATCACCGCCGAAAACCTAGTGGACAAGTACGGCATCAGCCGTGAAGGACAAGATGCCTTTGCCGCTGCCTCGCAACAGAAAGCCGTAGCGGCCATCGAAGCCGGACGCTTCGCGGCTGAAATCACCCCAATCCTCATTCCCCAGCGCAAAGGCGACCCCGTGGCCTTCGTCACCGACGAGCAACCGCGCGCTGGCACCACCGCCGAATCGCTGGGTAAACTCAAGCCCGCGTTTAAAAAAGAGGGCAGCGTTACTGCCGGCAACGCCTCTAGCCTGAACGACGGTGCAGCAGCGGTGCTGATGATGAGCGCAGAGAAAGCCAAGGCACTCGGTCTGCCGGTATTGGCCAAAATCGCCAGCTACGCCAGTGCCGGTGTCGACCCGGCGATCATGGGCATCGGCCCGGTCGGCGCGACCCAGCGCTGCCTGGTCAAAGCCGGCTGGCAGCTGGATGAGTTGGACCTGATCGAAGCCAACGAAGCCTTCGCCGCACAAGCCTTGGCAGTCGGGAAAGAACTGGGCTGGGATGCCAGCAAGGTCAACGTCAACGGCGGCGCCATCGCCCTCGGCCACCCGATTGGCGCTTCGGGCTGCCGCGTGCTGGTCAGCCTGTTGCACGAGATGATCAAACGTGACGCCAAAAAAGGCCTCGCCACCCTGTGCATCGGTGGCGGCCAAGGCGTAGCGCTGGCCATTGAAAGGAACTGATAAGTAGGCCGGGTCACGCCTCACCGCTGTGGTGGATGTAAATAGCAACATCCGCCTTACGCGCTGAGGCTTTTGATCTTGCCGGAGGGGCTTTAGCCGCGCGCTTTAAAATCGTAAGCATCGCGGCTAAAGCTGCTCCCCTCGAAAAGCGCAGTGGTAAACTGCGCGCCCTTCTTTTTCGAGTCGCCGCGCATGCCCTCTCTCGATCAGGCGCTGCGCGCCGCACTGCATAACCGCCAAGACCTGATAACTGAACTGCATCAGCAAGGCACCGACTGCTATCGCCTGTTCCATGGCAGCCAGGAAGGCGCGGGCGGTCTGACCATCGACCGTTACGGTGAGCAATTACTGGTACAGACCTTTCACCAGCCACTCAGCCGTGATGACTTACTGGCCGCCCACGCGCTGATCTGCAGCCACCTGAATCAGCCGTTATTGCTGGTGTACAACGACCGCAGCCAAGGCAACTCGCGTATCGACCGCACGGACCCGGTCTACCAAGCCGAACCAGCCGCACTGGCCGATCTGGTCGGTCATGAATGGGGCCTCAATTACCGCGTACGTGGGCGTCATGCGGGACAAGACCCGCTGTTATTTCTCGACCTGCGCAACGCCCGTGGCTGGATCAAAGCGCACAGTGCGGGTCAATCCGTGCTCAATCTATTTGCTTACACCTGCGGTGTTGGCCTGAGCGCCGCAGCGGGCGGAGCCCGTGAAGTCGTTAACCTGGATTTTGCCGAAGGCAACCTGGCCGTCGGCCGCGAAAATGGCGCGCTCAACCCGCAGCTCGCACCCATGCAGTTCGTCCAATCCGACTACTTCCCAGCCATTCGCCAACTGGCCGGGCTGCCCATCACTGCGCGCCGCGGGCACAAACTGCCGCCGTATCCGCGCCTTGAACAACGCCAGTTTGACCTCGTACTGCTCGACCCGCCGGCCTGGGCCAAGAGCGCGTTCGGCACCGTCGACCTGCTGCGCGATTATCAAAGCCTGCTCAAGCCAGCGATTCTCGCCACCGCTGACAATGGTGTACTGATCTGCTGCAACAACTTGGCTAAAGTCGCCATGGCGGACTGGCGCGAACAGGTGCTGCGTTGCGCTGACAAACTCGGCCGCCCGGTGCGCGACTGCCAGGTGCTGCCACCCGCCGCTGACTTCCCGTCGCACGACGGCCAACCACCGCTGAAAACGCTGATTTTGCAGTTCTAAAGCACTGTACCGAACACAGAATCCGCTGCGGAGGTTCTGCGAAGCCGCGCGTGCATGCCATACTCCCAAGCACTTCTCGTCGGGAAAGATGACGTAATTATGCTTAAAGGAATAAAGCGCGCGGCCAGCGCAATGGCCATCGCCGTGACCCTCTACAGCCTGCTGGGCTTTCTGATTTTGCCGGGCATCGCCCTGCGCATTGCCAACCAGCAACTGGCCCAGTACGCGACCGTACCCGCCAGCCTGCAGCGTTTACAACTCAACCCGTTCAGCCTGGAGCTCAGCCTCTGGGGCCTGCGGATCGGCGAAGCTGACCAGCAGCAGATCGCTTTTGAGCGCCTGTATGCCAACCTGCAACTCGACAGCCTGTGGAACGGCGTTTTGCACCTGGCCGACATTGAATTGGACAAACCGCAAGGCGAAGTCCTGTTTGGCAAGGACGGACGGCTCAACCTGACCCAATTGTTCAACATACCGCCAAGTCCGCAACCGGCGGTCGATGAGCCAAGCGGCGAGCCGTTCCCGTTACGCATCGCACGGATCAAATTGAGCAGCGGTAACGTCCACTTTCAGGATCTGCGGCCCAGCGAGCCAATCGAGTTCCTTTACGACGACCTCAACCTTGAACTGTTCAACCTCAGCACCCTGCCCGACGACAATGCCGACATGAGCCTAGTGGCCACCGGGCCTACTGGCGGGCGGATTGACTGGACTGGGCGCATCAGCCTGGTGCCGATCAGCTCCAGCGGTAATTTAAAAATCACCGACGGCAAGCTGAAAGCCTTCTGGCCCTACGTGCGCGATGCGCTGCCTCTGGTCCTTGAAGACGGCACGGTCAACCTGAGCAGCGACTACAACCTAAACCTCGCCAATGGTACTGAACTGCTGTTGAGCAATACCCAACTGAGCGTCAGCCGTTTTGCCATCAAGAGCCCAGCGGACAAACCGCTGCTGCGCCTGGAAAGCCTGGATATCAGCGAAACCAGCGTTGACCTGGCCAAACAGCAGGTCATCATCGGCAAAATCAGAAGCCAAACGCTCGAAACTTGGGCGGCACGCGAAGCCGATGGTCAGCTCGACTGGCAAAAATTACTGGCCAGCCAACCTGCAAAACCAGCTCCAGCTCCAGCTCCAGTTGAGGCTGGGGCGGATCCCAGCAAGGCAACAGAAACTGAGGCGGTGAACGCGCCGACCACCGCAGAGCAATCTGCTGAGCTGGAAACCACCACGCAAGATCTGCCACAAACGTCTGATAAACCATGGCAAGTCATCCTGCGCGACATGCAACTGCGTAACTATCAGGTGCACCTGAGCGACCGCGCTGGCGGCGCAGAAGTCAAACTGGAGCTCGCGCCGCTCAACCTCGACCTGAGCGATTTTGACAGCCTGGGCACCTCGCCTTTCACGCTTAAACTCGACACCGGCGTCAATAAAACCGGGCAAATCAACGTCGCCGGCCAGGTGCAACTGACACCCACCACGGCCAAGCTACAAGTGGCCACCCGCGATATCGACCTGCGTCTGGCACAGAAGTACCTGACCCCCTTCGTGCGCCTGGAACTGCGCAGTGGGCGGCTTGGCAGTGATCTGGCAGTTGATCTGCAAAGCATCGAGCCGCTGGCATTTCGCATCGATGGTCAGGCCGAAATTAACCAACTGCACACCCTCGATACTCTCAAAGACCGCGACTTGCTCAAATGGCAGCGCGTGCTGGTGGAAGGGATCGACTATCAACACGGCAAGGGCCTTGCGATCGGCCAAGTCAAGCTGCAACAGCCCTATGTACGCTTCATCATCAACGAAGACCTGACCACCAACGTCAACGAGCTGCTGGTGCCTCAACCCGCTAGCTCCGAACAGAGCAAAGCAACAACCGAGAAACCGCTGCCTATCCGTATCGGAGGCATCAGCATTCAGGACGGCTCGGCCAATTTCGCTGACTTCAGCTTGCGTCCCAACTTTGCCACCGCCATTGGCCAACTTAACGGCAAGATCGGCACCCTGAATAATCAAAGCCCGAATGCTGCCAGCATTGATATCACCGGCAAGGTCGATAAATACGCACCGGTCAGCATCAAAGGCCAGCTCACACCGTTCGATCCGATGAACCGTCTGGATATCACGACCCGCTTCAAGAACGTCGAGCTGACAACCCTGACGCCCTACTCTGGCAAGTTCGCCGGCTTCCGCATCCGCAAAGGCCGCCTCAATCTCGATCTGCATTACAAAATCGAGAAAGGCAACCTCAATGCCGAAAACAAACTGCTGCTGGAAGACCTGCAACTGGGCGAGAAGGTCGACAGCAAAAACGCCATGGACCTGCCGATTCGCCTGGCCGTGGCTCTGCTTAAAGACACAGAAGGCAATATCGAGATCCAGCTACCCGTGCAGGGCAATCTAAACAGTCCTGAATTCAGCGTTATGCCCATCGTCTGGCAGACCCTGCGTAATCTGGTATTGCGCGCCGCGCAGGCACCGTTCAAGTTTATCGGCGGCCTGGTCAGTGGCGGTAGCGATGTTGACCTCAGTACGGTGCGCTTCGCCGCGGGTGATAGCTCGCTCGACGCGGACGCGCAAAAGGCCTTGGACATGCTGGCCAGCGCACTTAAAGAACGCCCGACGCTGCACCTGGAAATCGAAGGCATGAGCGCCCTGAGCAGCGACGGCCCACCATTGGCCGAGAACCGCTTGGAGCGTGAATACCAGGCCACGTGGTACAAAATCCTGCAACGGCGCGGCGACGAAGTTCCCGCACAACCCAGCGACCTGATCATTGATGACGACGACAAAGCGGTTCTCCTCGAGGGCATTTATCGCGTGCGCCTCAAACAGCAACCGCCGGCTGAATGGCGCGAACTGCCCGAACAAGAACGCCATAACAAGATGCGCGATGCAGTCCTGCAGTCCTGGGCGCAGAGCGAACTGTTACAGCGCCAACTGGCCCAGGCGCGAGCCGGTGAAATTAAGGACTACCTGGTTGACCGTGGCGGCCTGGCCGACGAACGAATTCACTTGTTGGATGTCAACAGTGTCCAGGCCGACACCGATGGTCGCGTCGCCTCCACACTGCACCTTGGCAGCCCATGAGCCTTGTACCTATGCGCACGTTATCCCGCATGCTATTACTCACCTTGCTAATCACACCGCTCATGGCGCAGGCCGACACCTTGCGCTGCGGCAGCCAACTGGTGAGCCTGGATGACCGACGTTTCGAGGTACTACAAAAGTGCGGCGAACCCGCCTTTCGTGACCTGGTCGGTTATTCACTCGGCCCTAACGAGCGCCGTGAATACCAGATTGAGGAATGGGTCTACGGCCCGGATAACGGCATGCTGAGCATTTTGACGTTCGAGGGCACGCGCTTGCGCGCTATCGAGCGCCGTCGTAGTCGTTAAAACAAGGAGCGTCGATTGAAAGCACTTATCTGCAGCCTATTAATTTTGCTGCCTACCGTGGCACAGGCCTCGTCGACCCTGCGCTGTGACAGCGGCCTGATCAGCGTGACGGACTCCTCCAGCGTGGTCGCCAGTAAATGTGGCGAGCCGATGAGCCGCGAGTTTGTCGGCTACCGCGAAGTGCTTGATGCCTATGGTTTTCGCAATGAAGTAGCCGTTGAAGAATGGGTCTACGGGCCACGCAATGGCATGTACCAATTCCTGCGTTTTGAAGGCAATCGCCTGGTCAAAATCGACAGCAAGCGCGGTCTTTGAGCGGCGTTTCGATACGCCAGTAAAACTCGGCAGCCACTCGTGTAAGCATCACATTCCGCGTGTCACCCCGCGATGCACACCCCACCGACAGCCAAGCTAAAAACCACTAGGTCTGACGCATAAAAAAGCCCCGCTGGCAAAACCAGCGGGGCTTTTAATTAACGAGTACAGCCGCTTGGGCTGCACTCAATCAAGGCATACCGGGGTGATTAAACGCCCGACACCTTGGCTGCAGCTACGTCTTTGATGGACAGCTTGATGCGGCCGCGGTTGTCCACGTCCAGTACCAACACTTC
Source organism: Pseudomonas sp. Ga0074129 (assembly GCA_001465025.1). GTDB lineage: Bacteria > Pseudomonadota > Gammaproteobacteria > Pseudomonadales > Pseudomonadaceae > Aquipseudomonas. Next base: position 7,271 of record LNDO01000108.1, read on the forward strand.
CACTTCCTGACCTTCTTTCAGAATGTCAGTCACCTTCTCAACACGCGCATCGCTGAGCATGGAGATGTGCACCAGACCGTCTTTGCCCGGCAGGATGTTAACGAAGGCACCGAAATCGACGATGCGCTCAACCTTACCGATGTAGATCTTGCCGATCTCGGCTTCCGCGGTGATGCCCAGAACGCGCTGACGCGCTGCTTCTGCGGCTTCCTTGGTTTCGCCGAAGATCTTGATCGAGCCATCGTCTTCGATGTCGATCGACGCTTTGGTTTCTTCGCAGATAGCGCGGATGGTTGCACCACCTTTGCCGATCACGTCGCGAATTTTGTCCTGGTCGATCTTCATCGCGATCATGGTTGGGGCGTTAGCCGACAACTCGGTGCGCGAGGTTGCGATGATCTTGTTCATCTGACCGAGAATATTCAGGCGCGCTTCCAGGGCTTGGCCCAGAGCGATTTCCATGATTTCTTCGGTGATGCCCTGGATCTTGATGTCCATCTGCAGTGCGGTTACGCCCTTGGCGGTACCAGCTACTTTGAAGTCCATGTCGCCCAGGTGATCTTCGTCGCCGAGGATGTCGGTCAGAACGGCAAATTTCTCGCCTTCTTTAACCAGACCCATGGCGATACCGGCTACCGGTGCCTTCATCGGCACACCGGCGTCCATCAGTGCCAGGGAAGCACCGCAAACGGATGCCATCGAAGACGAACCGTTGGACTCGGTGATTTCCGATACTACGCGGATGGTGTACGGGAACACGTCAGCGGCTGGCAGCATGGCCTGAACCGAACGACGGGCCAGACGGCCGTGACCGATTTCGCGACGGCCAGTAGCACCCATGCGACCACACTCGCCCACCGAGTACGGCGGGAAGTTGTAGTGCAGCATGAAGGGGTCTTTCTTCTCGCCTTCCAGGGTGTCGAGCAGTTGCGCGTCACGGGCGGTACCGAGGGTCGCTACAACCAGAGCCTGGGTTTCGCCACGGGTGAACAGGGCCGAACCGTGGGTTTTGTCCAGCACACCGACTTCGATGTTCAGACCTCGCACAGTGCGGGTATCACGGCCGTCGATACGCGGCTTACCGTTAACGATGTTCTCGCGCACGGTGCGGTATTCGATTTCACCAAAGGCTTCTTTGACTTCACCAGCAGAAGGCTGACCTTCAGCACCGGAAAGCTTGGCGACTACCTGATCTTTCAGCTCACCCAGGCGCGCGTAGCGGTCTTGCTTGATGATGATGGTGTAGGCCTGAGAAATCGCTTCACCGAATTCGCTGCGAATGGCATTGAGCAGTGCGGTGTTTTCCGCTTTCGGCTGCCAGTCCCACGTCGGCTTGGCGGCTTCAGCAGCCAGCTCGGTAACGGCCTGGATCACGGCCTGGAACTCGTCGTGAGCAAACAGTACAGCGCCCAGCATCTGGTCTTCGGTCAGCTCTTTGGCTTCCGATTCAACCATCAGCACGGCATCTTTAGTACCGGCTACAACCATGTCCAGGCTCGAAGCCTTGAGTTGCTCGTAAGTCGGGTTGAGCAGGTAGCCGGTTTCCGGGTGGAAGGCTACGCGCGCAGCACCGATCGGGCCGTTGAACGGGATGCCGGAGATGGCCAGTGCAGCGGAAGTACCGATCATCGCAGCGATGTCCGGATCAGTCTTCTTGCTGGTGGAGATCACGGTGCAGATAACCTGCACTTCGTTCTGGAAACCTTCCGGGAACAGCGGACGGATCGGACGGTCGATCAGACGCGAGGTCAGGGTTTCTTTTTCGCTTGGGCGCGCTTCACGCTTGAAGAAACCGCCGGGGATCTTGCCGGCTGCGTAGGTTTTTTCCTGGTAGTGCACGGACAGCGGGAAAAAGCCTTTGCTTGGGTCGGCAGTCTTGGCGCCGGTTACGGCGACCAGTACGGCGACGTCGTCGTCAACGGTGACCAGCACTGCGCCGGAGGCTTGACGGGCGATACGGCCTGTCTCGAGGGTAACGGTCGATTGACCGAACTGGAACTTCTTGATTACCGGGTTCACGGTGTTTTCCTTCTCTTTGTTGCCCTTGGGGAAAGCGGTTCTTGCACCGTTCTATCACGTCAACGTGAACAAACGGGTCTTGCAGAATGTGTGGGCGGTTACGGGAATCGGACCCGCTATCGTCCAAAACAGCTAAAGCAGAAAAGCAAAAGCTGGAAGCAGGGGCAAACCCCACTTCCAGCTTCGGCAGTCAGCTACGCGTAAGCATTGCTTAGCGACGCAGACCCAGGCGACCGATCAGGGCGCTGTAACGACTAACATCCTTGCCCTTCAGGTAATCCAGCAGCTTACGACGCTGGTTAACCATACGGATCAGGCCACGACGCGAGTGGTGATCTTTACCGTTGGCCTTGAAGTGGCCTTGCAGCTTGTTGATGTTGGCGGACAGCAGTGCAACTTGCACTTCCGGGCTACCGGTGTCGCCAGCAGCTTGCTGGTAGTCAGTTACGATTTGGGCTTTTTCTTCAACGCTGAGTGCCATGGGGCAATCCTCTCAGTTAGGCAACTGCCGAAACAGTCGCAATAGGCCGGGAATCGCTTCCCGTGTTTTTAAGTGAGGTATGACCGCGCCTATTAACAGCCACCCTCGATACACGCAGGCCAGAGCCGAAACCCTTTACCTGCGCTACGGCCAAACTGACCGAATCATCTACCACCGAACAGTGTTCAGCGGCTGCAACCCTGGCTATGCCTTGGTTGAAATCAAACGACGCGGCGCAATACGCCCGTCTTCGCTCACTTCACCGATACCGATAAAGCGACCGTTGTGGTCTTGCACCCGAACCATGCCGAACTTTGGCGCTTCGGGGGCGCGTACCGGCTGCCCTTGCAGCCAGTAAAACGAACTGTGCTCAGAGAACTGCAGCAATGGCCAATGTTGCAGGCCGCTGTCGGACGGCTGCAAAAACTGATCAACCGCTTCGTTGCCCCCTTCAGCATGCACCCGCTCCAGTTCTTCGAGCGTTACGGTACGGCTTAAATCAAAAGGGCCAGCTTTGGTTCTGCGCAACTCAGCAACGTGCGCACCACATCCCAACTGGTGGCCGATATCTTCGACCAGCGTACGAATATAGGTGCCCTTGCTGCAATCAACCGCCAGGCGCGCTTGCTCCGCCTCGCAGCTCAGTAATTCCAGGCGCGCAATAGTAACAGAACGCGGCTCGCGCTCCACTACTTCGCCAGCACGAGCGAGCTTGTAAAGCGGCTGCCCATCACGCTTGAGCGCCGAGTACATCGGCGGTATCTGGCTGATTTCGCCGCGAAATTGGGGAAGAACCGCTTCGATATCGGCGCGACCAACGGTCACTGGGCGACGTTCCAGCACTTCACCTTCAGCATCGGCTGTGGTGGTGGTAACGCCCAACTGCATCAGCGTTTCGTAGCCTTTATCGGCATCCAGCAGGTACTGGGAAAACTTTGTGGCCTCACCGAAGCACAATGGCAGCACGCCAGTAGCCAACGGATCAAGGCTGCCGGTATGCCCGGCCTTCTCGGCGTTGAGCAGCCAGCGTACCTTCTGCAGAGCGGCGTTGGAGCTAAAGCCTTTGGGCTTATCGAGCAGGATAATGCCATCAACGGCACGACGAATACGTTTGACCTGGGCCACGCGCTTACTCCTTAGCCTCAGGTTCGTCGTCGTGCTGACGGTCTTCGCTGACTGCACGCTCGATCAGGGCCGACAACTGCGCACCACGGATAACGCTTTCGTCGTAATGGAAACGCAGGTTAGGCACGCTGCGTAGCTTCATCGCCCGCCCCAACTGCATGCGCAGGAAGCCGCTGGCATCGTTGAGCACCTTGATGCTCTGCACCACGGGATCAACGCCTTCTTCCGGCTCGCCACCCATGATGGTGACAAACACCTTGGCATGACTGGAGTCGCGACTGACTTCTACGGCGGTGATGGTCACCAGACCGCCGAGACGCGGGTCCTTGATTTCCATGCGGATCAACTGCGCCAGTTCGCGCTGTATTTGGTCGCCGATGCGCTGGGCCCGGCTAAATTCTTTGGCCATTTCTACTACCTTCACTCGTCACGCGGCTCGAAAAAGCAGCGGACCTAAAAGCGGCAAACGCCCGGCCGCGCAAAAGCGGGGCCGGGCGCTGCGTGTTGCGGCTCGTGCTTACAGGCTACGGGCCACTTGGACTTTCTCGAACACTTCGATTTTGTCGCCGACCTTGACGTCGTTGTAGCTCTTCACGCCGATACCGCACTCCATGCCATTACGCACTTCGGAGGCATCGTCTTTAAAGCGACGCAGGGATTCCAGCTCGCCTTCGAAGATCACCACGTCGTCGCGCAGTACGCGGATCGGACGGTTACGGTAAACCGTACCTTCAACCACCATACAACCGGCAATGGCACCAAACTTCGGCGAACGGAACACGTCACGCACCTCAGCGATACCCAGGATGTTCTCGCGAACATCACTGCCGAGCATGCCGGTCAGCGCTTTCTTCACGTCTTCGATGATGTCGTAGATCACGTTGTAGTAACGCATATCCAGACCTTCCTGCTCGACGATCTTGCGCGCACCGGCATCGGCACGCACGTTGAAGCCGAACAGTACAGCGTTGGAGGCCAGCGCCAGGTTAGCATCGGATTCGGTGATACCACCGACACCGCCGCCGACCACACGCACTTGCACTTCATCGTTACCCAGGCCGCTGAGCGAGCCTTGCAGCGCTTCCAGAGAACCACGGACGTCGGATTTGAGGACGATGTTGAGCGTCTTTTTCTCTTCCTGACCCATGTTCTCGAAGATATTTTCCAGCTTGCCGGCGTGAGCACGGGCCAGCTTAACTTCACGGAACTTGCCTTGGCGGAACAGTGCGACTTCGCGGGCTTTCTTCTCGTCAGCCAATACGCTCATGTCATCGCCAGCATCCGGCGTGCCGTCCAGGCCAAGAATCTCGACCGGAATCGACGGACCAGCTTCTTTGATTGGCTTGCCATTCTCGTCGAGCATGGCGCGGATACGACCGAAGTTGGAACCGATCAGCACCATATCGCCTTGACGCAGCGTACCGTCCTGAACCAATACGGTGGCAACCGGACCGCGACCTTTATCAAGGCGCGACTCGACCACAACACCACGACCTGGGGCCGATGGCGTGGCTTTCAGCTCAAGAATCTCGGCCTGCAGCAGTACAGCTTCAAGCAGCTCGTCAACACCAGTACCGACCTTGGCCGAGACAGAAACGAACGGCGTATCACCGCCCCACTCTTCCGACGTCACGCCATGCACGGACAACTCGCTGCGAATGCGGTCGAGGTCAGCGCCAGGCTTGTCGATCTTATTCACTGCCACTACCAGCGGAACACCGGCGGCCTTGGCGTGCTGAACGGCTTCAATGGTCTGCGGCATCACGCCGTCGTCCGCTGCAACCACCAGGATCACAATATCTGTCGCCTTGGCACCACGGGCACGCATCGCGGTGAACGCGGCGTGGCCCGGGGTATCAAGGAAGGTGACCATGCCGCGCTCGGTTTCTACGTGGTAGGCACCGATATGCTGGGTAATACCACCGGCTTCGCCAGCAGCTACCTTGGCGCGACGAATATAGTCGAGCAGCGAGGTTTTACCGTGGTCAACGTGACCCATGACCGTCACAACCGGCGCACGGGAGAAGGTCTCACCTTCGAATTTCAAAGACTCAGCCAAAGAATCTTCCAAGGCCGTGTCGCTGACCAGGATGACTTTGTGGCCCAGTTCTTCAGCAACCAGCTGGGCAGTTTCCTGATCCAGGACCTGGTTAATGGTCGCCGGAGTACCCAGTTTGAACATGAACTTGATGATTTCAGCGGCTTTAACCGACATCTGCTGAGCAAGATCGCCCACAGTGATGGTTTCGCCGATCTTCACTTCACGCACGATTGGACCGGTCGGGCTCTGGAAGCCATGGGCATTACGCTTCTTCAGCTTGCCCTTGCCACGACCACCGCGACGGAAGCTGTCGCTTTCTTCGTCAATAGAGCGTGGTGCAACACGTGGCGCCGGGGCTTTTTCCTTAACGCTCGGACGATGCTGGGTGGTCTTACGATCACCACCACGACGCTCGGCATCATCGTTGCGTGCTTTATCTGGGCGGCGCGGCTCTTCCTTCTTGCGCTCCTCAACCACTGCAGCAACAACAGGCAACTCAACAGCTACTGCTGCAACCGGCGCTTCTGCTGCGGGTGCTTCAGGCTGAGCAGGAGCTGAAGCCGCGCGTTGCGGTTCAGCAACCGCACGCTGCTTGGCTTCTTCTTCAGCTTTCAAGCGAGCGGCTTCGGCAGCTGCGCGATGCTCTGCGAGCTCACGCTGCTTCTCGGCTTCAATTTCTTCGGCGCTGCGTTTAACGAAGGTTTTCTTCTTACGTACCTCAACGCTGATGGTCTTGCTACCGGCAGCACGAAGGGTGCTAGTGGTTTTGCGCTGCAAGGTAATCTTACGCGGCTCTTCCACTTTGTCGCCGTGGCTGCTTTTGAGATAAGCCAACAGGGCTTGCTTCTCACTGTCGGTCACCGCTTGCTCGGCACTTTTGTGCGGCAAACCTGCCTCACTCATTTGCTGCAGCAGGCGTTCAACCGGCGTATTGACCACTTGGGCCAGTTCTTTAACCGTGACTTGCGTCATGCATTTCTCTCCTCAGGCCGCAACTGCTTACTCGAACCAATGGGCTCGGGCGGCCATGATCAACTTGCCGGCTCGCTCAGCGTCGATACCGTCGATGTCGAGCAGGTCATCAATCGACTGCTCGGCCAGGTCTTCGCGGTTAACAACGCCGCGCACTGCCAGTTCATGCGCAAGCGCCTTATCCATCCCCTCTAGCGAGAGCAAGTCTTCGGCTGGGTGGGCATCTGCCAGCTTTTCCTCGTTGGCAATGGCTTTGGTCAGCAAGCGATCTTTGGCGCGAGCGCGAAGCTCGTTGACGATTTCCTCGTCAAAACCATTGATGCTGAGCATCTCTTCCATCGGTACGTAGGCAATTTCTTCAAGGCTGGTGAAGCCCTCTTCGACCAACACCTGAGCAAGCTCTTCATCGACTTCAAGATCGTCAATAAAGCGCTGCAGGATGTCGCCTGTTTCAGCCTGTTGCTTGGCTTGAATATCCGCTTCAGTCATGACGTTTAGCGTCCAACCAGTCAACTGACTGGCCAAGCGCACGTTCTGACCGCCACGACCAATGGCCTGAGCAAGGTTGTCAGCGGCAACGGCGATATCCATGGCATGGGCATCTTCGTCGACGATAATGGCGGCGACTTCAGCAGGCGACATGGCATTGATGACGAACTGAGCAGGATTGTCATCCCACAGCACGATATCAACACGCTCACCCGCCAGTTCACCGGAAACGGCTTGCACGCGCGAACCGCGCATGCCGATACAGGCACCTTGCGGGTCGATGCGCTTGTCTTTGGAACGCACAGCCAACTTGGCGCGCGAACCCGGATCACGGGAAGCACCCATGACTTCAATCAGCTCTTCGGCAATTTCTGGCACTTCAATGCGGAACAGCTCAATCAACATCTCAGGCGCAGTACGCGAGAGGATAAGCTGCGGGCCGCGGTTCTCGGTGCGGATTTCCTTGAGCAGGGCGCGCAGACGCACACCGACACGGAAAGTCTCACGAGAGATAATGTCTTCGCGAGCCAACATGGCTTCTGCGTTGTTACCCAGGTCAACAATGACGCTGTCGCGGGTCACTTTTTTAACGGTGCCAGAGATGATTTCGCCCAATCGCTCACGATAGGCTTCAACCACCTGGGCGCGTTCAGCTTCGCGAACTTTCTGGACAATCACCTGCTTGGCGGTTTGCGCAGCGATACGGCCGAACTCGATGGACTCGATTTTCTCCTCGAGCACATCACCCACTTTTGCGTTGGCTTCGACGGCGCGCGGCATATCGGTCGTGACCTGGTGCGCAGGGTCATCGAAGTCCGCTTCTTCAACCACTGTCCAGCAGCGGAACGTCTCGTAGCTGCCTGTTTGACGATTAATCGCCACACGCAGTTCAACTTCGTCCTCAAAACGTTTTTTTGTTGCAGTCGCCAGAGCCAACTCCAACGCTTCAAAAATCACGCTGGCCGGAACGCCCTTTTCGTTGGACACCGACTCAACAACCAGCAGTACTTCTTTGCTCATCGTACGCCTCGCCTTTCGCAATCCATTGGACACTGCGCAATCCGCGCAGCTCTCGCGGGATCCGCGCTTCAATCAAACCTGGGGATAATGTTGGCCTTGTCGATCATTTCAATCGGCAACAGGAACTCGTGGTCATCCACCAGCACCACCACATCCTGTTCTTCTACACCGCGCAGAAGGCCCTGAAAGTTGCGTCGCCCTTCAAAAGGCGAGCGCAGCTTGATTTTTACTTGCTCACCGGCATGACTGGCGAACTGCTCAATCGTGAACAACGGCCGATCCATACCTGGTGATGACACCTCAAGGGTGTACTCAGCAGTGATTGGATCCTCGACATCGAGGACACCGCTGATCTGCCGACTGACAATTTCGCAGTCTTCGATAACAACGCCATCAGGCTGCTTATCAATATAAATTCGCAGCAAAGAATGCCGCCCTTGTGACAGGAACTCGACACCCCAGCATTGATAGCCAAGAGCCTCGACTACCGGAGCCACCAAGGCCTGCAACTGTTCTAGCTTGCTCGACACCTGAACCCCTCGCGCATGCTGTAAAAATAAAAAATGGGCGAATCGCCCATCATCAAACCGCCCTATAAAGGCCGGCAAAGCTGTCGTCCAGCTAGCAAAAAGCCCCTTTCAAGGGGCTCCTCTGCAATTCAATGCGGGGGCTGGTTAACCCAGCCAGCGTCGGGGTTTAATCCGAGGAGCGACTTTACTGCTCAATCCCACATCAAAGCTGGGGCCGGATTATACGACCGAACCTCATCCAGGGTCAATCGACACTCCAGCAACAAAAAGGCCCGCATTTAGCGGGCCTTTTTGAAAATTGGTACCGAGGAGGGGACTCGAACCCCTACAGCCTATGGCCACTACCACCTCAAGGTAGCGTGTCTACCAATTCCACCACCTCGGCAAAATCGTTTACAACATAAAGCGTGTTGCTATTACTGCTGCTCAGGAGCTTGAGGTACGTCCACCGCATCAACCGCCGGCTTAGTTGCTTCCAGAACAGGTACATCTTCAACAGCTGGCTTAGCCTGTTGCACTTCTAGCACAGCTGGATCAGGCAAACCAACCTGAGCCAAGCCGTCAGCTTTATCTTTAGCAAAGAACGCTAAACCCAAGCTAGTCATGAAAAAACCGGCTGCAAGTATAGCAGTAACTCGACTCAAAAAGGTAGCACTTCCTTGACTGCCGAATACGGTAGTGGACGCACCACCACCAAAAGATGCGCCTGCATCAGCACCCTTACCTTGCTGCAAGAGAACCAGAACAACAACGGCAATAGCGCCCAGCAGATGAAGTACAACGATGACTGTTTCCAGCATTTTCTTAACTTCCTGCGGCGCGACAGATCGCACCGAACTCATCCGCATTCAGAGAGGCTCCACCCACAAGCCCTCCATCTATATCAGGCATACCGAAAAGCTCGGTAGCAGTTACGGCCTTAACACTGCCGCCATACAAAATTCTTACTTTGCTCGCCAGTACCGCATCGCACTTGGCAAGCTGCTCACGAATAGCCGCATGAACTTCTTGCGCCTGCTCAGGCGAAGCAGTCAGACCCGTACCAATCGCCCAAACCGGCTCATAGGCAATAACAGCACAATCAAACACTTCCACACCCAAAGCACCAATCACTGCAGAAACTTGCGAAGCAACAACAGCTAGGGTTTCGCCAGCCTGACGCTGCGCAAGCGTCTCACCCACACACAGCACCGGAATAAGACCTGAAGACTGTGCAGCGGCAAACTTGCGCACCACAAGCTCATCAGACTCACCCAGCAAAATCCTTCGCTCCGAGTGACCGACCAGCACGAGCACACATCGAGCATCTTGCAACTGACTCGAAGCCACCTCACCGGTCAACGCACCCTGCTGTGATTCAACGGCACAATCTTGCGCACCGACCATCACAACACCTCCCGACAACCCCTCAACTGCCTGAGAGACATGCAGCATGGAAGGGAAAACCGCTACATCCACACCTGCAGGAAACACCTGCTTGCAAAGACCGTCGATCAGCTCTGCGACGCTAGCGCGGGTACCGTGCATTTTCCAGTTACCAGCAACCATTGGGCGACGCATGCTTTACCTCGTCGGTCAAAGAGGGCGCAGATGTTACCCAACAGTTTTCAGACTGGCAAGCCAAATCAAGCACATACGTGCGCAACAACATCAGCCAATTCATTGGCATAGCTACGGACCTGCGCCTCATCCTCACCTTCAACCATCACACGCACCAGCGGCTCAGTGCCAGACTTGCGCAACAGCACACGCCCGCGCCCCGCCATTTGCGCTGTGACGCGCGAACTTGCCTCTTGCACTAAGGGATGCTCAAGCGGATCCAACCCACCCGCAAAGCGAACATTGATCAACACCTGCGGACACTTCTGCATGCCCAGCCGCGCTTCAGCTAATGTTTGCCCACGACGCTTTAATGCCATCAACACCTGCAACGCCGCAATGATGGCATCCCCTGTGGTCGTATGCTGGAAGCAGACCAGATGCCCTGAACCCTCGCCACCTAACTGCCATTCCCGCGCCAACAACTCTGCGATGACATAACGGTCACCGACCTTGGCCCGCACAAACGGAATACCCAGATCTGCCAGCGCCAACTCCATGCCCAAGTTGCTCATCAAGGTGCCAACCACTCCACCCTGCAACTTGCCGCGCTCCTGCAGATCACGGGCGATAATGAACAACAGCTCATCGCCATCCACCACGACGCCTGCGTGATCAATCATCAACACCCGATCAGCATCACCATCAAATGCGATACCCAGATCAGCCTTCTGCGCCAAAACCTCAGCCTGCAAGGCCTCAACATGGGTCGAGCCACAACCGTCATTGATATTCAAACCATTAGGCTGCGCAGACAACACGGTTACCTGCGCCCCTAGCTCGCGAAAAACACTCGGCGCAACCTTATAGGCGGCACCATGAGCGCAATCGACTACAACCTTCAAACCCGCAAAACTTGTACTGCTAGGCACACTGCTCTTACAGAACTCGATGTAGCGCCCCGCCGCGTCATTGATACGCGAAACTTTACCAAGCTGATCCGACTCCACCACGGTCATGGGCTGATCAAGCAGCTCTTCAATCATCATCTCAATCTCATCCGGCAACTTAGTGCCCTGACCTGAGAAGAATTTGATGCCGTTGTCATGATGTGGATTATGCGACGCACTGATGACAATACCTGCCTCGGCCTGAAAGGTTCGCGTGAGATAGGCAATGGCCGGCGTAGGCATCGGCCCGAGCAGCATAACGTCAGCACCCGCCGCAGAAAGCCCAGCCTCAAGCGCTGACTCAAACATGTAACCGGAAATGCGCGTGTCTTTGCCAATCAAAATGCGGCATTTGCCTTGCTTACGAAACGCCATACCGGCCGCCCAACCGAGCTTGAGCATAAAGTCAGGAGTAATTGGGAAATCGCCCACACGACCCCGAATACCATCGGTGCCAAAAAATTTTCTACTCATTGCGCAAATCCTTCTAACTTATTCAGCCGCTTCAACCGCAGCTATCATGCGAACAACATCAACCGTTTCCGCAACATCGTGAACTCGCAGTATGCGAGCTCCCTTGCTAATACCTAATGCAGCCAACGCCAGACTGCCAGAAAGACGACCACCCACCTCACGCCCGAGCGCTTGCCCAATCATGCTCTTGCGCGATACCCCAACCAGCAGTGGACGCCCGAGCACATGCAGTTTTGCTAAATGTTTAAACAGCGAGAGGTTGTGCTGAAGATTTTTTGCAAAGCCGAAGCCCGGGTCGAGAATGATGCGGTCACGTGCAATCCCTTCGGACTCACACGCGATCATGCGCTCAAGCAAAAAATCACTGACTTGCGCGACTACATCGGCGTATTGAGGACTGTCCTGCATGCTGCCGGGCTCGCCACGCATGTGCATGAGGCATACAGGCAATCCTGTATCGCGCACTGCATCAAGTGCGCCGTCGCGCTGCAGGGCGCGAACGTCATTGATTAATCCAGCACCTAAGCGAGCCGCCTCACGCATAACCGCTGGCGTCGAGGTATCTACCGAAATAATGACATCAAGCTCCGCCGCAATAGCTTCAACAACAGGCGCAACCCGCTCAAGCTCTTCAGTCGTCGACACCGCACGCGCACCTGGACGCGTTGACTCGCCACCCACATCAATGAGCGTGGCACCTGCAAGCAGCATGGCTTCGGCATGTCGCAAAGCCATGTCACGCTGACCAAAACGCCCCCCATCAGAAAACGAGTCGGGCGTGACATTAAGAATGCCCATCACATGCGGACGGCTTAAATCAAGAAGCCGGCTACCACAAGGTAGCCGGCCGAAAGGTGACACATCAGACATGAAGAACCTTAGAGCTCAGCGGCCGGACCACCGATGGGTTTTTCCACAGACTCGACCACGGCTACAGGCGCAGTCGGCGTGCCACCACCGCTGTCATTACCCTGCCAGCCTTTGGGATCACGAGGGTCTAGGCCATTCATGATGTCGTCGATTTGTTCGGCATCAATGGTTTCATACTTCATCAGTGCTTCTGCCATGGCGTCGAGCTTGTCACGGTTTGCTTGAAGCAACTGCTTGGCAGTGCCGTAGCACTCATCAATGATGCTGCGCACTTCCTGATCGATCAACTTGGCGGTTTCAGAAGAAACGTTGCTCTGGTTGCTACCCATACTGCGACCAAGGAAGACTTCACCCTCCTCCTCCGCATACATGAGCGGGCCAAGCTTCTCGGACAGCCCCCACTTGGTCACCATGTTCTTGGCAAGCTGCGTGGCACGCATGATGTCGTTGGATGCGCCAGTGGTCACACCATCAAAACCCAACGTCATTTCTTCAGCGATACGGCCGCCGAACAACGAGCAAATCTGGCTGATCAGCGCGCGCTTGGAGAGACTGTAACGGTCCTCCTCAGGCAGAAACATCGTTACGCCCAGCGCACGACCACGGGGGATGATCGACACTTTGTAGACGGGATCATGCTCAGGCACCAGACGACCCACGATGGCGTGACCCGCCTCGTGATAAGCCGTGTTCAGTTTCTCTTTGTCGGACATGACCATTGTTTTACGCTCAGCGCCCATCATGATCTTGTCTTTGGCCAGTTCGAACTCTTTCATTTCGACTACGCGCTTACCAGCACGCGCAGCAAACAGTGACGCCTCGTTGACCAGGTTAGCCAGATCAGCACCAGAGAAACCTGGCGTACCACGAGCAATAACGGCAGGAGCAACGTCTTCGCCCATAGGCACTTTGCGCATGTGGACTTTGAGAATCTGCTCGCGACCGCGAATGTCAGGCAAGCCAACCACAACCTGACGGTCGAAGCGACCCGGGCGCAGCAACGCAGGGTCGAGCACATCCGGACGGTTAGTGGCGGCGATCACGATGATGCCGTCATTCATTTCAAAGCCATCCATCTCAACCAGCAACTGGTTGAGTGTTTGCTCACGCTCGTCGTGACCACCGCCCATACCTGCGCCACGATGACGACCTACAGCGTCGATCTCATCGATAAAGATGATGCAGGGTGCGTGCTTCTTGGCCTGCTCGAACATGTCACGCACACGGGACGCACCGACACCGACGAACATCTCGACAAAGTCCGAACCCGAAATGGTGAAGAACGGCACTTTGGCTTCGCCGGCAACAGCCTTGGCAAGCAATGTTTTACCGGTACCTGGCGAGCCAACCATCAACACGCCACGCGGTATGCGACCACCGAGACGCTGGAATTTGCCAGGATCACGCAGGAACTCAACCAACTCACTGACTTCTTCTTTAGCCTCGTCGCAACCGGCAACGTCAGCAAAAGTTGTCTTGACCTGATCTTCGGAGAGCAAACGCGCCTTAGATTTACCGAAGCTCATCGGCCCACCCTTGCCGCCCGCACCACCTTGCATCTGACGCATGAAGAACATAAAGACAGCAATAATCACCAGAATCGGGAAGCTGGCTACCAGCAACTGCGTCCAAATGCTCTGTTGCTCAGGCTGCTTGCCGACGATCTCGACGTTATTGTCCATCAGATCCTTGATCAGGCCATTGTCCTGAATCGCAGGCCGTACGGTTTCGAATGACGAGCCGTCAATGCGTGTGCCGCTGATAATGAAACCATCGACGGTGACTCGCTTGACACCGCCATCCTGCACCTGCTGGATGAACTGCGAGTAATTGAGTTTGTTCGTCTCACTCGGGCTGGAGAAATTGTTCATCACCGTTACCAAAACGGCTGCGATGATCAACCACAGGACCAGATTCTTTGCCATGTCGTTCAATTTACTACCCTCTGAAGCAGGCCCCTTGCTGAAGCGCGCTTCGCATGACGACCAGTTATGTACCGGTCTAACTTACTACACAACGCCCACCCCTGGCAGGCACCGTCTGTAACCCTTTATTTGCATTAGGACCGCGTACGCGCAAAACAATTCGCAGAGTCACTCAGCAGCCTTCAAATACCGCGAAAGCCACGCGCGAGCATGTACTGCTCTCGCGAGCGATCACGTGAAGAAAGCGGCTTGCGCATCTGCACCTTGTCGAACATCTGTCGCACCTGCTTGTGGTAGAGATCAAAGCCTTCGCCTTGGAAGATCTTGATCAGAAAATCACCGCCTGGCCGCAACACCCGAGACGACAAATCCAGCGCCAGCTCGCAGAGGTACATCGCGCGAGGCTGATCCGACTCTCTCACCCCACTCATATTGGGGGCCATGTCTGAAATCACAAGGTCTACCGGCTGATTACCGATTGCCTCAAGGATCTTTGCGAACACCTCATCGTCGGTAAAGTCACCTTGGATGAAATTGACATCGGGAATGCTGTCCATTTCCAGAATATCTGACGCGATCAGCCGCCCCTTGTCACCGATCACTCGACTGGTGACCTGAGACCAACCACCAGGTGCGGCACCAAGATCGACTACAGTGATGCCAGGCCTAAGGATGCGATCCTTCTCCTGAATCTCAAGCAGTTTGTAACTGGCGCGCGAACGATAACCATCCTTTTGCGCCATTTTGACGTAGGGGTCGTTGAAGTGCTCTTTCAGCCAACCTTGACTGGTCTTGGAACGGGCCACGCAATACCTCGAACTGTGCAACGCATGAATATCTGGGCGGTCCCGAAGACGCTCGGGTAAACTAATCGCCGTTTTTTATCAGATTAAATGCAGGAATCAGATTATGCCGCTCACTCAAGAGCAGAAGAAACAATTCAAATCTATCGGCCACCACCTAAAGCCTGTATTGATCGTGGCCGACAATGGTTTGACCGAAGGTGTGCTCGCCGAACTGGAGCGCGCACTGAGCGATCATGAACTGATTAAAGTGCAATTGCGCATCATTGAGCGTGAAGATCGCTTGGCGGCCATTAGCGAGCTGTGCAAAGCCGGCAAAGCCGAAACCGTACAAGTGATCGGTAAAATGGCACTGATCTATCGCAAAAATCCTAAGGTCAACAAGAACCTGTCAAACGTGCATCGCCACCAAGGCTGATGCATTTGCCGCGCAAGGTGCGTCAAGCACCTTGCAGGCAAGCTCTTGCTACACTTCGTCTTGCGCTCTTACTGGCGGAGGCTGTAACACCAGCAGTAAGCCGCAGAATGCCACCGCCAAGTAGCTGAACATCAGCCAGAGGTCGGCCGTAGCAACCAACTGGCGTACAGCAATGTAACTGCCAGCCATCACCTCGACAGCTATCAGCAAATGCCCACGGGTATCGCGCCACAAGCTGCTCAGCCCCTTAGCGCGCACCAGCACAAACACCTGCAGACCTGCACAAACAGCCGCCAAACCCATCAGCAGTGGCCGTAGCGCATTACTGATTTCTTCCACCAGCAACGACGCCAAGCCTGCATGGGCAATGGCCGGCAGCAGCAGAAAATGCAGCAACCAGAGGCCACCGACCCAGAGCGTCTGAGCCAGCAGCCAACTGATTGATCCGGCATCACGACCAGCGGGCTTAGAGATGACGAACCTCAACGATCTCATACTCGAGCGCGCCACTGGGCGTTTGCACGACCACTACATCGCCTTCGCTCTTACCGATCAAGGCGCGAGCGATAGGTGAGCCAACGGATATCTTGCGTTGCTTGATGTCCGCCTCGTCCTCACCCACGATCTGGTAGATCACGCTCTCATCGGTTTCGCAGTTGGCAATCTCAACAGTGGTGCCAAAGATCACTTTGCCGGTGTGCTCAATGGTGGTGACATCGATGATCACTGCATTCTGCAGACGACCTTCGATATCGCGGATACGCGCCTCGACCATGCCTTGCTGCTCGCGTGCAGCGTGGTACTCGGCGTTTTCCTTAAGGTCACCCAACTCACGGGCAGTACCAATGTCTTGACTGAGCTTGGGGCGCACAACCTTGGTCAAGTGCGCATGCTCTTCTTCCAGGGCGCGAGCGCCCTGAACGGTCATGGGGTATTTAGTCATGCCTTGATTCCTGCATGCAGATCCTGCAGCCGACGCACGGTCTTCTCGGGACCGAACTTCAGCGCCTCACAGATCGCCTGACCCGCCGCAATAGTGGTGGTGCAGTAAATCTTGTGCTGCAGGGCGTTACGACGAATGGAGTAGGAATCAGCAATCGACTGACGCCCCTCAGTGGTGTTGATGATCAACGTGACTTCGTCATTCTTGATCATATCGACCACGTGCGGGCGGCCTTCGGTCACCTTGTTCACGCGGCGCACAGGCAAGCCTGCGGCCTCAATCAACTTGGCAGTACCGGCAGTCGCCACCACTTCAAAACCCAACTCGATCAAATCACGCGCCACGTCTGCCACCAAGGGCTTATCGTCGTCGCGCACACTGATAAAGGCCACGCCGGCGTTCGGCAGAATTTCGCTGGCACCCAACTGAGCTTTGGCGAAGGCTTCACCGAAGGTATCGCCCACGCCCATGACTTCACCCGTGGACTTCATTTCTGGGCCAAGAATAGGGTCGACGCCGGGGAACTTGGCGAACGGGAATACCGCTTCTTTCACACTGAAATACGGCGGGATGATTTCTTTGGCATACCCAGCCTCAGCCAGCGACTTACCGGCCATGACGCGGGCAGCTACTTTCGCCAGGGAGACACCCACACACTTGGAGACGAACGGCACGGTACGCGAAGCGCGCGGGTTCACTTCGATGACGAAGATATCCTCACCCTGAACGGCCATCTGCACGTTCATCAAGCCGACGACACCCAGCTCCAAGGCCATTTTCTTGACCTGCTCGCGGATCTCATCCTGGATGTGCATCGGCAACGAGTAAGGCGGCAACGAGCACGCCGAGTCGCCGGAGTGCACGCCAGCCTGCTCAATGTGCTGCATGATCGCACCGATCACTACAGTCTCGCCGTCACACACCGCATCCACATCCACTTCAATGGCGCAGTTGAGGAAGCGGTCGAGCAATACGGGGCTGTCGTTGGAAACCTTCACCGCTTCACGCATGTAACGCTTGAGTTCGTCTTCCTGGTAGACGATTTCCATCGCCCGGCCGCCCAGTACATAGGACGGACGCACCACCATCGGGTAACCGATGCTTTTCGACAGCGCCAGCGCTTCATCTTCACTGCGCGCAGTGGCGTTAGCCGGCTGACGCAGGTTTAGACGCTGCACCATCTGCTGGAAGCGCTCACGGTCTTCGGCGCGGTCGATGGCGTCAGGGCTGGTACCGATGATCGGCACACCAGCTTCTTCCAAGGCGCGGCAAATTTTCAGCGGAGTCTGGCCGCCGTACTGCACGATCACACCTTTCGGCTGCTCGACACGGACGATTTCCAGCACGTCTTCCAGAGTCACCGGCTCGAAGTACAGGCGATCAGAAATGTCGTAGTCGGTCGATACGGTTTCCGGGTTGCAGTTGACCATGATGGTCTCGTAACCGTCTTCACGCAGCGCTAGGGCCGCGTGCACGCAGCAATAGTCAAACTCGATACCTTGACCAATGCGGTTAGGGCCGCCACCGAGGATCATGATCTTGTCGCGCGTCGACGGATTGGCTTCGCACTCTTCCTCGTAGGTCGAGTACATGTAAGCCGTGTCAGTGGCGAACTCAGCGGCGCAGGTGTCCACGCGCTTGTACACCGGCAGCACTTTCAGCTTGTGGCGCTGGCTACGCAGGGTTTTCTCGGTCACACCCAACAGCTTGGCCAGGCGAATATCGGAGAAGCCTTTGCGCTTGAGCTTGTACATCGCATCACGATCAATGCTCGACAGTGCCAGCGTTTTGATGCGTTCTTCGTCCTTGATCAGATCTTCGATCTGCACCAGGAACCACTCATCGATATTGGTCAGTTCGAAGACTTCGGCAACCGTCTTACCTGCACGGAAAGCATCACCGATGTACCAAATACGGTCAGCACTTGGCACGGTCAGTTCGCGACGCAGGGTGCTTTCGGCTTCAGGATCGGCCAGATCGAGCATCGGATCGAGGCCCGAAACGCCGACTTCCAGACCACGCAGGGCTTTCTGCAAGGATTCCTGGAAGGTGCGGCCGATGGCCATGACTTCACCGACCGACTTCATTTGCGTGGTCAAGCGGGCGTCGGCCTTGGGGAACTTCTCGAAGGCGAAACGCGGGATCTTGGTGACAACGTAGTCGATAGCCGGCTCAAACGAGGCCGGAGTGCGGCCACCGGTGATGTCGTTGCTCAGCTCATCAAGGGTGTAACCCACAGCCAGCTTCGCGGCGATCTTGGCGATCGGGAAACCGGTGGCCTTGGAGGCCAGCGCCGAGGAACGCGACACGCGCGGGTTCATCTCGATCACCACCATGCGGCCGGTGTTCGGGCAAATGCCGAACTGCACGTTGGAACCACCGGTTTCCACACCGATCTCGCGCAGCACAGCCAGCGAGGCGTTACGCAGGATCTGGTATTCCTTGTCGGTCAGGGTTTGCGCCGGCGCAACAGTGATCGAGTCACCGGTGTGCACGCCCATCGGGTCGAAGTTTTCGATGGCGCAGACGATGATGCAGTTGTCCTTTTTGTCGCGGACAACTTCCATTTCGTATTCTTTCCAGCCGATCAGCGATTCATCGATCAGCAACTCGCTGGTCGGCGACAGATCCAGGCCGCGGGCGCAGATTTCTTCAAACTCTTCACGGTTATAAGCAATACCGCCGCCAGTGCCACCCATGGTGAAGGACGGACGGATAATGCAGGGGAAACCCACCTTCTCCAGCACGCCGTAGGCTTCTTCCATGTTGTGCGCAATGCCGGAAACCGGGCAGGCCAAGCCGATGTCTTTCATCGCCTTGTCGAAACGCGAGCGGTCTTCAGCCTTGTCGATGGTGTCGGCGTTGGCACCGATCATCTCGACGCCAAATTTTTCCAGAATGCCGTGCTTTTCCAAGTCCAGTGCGCAGTTCAGCGCAGTCTGACCGCCCATGGTCGGCAGCAGAGCATCAGGACGCTCCTTCTCGATGATCTTGGCCACAGTGGACCACTTGATTGGCTCGATGTAGGTGGCGTCGGCCATGGCCGGGTCGGTCATGATGGTGGCGGGGTTGGAGTTCACCAGAATGACGCGGTAGCCCTCTTCTTTCAGGGCTTTACACGCCTGGGCACCGGAATAGTCGAACTCGCAAGCCTGGCCGATAACAATCGGGCCAGCGCCGAGGATCAGGATACTTTTAATGTCTGTACGCTTTGGCATGTTCTCTCTCTCGAATCCTTGGGTCAGTCGGCTGGCTTAACGGCGCTTGGCCATGGCTTCGATAAAACGGTCGAACAGCGGTGCCACATCGGCTGGGCCGGGGCTCGCCTCGGGGTGACCTTGGAAGCTGAAGGCGTCCTTGTCGGTACGCTCGATACCCTGCAGGGAACCGTCGAACAGCGACTTATGAATGGCGCGCACATTGCTCGGCAGGCTGCTTTCGTCCACGGCAAAACCGTGGTTTTGGCTGGTGATCATGACCACGCCGGTTTTCAGATCCTGCACCGGGTGGTTGGCACCGTGGTGGCCGTGGCCCATTTTCAGGGTCTTGGCACCGGAAGCCAGCGCCAGCAACTGGTGGCCGAGGCAGATGCCGAATACCGGAATATCGGTCTCCAACACCGCTTTGATCGCAGCAATGGCGTAATCGCACGGTTCTGGATCGCCCGGACCGTTGGACAGGAAAACACCATCTGGATTCAGCGCAAGCACATCGCTAGCAGGCGTTTGCGCCGGCACGACCGTTACGCGGCAACCGCGCTCGACCAACATGCGCAGAATGTTCCACTTAACGCCGTAATCGTAGGCGACCACGTGGTGCGGCAATTCGCTTGCTGGAATTTCCGGATGGCTGTCATCCTGCAAATTCCACACACTGGAGCGCCACTCGTAACGCTCAGTACAGCTAACCACTTTAGCCAGGTCCATGCCTTTAAGGCCTGGGAAGCTGCGCGCCAATTCCAGCGCTTTTTCTTCGGTGGCGTCATCGCCGACCAGAATGCAGCCGTTTTGCGAGCCTTTCTCACGCAGGATGCGGGTCAGGCGGCGGGTATCAATACCGGCGATGGCGACAGTGCCGTTTTCCTTGAGGTACTCATCAAGCGGCTGTTTGTTACGCCAGTTGCTGGAGGTCAGCGGCAAGTCGCGGATAATCAAGCCGGCTGCCCATACGCGGTTGGACTCGGCGTCTTCCGGCGTGGTGCCGGTGTTGCCGATGTGCGGATAGGTCAGGGTGACAATCTGCTGGGCATAGGAAGGATCGGTAAGGATTTCCTGATAGCCGGTCATGGCGGTGTTAAAAACCACCTCTCCAATAGTTTGGCCATCGGCACCGATGGCCTCGCCGCGAAAAATACTGCCATCAGCAAGAGCCAAAATGGCAGGTTTAAGGGCTGGCTTACTCAAGAAAACCTCCGAAAATTAAAACGTGAAGCAAACGCAGGTTGTAAAAAAGCGGGATGACGTATCAACCGTCACCCCGCTTTTTTATCTGATTCATTCTGCGCAACTTTAGTGGACACACTAAAGCAGAAAGCTTACAGGAAAGTCCCTTTTTGGTCCACCGCCAGTTGCACCCAAGACGCAGTTAACTGTCACACCTGCGACAGCATGACTCAGTTCAAACCAAGCACATCCTGCATGTCGTACAGCCCTGGCTGGCGATTTTGCAGCCACTGCGCCGCGCGCACAGCGCCTTTGGCGAAGGTCATGCGACTCGACGCTTTGTGGGTGATCTCTACGCGCTCGCCATCGGCGGCGAACAACACGGTGTGATCGCCGACCACATCGCCAGCGCGCACGGTGGCAAAACCAATGGTTTCGCGCTCACGCGCGCCAGTCTGGCCTTCGCGACCATAGACCGCGACCTTTTGCAGATCGCGCCCCAAGGCATTGGCCACCACCTCCCCCATGCGCAAGGCGGTGCCGGACGGTGCGTCGACCTTGTGCCGGTGATGCGCCTCGATAATTTCGATGTCCACATCATCACCCAGCACACGCGCCGCAGTGTCCAGCAGCTTCAGGCACAGATTGACACCAACACTGAAGTTGGCGGCAAACACGATGGAGATCTGCTTACCCGCTTCAGCCAGCAATTGCTTTTCATCCGGGGAAAAACCGGTGGTACCAATCACCATGGACTTGCCGGCCTGACGGCAGATTTCCAAGTTCTTTAGGGTGACCGAGGGATGAGTGAAATCGATCAGCACATCGAACTGATCGAGCACCGCACTCAGATCGCCGGACAGATTGACGCCGATTTTGCCCTGCGCCACCAACTCACCGACATCCGCCCCAACCAAACTGCTGTCGGCACGATCAATCGCCGCACTCAGGCTTGCGCCATCGACCAGTTGCACGGCCTCGATCAGGGTCTTGCCCATGCGCCCGGCGGCGCCCATCACAGCAATACGTTGCATAGCTATCAGCTCCAAGCTGTCGCAACAGGCTGCCGCAGCCGTTTAGCGACCGCGCAGCCTGTCAGCGGGATTTACAGATCGCCAAAGAAGCGCTTTACACCCTCGAACCAGCCATTGGCTTTCGGCGAGTGCGAGCTGTCACCTTCCAGGGTTTTGCGGAACTCATCGAGCAACTCGCGCTGACGACGATCCAGGTTAACCGGCGTCTCTACCGCCACCTTGCACATCAGGTCGCCCGCCCCACCGCCGCGCACAGGGGCCACGCCCTTGCCACGCAGGCGGAACATCTTGCCGGTCTGCGTGCCTTCCGGAATCTTCAGCTTGACCCGACCGTCCAGCGTCGGCACTTCCAGTTCACCACCCAGAGCTGCATCGGCAAAACTGATTGGCACTTCGCAGTACAGGTGCTTGCCGTCGCGTTGGAAGATGGCGTGCTCGCGCACATTCACCACCACATACAGATCGCCGGAAGGGCCACCCATGGTGCCCGCCTCACCTTCGCCGGTCAGACGAATGCGATCGCCGGTATCCACGCCCGCAGGCACTTTCACCGACAAGGTTTTATGTTCTTCCACCCGGCCTTGGCCGTGGCAGGAACCACAGGGATCAGTGATCATCTTGCCGGTGCCGTGGCAGCGCGGACAGGTTTGCTGCACCGAGAAGAAGCCCTGCTGCATGCGCACCTGACCGATACCGCCACAGGTGGTACAGGTCACCGGCGTGGTGCCTTTCTTCGCGCCCGTGCCATCGCACGGTTTGCAATTAACCAGTGTCGGCACACGGATGGTCACTGTCGTGCCGCGTACGGCCTCTTCCAGATCCAACTCCAGGGTGTAGCGCAGATCACTGCCGCGCTGGGCGCCCCCGCGTTGACCGCCGCGACCACCGCCCCCGAAGAAATCGCTGAATACATCGCCGAAAATATCGGAGAAATTCGCACCACCTGGGCCACCGCCACCGCCGCCGCCCATCTGCGGATCGACACCAGCATGCCCGTATTGATCATAAGCCGAACGCTTGGCGGCATCGGAGAGCACTTCGTAAGCCTCATTGGCTTCCTTGAACTTCTCTTCGGACGCTTTATCGTCAGGGTTGCGATCTGGGTGGTACTTCATGGCCAGGCGGCGGTAGGCCTTTTTCAGCTCCGCTTCACTGGCACCGCGCTCAACACCGAGCACTTCGTAAAAATCGCGTTTAGCCATAAGTCTTCAACACCTTTAAATCGTCTACTCCAGACACGCCAACGCGGGAGCAAGCTCCCGCGCGACGGATCATGCCGGGCGCAACCTGCGCCACGCCCGGCCAGAGCGGTATAAGCTTGCGCTTACTTGTTGTCTTTGACCTCTTCGAACTCAGCATCGACTACGTCGTCTGCGGCGTCCTTGGCTTGTTCACCACCTGCAGGCTGCGCGCCTGGCTGTGGCTGCTCGGCATACATCTTCTGCGCCAGCGGTGCGGTCACTTCAGACAACGCGGTCATCTTGGCTTCGATTTCGGCCTTGTCGTCGCCTTTGACTGCCGCTTCCAGAGCAGTCAGTGCGGCTTCGATGGCTGTTTTCTCATCGGCAGTGGCCTTATCGCCCGCCTCGACAATCATCTTGCGGGTGGCGTGCACCAGTTGATCACCTTGGTTGCGCGCACCGGCCAGCTCTTCAAACTTGCGGTCTTCCTCAGCGTTTGCTTCGGCGTCACGCACCATCTGCTGGATCTCTTCCTCGGACAGACCCGAGTTGGCCTTGATCACGATGGACTGAGTCTTACCGGTGGCTTTGTCCTTGGCACTTACATGCAGGATACCGTTGGCGTCAATATCGAAGGTTACTTCGATCTGCGGCACGCCGCGCGGCGCTGGCGGAATCTCGGCCAGGTCGAACTTACCCAGCGACTTGTTACCGCTGGCTTGCTTGCGCTCGCCCTGCAGTACGTGAATGGTCACTGCGCCCTGGTTGTCGTCGGCAGTCGAGAACACCTGCGATTTTTTGGTCGGGATCGTGGTGTTTTTCTCGATCAGTGCGGTCATCACACCGCCCATGGTTTCAATACCCAGGGTCAGCGGGGAAACGTCCAGCAGCAGTACGTCCTTGACGTCACCAGCCAGCACCGCGCCCTGAATAGCTGCGCCCATGGCCACGGCCTCGTCCGGGTTGACGTCTTTGCGCGCTTCTTTACCGAAGAAATCGGTAACCAGCTTCTGCACCAACGGCATGCGGGTCTGACCGCCAACCAGGATCACATCATTGATCGCAGCGATGTCGATACCAGCGTCTTTCAGCGCGATACGGCAAGGCTCAATGGTGCGCTGCACCAAGTCTTCAACCAGCGATTCCAGCTTGGCACGCGAGATCTTCACGTTCAGGTGCTTAGGACCGGTGGCATCTGCAGTGATGTACGGCAGGTTGACGTCGGTCGACTGGCTCGACGACAACTCGATCTTGGCTTTCTCAGCAGCTTCTTTCAGGCGCTGCATGGCCAGCGGATCACCTTTGAGGTTCATACCGCTTTCTTTCTTGAATTCGTCGACGAGATAGTCGATCAGACGAATGTCAAAGTCTTCACCGCCGAGAAAGGTGTCACCGTTGGTGGCCAACACTTCAAACTGGTGCTCGCCATCAACTTCGGCAATCTCGATCACCGACACGTCGAAGGTACCGCCACCCAGGTCATAAACGATGACAGTGTGGTCGCCTTTGGCTTTGTCCATGCCATAAGCCAGGGCAGCCGCAGTCGGCTCGTTGATAATGCGCTTAACGTCCAGACCGGCAATGCGACCGGCGTCTTTAGTGGCCTGGCGCTGGCTGTCGTTGAAGTAAGCCGGCACGGTGATCACCGCCTCGGTCACTGGCTCGCCGAGGTAGTCTTCGGCGGTTTTCTTCATCTTCTTCAGAATTTCAGCCGAGATTTGTGGCGGAGCCATCTTCTGGCCGTTCACTTCAACCCAAGCGTCGCCGTTGTCTGCTTTGGCGATCTTGTAAGGCACCATCTGGATATCTTTCTGTACGACGTCTTCATCAAAACGACGACCGATCAGACGCTTCACCGCATACAGGGTGTTGTGCGGGTTGGTCACTGCTTGGCGCTTGGCCGACTGACCGACGAGGATTTCACCATCGTTGGCATACGCAATGATCGACGGCGTGGTACGCGCGCCTTCAGCGTTTTCGATTACTTTGACGGTGCCGTTTTCCAAAATCGAGACGCAGGAGTTGGTGGTCCCCAGGTCGATACCAATAATTCTGCCCATATTCATTCTCCCGAAACTTTGATAATTGCGCCGCTGTAACTGGTCAGCGGCGGTAGCACTAAAACGCTTGACTGTTTAATGGGGGCGGCTTGGTAAATTTCAAGCCTGCTCATCAATCGAAGGAGGCGTTTGCGCCGGTGCCTTGCTGACCACCACCATGGCGGGGCGCAGCAGGCGACCATTGAGCATGTAGCCCTTCTGGAACACCTTGAGCACGCTGTTAGGCTCAAGATTGGTACTTTCCTGCATCGCCATCGCCTGGTGATGCTCGGCATTGAACGGCGCACCGTGCGGATCAATCACTTCCAATTGATAACGCTTGAGCGTGTCGTTAAACAGCTTGAGCGTCAGCTCCATGCCCTCACGTACAGCCTTGATGGCCTCGTCATCCGGGCTCGACAGCTCAAGGCCGCGCTCCAGGCTGTCGACCACCGGCAGCAAGTCGCTGGCAAACTTCTCTAGGGCAAACTTGTGCGCCTTTTCGACATCCTGCTCGGCGCGGCGGCGCACGTTCTGCAAATCGGCAGCCATGCGCAGCGACTGATCCTGCGCAGTGGCCAGTTGCTCTTCCAGCGCGTGCACGCGGGCAACCAGGTCATCGCCCGCAGCCGCTTCGGCAGCTGTTTGTACATCGGGATTCTGCGTATCCAGGGTCTGTTCGTCAGCCATGAGTCTCTCCTCGTAAAATTCGACGCGAGCCGCAACTCACGTGTCTGACCGGTATATGGGGTCAAAAAAAATGCTTTCAAGGAGAAAGAGCGGATTGTCAGCCCACAAAAAAACACTGTATAAATAACCAGACATGAACTTGGGAGGCCCTCGCCATGCTGGTGCACCTGTCCGTACACAACTACGCCATCGTTGAACACCTTGATCTAGAGCTGGATGCAGGCATGAGCGTGATCAGCGGTGAAACCGGTGCTGGCAAATCCATTATGCTCGACGCCCTTGGCCTGACCCTGGGTGATCGCGCCGACAGCGGCGTGGTGCGCCCAGGCGCGGACAAAGCCGACATTCTTGCCAGTTTTGACTTGTGCGATATCCCTGAAGCACGCGCTTGGCTGGCCGAGCGCGATCTGGACAACGATGGCCCGTGTATTTTGCGCCGAGTGATCACTGCCGAGGGCCGATCGCGCGGCTATATTAACGGCGCACCCTGCCCGCAAGGTGACCTCAAGGCGTTGGGCGAACTGCTGATCGACATTCACAGCCAACACGAACATCAGTCCCTGCTCAAACCTGACACCCACCGTCGCCTGCTCGATGAATATGCTGGCAGCCAAGAGCTGGCACGCCAGGTACAACTCGCCGCCCAACGCTGGAAGCAAACCCGCAACGAACTAGAACGCATTTCCAACATCGGCGACGAACAGCGCGCGCGCCATCAATTGCTCAGCTATCAACTGGAAGAACTCGATAATCTCGCATTGGGCGAAGACGAGCTTGAACAGCTGGAGTCAGAACATAAAAACCTGACCAACGCCGAAAGCCTGCTTAGCGCCTGCCGCCTAGTGATAGAACAGTGCAGCGAAAATGACGCCGGCAACGTGCTGTCAGCCTTGACCAACAGCCTCAACCGTCTGAGTGCATTCCAGGGTCAACCCGGCGCATTGAGCGAAGCCATTAATCTGCTGGCCAGCGCCCAAATCCAAGTTGAAGAAGCGGTCGGCGAGCTAAATCGCTTTCTTGATCACTTCGAAGCCGACCCACAACGCCTGCAACACATGGAAGAACGCCTGGACGCGATTTATACCCTGGCACGCAAGCACCGCATCCAGCCCAGCGAACTGGGAGCGATGCAGCAGCAGTTATTTGAAGAGCTGGAAAGTCTGAATGCCGATGATCAAGCCGCTGAACGCCTGAACGAAGAGCTGGCGGCTTTTGAGCGTCATTACCAGGAAAAAGCAGCGGAGCTCAGCACGCTGCGCAATAACGCGGCCAATCAACTGGCTGGCGCGGTCGAACAAGAAATGCAGACGCTGGGCATGCCCGGCGGGCGTTTCACCATCAAATTGACCGCGCACACCAGCCATGAACCTCACCCCAACGGCCTTGAGCAACTCGAGTTTCTGGTCAGCGCCAACCCCGGCCAACCCCTCAAGGCACTGGCCAAAGTGGCTTCCGGCGGCGAGCTGTCACGCATCAGTCTGGCGATTCAGGTGATCACCGCACAGACTTCACGCGTGCCCACATTGGTATTCGATGAAGTGGACGTGGGCATTGGCGGCCCGACAGCCGAAGTCGTCGGTCAGTTGCTGCGTCGCCTCGGCGAGCGTGGTCAGGTGTTAACGGTTACCCACTTACCGCAGGTCGCCGCGCAAGGGCATCAGCACCTGTTTGTGCACAAAGTGCGTGAGCGCGACGCCACCCGCACCGCGGTTAGCAAACTGAGCCAGACTCAGCGCGTTGAAGAAATAGCACGCATGCTGGGCGGCGTTGACCTGACCGATGAATCATTGGCGCATGCCAGGCAGATGGTTAGCAGCGCTCAGACTTGACCGCATAATGCAAAAAACACAAAGGCGACCTAGATCGCCTTTGTTTGTTAAAGCCAAAATCACTCTGCTTTTTTGCGCACGTACAGCACCAAGTTGTGGTCGACCAACTCAAAACCGTGCTCTTTGACGATTTCTTTCTGGCGGCGCTCGATCTCAGCATCGAAAAACTCGATTACCTCGCCCGAATCCACACACACCATATGGTCGTGATGGCCGCTATCAGCCAACTCAAACACAGCGTGACCGCCATCAAAGTTATGGCGCACCACCAAGCCTGCAGCTTCAAATTGAGTCAGAACCCGGTAAACGGTCGCCAGACCAACATCGTCACCGGCTTCCATCAGGGATTTATAAACGTCTTCTGCACTCATGTGGCGCTGACCAGCCGAGTCGAGCATCTGCAGAATTTTGACCCGTGGCAGGGTTACTTTCAGGCCAGCCTTGCGTAGTTCGCTATTTTCAACCATGGTCTGCTTTCTCGCGGAAGCCGCTTCGCAGCTTCTCTTATTGCGGGTATGATCCGGGATTATATTGCCCAGCCAAGATAGTGGAAGTCGCCCACCGATGCAAAAAACCAAACTCCTGCTGACCAGCCTCTCACTTACGGGGCTACTCGCACTCGCCGGTTGCTCATTCCCCGGGGTTTATAAAATCGACATTCAACAGGGCAATGTCGTCACGCAGGACATGATAGACCAGTTGCGGCCAGGAATGACCCGCCGACAAGTACGGTTTATCATGGGCAACCCGCTCATAACCGACACGTTCCACGCCAATCGCTGGGATTACCTCTACAGCATCCAGCCGGGTGGCGGTAAGCGCCTGCAGGAGCGTGTGAGCGTCAACTTCAACTCGGATGACCAATTGGTTGGCTTGTCGGGTGATTTTATGCCCGGCGTAAGCCGCGACCAGGCGATTCTGGGTGAAGACAGCGATGTCAGTACTGCGCCTGCCCGCCCTGCTGTTCAGGTCGAAGAAAAGCCTGCTGCAGGCTCACTGCTTGAACAAATTCAGCGCGAAGTAGACGACGTCAAAGTAGTACCGGTACCGACGCCAGAGCCGCTGGAAAGCGCACCGCAGTAATATTCTGTGAATAAAAAAGCCCGGACTTGTCCGGGCTTTTTTATTTGCGCAAAAACAATACGCTATTTTTCCGCCTCATCCGTGCGTGCTTGTGCGGCTTTTGCAGCACGCTGTTTACGCACCTCTTTCGGGTCGGCAATAAGCGGCCGATAGATTTCTACTCGCTCACCATCTTCCAGCACCCGCTCATCCGGCTTACTAACCGCCTTACCGAAAACTCCTAACGGACTGTGCGCCAGATCCAGCCCAGGAAAATGCACCTGCATACCGGATTGCAGAGCCGCCTGCCGCACAGTAGTGCCGTGCGGCAAGCTCAGGCGAAGCAACTTTTGCTTTTCGGCCAGGGCATAAACAACCTCAACCACGATATTGGGCTTATCCATAGAGCTGCTTGGCCCTCTGACAAAACGCATCAACCAAGGTGTTGGTTGCTTGATTAAACAGCGGCCCAAGGGTGGCGCGCACCAATGGCCCGGCATAATCAAACGTCAAATCCAGGCTGATTTTGCAGGCCTTATCGCCCAGCGCCTTGAACTGCCAGTGGCCGTAGAGCTGAGAAAACGGCCCTTCGACCAGGCTCAACTTGATCAACTCGCCCGGCACCAGTGTATTGGCGGTGACAAAACGCTGACTGAGACCGCCCTTGGCAATTTCAAGACGGGCACGCATGTGGGTCTCACTCACCTCCAGCACCTCACTCGCCGCACACCACGGCAGGAACTGAGGGTAACTGGCCACATCGTTAACCAAGTCAAACAGCGCACGAGCCGGATACGGCAGCAGCGCAGAGCGCTGAATATGAGTACTCATTTAACAACCACTTGTTTAAACGAGCCGCCGAGCATCACTTGCTCAACTCAGCGATAAAGACGATCAGCACGCCAATGGGTGCAACCACACGAATAAGCCAGTAGACCACACTGAACAGCAGCGGGCTTTTCATCGCCAACTCGTCGCGTACCACTTCACGCTTGAGTACCCACCCTGCAAAAATCGCAAAGGCCAAGCCACCCAGCGGTAGAAGAATGCGACTGGTCAGGTAATCGATGGTGTCAAAGAAGTTTCGACCGCCTTCGGCGCCCCACTGGAACAGATGGAAGCCATCGTCGGCGAAGACAAAAAACTTGGCTTCAGCGCCCAGGTTGAAAGATAAAACCGTCCCCATACCCACTACCCAGCACAACAGGGCCAGTACGCTGGTCACGAGCACTCTGCTGCGCTTGGTGCGCTCAACCAGATAGGCAACAGCGGGCTCCAGCATTGAAATGGAGGAAGTCCAGGCAGCGATCAGCACCAACACAAAGAACACCGTGCCCATCAACTGCCCGAAGGCAATGTTGCCGAACGCCACAGGCAACGTGACAAACATCAGCCCAGGCCCGGCACCAGGCTCAAGACCCGCAGCAAAAACAATCGGAAAGAGCGCTAACCCGGCAGTCAACGCCACCAAAGTGTCGAGAATGCCAACAGTCAAAATCGTGCCGCCAATCGATGCATTTTTCGGCATATAAGCGCCGTACACCATGATCGAGCCCACCCCGACACTCAGCGTGAAAAAAGCGTGCCCCATTGCTGCCAGTACGCCATCCAGCAATCGCTCTGGCTGGAAATCAAAGAGAAAATGGAAACCCTGCATAAAGTGGCCAGTGGTCATGCTGTAAGCCAGCAACACCAGCAACAACACAAACAGCAGCGGCATCATGATGCGCAGGCTGCGCTCAAGCCCAGCCACCACTCCACGGGCGATGACAAAAGCGGTGATTACCATAAACAGCGTATGCCAGAGCGTCAGACGCACTGGATCAGCCGTCAACGCGCCAAAGGCTGCGCCGGCAGCATCACCACTGGCCCCGGTAAACTCACCGCGGCCCATGCTCAAGATGTAATCAAAAGACCACCCCGCCACCACGCTGTAAAAAGACAAAATCAGCAAAGCGGCGATCATGCCCATCAGCGCTGCCCAAGACCATTTCGGCGAAGCACCTGACTCAAGCGCCAATGTCTTTAACGTGTTGACCGGACTCTGCCTGCCACGCCGGCCAATCAGCGTCTCCGCCAGCATGATCGGCAAGCCCACCATAAAGATGCACACCAGGTACATCATCACGAATGCCCCGCCGCCATACATGCCCGTCATGTAGGGGAACTTCCAAATATTGCCCAAGCCCACGGCCGAACCGGTTGCTGCCAGAATAAAAACCCAGCGACTGGCCCACGCGCCGTGTATTGAAACCTTGTCGTTCGCCATGCTCGGCTGATCCGCTTTACGAAAAAAAGATCGTGCATTGTCGAGGATTCACCAGAGCGGCTCAAGCACGGCTGCCAACCCTGAGTAAATCCATACGCGTTTTGCCGCACTGCACGCATAGCGCGCAGGCTGACGACTCCCTATAATGCGCGCCCTATGGCTAAACAAAAGAAACACCCGCAAGGCACCATCGCGCAAAACAAGAAGGCGATGCATGACTACTTTGTCGAATCCCGCTTTGAGGCAGGTTTGGTCCTGTCTGGTTGGGAAGTGAAGAGTCTGCGCGCTGGCAAGGCCCAACTGGTCGACAGCTACGTGCTGCTCAAAGACGGTGAAGCCTGGCTGATGGGTTGCCACATTACCCCCCTGAAAACCGCCAGCACCCACGTGATCGCGGACCCTATCCGCACGCGCAAGCTGCTGCTCAACAAGCGCGAGCTGGACAAACTGTTCGGCGCCGTACAGCAGAAGGGCTACACCTGCATCGCCACTTCACTGTATTGGAAGGCTCACCTGATCAAGTGCGAAATCGCCCTGGCCAAGGGCAAGAAGGACTTCGACAAGCGCCACACCGAGAAAGAACGTGACGCCGATCGCGAAGTGCAGCGCGCTATGCGCAGCAAAGGCAAAGACGAGTAACAGCACAGAATGAAAACGCCCCGCTGATGCGGGGCGTTTTCATTTAAGCAGATTGTCTAACGTAATTCGCTAAATGCCAGCTTCACACCCAACCCCACCAGCACGACGCCCATCAGCCGATCAAACCAATGCCCTAGCCGCGAAAAGCCTGCGCGCACGCGTTGGTGACTAAATAGCTGAGCAACCAAGCAAAACCACAGCGCCGTGGCCAAAGCCAGATAAACACCATACCCCGCCTGCACTGGCAACGGCGTGTGCGGGTTAATCACCACGGTAAACAACGACAGAAAGAACAACGTTGCCTTGGGATTTAGACCATTAGTCACAAAGCCGGCTGTAAAGGCCGCGCGAGCCGTTCGCGCACTCCCGAACCGATTCAACTCAGCCTGACCAGCACTGACCGGTTTAGCCCGCAACGCTTTGATCCCGATGTACAGCAAGTACGCCGCCGCCAGCCACTTTAAGGCGTTAAAGAGCACAATCGACTGCGACACGATCAAGCCTATGCCGAGCAGCGAATACGCTACGTGAATGAAAATCCCGCACCCCACACCCAGCGCACTGAACACACCCGCACGCCGCCCATACGCCACGCTTTCTCGCACCACAATGGCAAAGTCAGGCCCTGGGCTGGCCACAGCCAGCAGGTGAATAAGGGCAACGGTAAAAAACTCAGGCCAGTACATGGGCGCTCCACGACAGAAGATGATTTGTTAGGCTCACCACTGTACCCCTCGCCCAAACCAGCAGGATAGATACAGCTGATGCCTTACAGTCTCCGCGCCGCCTTCCTTGATCACAGCTCGCTCGACCTAGGTGATTTGGATTTATCCAACCTGCGCGCCTGCTTTGCCGACTTGCACCTCTACCCAAACAGCCACCCAGAAGACGTGATTGAACGCTTGCAAGACGTTGAAGTGGCGATCAGCAACAAAGTCCCGCTGACAGCCGAAGTCTTCGCCGCCTGCCCGCAACTGAAGCTGATTCTGGTGGCGGCGACCGGCACCAATCCGATTGACCTTGAGGCCGCGCGCACTCATGGCATCGTTGTCAGCAATTGCCAAGGCTACGGCACGCCGTCGGTGGCGCAACACACATTAATGCTGCTTCTGGCGCTGGCCACGCGCCTGAGCGAATACCAACAAGACGTGCGCGCCGGGCGCTGGCAACAGGCCAAACAGTTCTGCCTGTTGGATCACCCGATCGTCGAACTGCACGGCAAGACCCTTGGCCTACTTGGCCATGGCGAGTTGGGAAGCGCTGTTGCCCGCCTGGCAGAAGCCTTTGGCATGCGCGTGCTATTAGGACAATTACCCGGCAGACCACCCCGCGCAGACCGCGTGCCGTTGGACGAACTGTTGACGCAGGTCGATGCCCTAACCCTGCACTGCCCGCTGAATGAACACACCCACCATCTGATCGGCAGCCGCGAACTCAATTTGATGAAACCTTCGGCCTTTCTTATCAATACCGCACGCGGCGGTTTGATTGATGAGCACGCCCTGGCTGACGCGCTTCGCGCCGGACATTTGGGCGGTGCGGCCACTGACGTACTGAGCCAGGAGCCCCCAAAAGACGGCAACCCACTGCTAGCAAGCGACATCCCCCGGCTGATCATTACGCCGCATAGCGCCTGGGGCAGCCGGGAGGCAAGGCAACGAATCGTCGGCCAGTTGGCGGAAAATGCTCACGCATTCTGCAATGGTGCGGCCATACGGGTCGTCAATTAGAGCCTGCTAACACCGCACTCGGTTTGCGCTGAAACGCCATCACACCCTACTCTACGCGACTTTTTTCAAGGA
Source organism: Pseudomonas sp. Ga0074129 (assembly GCA_001465025.1). Taxonomy (GTDB): domain Bacteria; phylum Pseudomonadota; class Gammaproteobacteria; order Pseudomonadales; family Pseudomonadaceae; genus Aquipseudomonas. Next base: position 40,797 of record LNDO01000108.1, read on the forward strand.
GCGCTTATGGACCCGCGAAGCGAAGTACTGCTGCGCCAAGCCGAACTGTTCAGCGGCCCGCTGCTGCTTGCCGGGCTACCCGCGGATGATCTGCTTAGCCACTTACCCGACGCCCACGGCTGGAGCTGGCACGCCGGGGAGCACGCACTACTCGCGAACCGCTTCACACAACGCTGCCACTTTGGCACACAGCCAGGTGAGCGTGAATTTCAGGCGGCCGTGGTATTTCTGCCCAAGTCTCGCGAACTGACCGACTACCTGCTCAATGCCCTAGCGGCGCGGCTGGCGGGGCGCGAACTGTTTTTGGTCGGCGAAAAACGGGCTGGCATAGAGCGCGCAGCCAAACAATTGGGCGTTTTTGGGCAAGCGCGCAAGCTCGACAGTGCGCGCCACTGCCAGCTCTGGCAAGTGCGCATTGAACACGCGCCCGCAGCGCCGGATCTGCACAGCCTGGCGCAACGCTATCAACTGCAACTGCCCGACGGGCCGCTCAACGTACTGAGTCTGCCTGGCGTATTCAGCCACGGCCGCCTGGATGTCGGCAGCGCCCTGCTGCTTGAGCACCTTAACGACTTACCAAGCGGGCATATTCTCGATTTCGGTTGCGGCGCAGGCGTACTCGGCGCGGCGCTGAAACGTCGCTACCCGGACAGCGAGGTAACGCTTCTCGATGTCGATGCCTTTGCCGTCGAAAGCAGCCGCCTAACCCTGGCTGCCAATGCCCTGCAGGCCGAGGTCATCAGTGGTGACGGGATTGACGCTGCACCCTCGGGCCTGAGCGCCATCCTCAGCAACCCACCGTTTCATCAGGGCGTACATACGCACTACCACGCGTCCGAGCATTTACTGCGCGAGGCCAGCAAGCACTTGGCGTCGGGCGGAGAATTGCGACTGGTGGCCAATAGCTTTCTTAAGTACCCACCGCTTATTGAGCAACACCTGGGCCCATGCCGGACCCTGATAGACGCCAAAGGCTTTCGCATCTATCGCGCCCTTAAAGGCTAAATCAACGCTTGCCCCAGAGTTGCTGCGCGGGCAGAATGCGCCCGTCCTAGGGGAGTAGTCTCCCGCGAGCGCCAGCTCGCCCGGCACGCGTCAACATACTTGCTCAGCAGAGCATGGTGCGTGCGACCCAAGGCCCACACAGTTGTGGCCTGCGGTTTGACAAGACCTATGACACGCACACCTTACCCGGGGCGGGGAGGCTGTACGTGTCATAGCCATGTCGACCTGCCCCGTTAGGAAACCTAATGCTCGAATCCCTCCTTGTTCCAACTTTTATCGTTGCCTTGGCTGAAATTGGTGACAAAACGCAATTGCTCGCACTACTGCTTGCAGCCCGTTTCCGCAAGCCGTGGCCCATTATCTGGGGCATCGTCGTCGCCACACTGGCTAATCATTTTGCGGCAGGCGCTATTGGCAACTGGGTCGCAGGTTTCTTCTCGCCCGCCACTTTGAGCTGGATTTTGGCTGCCAGTTTTATCGCCGTGGCGCTCTGGGCGCTGGTGCCCGACAAACTGGATGACGATGAGAACTCCAACTTTCGGCGGTACGGCCCGTTTGTAACCACGTTGATCGCATTCTTCCTCGCTGAGATGGGCGACAAAACGCAAGTGGCCACTGTCATGCTCGCCGCCAAGTACCCGCACTTCATCATGGTGGTGATCGGTACCACCTTGGGCATGCTGATTGCCAACGTGCCCGTGGTGCTGGCAGGTAATTTTGCCGCCGAACGCTTGCCCCTGACATTGATTCGCCGGCTGGCCGCCTCTGCATTCGCAGTACTGGCCCTTTACGCAGGCTATCAAGCCATGAAACTCAGCGGCCTGATTTGACCTGTATTTGACGTCAACACCCCGGCGCTTCGGCCAATCCATCGGTATCGAGACGGCTGCTAAAGTGCGCAACAAGTTGCCACTCAGCCGTCAGGGAGACACGCATGTCATTGGACGATCGCAAGAAACGGGTACGCCATCATATCGACCTGTCATGGAACCGAGGCCGTGTAGCACTGGCCGAGCAACTCCATAGCCCAGATTTCCTCTACAAAAGCTCGTTTATCGGTAATCCACTCAACAGCGCTGCGTTCAGCCAAATGGTGCTGCAGATACGCGACGCCATGCCTGACCTGCAGGTCGTGGTTGAAGAATGCATAGCCGAAGACTTCAAAGTGGTGACCTGGAGCACGCTCATCGGCACCATCCAGAAGCCGGCCTTGGGCTACCCGCCCAGCGACAAGGTGCTGAGCATTTCCGCCATGGCCTTTTGGACACTCACGCCGAGCAACGAAATTCAGGAAATCTGCACCATGTTTGACATGGAAAGCTTTCGCGCCCAACTCGGGCTGGCCACTCAGCCTTACGCAGCTAAAGCCCTACCCTAAAAAGCGCCCAAAAAAAAGCCCCGCTCATGAGCGGGGCTTTTGCGCGCCTAAAGCACCGATCACTTAGCCTGCTGGTAAAACGGCATCACCTTGGGGATGGCCGCCTGCAGCGCCGCAATCCGGCTGGTGGAAGATGGGTGCGTACTCATGAACTCCGGCGGCGCACCTTCGTTGGCAGCAGCCATCTTCTGCCACAGGGTCACGGCTGCATTTGGGTTGTAGCCTGCACGAGCCGCCAACTCCAGACCGATCAGATCCGCCTCATTTTCATTGCCACGGCTATTAGGCAAGGTCAAACCATACTGAACCGCTGCATCAGCCATCGCCATGCTGTCAGCACCCAACCCTAGCAGGGCACCAGCCCCCTGTTTGGCCAGCTCGATGCCATACGCCTTGGACATAGCTTCACGGCCATGCTCGCGCAACGCGTGAGCCATTTCATGCCCCATGATGGCGGCGATTTCATCATCGGTAAGTTTCAGCTTCTCGATGATGCCACTGTAAAAAATGATCTTACCGCCAGGTCCACAGTTAGCGTTTAGATCAGGGCTTTTGATCAGATTGACCTCCCACTGCCACTGCGCGGAGTCGGGACGAAACAGCGGCGCTTGCTTAATCAAACGGTCAGCAATCACCCGCAAACGCTTGGCGTTAGGGCTGCTGGTATCCAACACCCCCTGCTTAGACGCAGCATTCAGGGTCTGCTGATAAGACTGCGCGTACATCTGGTTGACTTCCTGAACCGATAGCATGCTGAACATGTACTGCTTTCGCTCGACCCCCACGGCTCCCCCGCTGGTGGTGTTAACGGCCTGGCATCCAGCCAACAATAAGGCGGCGCTCAGAACGGCAACTGATGACAGCTTTAACATGCGAAAACTCCTTATGTAATCGCTGACATCCTAGGCTGCGCAGTGATGCCGAACAACCACCAGCTTGATCAAAGCCATTAAGCCATCTTTAGTTGCTAATGGCGGTTCAAGATTTTCTCTGCAGGCCGATAGAGAAATACAGCAACTTTTTACTGCGTGGAGCACTCATGACATTTCGCTCAATCCAGACCACCATCGCCACCCTGGCAGGCGCCTGCATACTGGCTATCGTTGCAGCCCTTGTCTTGTACGGGCTTTATGCCAGCGGGCGAACGCAAGAGCTGACCCAAGAGCGCACCCAAATTCTGCTTGAACAGGTCATCGAGCAACGTCTCAGTGCGCTTGCTCAGAATCAGACCCTGCAAATTCAGGCGGAACTGGAATACCCGCTGATGATCACCGCCGAATTGGCGAAAACCAATCGCCTGCTTGGCCTCAAAACAGAGGACGGCAGCGCCATGCTGTCCATGGGACGCGAAGAGCTCAACAATCTGGTCCGCGAAACACTCGTTCAGCACCCCAAACTCCTGGGCGCTTACATCGGCTGGACGGTAAACGGCTTGGATGACAGCGACGCCATCTACGCCGGCATTGGCAATACGAGCGTCAATGAAAGTGGGCGTTTCATGCCGTGGTGGTACCGCAGCGATGGCGGGAAACTCACACAAGAGTTACTGACAGATATTGAAAATGAACAACCACTGCCAACAGGCGTGCGCGCAGGGGAGTACTACTTATGCCCACGCGACAATAAAAAGGCCTGCGTCATCGACCCCGCGCCCTATGAGATGAGCGGAAAAATGGTGATGCTGGCCTCTTTTGTTAATCCAATCCTGGTGGATGGAACATTTAAAGGCATGGTGGGGGCCGATTTAAACGTTAATTTTATTCAAGACCTTCTGCTAAGCGCTGACAGTCAGCTGTATGACGGCGCCGGTGAACTGGCTTTAATCTCCAACCACGGCCGGTTAATTGCGTCCACTCAGGCACCCGACAAACTTGGCAGCCCAGCTACCGAACTGCTGGATGCCAATGAACTCGATAACCTGAAAAAACTAATGCCGGGACAAATCATCTACGACACGCACCACGAAGCGAACCCCGCTGACAGCCATATCGAATTGTTCCTGTCGTTCGGCATCGGCGATACCGATGCGCGCTGGACCTTGATGCTGGTATTACCGCTTAACACGGTGATGGCTGAACTGCAGCAATTGCACAGCGACCTGAGCGAACAACGCCAAACAGATACCTTTAGCATGACTCTGGTCGGCTTGGTGATTGCTGGACTCGGCTTGTTGGTGATCTGGCTGGTCAGCCTTGGAATAGCCCAACCATTGCGCCAGATGGTGGGAATGCTGGATGACATCGCCAAGGGCAACGGCGACCTTACGGTTCGCCTTAAGGTTGATCGCAAAGATGAACTTGGCCAAATAGCCCAAGGTTTCAACACCTTCCTCGGCAAGCTGCAAAGCATGATTACGCAAGTGGTCACTTCCGTGCAGCAAGTCAGTGACTCTTCTGAACATACCGCAGACATTGCCATTCGCACCAACCAAGGTGTGCAGAAACAGATGGCCGAAATCGAGTTGGTAGCGACCGCCGTACATGAGATGACCGCGACGGCTCAAGATGTCGCGCGCAACGCCACACACGCAGCAGAGGCAGCCAACCACGCCGATCAAGCGGCCAATCAAGGCAAGCAAACCGTTCAGCACACGGCTGAAGCCATCACTGCACTGGCCCAGGAAATCGGCCGCGCCGTGACCGTCGTGCAAACCTTGGCCAAGGACAGCGAGAACATCAACGCGATCCTAGTGGCTATTCGCGGGATTGCCGAGCAAACCAACCTGCTTGCCCTCAACGCTGCGATCGAAGCCGCACGCGCTGGCGAACAGGGCCGTGGCTTTGCCGTGGTCGCCGACGAGGTGCGCAACCTGGCGCAGAAAACGCAGAAGGCCACCGAAGAAATTCAGAACATGATCCAACAACTGCAGCAGGGTACGCGCGATGTGGTCAAGGTCATGGAAGACAGTCAAAACAAGACGCAAGTCAGCGTGCAGCAAGCCAGCCAGGCCGCAGTGGCGCTCGATGCCATTACCCAGGCTGTATCGGTGATCAACGACATGAACACGCAAATCGCCAGTGCTGCGGAAGAGCAAAGCGCGGTGGCAGAAGACATCAACCGCAACGTCACCAATATTGGTCAGGTGGCCAATGAAGTGGCCGGCGGAGCCGATGAAGCGAGCCAAGCCAGTGCGGAACTCACCAAACTGGCTGAACAGCAACGTCGCCTGATCAATCAGTTCAAGGTGTAGGGTAGGCAATAAAAAAGGCTATGTCTGAGTTAACTGTTGCCGCTCGTATAACCCAGCGATTCACTCAGGCAGATCAATGGGTTGAGCTGCGCTTTGTAGCGCTCAAGCAG
>LNDO01000109.1 GCA_001465025.1 Pseudomonas sp. Ga0074129
TAGCGGACATGCTAACTCGTATCCGTAATGCCCAGATGGCTGAAAAGTCCGTCGTAAGCATGCCGTCTTCCACGTTGAAGGTGGCTGTAGCCAAAGTTTTGAAAGACGAAGGTTATATTGCGGGTTATCAGATCAGCGGCGAAGTTAAGCCGCAGCTGTCCATCGAGCTGAAGTACTTCGAAGGCCGTCCGGTTATCGAAGAAGTTAAGCGCGTAAGCCGTCCAGGCCTTCGCCAATACAAATCCGTCGATGATCTGCCGAAAGTTCGTGGCGGTCTCGGTGTATCCATCGTCTCCACCAACAAGGGTGTGATGACGGACCGCGCTGCGCGCGCTGCCGGTGTCGGCGGCGAAGTGCTCTGCACAGTGTTCTAAGGGGGGATAAGCATGTCTCGCGTTGCTAAGAACCCCGTAAAGCTGCCCGCTGGTGTTGAGATCAATCTCGCCGGCCAACAGCTTTCGGTGAAGGGTGCCAAGGGCACTCTCGAACTGAATGTTCACTCGTCCGTTGAAGTCCTGCAAGAAGCTGGTGAGCTGCGTTTCGCTGCTCGCAATGGCGATCAGCAGACTCGTGCAATGGCCGGTACCACTCGCGCCCTGGTCAACAATATGGTGATCGGTGTTAGCACTGGCTTTGAGCGTAAGCTGCAGCTGGTTGGTGTTGGTTACAAAGCGCAAGCCAAAGGTCAGGTGCTAAACCTCGCTCTCGGCTTCTCCCATCCGATCGACTATGAGTTGCCGGACGGTGTAGTAGCTGAAACCCCTACCCAGACCGAGATCCTGATTAAGGGTGTCGACAAACAACTGGTTGGTCAGGTGGCTGCGGAGATTCGTGACTTCCGTCGTCCTGAACCTTACAAGGGCAAAGGTGTTCGTTACGCTGACGAAGTCGTCCGCCGTAAAGAAGCCAAGAAGAATGCGTCGCGCTCGCAAAGCACGCCTGAAAATGCACGAGCTCGAAGCCGTGCGTCTCTGCGTGTATCGCTCTTCGCAGCACATCTATGCCCAGGTCATTTCGGCCGACGGCAGCAAGGTTCTGGCCAGCGCCTCTACCTTGGACAAAGCACTGCGTGACGGCGCCACTGGCAACGTCGACGCGGCCAAGAAAGTTGGTGAGCTGGTTGCCGAGCGCGCGAAAGCCGCTGGTGTAACTCAGGTTGCATTCGACCGTTCTGGCTTCAAGTACCACGGCCGCGTTAAGGCGCTGGCTGATGCTGCTCGTGAAGGCGGGCTGGAGTTCTAAGTTATGGCAAATAACGACCAAAAGCGCGACGAAGGCTATATCGAGAAGCTGGTACAGGTTAACCGCGTTGCCAAGACCGTTAAAGGCGGCCGTATCTTCACTTTCACCGCGTTGACCGTGGTAGGTGATGGTAAGGGTCGTGTTGGTTTCGGCCGTGGTAAATCCCGTGAAGTGCCTGCTGCCATCCAAAAGGCGATGGAGGCTGCTCGTCGCAACATGATTCAGGTAGACCTGAACGGCACCACGCTCCAGTACGCAATGAAGTCTGCTCATGGCGCCTCCAAGGTGTACATGCAGCCTGCTTCTGAAGGTACCGGCATCATCGCTGGCGGCGCAATGCGTGCTGTTCTGGAAGTTGCTGGCGTGCAAAACGTTCTGGCTAAGTGCTACGGCTCGACTAACCCTGTGAACGTGGTTTACGCCACTTTCAAAGGTTTGAAAGCTATGCAGTCGCCTAGTTCTGTTGCGGCCAAGCGTGGCAAGAGCGTCGAGGAGATTCTCTAATCATGGCTAACACCGTAAAAGTTACGCTGGTAAAAAGCATGACCGGTCGTATTCCAAACCACAAACTCTGCGTCAAGGGTTTGGGTCTGCGTCGTATCGGTCACACCGTAGAAGTGCTGGATACTCCTGAGAATCGCGGGATGATCAACAAGGCTTACTACATGCTGCGAGTCGAGGGTTAATTCATGTACCTGAACGATTTGAGTCCTGCGCCGGGTTCCCGTCGCGAGAAGCACCGTCCGGGCCGTGGTATCGGTAGCGGTTTGGGTAAGACTGGTGGCCGGCACTATTGCTCCGGGTTTTGAAGGCGGCCAGCAGCCTCTGCACCGCCGTCTGCCTAAGTTCGGCTTCGTTTCTTTGAAAGCTATGGATCGCGCCCAAGTGCGTACGTCCGAGCTGAATAAAATCGAAGGCGGCATTGTCACTCTGCAGTCGCTGAAGGATGCCAACCTGATTAACCAAAACGTACAGCGCGTGAAAGTCATGCTGTCCGGTGAGGTTACTCAAGCGGTCACCCTTAAAGGTATCGCCGTCACCAAAGGTGCGCGCGCGGCTATCGAAGCAGCTGGCGGTAAGTTCGAGGAATAAATGGCTAAGCAAGGTGCTCTCTCAGCGCTCAGCAATGGCGGGTTATCCGAGCTCTGGGCTCGTCGGATAGGTGCACACATCCCGGTTCCCGGTATCAACCCCGATCGGCTGGCAGACCTGTTTCGACAGAATGAGGGGACCATTCTTAGCTTGTTCAACATGTTTTCCGGTGGCGCGCTGGAGCGCATGAGTATTTTTGCATTGGGGATCATGCCGTACATTTCGGCGTCGATCATCATGCAGCTCATGACCGCTGTCAGCCCGCAGCTGGAGCAGTTGAAGAAGGAAGGTGAAGCTGGCCGTCGTAAGATTAGCCAGTACACCCGTATCGGTATGTCCGTTGGTTTGGCCAGTCAGGGCGTAGCGTTTTCAGTCGATTTTGGCTTCCACTTCGTTGCGATCACCACATTTGTGTCGGGCGCGATGTTCATGATGTGGCTTGGCGAACAAATCACTGAGCGCGGTGTTGGCAACGGTATTTCGATGCTGATTTTTGCAGGCATCGTGGCCGGTCTGCCGTCGGCAATTGGGCAGTCTTTTGAGTCTGCTCGACAGGGCGATATCAATATTTTTGCCCTGATTGCCATCGGTTTGCTGGCAGTAGCGATTATCGGTTTTGTGGTCTTCATTGAGCGTGGCCAGCGTCGCATTGCTGTGCATTACGCCAAGCGTCAGCAGGGCCGTAAGGTCTTCGCTGCGCAAACAAGCCACTTGCCGTTGAAGGTGAATATGGCGGGTGTTATCCCGGCCATTTTTGCCAGCAGCCTTCTGTTATTCCCGGCTTCGCTGGGTGCCTGGTTTGGTCAGTCTGAGGGTATGGGCTGGCTGCAGGATATTTCGCAGGCTATCGCTCCTGGTCAGCCGTTGAACATTTTGCTGTTTAGTGCAGGGATTATCTTTTTCTGCTTCTTCTACACAGCGTTGATGTTTAACCCGAAAGACGTAGCGGAAAACCTGAAGAAGTCCGGTGCCTTTATTCCGGGTATCCGTCCCGGTGAGCAATCGGCGCGCTATATCGATGGCGTGTTGCTTGTTGCCCCAGTTCTTGGTGGTGGCTGCCAACGTACCGTTCTATCTTGGCGGGACCTCGTTGCTGATCGTGGTCGTGGTTGTGATGGACTTTATGTCGCAAGTACAATCGCACCTCGTTTCGCACCAGTACGAATCCCTGATGAAGAAAGCCAACCTGAAGGGCTACGGCAGCGGCATGCTGCGCTGAAGTCCATAAGGTTCGAGGAGTTGGTGATGAAAGTTCGTGCATCGGTGAAAAAGCTGTGCCGTAACTGCAAAATTATTCGTCGCGAAGGTGTTGTGCGAGTGATTTGCAGCGCGGAACCGCGTCACAAGCAGCGCCAAGGCTGAGTGTGATTGAGCGTTACAAGCCCGGCAGCTAGTGCGCTGCCGGGTTGATTATTTGTTATTACAGCGTTAATATCTCGCGCCCTATTTCTTGGCTTCCGGGGCGTAGGTAGCTGTCAATTGGAGTTCCACTGAATGGCCCGTATTGCAGGCGTTAACATTCCGGATAACAAGCACACTGTTATCTCGTTGACCTACATCTTTGGTGTTGGTCGCACCACTGCACAGAAAATCTGTGCTGCTACCGGTGTTAATCCGGCAGCTAAAATCAAAGATCTCTCTGACGAGCAGATCGAGCAGCTGCGTGGCGAAGTGGCCAAGGTTAATACCGAAGGCGACCTGCGTCGTGAAGTGAACATGAAAATCAAGCGCTTGATGGACCTGGGTTGCTATCGCGGCCTGCGTCATCGTCGTGGTCTTCCGGTCCGCGGTCAGCGTACCAAGACCAACGCGCGTACCCGTAAGGGCCCGCGTAAGCCGATCCGCAAGTAATCGCATTCGCGCATCGACAGGAATCTAGTCATGGCAAAACCTGCTGCTCGTACTCGTAAAAAAGTAAAAAAGACGGTGGTTGATGGCATCGCCCACATCCACGCTTCTTTCAACAACACAATCGTGACCATTACTGACCGTCAGGGCAACGCCCTATCCTGGGCTACCTCTGGTGGTTCGGGTTTCCGCGGCTCGCGTAAAAGCACCCCGTTCGCTGCCCAGGTGGCTGCTGAGCGTGCTGGTCAAGCTGCGCTGGAATACGGTCTGAAGAACCTCGACGTTAACGTCAAGGGTCCAGGTCCGGGTCGTGAGTCCGCTGTCCGTGCTTTGAACGGCTGTGGCTATAAGATCGCCAGCATCACCGATGTGACGCCAATCCCGCATAACGGGTGCCGTCCTTCGAAGAAGCGTCGCGTGTAATCAGGAGACAGTGAGAAATGGCTCGTTACATTGGTCCCAAATGCAAACTGTCTCGTCGTGAAGGCACAGATCTTTTCCTGAAAAGGTATTCACGGTCAGCGCCGTGGCCGTCAGTCTGACTACGGCACCCAGCTGCGTGAGAAGCAAAAAGTTCGCCGCATCTATGGCGTACTTGAGCGTCAGTTCAGCGGTTATTACAAAGAAGCTGCCGGTAAGAAAGGCGCTACTGGTGAGAACCTTCTGCAACTGCTCGAGTGCCGTCTGGATAACGTGGTTTACCGCATGGGTTACGGCGCAACTCGCGCTGAATCCCGTCAGCTGGTATCGCACAAGTCGATCAGCGTAAACGGTAAAACTGTTAACGTTCCGTCCTACCAGGTTAAAGCTGGTGACGTTGTTGCAGTTCGCGAGAAATCGAAGAATCAGCTGCGCATTGTTCAAGCTCTTGAGCTGTGTGCCCAGCGTGGCCGCGTTGAATGGGTAGAAGTAGACACTGAGAAGAAATCCGGCGTGTTCAAAAGCGTTCCGGCTCGCAGTGATCTCTCCGCCGACATCAACGAAAGCCTGATTGTCGAGCTCTACTCCAAGTAAGGGCTAGAAAATAGGTGCATCCATGCAGATTTCGGTAAATGAGTTCCTGACCCCCCGTCACATTGATGTGCAGGTGGTCAGTTCGACCCGCGCCAAGATCACTCTCGAGCCTCTCGAGCGTGGCTTTGGCCATACGCTGGGCAACGCGCTGCGTCGCATCCTATTGACGGTGTACTCCATGAGTACAGCGCCATCGAAGGTGTTCAGGAAGACGTAATTGAAATCCTGCTCAACCTTAAAGGTCTGGCTTTCAAACTGCACGGTCGTGACGAAGTGACGTTGACTCTGGCGAAGAAGGGCTCGGGCGTAGTTACCGCTGCCGATATTCAGCTGGATCACGATGTCGAAATCGTCAATGGCGACCACGTAATCGCCAACCTGGCTTCCACTGGCGCGCTGAACATGAAGCTCACCATAGCTCGTGGTCGCGGCTATGAGCCGGCTGACGCTCGTCAGAGCGATGAAGACGAAAGCCGCAGCATTGGTCGCTTGCAGCTGGATGCTTCGTTCAGCCCGGTACGCCGTGTGTCGTACGTGGTGGAAAATGCTCGTGTTGAGCAGCGTACCAACTTGGACAAACTGGTTATCGACCTGGAAACCAACGGTACTCTGGATCCGGAAGAGGCTATTCGCCGTGCTGCAACCATCCTGCAACAGCAGTTGGCTGCATTCGTCGACCTCAAAGGTGACAGTGAGCCTGTTGTTATCGAGCAGGAAGATGAGATCGATCCGATCCTCCTCCGTCCGGTTGATGACCTGGAACTGACTGTACGTTCGGCTAACTGCCTCAAAGCAGAGAACATTTACTACATCGGCGATCTGATTCAGCGCACCGAAGTAGAACTGTTGAAAACGCCGAACTTGGGCAAGAAATCCCTGACTGAAATCAAGGATGTTCTGGCTTCTCGCGGTCTGTCCCTCGGTATGCGCCTCGACAACTGGCCGCCGGCAAGTCTGAAGAAAGACGATAAGGCGACTGCCTGATCGTCATCATCACCGAACGTGAGTTTGGTAAGGAATTGAACCATGCGTCATCGTAAAAGTGGCCGTCACCTCAGCCGCACCAGCGCACACCGCAAGGCCATGTTCCAGAACATGGCGGTATCGCTGTTCGAGCATGAGCTGATCAAAACTACTCTGCCGAAAGCCAAAGAGCTGCGTCGCGTTGCCGAGCCGCTTATCACTCTGGCTAAAGAAGACAGCGTTGCAAACCGTCGTCTGGCCTTCGACCGTACGCGTTCGAAAGCCATCGTTGGTAAGCTGTTTAACGATCTGGGCAAGCGCTACGCCACCCGTCAGGGCGGTTACCTGCGTATTCTCAAGTGCGGTTTCCGTACTGGCGACAATGCTCCAATGGCTTATGTTGAGCTGGTTGACCGTCCGGTCGCTGGTGCAGCGGTAGACGCTGAGTAAGTTGCAGGTTGTATGAAAAACCGGGCCTTGGCCCGGTTTTTTGTTATCTGGGCGTTGGTAATTAGTTCTGCTGGTGTTTTATGTGGCGGCCTGTAATTGGTTGCCCTGCTAATCTGCTTGGAGGCAATTGTTGGTTAGGTGCACTTAATGCAGCTCGATCAATGGTCACGTGCGCAGGTTGCAGGGTGGGTTGCCCCTTTTATTGTTGATATGCCCGATTTCGTGCCTGCAACGCTGTTTGGTTTTTAGCTTGACCGTTTTGCAGGCGCGCCACAGCATAGCCCCATGAATGATGTGTTTTTGTGAGGATTTGAGCCATGAAAGGTCATGCAGAAGTTATCGATTACTTGAAAATGCTGCTCAAGGGTGAGCTTGCGGCTCGTGATCAATATTTCGTGCACTCACGTCTGTATGAAGACTGGGGTTTCGCAAAGCTGTATGAGCGTATCAATCATGAAATGGAGGAAGAGACTCAGCACGCTGACGCCATCCTCAAGCGCATTCTGTTTCTTGAGGGTGCGCCGGATATGGTGCCTGACAGCTTCCATTTTGGTCAGACAGTCCCCGAGATGCTCAAGCTCGACCTAGCGCTTGAGTACCATGTGCGCGCCGCGCTGAGTAAGGGTATTGCGCTGTGCGAGCAGCACCAGGATTATCAAACCCGCGATATTTTGTTGGTTCAGCTCAAAGACACTGAAGAAGATCATGCTTATTGGCTGGAAGCCCAATTGGGATTGATCGAGAGAGTGGGTCTGGAGAATTATTTGCAAAGTCAGATGTAAGCGTTAAAGCGCGTGGCCGTGCTTACAGGTCTTACTCGGCAAAAAGTGTGCAAGTGAAAAAGCCAGAGCGGAGGTGATCCGCTCTGGCTTTTTTGTGGCGTGCTGCTTGAGTTTTTTTCTGTAGTTAGTCTCGATCGCGCTCTAGCAATGGCTTGAGGAAGAAGCCTGTGTGCGATTGCGGCATTTCGGCGACTTCTTCTGGCGTGCCGACGGCGATGATCTGGCCGCCTTTTGATCCACCCTCGGGGCCGAGATCCACCAGCCAGTCGGCTGTTTTGATCACGTCCAGGTTGTGCTCAATAACCACGACCGTGTTGCCGTGATCACGCAGGCGATGCAAGACGTCGAGCAGTTGCTGGATATCGGCAAAGTGCAGGCCCGTTGTCGGCTCGTCGAGGATGTACAGGGTCTTGCCGGTATCGCGCTTGCTCAGCTCACGGCTCAGCTTGACCCGCTGTGCCTCGCCGCCGGACAGAGTGGTCGCACTCTGGCCCAGCTTGATATAAGACAGGCCGACATCCATCAGCGTTTGCAGCTTGCGCGCCAGGGCGGGCACGGCATCGAAGAACACGCGCGCTTCTTCGATGGTCATGTCGAGTACTTCGGTGATGCTCTTGCCCTTGTACTTAACCTCTAGGGTTTCGCGGTTGTAGCGTTTGCTTTTGCACACATCGCAGGGCACGTAGATGTCCGGCAGAAAGTGCATTTCCACCTTGATCAGGCCATCGCCTTGGCAGGCTTCGCAGCGTCCGCCTTTGACGTTGAAGGAGAAGCGTCCAGGGCCGTATCCGCGCGAGCGCGACTCCGGCACCCCGGCGAACAGCTCGCGGATTGGCGTGAAAAGCCCGGTGTAGGTCGCAGGGTTGGAGCGCGGCGTGCGGCCAATTGGGCTTTGATCGATGTCCACTACCTTATCCAGGTGCTGAAGGCCGTCGATGCTGTCGTGGGCAGCCGCTTCCAAGGTGGTTGCGCCATTCAGTGCCGTGGCGCTCAGCGGGAATAGGGTGTTGTTGATCAGCGTCGACTTGCCGGAGCCGGAAACACCGGTGACACACGTGAGCAGGCCGATCGGGATTTCCAGGTCGACATTGCGCAGGTTATTGCCGCGCGCGCCCTTGATCTTCAGCAAGAGTTTTTTATCGCGCGGGTGACGCTTGGCAGGTACGGCGATTTTCACGCGCCCGGACAAGTACTTGCCCGTAAGCGAGTCCGGATGAGCCATGACTTCGGCTGCGGTGCCTTGGGCGACGATTTGTCCGCCATGCACGCCGGCACCAGGGCCGATATCCACCACGTAGTCGGCCATGCGGATGGCGTCTTCGTCGTGTTCGACCACGATCACCGTGTTGCCGATGTCGCGCAAGTGGCGCAGGGTGCCGAGCAGGCGTTCGTTGTCGCGCTGATGCAGGCCGATGCTCGGTTCGTCGAGGATGTACATCACACCGACGAGGCCGGCGCCGATCTGGCTGGCCAAGCGAATACGCTGCGCTTCACCACCAGAAAGGGTGTCCGCGCTGCGGTCGAGGGTCAGGTAATCGAGGCCGACGTTGACCAAGAATTGCAGGCGTTCGCGGATTTCCTTGAGGATCTTTTCCGCAATTTCACCGCGACGTCCCGGCAAAGCCAAGCTGCCGAAGTACTCGGTAGCGTCGCCAATGGGCATGCCGCTGACTGCCGGCAGCGTCTTCTCGCCAACCCATACGTGGCGCGCTTCGCGGCGCAGGCGGGTGCCGCGGCAGTCCTGGCAGGCTTGGGTGCTGAGAAACTTGGCCAGTTCTTCACGTACGCTGGACGATTCGGTTTCGCGGTAGCGCCGCTCCAGATTCGGCACGATGCCTTCGAAGGGATGCGAGCGCTTAACGATGTCGCCACGGTCGTTGAGGTATTTGAAATCGACGTTTTGCGTACCGCTGCCAAACAGAATGCATTTCTGGTGTTCGGCGCTGAGTTCGTCAAACGGCACTTCTAGGCTGAATCCGTAATGTGCAGCCAAAGAGCCGAGCATCTGGAAGTAATAAACGTTGCGCCTGTCCCAGCCGCGGATCGCGCCTTCGGCCAGGGTCAGTTCGCCGTTGACCAGGCGCTTGGTGTCGAAGAACTGCTTAACGCCGAGGCCGTCGCAGGTCGGGCAGGCACCGGCCGGATTGTTGAAGGAGAACAGCTTGGGTTCAAGTTCACTGATCGAGTGGCCGCACACCGGGCAGGCAAAGCGGGCAGAGAAGATGATCTCTTCACCGATTTCCCCCTCCATTGGTGCGATCAGGGCCAGGCCGTCGGCGAGCTTTAGTGCTGTTTCGAAAGATTCAGCCAGGCGCTGCTGCATATCGCCGCGCGCCTTGAAGCGGTCAACCACGGCATCAATGCTGTGCTTCTTCTGCTTGTCGAGCTTCGGCAGTTCGTCCAGTTCGTAAATCTTGCCGTTGATCCGCACGCGGACAAAACCCTGCGCGCGCAGTTCATCAAAGACCGCAAGGTGTTCACCTTTGCGTTCGCGAATTACCGGGGCGAGCAGCATCAGTTTGCTGCCTTCGGGCAGGGCCAGCACCTGATCGACCATCTGGCTGACGGTCTGCGCTTCCAGCGGCAGATCGTGGTCCGGGCAGCGCGGAATGCCAGCGCGGGCATATAGCAGGCGCAGGTAGTCGTAAATTTCGGTGATGGTGCCGACGGTGGAGCGTGGGTTGTGTGAGGTGGACTTCTGCTCGATGGAAATCGCCGGCGAAAGGCCTTCGATGGTATCGACGTCAGGCTTTTCCATCATCGAGAGAAACTGCCGGGCGTAGGCCGACAGCGACTCAACGTAGCGGCGCTGTCCTTCCGCATAAAGGGTGTCGAAGGCCAGCGATGATTTGCCCGAGCCAGATAAGCCAGTGATGACAATCAGCTTGACGCGCGGCAGGGTCAGGTCGATGTTTTTCAGGTTGTGGGTGCGAGCACCCCGAATCAGTATCTTGTCCACAAACAACAGCCTCGCATGGCGGGCGGAAAACCACCGAGTATACGGCTCCGAGGACCAGCGCGGCAAAGCGTCACTGCTGTGCCAGGTGCGATCAGGCTGCTAGAATCGCCGCCTGTTTTTAATAGAGCGTTTTCCATGCACGATCAGCACAGTGAGCGCATGAGTGGCGGCGAAGCCCGAGCAGCCAGCGGTTTGGCGTTGGTGTTTGCGTTCCGCATGCTTGGCCTGTTTATGGTGCTGCCGGTGATGGCAACCTACGGCATGGAGTTGCAAGGCAGCACGCCGGCTTTGATTGGATTAGCCATTGGCGCTTACGGCCTGACTCAGGCCGTGCTGCAGATTCCCTTCGGTATGCTCAGTGATCGTATTGGCCGGCGTCCGGTGATTTATGTCGGGCTGCTGATTTTTGCCGCTGGCAGTTTGTTGGCGGCGAATGCGGACAGCATTTGGGGTGTAATTGCCGGCCGAGTCTTGCAGGGGGCGGGTGCTATTTCGGCTGCAGTGATGGCCCTGCTGTCCGACCTCACCCGTGAGCAGCATCGCACCAAGGCGATGGCCATGATCGGCATGAGCATTGGTCTGTCGTTTGCCGTGGCGATGGTGGTGGGGCCATTGCTGACGCGTGCCTTTGGTCTTTCCGGTTTATTTCTCGCAACGGCGGCGATGGCGCTGCTGGGTATCGTTGTCGTAGCCGGCTGGGTGCCGCGTGCATCCAGCGCGCTGCAGCATCGGGAGTCGGGCGTGGCCAGTCAGGCCCTTTTACCCACCTTGAAAAATTTTGATTTGCTGCGGCTGGATTTTGCCATCCTGGCTCTGCACGCCATCTTGATGGCCAGCTTTATTGCCCTGCCTTTGGCGTTAGTTGAGCAGGGCAGCTTGGCCAAGGAAGAGCACTGGTGGGTTTATCTGACGGCCTTGCTGGTGGGCTTTTTCGCCATGGTGCCGTTCATCATCTACGGTGAGAAAAAACGCCGGATGAAGCAAGTGTTGATCGGCGCTGTGCTGGTGTTGCTGGTCTGTGAGTTGTTCTTTGTGATGGTCGAGCAAAACCTGCGCACGTTGGTGCTGGGTATGGTGGTCTTTTTCACGGCCTTTAATCTGCTTGAGGCATCGCTGCCTTCTTTGGTTAGCAAGGTCGCGCCGGCGGGCGGCAAGGGCACTGCCATGGGGGTTTACGCCACCAGTCAGTTCCTTGGTGCGGCCATTGGCGGCATTCTCGGCGGCTGGCTGTATCAGCATTACAGCTTGTCGGGCGTGTTTCTTGGTTGCGCGGGCATGGCTCTTCTTTGGTTGGGCTTTGCTGTTACTATGCGCGAACCGCCTTATGTCACCAGCTTGCGCCTGCCGCTTTCGTCTGCGGCCTTGGAGGATGCAAGCCTAGCCGAGCGTTTACAGGCTGTGCCCGGAGTGGCGGACGCCGTAGTGGTGCGTGATGAAGCCGCCATTTATATCAAAGTCGATACCCAACAATTGGACCGCACGTCCCTTGAGCGCCTCATAGAGCCGGCGCCGGTGACGTGCTGATAGCCTAGGAGAACGTTATGGCCCGTGGGGTTAACAAAGTCATTCTGGTAGGTACCTGCGGACAGGATCCGGAAACCCGCTACCTGCCAAGCGGCAATGCGGTTACCAACCTGAGCCTGGCGACCAGCGAGCAGTGGACCGACAAACAAACCGGTCAGAAGGTCGAGAAAACCGAGTGGCACCGTGTGTCGCTGTTCGGCAAGGTCGCCGAGATTGCTGGCGAGTACCTGCGTAAAGGTTCGCAGGTCTATATCGAAGGCAAACTGCAAACCCGCGAGTGGGAAAAAGATGGTGTGAAGCGTTACACCACTGAAATCATCGTCGATATGCAAGGCACCATGCAGTTGCTCGGTGGTCGTCCGGATAACGCCGGTGGTGATTCTGCGCCACGTCAGCAGCGCCCGGCACCGCAGCGCGAAGCGCAGCAGTCAGCGCCACGCCCGGCGCCTCAGCAAGCCCCGCAACCGGCTGCTGATTTTGACAGCTTTGATGACGACATCCCGTTTTGATCGCCTGAGTTAGCGTTCGATTATGCGTATGCGGCTTATGCTGCTGGGCGGTGGCAATGCGTTGGGGCAAGCGCTTATTCGGCTGGGTGCTGAAGAAGATATTGGCTTCCTCGCACCCAAGCCGCCTGAAGCTGGCTGGGAACCCGCCAGCCTGACCCAGTTGCTGGATGACACCCGTCCTGATGCCCTGATCAACCTCGCTTACTACTTCGACTGGTTTCAGGCCGAGACGGTGAGTGAGGCGTCTTTTGCTGCGCAGGCGCGGTCTGTCGAACGATTGGCCGAGTTGTGTCAGCACCATCAGATCCGTTTGGTGCAACCATCCAGCTACCGCGTATTTGATGGTGCCCGCGCCACCGCCTACAGCGAAAAAGAAGATCCTGTACCGCTTGGTGTGCGAGGGCAGGCGTTGTTGCGGTTTGAGCAGTGTGTCCGCGCCACCTGTCCGCGGCATGTCCTGCTGCGCTTCGGCTGGTTACTCGACGACAGCGCCAAAGGCCTGCTGGGCCGCTTTTTAAGTCGTGCGGAACAAGCATCGCCGCTGTTACTGGCCGATGATCGGCGGGGCAATCCAACACCTGTCGATGATGCTGCGCGGGTGATTCTGGCCGTGCTCAAGCAGCTGGATTGCCAAACCCCGTTGTGGGGCACCTATCACTACGGCGGGCACGAGGCAACGACGTCCCTGGCATTGGGGCAGGCGGTGCTGAATGAGGCTCGTCAGTTCCGCAGCAATTTGCTCGATGAGCTATCGCCGCAGGCGCACAGTGCGCGCTCGGATGCGGCTGAAGAGCCGCAGCATGCCGTACTGTCCTGCAAGAAAATTCTTCACACCTTCGGCATCAAGCCGCGTGCTTGGCGTTCGGGGCTGCCGGCCTTATTGGATCGTTATTACCGCCATGTCTGATTCTCGTCCTGTGCTGGTGACTGGTGGCGCCGGTTTTATTGGCTCTCACTTGGTGGATGCCTTGCTGGCGCAGGGGCACGCCGTGCGCGTGCTGGACAACCTGTCCATGGGCTCGTTGGCCAACTTGCCGTTGGCTAATCCGCAATTGCAGTTTATCCAAGGCGATGTGGCCGATGCCGCCGTGGTCGCGCAGGCGGTTGCCGGTTGCTCGGCTGTTGCGCATCTGGCGGCGGTGGCTTCGGTGCAAGCGTCGGTGGATGACCCGGTGGCCACTCATCAGAGTAACTTTGTTGGCACCCTAAATGTCTGTGAAGCCATGCGCCTGAATGGCCTTTCGCGCGTCGTATTTGCTTCCAGTGCGGCTGTTTATGGCAACAACGGCGAAGGCACCTCAATTGATGAGCAAACGCCAAAGGCGCCATTAACGCCTTATGCGGCCGATAAATTATCCAGCGAGCATTACCTGGATTTTTATCGCCGCCAGCATGGGCTTACGCCGGCTATCTTTCGGTTTTTTAATGTTTTTGGGCCGCGCCAGGATCCGTCTTCGCCGTACTCCGGGGTGATCAGCATTTTCACCCAGCGTGCGCAGCAGGGCTTGCCGATTACTGTGTTTGGTGACGGCGAGCAGACGCGCGACTTTTTCTATGTGGCGGATCTGGTGCAGTTGCTGGTGCAGGCGCTGCAGATGCCGCAGGTGGTAGAGGGCGCGGTCAATGTGGGCTGGAATCAGGCCGTGAGCCTTAACCAGTTGCTGGCGGCTGTCGGCCAGCTCTGCGGCGGCTTGCCGGAGGTTGCTTACTTGGCGTCGCGCCCTGGCGATATCCGCCATTCGCGTGCATCAATTGAACGATTGCAGGCCGCCTACTCATTGCCTGCACCAACGCCTTTGGTTGAAGGGCTGCGCCGCTTACTGCAGGTGTGAGTGTGCGCTGCAGGCTATGCCAGTAAATGGGCGGATAACAGGCACAAAAAAGCCGGCTGCAAGCGCCGGCTTTTTTGCAGGTGTCGGGCTTAGAACTTGTAGCCCAGGCCAACCATGTAAACGAACGGGTCTACGTCGACGTCTACTTTGACTTTGTCGCCAAGGATGTTGGTAGTGCCGGTGGTTTCAATATCGATGTAACGCACTTGGGCGTTCAGCATGATGTTGTCGGTCAGCATGTAATCCATACCGACCTGAGCAGCCAGGCCCCAAGAATCTTTCATGTCTAAGCCACTGAAACCATTGTCTTTAGCGGTGCTGCTCAACTCTGTATCAAAGAACCATGTGTAGTTGATGCCAGCGCCGACATAAGGCTGGAAGGCCGAGCTGGCGTCAAGAGGGTAGTACACCACGCTCAGGGTCGGCGGCAGGTGTTTGAGTTCGCCCAGGTTTCCGTCTAGACCGCCCAGACCTTTGACGCCCACGTTATGGCTAAACGGTGTGACAGCCAGCAATTCGATACCGATGTTGTTAGTCAGCATGTAGGCGAAGTTCAGGCCCAGCTGTGTGTCGCTGTCTAGGGTCGCCTTGGTGCCGGCTACATCGCCGCCGAGCGCTCCAACCCAGATATCGCTGCTGCTTTCCTGCGGATCAACGGTGATTGCACCGGCACGCACGATGATGTCGCCAGCTTGGTGTGCCTGCGCCAGTGGGGCGGCAATTGCCAGGGCCAGCAGTGAAGCGGTAAAGAGTGAAGTACGCATGATGTGCTCCCTAAAGCATCGGTTCGTATTAGCTGGGTACGATGTTAGGGGGCGCTGAAAAAATGACTGTTGATCCAGCTCAATAAAGTAGTGAGCTAACAAAATTTAGCGCCAGCTGTTTTTGGGGGGGGGTAGACAGACCTCCCCGCGATTGCCCGAGGGTGTTGGCAGTCCTAGAGTTGCGCGACAAAGACGCATTCCCGTCCCCATTCGTTGATTGGCTAGCTGCTTTATATGAGTGAGCTGCTCAACCAGTTTGTCTATGGTTTATCGCCGCTGCGCTCACGCGGCGTTCATCACTGCGCTAAATTCTGACGACTGTTTACTCGTGACCTGCCGTTGCAGTGCTTAGGCATGCATTTATAAGGTTGCTTGGTGATGGTGGTGCAGTTGATAATAGTTCTCTTTATGTACGTTCTGCTCACAAGGAATGCCCTCATGATCCCTCTGCCGAAGCGCCTGCTGGCAGTCGCTCTGGTTCTGGCCAGCGCGCCGCTCGCGGCGACCCCTTTGGATGCTGCGCTGGATGAAAGCCAGCAACTGGCGGCCGATGCCAAGGCTTCGCAAGCACGAATCGAACAGCTGGATGACGCCAGCCGGGAAATGCTCACCGAGTACCGCAATGCGCTGCAGCAGGCGGAGGCCTTGCAAGGTTATAACGCCCAGTTGCGCGAGTTGGTCGCCGCGCAGCGTAAAGAGCTGACGGGCTATCAAGAGCAGCTGGAGGGTATTGAGCGCACTCAGGAAGCCGTGACGCCACAGATGCGCCGCATGGTCGAAGTGTTGGGCGAGTTTATCGCGGCCGATTTACCCTTCCTGCCGGATGAGCGCAGTGACCGTTTGGCGCAGTTGCAGGATCTGCTGCCGCGCGCCGATGTCAGCTTGGCAGAGAAGTACCGGCGCATCTTGGAGGCCTATCAGGTCGAGAGCGACTACGGCCGCACTGTGGAAGCCTGGCGTGGCGAACTACCTGCTGAAGGAGGTTCGCGCAGTGTCGAGTTTCTCCGTTTGGGTCGCGTGATGCTGTATTACCAAACCCTGGATGGCCATGAAAGTGGCTGGTGGAACCCGCAAATCCGCAGCTGGCAGCTGCTCGACAGCAATGCACGGCGACCACTGCACCAGGCTATTGCCATTGCTCGCCAAGAGCAGGCTCCGGCCTTGCTTGACCTGCCCGTGAAGACCCTGGCGCTGGAGGCCAAGCCATGAATCGTCGCGTTCTTGCTTTTACCCTGGCGCTGCTGCCTGCCTTGGCTGGCGCTGCCGAACCATTGAGCCCAGATCAACTGCTGCAACGTATTCGCAGCGAGCGTGCTGCTGAAGTTAGCGCCATGCAAAGCCGTGAGCAGGCTTTTATTGCCGAGCGTGGCGAGCGTGCTCAGTTGCTGGCCAGTGCGCGCAGTGCCCTGGCTACGCAGAAGGCTGAAGCTGAACAGCTAAAGGCCGAATTTGATCGTCAGGAAAGCCAGTTGGCCGAACAGGAAAAACTCCTAACCCAGCGGGCGGGTCATCTGGGCGAGTTGTTCGGCGTCGTCCGTCAGAGCGCCGGCGATGTCGCCGGGCAATGGCAGGACAGTCTGCTCAATGCGCAATTTCCCGAGCGTCTGACTCGCCTTAACACGCTTGCTGAAAGCCGCACCCTGCCGTCTGCCGCTGACCTTGATGGCTATTGGATGCTGCTGCTTGAAGACCTCACCGCCAGTGGTCGGGTTGAGCAATTGCAGTTGCCAGTGGTCGCCGCGGATGGCCAGCGCAGCAACGCAAACGTATTGCGCGTGGGCACTTTCTCCGCCTACAGCGATGACGCCTTTCTCCGCTACGACGCCGATGCCGGTGAGTTGCTGGCTCCGCCACGCCAGCCTTCCGGTCTGGGCGACGTGGCCGACTTTCTGAGCAGCACGGCGGCGGTTAGCCAACTGCCCGTGGACCCGAGCCGTGGCACGTGGCTGGCGCAATTGCAGCGCCAGCCACAGCTGTGGGATCGCGTGCAGCAGGGCGGTCTGGTCGGCTGGGTGATTCTCGCCTTGGGCGCGTTTGGTTTGCTTTTGGCGTTGTGGCGCATGGTCTACCTGACCCGCGTAGGGCGCAGCGTGAATGCGCAGATGCATGACCTGAGTGCGCCGCGCGCGGATAACCCGCTAGGGCGGATCATCGGCGTGCTGGGTCCTAAACCGCAGTTGGCGGATCTGGAAACCCTCGAGCTGAGACTCGACGAAGCCATTCTGCAGGAGACGCCGCCGTTGGAAAAAGGCCAGGGTCTGCTCAAGTTGCTCAGCGCGGTCGCGCCGCTGCTCGGTCTGCTCGGCACCGTGACTGGCATGATCGTCACCTTCCAGGCGATTACCCAGGGCGGTGGTGGCGATTCGCGACTGATGGCTGATGGTATCTCGCAAGCACTGGTCACTACGGTGCAGGGCTTGGTGGTGGCGATTCCGCTGCTGTTCCTGCACACCCTGCTGGCCAGCCGCAGCAAGAGCCTGATCCAGTTGCTGGAGCAACAAAGCGCCGGTCTGATCGCCTTGCATCTATCCGGGGCGCCGCGCCGTGACTGATTGGGCGGTGCTGTGGTGGCGCGTGGTCGACAGTGGCCATGCGCTGTTCGATTTTATGAGCGCTGGCGGCGTGGTGATGTGGGCGCTGGCGGTGTTGTGCGTGGTGTTCTGGACCCTGGTCTTCGAGCGCTTCTGGTACATGCGCCGCGTGTTCCCAGAGTGGGTCAGCGAGCGTCGCCAGGCCTGGCAGCAAGTGCTCAGCGATGACCCCGGCAACTGGCAGCGTGCCGTACGCAGCGCTTGGTTGGCGCAAGCACAGCAGCGCCTGCTGGGGCCATTGCGGGTGAGCAAAAGCCTGGTGGCGATGTACCCGCTGCTGGGGTTGTTGGGCACCGTCACTGGCATGGTCGCCGTGTTCGATGTGTTGGCCATCAGCGGTACCGGCAACCCGCGCGGTATGGCTGCTGGCGTTTGGCAAGCGACCCTGCCGACCATGGCCGGCATGGTGCTGGCAATTACTGGATTGTTCAGCCTGGCGCGTCTTGAACGTGACGCCCGTCGGGCTTTAGAGCGGCTGGCTGATCAGCTGCGACACGACTGAGATAACCCCCATGAGAATGCGCCGTCACCATCAGCAAGACGAAGACACCGGTATCGACCTGACGCCGATGCTCGACGTGGTCTTTATCATGCTGATCTTCTTTATCGTCACCAGCTCGTTTATCAAAGAGTCGGGTGTCGACGTGCAGCGGCCTCAGGCAGAAACCGCCAGCCCGCAGGACAAAGGCAACATCCTGATCGCAATTACCGCAGACGGTCAGGTCTGGATGGATAAAAAAGTGGTGGATGTACGCAGCGTGCGTGCCCATGTCGAGCGCATGCGTGTCGACCAGCCGGACGGTGCGGTGGTGGTGCAGGCCGATCAAGATGCGCGCACCGGTCTGGTGGTGCAGGTGATGGATCAGGCGCGCCTGGCCGGCGTGCAGGATGTGGCCCTGGCCGCCACGGCGGGAGCGCTTTAATGCGTCTGCCCCTGTCCTTTGCGGCGGCCTGTTTAATGGCGCTGGCGCTGTTCGGCCTGATGCTTTACATGGTCGCGCCGCCCAGCAGCAAGCCCAGCGATGAACCGCTGACGGTGGCGAACTTTGTCCGTCTGGATGGCGATACCAGCGACACCGCCACGCGCACCCGTCAGCAAGCACCGCAGCCGCCGCAAGCGCAAACGCCACAGACGCCAACCCCGCCGACACCGATGACCGCAACGCCAAGCGCTAATCTGCCAGCACTGGACCTGCCTGTGCCGAGCCTGAGCAGTGGTATTGCCGTCAACAGTGCGCCGACCCCGAGTTTAAGTGGGCTGGCTGCAGGCGCATCAGCTCCAAGCGTACCTGCGCCCAGTGACGCCGGTGGTGGCCAGCCGGGCGGCCCGGAAAGTGAAGTGATGCCGCTCAACGATGTCAGCCCGGAATACCCGCGTTATGCCTTGCAGCGTGGTATTGAAGGGCACGTCAAATTGGCCTTCACCATCAACCGCGCCGGCTCGGTGGAAAACGTGCGCGTGATTGAAGCCAGCCCGCAAAACGTATTTGAACGTGAAGCCCGTCGTGCCGCCGTGCGCTGGCGTTTTGCCCCGCGTACCGAAGGTGGGTTGGCTGTTTCGCGTGAAGCGGTGAAAACCCTGTACTTCCGCCTGGAAGGAGCTCGCTGATATGTATCGCCTGGTTTTACTGATCGCGCTGTGTGCTGCTGGTGCTGTGCAGGCAGCAGACTTGACGGTTGACCCCGCGGTTTTCCGCGCGCTGGACAGCGCGCAGGCCGCGCAGAAAAACGGCGATTATTCGGCCGCCCAGCGTGCGCTCGACAGCGTTACCGGTGCCCCTGGCAGCCTTGAAGAGAGCTTGTTATGGCGCAGTCGGGCGTATCTGGCCTGGGCGCAGGGGCAGAATGCGCAGGCCATCGCGCTACTCGATAAGGTCATCCAAGGCGGCAAACTGGATGCCGGGTTGCAGGCCGAAGAAAGCCTCAATTTGGCGCGCCTGAACCTTATCGAACAGCGTTATGCCCGCGTTGTAGCCTTGCTTGCACCCCAGCAGGCCAGTGCTGGCGAAGAGGTGCTGCAGATGCTGGTGCAGGCCTATCAAGGGCTTGGTCAGCCCGCCAAAGCGCTGCCATTGGCCGAGCGCTATGTGCAGGCCAACCCCCGTGCTGCCGACAGTTGGCTGCAGTTTTTGGTGGCGATGAATGCTGATCTTAAGCGTTATGCCATGGCCGAACGTTGGCAGCGCCAGTTGCTGGCGCGCCAGCCCAACGAGGTCAAGGGCTGGCGTCAGCTGGCGGCGCTGCAGCAACTGAGTGGTCAGCACGACAAAGCCCTGGCTACGCTGCGTGCGGCTTACCAGAAAGGCCTGCGCTTCAGCGAAGGCGAGTTGGATAATCTGGTGCTGCTGGCTGGGTCGGCCGACCAGCCTTGGCAGGGGGCTAAGTTGCTCTCCGGCATGCTGGAGCAAGGGTTGTTGCCACGCACCAGTGCCCGTGAAGAGCGCTTGGGCCTGCTGTGGTGGCAGGCGCGGGAACGGCAACAGGCCGCGCAGATCTACCGCGAATTAGCCGCGCGCTCGGGCAGTGCCAAACATTGGTTGCAGTTGGCGCAGCTGGAGCTGGAACAGGCGCGCTGGCAGGCCGGGCTGGATGCGTTACGTCAGGCCGAGCGTGCCGGTGCCGAGCGCAGCAAAGTGCGCGCCTGGCGCAACTGGGCAGAAAGCGAGATGAGTTTTCAGCGCGAAAAGCGCGTGGCCAGCGCGGGCTAATCGACTTCCAGCTTGTTGCAGCCAAGTGGCTTTGTAGCCCGGATGCAATCCGGGAAAGGCTGCTTATGCGCTAACGTGCCCCTGGATTTCATCCAGGCTACGAAAGGCCGTTCACCTGTTTTGGCTGAACGGCTTCGACCTTAAGGCCTTACTCAACTATCCGGCAGCTCATAGGCGTAAATCTTTTGCGCTTCCATCTGGTAGCCGGCTTCGGCCAACTCGCTGCTGGTCTGTTCGACTTTCATCGGGCCTTCGATCCAGAACGGTTGATACAGCGCATCCAGCATCACGCCGAGTTCACTGGTGACATGCACAATCTGATTGGACGGTGGTGGTGGCACGTGGATGCACGCGCCGAAGAAGGGCACCAGCAGAAATTCAGTCACGCGACCTTCGTCAGTCACATCCAACGGGACGATGTAGCCGGGTAGCTTCACCGATTGGCCATTCAAGGCCTGCACCACTGGGGCGTTGGGCGACTGTTGCATGGCTGCCGGGCCGGACTCGGACAAGGCGTCGGCCAACTGTGCGAGATCATGGATGGGGGCGGGTTCGACGATCTGCGGCGGCGCGTCAGGTGGAACCATTTCTGACCAGGTCAGCTCGCGCACCTCGCCTGCGAACAATGGCAGGCTGAAGGTCAGCAGTAGGGTGGCAAGCAGTGAGCGTTGCATGGGCAGCCTCATAAACGAATCGATAAGCCATCAGCCAGAGATTGGCGGTATGCCCGCCAGGCCGGTACACAGCCCATCATCAGGGCGGCGCTCAGGATAGCGCCGAGCAGAGTCCACTCATAGCGGCTTGGCATGTTCAACGGCAGGTACAGGCCGTAGTTGGCTTGGACGAAGCCTTGCGCGCCAGCAATCCCGACATAAAGCAGCAGCACGCCCAGCAATACGCCCGCCAGGGCCAAGGCGAAGGCTTCGACAATCAGCAGGCTGGCGATATGCCAGGGGCGGGCGCCCACCGAGCGCAATATGGCCATTTCCCGACGGCGTTCGTTGAGGCTGGTGAGAATCGCCGTAAGCATGCCGATCAGGCCGGTTAGCACGACGAATAGCGAGACCACAAACAGTGCTTTCTCGGCTGTGCCCATCAGGCTCCAGAGTTCTTGCAGGGCGACGCCGGGGAGGATGGCCAGCAACGGCTCGCCGCGAAATTCATTGATTTCACGTTGCAGGCTGAAGGTGGCAATTTTGCTGTTCAGGCCCAATAGCACAGCCGTAATTTGCGTGGGCTGCAGGTCCATGGCCCGCGCCTGCTCAGCGCTGACCTTGGCAGCGCCGCGCGCGGGCATGCCGTTTTGCCAGTCGACGTGCAGGGCTTCCATCCCCGCGAGTGAGATGTGCAGGGTGCGGTCCACCGGCGTGCCGGTGCGATCAAGAATGCCCACGACCTTGAACGGTTTGTCGTCATGTTTAAGCAGGCTGATGGCAGCCACGCCATGGGCCAGCACCAGTTCATCGCCGAGTTTGTAAGCGAGCGCCTGCGCCACTTCCGCGCCGAGCACCACCTCAAAAGGGTCATCGGCAAAGGCGCGACCGCTGCTCAGCTGCAACTGTTGAGTACGTGAGTAGCGGTAGTGCTCGAAATAGGCGGTGTTGGTGCCCATGACCCGGTAGCCACGGTGTGAGTCACCGAGCGAAATCGGGATCGCCCATTTCACCTGGCGGTGCTTGGCCAGTTGCTCGTAGCTTTCCCAGCGGATGTTGTTGGTGGCGTTGCCGATGCGGAACACCGAGTACAGCAGCAAATTGACGCTGCCCGAGCGCGCCCCGACGATCAGGTCGGTGCCGCTGATGGTGTTGGCAAAGCTGGCGCGCGCTTCGGTGCGCACCCGCTCCACGGCGAGCAGCAGGCAGACAGAAAGGGCAATGGCGAACACGGTCAGCCAGGCGGTGAATCGACGGTTGCCCAGGCTGGCGAGAGCGAGACGAAGTAGGTACATCGTTAAATCTCCGCCAGTCGGGTGGCTTTGTTGAGTTCGGCCAACGACAGGCTGCGGTCGAACAGGTGCGCCAGGCTCTGGTCGTGGCTGACAAACAACAAGCTGGAACCGGCCGCACGGCATTCGGCGAACAGCAGCTCAAGAAAGGCTTCGCGGGCGTCGGCATCCAGTGCGGAGGTGGGTTCGTCCGCGATTACCAACTCCGGCTGGCCGATCAGCGCGCGGGCGGCCGCCACCCGTTGCTGCTGACCGATGGACAGTTCGCCTGCACGGCGCTGCAGCAGTTCTGCTTGCTGCAAGCCCAGGTGGGCGAGCAGGGCGCGGGTGGCTTCGGCTACGCTGCCGTGTCGCTGCACTGCACGGCTGGCGCGCAGCTTTGAGAAGTGACAGGGCAGCTCGACGTTCTCGCGTACTGAAAGAAACGGCAGCAGGTTGAACTGCTGAAAAACATAGCCGGTGTGATCGACGCGAAAGCGGTCACGTGCGCCGGCACTCAACTGGCTTAAATCCTGCCCCAGCAATTCGATACGGCCGCGGTCAGGCTTTTGTACGCCGCCGAGCAGGCCGAGCAGAGTGGTCTTGCCGCTGCCGCTCGGGCCTTTGAGGAATAGGCTTTCGCCGCGTTGCAGGGTGAAGGCGTCAATGTCCAGCAACTCGGGATGGCCGGGCCAGGCAAAGCCGAGGTTGGACAGTTGGATCAGGGCTGAACTCATGGGGAAACTCGTTTGTGGCGTAGGGTGGTGTGGCGCACCTAACTGATGCGCCTTTTATCCACCGCAAAACTGCAAGGGTGGATGGGTGAAGCGTCGGCTGCGCGCCCCGAGCCACCCTACGTTAAATCAGTAAATCAGAAGCTCAGGGTCGGCTGAGCGGGCGTCAACTCTAGCCCTTGCTGGCCATTGGGGCCGATCAGTTGTACCTGAATTTTCTCGGTGCTGGGGAAGCGCTTGAACAGTTCAGCCAGGTCAAGTTGTTTCAAATCGTCAGGCTGTTGGCATTCCAGCATGTAGTGGGCCTCAATGTCGCTGTGTTCGCCGTCGTGGGCTTTCTTGTGGTCGTGGTCATGGTCGTGCTTTTCGGCAGGCGCTGAGGCGCTGAACAGCGGGCTTTCCAGTGATTTCTTAGTCAGCGCGCAGTCCCCCGTGGTGAGCCCAAAGAGTGCGTGCGGCTTTTCCAGTTCGCTGCGCGCAGCGCTGACCTTGGCTTTGTCGGCGTCACTCTTGGCGGCATGCTCGAAGCCGACCAGGTTCATGGCTGGGCTGTCCAGTTGCAGCTCCAACGCCTTGCCATCGAGTACAACGTTGAGCTGGGCAGCGCCGTGTTCATGGGCATCCAGGCTGCCGTGTTCGGCATGGTCGTGCTCGTGGTGATGGTCTTTGTGTTCGTGTTCGTTCGCGGTAACAGGGCTGGTCAGGGGCAGCAGAGCAAACGGCAGGGCAAGGAGCAGGCGGCGCATGGTGATCTCCGGGGCTGGAAAAGTAGTCGTTACGTTATAACAATTTTCGGCTGTGCAAGGCCAGCCTTGCTTGGCGCGCATGCGTGCTCGTGGGAGCATGGGTGCTGTTTTACGTGAGGATGATCAGATGGTGCGAATTCGGGGGCAAATCGGTGACTGGCCGGTGGATTTGACGGTTGAGCTGGATGCGCAGGATTGGGCGCAACTCGCTCAGCATGTGCGCGCCGAAGCGCTGCCCGCGACAGCCGTTGAGCCCCCCAAACCGGCCGATGCGCCGGCGGCCAGTGACGCACTGTGGCAAACCACGTTGCAGTTGGTGCGCCAAGCCGGACAGGTGGAAGGGCCACAGTTGCTCGCCCAACTGGCCGGGCTAGCTGGTAGCGAAGCCGCAGGTAAACGCCTGCTGGTGCGCCTGCGGCATTGCGCGCAGGTGCGCATGGAGGCGGGCGTGGATGCGCCGATTTATCACTGGGTTGTTCAATAAGTGCCAACGCGGCGCAGAGGCAAGTGATCGATCATTTGACCTGTCGCGGCTAAAGCGAAGTACCGCCAGCCCCTTCCACGGGGCGAGCAGCACCCGTGGGAGGGGCTTTAGCCGCAGGGAGTTGCCTAGTAAATGGCTTGATACAACTTGCGCCGGTAGGTCGTGACCAGTGGATGGTCGTTGCCCAGCAGGTCGAAGACTTGCAACAAGGTTTTGTGCGGCAGGCCGTCGGCGTAGCTGCGGTTGCGGACAAACAGCTTAAGCAGCGCATCCAGTGCCGGCTCATAGTGCTGGCGGGACAGTTGCTGAATGGCCAGTTGGTAGCTGGCTTCATCGTCATCGGCGTTTTGCGCTAGGCGGGTTTTCAGGCTGGCCACGT
Source organism: Pseudomonas sp. Ga0074129 (assembly GCA_001465025.1). Classification (GTDB taxonomy): domain Bacteria; phylum Pseudomonadota; class Gammaproteobacteria; order Pseudomonadales; family Pseudomonadaceae; genus Aquipseudomonas. Next base: position 24,546 of record LNDO01000109.1, read on the forward strand.
CAGGCATCTCGGCGGCCTGACGCAGGAACGTCAATTGCGCCCGCGCGCCGGCCAGGGCCTGCTTGTGTTCGTCACCTTTCACGGCGTTCAGCACCAATTCGGCTTCGCCCAGTTCACCGCGTTCGGCCAGGCAGCGGGCATACAGAATCAGCGCGGCGGCGTGTTCGTTGTTTTCCGTCAGCAGCACCTTGAGCAGGGCTTCGGCATCGGCAAAGCGCCCTTCGCTGAACAGTGCCTGCGCCGCCTCCATTGGATCAGCCGCTTCTGGTGCGGGTTCTGCCACGTGGGGCTTGAGCATTTCACGGATGGCCGATTCAGGCTGTGCGCCGGCAAAACCGTCCACAGGCTGACCATCTTTGAACAGCACCACGGTCGGCAGGCTGCGAATGCCGAAGCGGGCGACGATCTCTTGCTCGATGTCGCAGTTGACCTTGGCCAGCAGCAGTTCGCCGCGATACTCCTCGGTGATTTTCGCCAGCAGTGGCATCAGTGCTTTGCACGGCGCGCACCATTCGGCCCAGAAATCCACCAGCACGGGTGTCTCGAATGAGTTTTCAATCACCAGTTGTTCGAAGTTGCTACTGCCAGCGATATCAAAAATGTAAGGCGTGTCGCTCATGGTCGGTCTCGTCTGGGCGAAGAATGGAATGGACTATAAATGCGGGCGCGGCGCGGCGGATACAAGGGCGTTTAGGTGCGTTCGGCGAAGTACAGGCTGACATGGCGAAACTCAGCCGGCTCGGCCAGGTCTGGCCAGGTACAGGCCTCCAGCATGCCCAGGCGCTGATACAGCGGATGCTGAAAATCACGCACCCGTGAGTCGGCCACTAACGCTTGGCGGCCTCGACTGAGGAACTGGTCGAGCAGCGGCAGGTTGGCACGGTCGTAGAGCACGTCGGCGACGATGATCAGATCAAAGCGGTCGGCTTCGGCAAAGAAATCGGCCGAGTAGCTGAGCGTGACCTCATTCAGTGCTGCATTGGCTTTGCAGGCTTCCAGCGCCAGTGGGTCGAGGTCGCAGGCCACCACTTCGAGTGCGCCGGCCTTGGCCGCCGCAATGGCCGCCACGCCCGAACCCGCACCGAAATCCAGCACGCGTTTGCCGTGCACCCATTGCGGGTTTTGCGCCAACCAGCGCGCGAGCACCAAGCCGCTGGCCCAACAGAAACACCAGTAGGGCGGCTCTTCAAGAATGCGCCGGGTTTCTTCTGGGCTGAAGGCACGGTGCATGTTGTTGGCGTCGATCAGCCACAGTTTGATGTCGGTGCCAGGCAGGGTTTCTGCCGACAGTTGCGCATCACCCAGCAGCGCGCTCAGCGCCTGTTGCAGTGCGGCTGGGGCACTCATGGCGCGGGCACCAGGTGCAGCGCGCCGAGGGTTTGGCTGTTTGCCTGAATAATGGGCTGAGGTGGCAGGCGCAGGATCAATTTGCCCGCTTGATTGGCGCGGCCGTGCAGCTCCACACGGCTGTGTTTGGAGAAGGTTTGAGGGTCGAAGACCAGGCGAAAATCCAGCGGCGTGCCGTTGCTGCGCAGTTGGGCGGTGCCGAGTGTGGCGTGCGGTCGACCGCGTTGATCGACCGCCAGCAAGGCCAGTTCCACCTCGGCGGCGAGCGGTATGTTTAGCAGGCTGCCGGTTAATTCACGTTGGTGCGCCTGCAGCGGAGTCGGGGCGGCTTGCACGGGTGGCGCGGCTACCGCCACCGGCTGCTCTGGGGTGTCACGCGTGCAGGCGCTCAGCACAGCAAGCAGGCTAAGCAGGATCAATGGGCGAAACGGCGTAGGCGCTTTCATCAGGGCAATCACTGGGCTGCGTTGGATGGGCGCTTGTATACCGCAAAGGCCTTGGCTTGTCTTGCCTGCGGGATGCGCTACCATGCCCTCTTTGGGTCTAAGGCTGACATTATCTATGCACTGTCCCTTCTGCGGTGCCAATGACACTAAAGTGATCGACTCGCGCCTGGTGGCTGAAGGCGAGCAAGTGCGTCGCCGTCGCGAATGCCTGGCGTGCGAGGAGCGCTTCACCACCTTTGAAACCGCCGAATTGGTCATGCCGCGGCTGATCAAGCAAGACGGCAGCCGTCAGCCTTTCGATGAAGACAAGCTGCGTGCCGGCATGCAGCGCGCCCTGGAAAAACGCCCAGTTAGCATTGAGCGGCTGGAAGCGGCCATTGCCCACATCAAGCACAAGCTGCGGGCGACCGGTGAGCGCGAAATCAAATCGCTGGTGCTGGGTGAGCTGGTCATGGCCGAGCTGCAAAAGCTCGATGAAGTGGCCTATATCCGTTTTGCTTCCGTGTATAAGCGCTTTCAGGACCTCAACGAGTTCCGCGAGGAAATCGACCGCTTATCCCGCGAGCCCGCCAAAGGCTGATGATGAATTCCGATCACGCCTTCATGGCGCGCGCTCTAGAGTTGGCTCGCAAAGGCCTGTACTCGACTCATCCCAATCCCCGTGTCGGCTGTGTGATTGTGCGCGACGGCGAAGTTGTCGGCGAAGGCTGGCATGCGCGCGCCGGTGAGCCGCATGCCGAAGTGCACGCGTTGCGCCAAGCCGGCGAGCGGGCGCGCGGCGCGACGGCTTACGTCACGCTCGAACCCTGCAGTCACCACGGGCGCACACCGCCCTGTGCGGACGCGCTGATCAATGCTGGTGTCGCCCGCGTAGTGGCGGCCATGCAAGACCCTAATCCGCAGGTCAGCGGCAATGGTTTACTGCGTTTGATGCATGCGGGTATCGCCGTGCAGAGCGGTGTGCTGGAGGCCGAGGCGCGGGTGCTGAATGCCGGCTTTATCAAACGCATGGAGCATGGCTTGCCGTTCGTGCGGGTTAAGTTGGCGATGAGCCTCGATGGTCGCACCGCCATGGCCAGCGGCGAGAGCCAATGGATCACCGGTGCAGCGGCGCGTTCGGCGGTGCAACGGTTACGCGCTCGTTCCAGCGTAGTGGTGACGGGGGCTGACACAGTACTGGCTGATGGTGCGCGCCTGACCCTGCGCGAAAGTGAATTGGGTCTAAACCCGGAACAAACCTTTATGGCCCTGTCGCGCCAGCCGCAACGCTTGCTGATCGATGGTCGTTTGCGCGTGCCGCTGCATGTGCCGTTTTTTCAAGCGGGCGCGGCCATGGTGGCAACCTGTGCGGCGGCGTCGGCGCGTTTTCGCTATCTGGACGATGGCCACGAACTATTGGCCTTGCCCGGTAGTAACGGGCATGTTGATCTGCGCCGCTTGCTTATGGAACTGGCGTCGCGCGGTGCCAATGAAGTGCTGGTGGAAGCCGGGCCGCGGTTGGCTGGCGCATTCGCTCGCCAAGGGTTGGTGGATGAGTACCAGCTGTTCGTGGCGGCCAAGTTTCTCGGCTCCAGCGCTCGTCCGTTACTGGACATGCCGCTGGCGCGCATGGCCGATGCCCCGGCGCTGAAGATCGTCGATATGCGGGCGGTGGGTGAAGATTGGTTGATTGTCGCGGTGCCGCAGCCGTCGGAATAACGGCGTGCAACGGCAATAACCGGCCATTCAGCGTGTTGTTCGTCGGTACAGGCACAGTGCAATCTGTGGTAAAACGCGTCTCGGTCTGCAAATGGCCGCAACGTTCTCAGGGCGGGGTGTAATTCCCCACCGGCGGTAATGGCTGCTTAGCCTAGCCCGCGAGCGCTTGGCACTGGGTGTAAACCGGGTGGCAAGGTCAGCAGACCCGGTGTGATTCCGGGGCCGACGGTTAAAGTCCGGATAAAGAGAGAGCGGGATTGCCTCAGCAAGGCGCGCTCAGGCGTGCCTGTAAATCCCTATCGATCAAACGTGCCCTGTTTTTCTATAAAACAGGAGTTGTTGTGCATGTCTGAATTTAATTTTGCACCCCGTGCGGTTGGCATCGTTTGCCAAGGCATCGCGGTGGGTGCGGCACAGGGGGATCTATGTTTACCGGCATAATCGAAGCCATTGGCAGCATTCGCGCGTTGACGCCCAAGGGCGGCGATGTGCGGGTCTATGTAGAAACCGGCAAGCTGGATTTGGCTGACGTCAAACTGGGCGACAGTATCGCCGTAAATGGCGTGTGTCTGACGGCGGTGGAATTACCTGGCGACGGCTTTTGGGCCGATGTCAGCCGTGAAACCCTGGCGCATACCGCGTTTATCAGCTTGAAAGCGGGCAGCAAGGTCAACCTAGAAAAGGCGCTAACGCCTACCAGTCGTCTGGGTGGTCATTTGGTCAGCGGCCATGTCGATGGCGTCGGTGAAATCATCGCCATGGCGGAAAACGCCCGGGCTTGGCAGTTCACCATTCGTGCGCCGCGTGAGTTGGCTAAGTACATCGCCCACAAAGGCTCTATCACGGTGGATGGCACCAGCCTGACCGTCAACTCGGTGAATGGCGCTGAGTTCGAATTGACCATCGTCCCCCACACCCTGGCTGAAACCATCATGCTGGATTACCGCCCAGGTCGGCAGGTCAACCTGGAAGTGGACCTTCTGGCGCGTTACCTGGAGCGTTTGCTGCTCGGTGACAAAGCCGCCGAGCCGAAAGCCTCGGGCATGACGGAAAGTTTTTTGGCCGAACACGGCTACATGAAGAATTAAGGAATCGCCAGCATGGCTCTTAACAGCATCGAAGAACTGATCGAAGACATCCGCGCCGGCAAAATGGTCATCCTCATGGATGACGAAGACCGCGAGAACGAAGGCGATCTGATCATCGCCTCCGAATGCGTCACCGCTGAACACATCAACTTCATGGCGCGCTTTGCCCGTGGCCTGATTTGCATGCCGATGACTCGCGAGCGCTGCGAAACCCTCAAGCTGCCGTTGATGGCACCGCGCAACGGTTCCGGTTTCGGCACCAAGTTCACCGTCTCTATTGAAGCGGCTGAAGGCGTGACCACCGGTATTTCCGCTGCCGACCGCGCGCGCACCGTGCAAGCGGCGGCCGCCAAAAACGCCAAGGCTGATGACATCGTCAGTCCCGGACACATCTTCCCGCTGATGGCCCAGCCCGGCGGTGTGCTGGCCCGGGCCGGTCACACCGAAGCGGCCTGCGACCTGGCGCGCATGGGCGGTTTTGAGGCGAGCGGGGTGATCTGCGAAATCATGAATGATGACGGCACCATGGCCCGTCGCCCTGAGCTTGAGGTGTTTGCCGCTGAGCATGGCATCAAGATCGGCACCATCGCCGACCTGATCCATTATCGCCTGATCCACGAGCGCACCGTTGAGCGCGTCAGCGAGCAGGTGCTGGACAGCGAGTTGGGCACGTTCAATCTGGTGACCTACCGCGATTCCCTGGAAAACGATGTGCACATCGCCCTGACTCTCGGTGCGATCTGCGCCGACGAGCCGACGCTGGTGCGCGTGCACAACATGGACCCGCTGCGCGACCTGTTTATGGTCAATCAGCCGGGTCGTTGGAGTATGCGTGCGGCTATGGCGCAGGTGGCCAAAGATGGCAGCGGCGTGGTTTTGCTGTTGGGCAATCCGCTGACCGGGCCAGATCTGCTGGCGCACTTGGAGCGGCAGTTGGGCGGGGATGCCAAACCGGCGAATCCGACCACCTACAGCACCGTCGGCGCCGGTTCGCAGATTTTGCGTGACCTGGGCGTGCGTAAAATGCGCCTGATGAGTTCGCCGATGAAGTTCAATGCAATATCCGGTTTCGACCTGGAAGTTGTAGAATACCTGCCCGCTGAATAACCATCGCCGAGCTTATGCTCGTTTGCAGGCCGTGATGCACCCTGTTTGGCGCAGCCGTTTACTGGTGTAGGCGGCTCTAGCCGGCAGGTTTGCCACTGATCTGTACGATGCTCGCTCCGCGCTGTTTTGTTGGGCTATACATTGCTTGCCCGCAGGCTCTTTAACGCTATATGAGAATTGTTCCATGACCCTGAAGACCATCGAAGGTACGTTCATCGCCCCCAAGGGCCGTTTTGCCCTGGTTGTCGGCCGCTTTAACAGCTTTGTTGTCGAAAGCCTGGTAAGCGGTGCCGTTGACGCGCTGGTTCGCCATGGCGTGAGCGAAAACGACATCACCATCATCCGCGCACCGGGTGCCTTCGAAATTCCGTTGGTCGCACAGAAAGTCGCTCAGCGTGGTGATTTCGACGCGATCATCGCCCTTGGCGCAGTGATCCGTGGCGGCACCCCGCACTTTGAATATGTGGCTGGTGAATGCACCAAGGGCCTGGCCCAGGTGTCCATGGAGTTCGGCGTGCCGGTAGCATTTGGCGTCCTGACCGTTGATTCTATCGAACAAGCCATTGAGCGTTCCGGCACCAAGGCTGGCAACAAAGGCGCCGAAGCAGCACTGTCTGCTCTGGAAATGATCAGCCTGCTGGCGCAGTTGGAGGCCAAGTGAGCCAGAACGACAGCACCGGGCAGCCGCCGCAAGCGCCGAAAAAAGGCCCTAGCACCAAAACTCTGGCGCGTCGTCAAGCACGCTCGCTGGCCATGCAGGCGCTGTATTCCTGGCACATGGCCGGGCAGGCTCTGAACGAAATCGAAGCGCAGTTTCGCGTAGACAACGATTTCACCTCGGTGGACGGTGCTTACTTCCACGAGATCCTGCACGGTGTACCGCGTCAGAAAACCGAAATCGACGGCGCGTTCGAGTCGCTGCTAGACCGTCCGCTGCATGAGATTGACCCGGTTGAACTGTCGATTCTGCGGCTGTCGACCTTCGAACTGAAAAACCGCATCGATATCCCGTATCGCGTGGTGATCAACGAAGGCATTGAGCTGGCTAAAGTGTTTGGCGCCACTGACGGGCACAAGTTCGTCAACGGTGTGCTGGACAAGCTGGCACCGCGTTTGCGCGCGGATGAAGTTCGCGCCAACAAGCGTTAAGGCCTGTCGTGGTGCTTGACTTACGATCTTGCGAGCTAGAGTCCTGCAAGGCAAAAACAGGCGAGGACGCGGAGTTTACTGGTGTAAATGAGCAGTCCGAGCCTGTTTTGACTTGCTCCGCTCGCCCTTCGGGCCAGCCTTCGGCTGTTACTCCCGCTGGTCGTTGCAACGCAGCAGGGCCGACGCGCAGCAGATCGTTGCTATCTCATGGGTGAGTTTGAGCTGATCCGCCAATACTTCGCCGCTGCGCCCTGTGCGCAGGCTGGCGAAGGCGTGGCCTTGGGCATCGGCGACGATTGTGCCTTGCTGCAATTGCCGGTTGGCGAGCAACTGGCCATTTCTACCGACACCCTGGTGGCTGGGGTGCATTTCCCCGATGCTGCTGATCCATTTTTGCTAGGCCAGCGCGCGCTGGCAGTTTCTGTTAGCGACCTGGCTGCCATGGGCGCTACGCCGCTCGGTTTCACCTTAGCCTTGACCCTGCCCCAAGCCGAAGCGCATTGGCTGCAAGCGTTCGCCCGTGGTTTGGATCACATGGCGCAGCACTGCGCGATCCGCTTGATCGGTGGCGATACCACGCGCGGCCCCCTGAGCTTGACCCTGACCGTCTTTGGTCGCCTCCCCGCGGGCATGGCATTGACGCGTCACGGCGCACGCGTGGGCGATCTGCTGTGTGTCGGTGGCGAGTTGGGTGACGCGGCGGGCGCGTTGCCGCTGGTGCTGCAGCAGCGCCGCGCTGAACCGGCCATCGCCGAGGCATTGCTGTCGCGTTATTGGTCACCACTGCCGCAGCTTGATTTGGGGCTGGCGCTGCGAGGCAAGGCCAGTGCGGCGCTGGACATCTCTGATGGCTTATTGGCGGACTGCGGGCATATTGCGCGCGCTTCATCGGTGCAACTGATTATCGAGCAAGCGCAGGTGCCCGTTTCGTCGGCCCTGCGCGCTTTTGCCGGCGAGGCCGGTGCGCTGCAGTGCGCGCTAAGCGGCGGCGATGATTATCGGCTGGCCTTTACTCTGCCCCCCCAATACCTCGACGATTTGCTGCAGGCTGGTTGGCCGCTGCGGGTGATCGGGCGCGTAGCCGTTGGGCAAGGCGTGCTGTTGGTGGAGGAGCAGGGCCGTCCGGTCTCGCTCCCGCAACATGGATATCAACACTTTGGATAACCCCCGTGACTAAGCAACCTGAACACGCTGCAACCTTGCGCGTAGCGCCGTCTGTTTGGCGCAACCCCTGGCATTTCCTGGCATTTGGCTTTGGTACGGGCACTCTATCCAAAACCCCTGGCACCTGGGGTTCACTGGCGGCCCTGCCGTTTATTCCGTTGCTGCAGTTGTTACCCGACTGGGGTTACTGGCTGATGCTGTGCGCAACCATGCTGTTTGGCTTCTGGTTGTGCGGCAAAGTGGCTGATGACCTGCGCGTACACGACCACGAAGGCATTGTCTGGGATGAAATGGTCGGCATGTGGATCACCCTTTGGCTGGTGCCAGAGGGTTGGGGTTGGTTAGTGCTAGGCTTTGTATTGTTTCGACTGTTCGACATCCTCAAGCCTTGGCCGATCAGTTGGATCGACCGGCATGTACATGGCGGTGTCGGCATCATGCTCGACGATGTGTTGGCAGGGGTACTTGCTTGGATATCCCTGCAGCTGGTCGTCTGGGGTTGGGCCAACGGCCTGGCGGCAACGCTGGGGTTCTAGCGGGGAGTGTGTCGATGGGGCGCTGCTGTCGCTGGTTGTTTGTTGCCGTACTGAGCCTGTTTAGCGCAGCGGGCAGCGCCGTTGAGTTGCAGCATGTGCGCATCGCTGGCGAGGCTTGGCCGGGTCATACCGCCGCCGACGGCAGCGGCCTGGCCTGGGATATCTTCCGGCTGGTGTTTGAGCCAGCCGGCGTGCGCGTGCAAATAGAAAGCGTGCCTTATATGCGCTCTATTGGCTTGGTGCAGCGCGGCGAGGCGGATGCCTGGGTCGGCTCCTACCTGAATGAAGTGGACCAGCACGTGATCTATCCGCGCTGGCACTATGACGCTGACAAAATCGTCGCGCTTGGACTGAAAGGCGCTCCGTCACCCAGCGTGGACACCTTGGGGCAGTTTCGTCTGGCCTGGGTGCGTGGTTATGAATATCAGCGTTATTTACCCAACGTGCGCCATTACCGTGAAGTGATGCGCCGCGACGGCATTCTGCGCATGCTTGATCTTAACCATGCAGATTTCTATCTGGATGCACAGACCGAAGTGAACGACGTGCTTGAAACCAGCGCTGACCGATCGCGCTATCGTGTTACCCCGTTGACCACGCTGCCGCTTTACCTCGGCTTTGCCGATAACGCCCGTGGCCGCGCGCTGGCAGAATTGTTTGATAAGCGCATGGGTGAGGTGGTCGCCAATGGCAGTCTGCGGCCACTCTTCAAGCACTGGCAAGAACCCTATCCGTTTGACTGATGACGTCGAGAGTGAACATGCGTGTATCTAGCCTGTGTGTGGCCCTGAGTGTGGCGCTGGCTGCCAGCTTTTTATTCGCTGCACCCCATGTGCGCGTTGTCGGGTTGTTCCCAGGCGCAGCCGTTTTGAACGTGGACGGCCAGCGCAAACTGGTCAAGGTTGGGCAGGTCGGGCCCGCTGGCGTGGTTGTGGTCAGTGCGGATAGCCGTGCTGCTGTGTTGCGCGTGGATGGCGTGGAGCGCACCTACACCCTTAGCCGCGAATACAGCGAGGGTTTTGCCGAACCGCAGAAGAAACAACTAAGTGTGGCTAAAGGCAGTGGCGGGCATTACTGGATCACCGGCTCGGTAAACGGGCAAAACGTGCAGTTTCTCGTCGATACCGGAGCCACCTCCATCGCGCTTAATGATGGCCATGCCCGCATCCTTGGCATTGATTACCGTTCCGTTGGTTCTCCCTTGCAGGTCAGCACCGCCAGCGGCACCGCACGCGGCTGGCGGGTGACGCTGGATCGGGTCAAGGTCGGTGAGTTGGAAGTCCTGGGCGTTGAGGCGGTGGTGTTGGAAGGTAGCTCGCCGACCGAAGCGCTGCTGGGCATGAGCTTTCTTAATCGGGTTGGCTGGAAAGTCGAACGGGACATGCTGGTGCTGGAATCCAAGTACTGACGGTGCCACCCGCCCAACGATCAGCTTGATCATTATCATCAGTCATTCAAGCTGACCGCCTCATCGGCCCTGCTGTTACAATGCGGCCACTTTCTTACTGCCTTATTCTTTAGGAGCCTCCGGTGTCCGTCGTGTTTGTCGCCGCCTCCCAGCTGCCTACGCCCTTTGGCGTGTTCACCATGCATGGTTTTCTTGAGCAAGCCACCGGCAAGGAGCATGTAGCCCTGACCTTTGGTGATGTGGCCGATGGCGCCCCTGTGCTGGGCCGCCTGCATTCCGAATGCCTGACCGGTGATGCCCTGTTCAGCCTGCGCTGTGATTGCGGTTTTCAGCTCGAAGCTGCCCTGCGCGCCATCGCCGCTGAAGGCCGTGGCGTGCTGCTGTACCTTCGCCAGGAAGGCCGTGGCATTGGCTTGCTGAATAAAATCCGCGCCTATGAGTTGCAGGACGGCGGCGCCGATACCGTGGAAGCCAATGAGCGTCTGGGGTTTGGGGCTGACCAGCGCGACTACGCGATCTGCCTGCCGATGCTCGAGCACCTCGGCATCAGCCAGCTCAAGCTGATGACCAATAACCCACGCAAGGTCAAAGCGCTGGGCGACATGGGCATCAATGTGGCCACCCGTGTACCGCTGCAGATTGATCACAACCCGCATAACCAAAAGTACCTCGCGACCAAAGCCGGCAAGCTTGGGCACATGCTCGGCAGCCTGCATCAGGGCGAGGCCGAGGAGAGCCTGTGACCCGTGCTCAAGTGCGCCGCCGACTGGCGCTGGAGTGGTGGCGGCATCTGGGCGTGGCCCTGGCACCACTGTTTATCCTCAATCTGCTGTTTGGTGCTGATCAACAGACTGGCCTGCTGACCATGCCGCTGTTTATTGCCGGGCTGGCCGCCATGTTCGTCAGCCTGCCGCTGTTCAGCGCCTACAAGCGCGCACTGGTGGCCACCGAAAAAGCCCTCGATACAGCGGACGAACATGATGCCTGGCTGAACCTGGCGCGGGTCAGGCGTCCGGGGCTGTTGGGCGCCTCGTTACCGGCCTGGATTGCCGCACTGGCAGTGTTTGCCGGGCTGGAGGCGATTCCGCTGATCCTCTTGGCGATTTCCAGCATCGTTCAGCTGTACCTCTACCGCATTCCGCCGCAACTCGGCTAATGCGTGGCCTGACACTCTGCGTGCTGCTGTCGCTGGTATGGCCAGCGACAGCCGTCGAGCGAGTGATCACTCTGGCCCCTTCTTTGACTGAAATTGTCCTAGAGCTCGATGCGGGCGACCTGCTGGTTGGCGTACTCGACGGCGGTGAGCGTCCGGCTGCGGCGCAGCATGTGCCCTCGGTTGGCCGGCTCGGCCAATTGGAGCTGGAAAGTTTGCTGCAGTTGCAGCCAGATCTGGTGCTGCTCTGGCCTGACAGCATCAGCCGCGGCCAGCGCGAGCAATTACAGCGCTTCGGGATTGATGTGCTGGTGGTTGAGCCGCGCAAGTTAGGCGATCTGGCTGAGCAGTTTGTGGACATTGGCCAGCGTATTGGCCGCGCAGAACAAGGCCGCGCACTGCAACAACAATTCCTCGCAGGCCTGCTTGCGTTGCGCAAACAGTACGGCCGCGACACACCGCTGCGGGTGTTTTATCAGGTGTGGGATGCGCCGCTGTATACCCTCGGCGGGCAGCAGATTATCAGTGATGCCTTAACCGTCTGTGGTGCGCGCAACGTTTTTGCCGAGCTGAGCCTGCCTGCACCGCAAGTCAGTGTCGAAGCCGTGCTGCAAGCCAACCCAGAGGTGATTCTGGCCAGCAGCCCGGCGCAACTCGACGCCTGGCGTATCTGGCCGGGACTGGCGGCGGTTGAGCGCGAACAGCTCTGGGTGGTGCCGGATAGCGGCCTGGAACGCCCCAGCTTTCAGATGCTGGGGGCGTTGGCGAGATTGTGTGAGCAGTTGAGCGAGGCGCGTTAAATGCCCCTGAGGAGTAGGGCTCAGGGGCGGGTTTTCAGAAGCGGTAGCCGACGCTCAGTTGCACCTGTTCCTCGGCCGCGGGGTAGCGACTGTTGGCGCTGGCAAAGGCGTCATAGCGTTTGCCCGTGAGGTTGTTGACACGCAGCTTGCTGCTGAACTGCTGATAGTCGTAGCTCAACGCTGCATTGAGCACGGTGTAACCACCGGCCTTTTGCTGGCTATTGGCATCGTCACCGGAGTAGTAACGGCTGCCGGTGTAAACGGCTTCTAGATAGCTGCGCAGGCCTGGGATGATCAGATATGAGAGGTTCGTACTGGCTGTATGGCGCGCCACCCAAGGCACGGTGTTGCCCTCAAAGGTGCCTGTGCGCAGTGTGGCATCGGTAAAGCTGTACTGACCGCCGATGCTCAAGCGTTCGTTCAATTGGCGCTGCGCCTCAAGCAACAGGCCATCACGCCGGGTTTTATCCAGATTGATATTCGCGCCGCGACCGTTCCAACTGTTGGGGTTGGCAATCATCGCGTCGTAGAGCAACTCATCTTGCAGATCCAGCCGATACAGGGTCGCTTGGTAGCGCTGAATGTTGTCCTGCCATTCAATGCCGCTTTCCCATGACACGCCGGTTTGCGGCTTGAGAAATTCGACCCCCGGTAGAACGAATGCGTTGTCGTCCACGTTGGCCCAGCGCAGCACATCCTCGCGTTTGATAAACAGGCGTGTCTCTTGGGAGGCTTGCCAGCTCAGGCCAAGGCTGGTGCTGTCTTCACGGTCTTTATGCTGTTGGCTGATTGCCTTGTTGTTGTCGTCAGCTTGGCTGCTGCGGTAGCCCAGCGTCAGCGTCACATCCTCGCCAAGACCCTGACTTAGCTGGCTGTACCAGTCGCGTTGAGTCTGTTGGAAGTCGGTGCCCCAAGAGGCTTGCGTGTCACTTTGTATGTGGTCGTGCCCGAGCAGCCACTCGCCTGCGCCCAGTACGCTGTCGTAACGCGCGCTCAGTCTGGGGCTGAGGCTTTCACTGCGGGTGTCTTGAGTGAAACGGCTGGGGGCGGAAAAGCTGCCCGCGCCATCTTGATCGCTGTGGCTGTAGTCGAGATTGGCGGTCCAGGTGTCATTCAGGCGCTGCTCAATGGCCGTGCGATGTACCTGCGTCTTGCGGTCGTTCCAAGCGGTTGAGGCGCTTTGCTTACGATCCGCATGACGCTGCGCTCGGGTCATGGCATTGGGATACAGCAACTCATCGTCCACCGTCTGATACTCGTACAGGGCATGGCCGCTGTCATGGTCGTAGCGCAAGCGGGCGAAGGCGTTGCTGTAACTGCCGTTGTTATGGTCGCGATAATTGTCGGTTGTGCGTGATTCGCCGCTGAGGTAGGTCGAAAACCCCGCACCGAGTTGCTGGTGGATATGGCCGCGTAACGCTTCCAGATCATGGCTGCCTCGGCTGGCTTCCAAGTAGCCTTCATTACTGCTCGGGGTGCGCGTGACGATATTGATCACCCCACCTACGGCCTGATCGCCATACAGCACGGTGCCTGCGCCACGGATAATCTCAATACGCTCAATATTGCCCAGCGGCACGCTGCTTAGGTCGGCCCCGGCTTGGCTCGGCTGATTGAGGCGGCGGCCGTCAACCAGTATCAAGGTGTTGTTCACGGCGTTCTCGCCAAAGCCACGCAAACTGAAGGTGGCCCGGCTGCCGTCACCGATCATGTCGCGTATTTGTATGCCGGCCTGGCTCCTGAGTACGTCGAGCAGCGAGGCGGCGGCGCTGTCTTCAATTTGCTGGCGGTCAATAACTTTGACACTGGCCGGTGCCGGTGCTTTGAGCGGTGTGGCACGGGTGATTACCAGTGGCGGCAATTCCACATCGCGTGCATCTGGGGCGGCAATGGCAAGGCTGGGTGCGAGCGCCACAGCCAGAGCAATACGGGACAACTTCATCTAGAGAATCCTCAAAAGGTCGGAAGACTTTTGAGGAGGGCAGGGGCAAGAACGGGCGTGCGCAGACGCAGCCTGAGCTTGACGGTGATGCCCTCCGCAACACCAGTCACATCCAGCAAGGCCGGTCTCCGGACTCTCGACATACGTGGCCTCGTCCTTCCCAGATTGCTCCAGTGGACAGCGTGAGGCGACGTGCAGAATAGCTCTGCGGTCGATTACCGTTGCGGGGGCAGTGCCGGGATGGCTCGTTGGAGCGCACCGGCTTCCCGTTTAACGCCGCTTCACGGATGAAGGGCGCACCTTGGCGGAAGTAAAACGCCGCGCACCTTAATGCGCGGGTGCAATCATTACAAGAGAGTCGTGTGCAACGCCGAACTTAGCGCCGCTCAGCAGACAAGAGGCTCAGGCGCTGGCGCACGGCGGCTTCGATGCCGGCAGCATCCAGGCCGCACTCGGCGAGCATTTGTGCCGGTTTGGCGTGTTCCACGTAATAGTCGGGCAAGCCCAGGTGCAGGATGGGCGTCAGGCTGTTTTCTGCTGCGAGAAATTCGCTGACAGCACTGCCGGCACCGCCCATCACGCTGTTTTCTTCCACCGTGACCAGCAGTTCATGCCCGGTCGCCAACTGGCGCACTAAGGCCTCGTCCAGCGGTTTGACAAAGCGCATGTCGACCACGGTGGCGTTGAGGGTTTCACCGACCTTGAGCGCTTCGCTCAGTTGCACGCCGAACACCAGCAGGGCGACGCCTTGGCCGGCACGGCGGATCACGCCCTTGCCGATTTCCAGCGGCGTCAATTCCGCTTCAATCGTGGCGTTAGGGCCTGTGCCACGCGGGTAGCGCACGGCCGCCGGGCCATTGAACAGGTGGCCTGTGGTGAGCATGCGGCGCAATTCGTTTTCGTCGCTGGGCGTCATCACCAGCATGCCGGGGATGCAGCGCAGGTAGGAGATATCAAAACTGCCGGCGTGGGTCGGGCCGTCTTCGCCGACCAGCCCGGCGCGGTCGATGGCGAACAGCACATCGAGGTGCTGCACGGCCACGTCATGGATCAGCTGGTCGTAGGCGCGTTGCAGAAAGGTGGAGTAAATCGCCACCACCGGCTTGGCCCCTTCACAGGCCATGCCTGCGGCCAGGGTCACGGCGTGCTGTTCGGCAATCGCCACATCGAAATAGCGTTCGGGGTAGCGCTCGCTGAACGCCACCAGGTCCGAGCCTTCCTTCATCGCCGGGGTGATGCCGATTAAGCGCGGGTCTGCAGCGGCCATGTCGCACAGCCATTGGCCAAACACGCTGGAATATTTCGGCCCGCTGGCTTGTTTGGGCGGCGCGATGGGCGCGTTGATCGGTTCCAGCTTGGTGATGGCGTGGTAGCCAATCGGGTCGGCCTCGGCCGGGGCAAAACCTTTGCCTTTTTTGGTCACCACATGCAGGAACTGCGGGCCGTCGAGGTCACGCATGTTGCGCAGGGTGGCCAACAGGGTGGGCAGGTCGTGGCCGTCGATGGGGCCGACGTAGTTCCAGCCCAGCTCCTCGAACAGGGTGCCGGGTACCAGCATGCCTTTGGCGTGCTCTTCGACCTTGCGCGCGATTTCCCAGGCGCCGGGCAGGTGCGAAAGGATCTTTTTGCTGCCTTCGCGCATGTTCGAGTAGGTGCGGCTGGAGATGATCTTGGCCAAGTAGTTGGACAGACCGCCCACGTTCTTGGAGATCGACATGTCGTTGTCGTTGAGGATCACCAGCATATTGGCGCCCACATCGCTGGCGTGGTTCAGCGCCTCGAAGGCCATGCCGGCGGTGAGTGCGCCATCGCCGATCACGGCCACGGCTTTGCGCTTGCTGTTTTGCAGCTTGGCGGCGATGGCCATGCCCAGTGCGGCACTGATACTGGTGCTGGAATGGCCGACGCCGAAGGTGTCGTACTCACTTTCACTGCGGCGGGGGAAGGCGGCGATACCGTCTTTCTGACGCAGGCTGCCCATCTGCTCGCGGCGACCGGTGAGGATCTTGTGCGGGTAAGCCTGATGGCCGACGTCCCATACCAGGCGGTCGTCCGGGGTGTCGAAGACGTAATGCAGGGCTACGGTCAGCTCAATCACGCCCAGGCCCGCGCCGAAATGCCCGCCGGTCTGGCCAACGGTGTACAGCAGGTACTGGCGCAGCTCGTCGGCAAGGGTTTCCAGCTCGGCTTCGCCCAGGCGACGCAGCTCGTCCGGCGTATTGGCGCGGTCTAGAAGTGGCGTCAGCGGGCGCTCACGGGGAATCTCGTGGAAGGTCGTCGGCATCAGGCAGATCGTTATAGGTGTAAAAGATGCGGCAGTTTACCTGAAACTGGCGACAAGCTTTAAGCAAGACGCTGCATGGCGAATGCGGGGGATTGTCGCGCTGCCTTTGGCGGCGTTTTGTCGGGGATAAAACCTTAATGCGCCGCGGGTTTGCTGAGCTGGCGGGTTCATGCGCCAGCATTTACTTCGTTATTACTTGGGTTGGCGTGGCTTAACTGCGCCGTTCGACGATAAACCGGGCCAACTCGCGCAGTGGCTCCGCCGCCTGGCCGAACGGACGCAAGGCGTGCAGGGCCAAATCGCGAAGCTCAAGGGCATAAGCCTTGGCAGCGTCCAGGCCGAGCAGGGCCGGGTAGGTGGGTTTGTCGTGGGCCTGGTCCTTGCCTTGAGTTTTGCCCAAGGTGGCGGTGTCGCTTTCCACGTCGAGGATGTCGTCCTGCACTTGAAACGCCAGGCCGATGGCCCGGGCGTAGGTGTGCAGGGCTCTGAGGGCGTGATCGTCAGCCTGGCCGCTGGCCAGTGCACCGAGCTGAACGCTGGCTTCGATCAAGGCGCCGGTCTTGTGCCGGTGCATGATTTCCAGGGCGTTCTGGTCGAGTTGCTGACCAACTGAACCTAGGTCGATGGCCTGACCGCCGACCATGCCAGCCGGTCCGGCTGCGCGGGTTAGGGCGCTGAGCATGGCCAGGCGCAGGTCGGCGTCATGCGGGTTGTGCACCGGGTCTGTGAGCACTTCAAACGCCAGGCTTTGCAGGCCATCCCCGGCGAGAATCGCGCAGGCTTCATCAAATGCAATGTGCGTGGTCGGCTGGCCACGGCGCAGGTCGTCATCGTCCATCGCCGGTAAATCGTCGTGCACCAGCGAGTACGCGTGAATCAGTTCGACGGCGCAGGCGGCGGCATTGGCGCGCTCAGGCGTGCCGCCGAGGGCTTCGCAGGCGGCGTACACCAGCAGGGGGCGCACGCGTTTGCCACCATTAAACAGGCTGTAGCGCATGGCGGCGTAAAGGCGTTCCAACTCGGGGAGCGGACTATGAAGAAGGGCCTCCAGCGCGGCATCCACACGCTGCTGGCAGCTGCTCTGGTAGGCCGCAATCATGCGGACTGTTCCGCGTCGAAGGGGGCTTCCTCCAGTTCGCCGTCGCGCTCCATAAGGATTTGCACTTTTTGCTCGGCTTGGGCCAGAGCTGCTTGGCAGTCGCGGGTCAGGCGCACGCCCTGTTCGAAGGCGGTCAGCGAGTCTTCCAGCGACAACTCGCCATTTTCCAGACGTTCGACCAGGTTTTGCAGATCAGTCAGGGATTGCTCGAAGTCGAGCGTGGCTTTTTTGCGGGCGGCCATGGCGGGTATCTCGGGGTGGATCAGGGAATCGGAACCGGCGCGACACTAGCAGAGCCGCGCCGCACGGGCAAATCAGTGGGCGTGATCTGGGCCTGTGGGAGGCGCTTTCGGCTCTGGCTCCTGCTTCGCCCTACCTCCTGCATCCATGCAGTCGTAGTGGCGGGGTGTTATCGCGGCTAAAGCCCCTCCCACAAGGCGGTGACTTAATGAGATGGCTATCAGTCGATCACGCCATGCCCGCGCGCCATCAGCACCGCCAGCAGCGGGATGATCAACAGCAAGAGCAGCTCCAGACGGATCACGCCGGTCACCAGCTTCGCCTGCCGGGCGCTGACCGATGGCACGTCACCGGCCTGCAGGCTGTTGCGCCAATTGAGGAAGACAAAAGTCGGTATGACGGAAATCAGCCCAATGACGATAAACAGGCCGACTTTGGCATGAAACAGGCTGTTGCCCAGGTAGTAATCCAGTCCTTTGCCGTACCACAGCACGCGCGCCAGCCCGGTGAACAGCACCACCCCGGCGCACACGCCATAGGCCAGGTCGGTGATGATCAGGTTGCGCGCACGGCGCAAATCCAAGGGCAGCTTGAACTGCACATGCTCAATACTGAGTAGGGCAAACAGCAGGAAAATCGACAGGTAATGCAGATACACGACGAGGGAGTGGGCCATCAAGTGTCCTTATTGTGCGGGTTAAACCACAGGTCGCGGCGAGTCAGGTGGTAAGCATAGCCGCCCAGGCATAGGCCGCGCAGGGCCATAAAGGTGAGCAAGGCCAGCCACAGGCCGTGGTTGCCCAAGGGTTGCAGCCACCACGCCAGCGGCAGGCTGAGCAGCAGGGCAATGAGCATGGCGTTACGCATTTCGCGGGCGCGGGTGGCGCCGATAAACAGACCGTCGAGCAGGTAGCTCCACACGCCGATCAACGGCAGCACGGCCAGGTAGGGCAGGTAGGTCAGGGCGGTGCTGCGTACGCTGTGGATGGAGGTCTGCAAGCTGACAAACCACGTCCCGCCCAGCCAGAACAGCAGGGCGAAGAGCAGGCTGGCCAGCAGTGACCAGGTCCCAGCCACCAGCAGGCTGCGGCGTAACGCCTGCCTGTCCCGCGCACCCAGGGCATGGCCGCCGAGCGCTTCCACGGCATGGGCTAAACCATCCAAGGCGAAGGCGCTGAGCATCAGACCGTTGATCAGCAATGCGTTGGCCGCCACAGTGGCGTCGCCCAGACGCGTGCCTTGTACCGTGACCAGAAAGAACGCCGCTTGCAGGGCCAGGGTGCGGATAAAAATATCGCGGTTGACCGCCAACAGCGGCCGCCAGCTACGCCACAGACGCAAGGCCGGCCAATGGATACGCCCCGCCTGACGCGTGATGGCCTGGCGCGCCAGATATAACCCGAGCAGTGCGCCGCTCCACTCCGCCAGCACCGAGCCCCAGGCCGCGCCAGCCACCTCCCAACCCAGCCCGAGGACCAACAGCAGGGTCAGGACCACGTTGAGCAGGTTGGTACCGAGCATGATCAACAGCGGACCGCGCGCACTTTGCGTGCCCAGCAGCCAGCCGATCAACGCATAGCTGGCCAGCGCCCCGGGCAGGCCGAACAGCCGGATATGCAGGTACTGGCGCGCCAGTTCATCCAACTGCGCCGAGGGCTGCATCAGGTCCAGAATCGGTGCGCTGAACAGGCGCATGAGCAGACCGAGGATAAGCGCCAAGCCGCCACCCAGGAGCAAGGCCTGCAGCAACACCTGGCGCAGCGCGCTGCCGTCTTCGCGCCCAGCGGCCTGGGCGGTAAAGCCCGTGGTGCCCATGCGCAAAAAGCCCACGCTACCGACCAGCAACCCATACAGGCTGGCACCCACCGCCACTGCGGCCAACTGATGGGCGTGCGGCAGATGGCCGATCACCGCGCTGTCGACCAGCGCCACCAGCGGCACCGACAGGTTGCACAGGATCATCGGCGCAGCCAGCGCCCAGACCCGTTTGTGAGTCGGCGTGTGCTGCCAGGCGTCGCGTAAGGTGTTGATCACATCAAACTCAATATTCAGCTACAGGGCTGCAACAAACGGCGCGGGGGCGTGTCACAGGCGGACTATTAAACACCGATCGGCGGGCGTGCGCTGCTGAGCAATTTTGCGGGCGCGCGCTTAGATCTCCTTGGGCCGCTCGACTATAGTGTCAGGCCTCTGCACCCACCCTTGTTGGAGCCCCGCAATGCCGAAGAATGGACTGCTTCTGGCACTTGTCCTGAGTCTGCTCAGCGCCTGTGATTCATCCACCCCTGTGCCCGCCGAGGTCACGGCCACCCAAACCTCTGCAGCCAGTTCGGAGTCGGCCAGGCCGGCGATTGACCGCCAGGCACTGGCCGAGCGCTACGCGGGCCGCGAGCTGACTGTGGTCGATGTCTCGGAGGTGCAGTTGGATGGCGCGAGCACGCTGTCGATCAGCTTCTCCGTACCGCTCGACCCGGAGCAAAAACTTGCCGAGCGCCTGCACTTGGTCGACAGCAAAGACGGCAAGGTCGACGGGGCCTGGGAGCTGAGCGACAACCTGATGGAGGTGCGCCTGCGCCACCTGGAGCCGCAGCGCAAGCTGGTGCTGACGGTGGATGCCGGGCTGCTCGGGCTGAATGGCAAAAGCCTCGCCACCGAGCAGGTCACTCGCCTGGAAACCCGCGACCTGCAAGCCAGTGTCGGTTTCGCCAGCCGTGGCTCCTTGCTGCCGACCCGCTTGGCTGAAGGCTTGCCGGTGATTGCGCTGAACGTCGACAAGGTGAATGTCGAGTTCTTCCGCATCAAACCTGAGTCGCTGCCGGCTTTTCTTAACCAATGGGGCCGTTCGAGCAACCTGGATAACTGGGAGGCGCGCAGCCTGTTGCCGATGGCTGAGCTGGTTTACGGCGGCCGTTTTGACCTGAACCCGGCGCGCAACACCCGCGAAACCCTGCTGCTGCCGATTGCCGGTCTGGAGCCGTTCAAACAACCCGGCGTGTACCTGGCGGTGATGCGTGAAGCGGGCAGCTACAACTACTCGCAACCGGCCACGCTGTTCACCCTCAGCGATATCGGCTTGTCTGTGCGCCGCTACCAGAACCGTCTGGATGTCTTTACCCAAGCGCTGGCAGGGGGGGATGCCCTGGGCGATGTCCGCCTGGAAATCCTCAATGGCGAAGGTCAGGTGCTGGCCGAAGGCCAGACCGACAGCCGTGGGCATGCCGAGCTACCGCTGCCTGCCAAAGCTGAGGTGTTACTGGCCCATCAGGCGGAGCAAACCAGCTTGCTGCGTTTGAATAGCGCAGCGCTGGATCTGGCCGAGTTCGACATTGCCGGCGCTGTGGCTCATCCGCTGCAGTTCTTTGTGTTCGGCCCGCGTGATCTGTATCGTCCCGGCGAAACCGTGCTGCTCAATGGCTTGCTGCGTGATGCCGATGGCCGCGCGGTGAATGCCCAGCCGGTGAATGTGGAAGTGCGCCGCCCGGATGAGCAGGTCAGCCGCAAATTCGTTTGGCAGGCCGATGACAACGGCCTGTACCAATACCAACTGCAACTGGCCGATGAGGCGCCGACTGGGCGTTGGCAGCTGCTGTTTGAGTTGGGCGATGGCCGTCAGCAGTTGTATGAATTCTCCGTGGAAGACTTCCTGCCCGAGCGCATGGCGCTGGAGCTAAAAGGCAGCGACGCGCCTTTTAATCCGGGCGAGAACGCCCAGTTCGAGGTGACCGGACGTTACCTGTACGGCGCACCGGCCGCTGGCAATCGGCTCAGTGGCCAGCTCTATGTGCGCCCGCTGCGTGAGGCGGTGCCGAGTTTGCCGGGCTACCAGTTCGGCTCCATCACCGAAGAAGAACTGAGTGAAGACATTGAGCTGGATGAAGCCAGCCTCGACGAGCAGGGCAAGGCCAGCTTGGATATCGAAAGTCGCTGGGGCGATGCCAAGTCGCCGCTGCGTCTGATTCTGCAAGCCAGCCTGCAGGAATCCGGCGGCCGTGCAATTACCCGGCGGATTATCCAGCCGGTCTGGCCAGCCGAGCGCTTGCCAGGCGTGCGTGGCTTGTTCGATGGCGAAGAAGTGGACGCCGACAGCCTGGCCGAGTTCGAAGTGCTGGTGGCTGATGCTGAGGGCAACAAGCTGGCCGCTGATCAGCTCAGCGTGCGCCTGATTCGCGAGCGCCGGGACTACTTCTGGAACTTCTCCGAAAGCGAGGGCTGGAGCCACAACTACACCGAGAAATTCCTCACACTCAACGAGGAAACTCTCAAGGTCGCAGCCGGTGGCACCGCCAAAATCAGCTTCCCGGTGGAGTGGGGCCCGTACCGCGTCGAAGTGATTGATGCGCAAACCGGCCTGCTCAGCAGTCTGCGCTTCTGGGCCGGCTACCGCTGGCAGGACAACGCCGATGGCGGTGCGGTACGCCCGGATCAAGTTAAGCTGGCGCTGGATAAGCCCGCTTATGTGGATGGCGACACCGCTCAGGTCACCGTCACCCCGCCGGCTGCGGGCAAGGGCTACCTGATGGTGGAGTCCAGCGAAGGGCCGCTGTGGTGGCAAGAGATCGACGTGCCGGCCGAGGGCAAGACTTTCGAGATCCCGATTGCCAAGGACTGGGCGCGGCATGACCTGTATGTCAGCGCGCTGGTGATTCGCCCCGGCGAGCGCACGAGCAATGCCACGCCTAAACGTGCTGTCGGCCTGCTGCACCTGCCGCTGGAGCGCGCGCCGCGCAAATTGGCGCTGACCCTGACCGCTGCGGAGAAGATGCGCCCCAACCAGCCACTGAAGGTCAAGGTGCAGGCGCGCAACGCCGACGGCAGCATCCCGAAACAGGCGCAGGTGATGGTGGCCGCGGTTGATGTCGGCATCCTCAATATCACCGAGTACGCCACGCCCGATCCATTCGCCAACTTCTTCGGTCGCAAGGCCTATGGCGCGGATCAGCTGGATATCTACGGGCAGTTGATCGAAGCCGGCCAAGGCCGCGTGGCCAAACTGGCCTTCGGTGGTGACGCAGCATTAGCCGGTGGCGGCAAACGCCCGGACACCAGCGTGCTGATCGTCGCGCTGCAGAGCCAACCGCTCACGTTGAATGAGCGTGGTGAAGGTGAAGTCAGCTTGTCTATCCCCGACTTCAACGGCGAATTGCGTCTGATGGCGCAAGCCTGGATCGATGAGCATTACGGCATGGGCGAAGGCAAAACGGTGGTCGCTGCGCCGCTGATCGCCGAGCTGTCCGCGCCACGCTTCCTCGCTGGCGGTGATGAAACCACCCTGGCCCTGGACCTGAGCAACCTGTCCGGGCGCGAGCAGAAACTCGATGTGCAACTGAGTGCCGAAGGTCAGCTGCGTCTGGCGCAGAACCCCGGTGCGGCGGTGGCACCGATCACCCTGGCCGATGGCCAGCGCACCATTTTGCGCATTCCGGTGACTGCATTGGGCGGTTATGGCCAAGGGCGCTTCAAAGTCAGCATCAACGGCCTGGCTCTGCCGGGTGAAGAGCTGCCGCCGTTCAGCCGCGAGTGGACGCTGGGCATTCGTCCGGCCTACCCGGCGCAGTTGCAGCATTTCCGTGCAGTGCTCAAAGATGAGCCCTGGTTGCTCCCGGCTGATGCCCTGAGCGCCTTTGAAACAGCCGGTCTGGAAGCGCGCTTGGCGATCTCCAGCCGTCCGCCGCTGAATCTGGGCGAGCAGATCCGCGCGCTGAAAGCCTATCCCTATGGCTGTCTGGAGCAGACCACCAGCGGTCTGTACCCGTCGCTGTACGCCGATGCGGCCACGCTGAAGCGCCTAGGCGTAGAAGCCGAGCCGGATGAGCAGCGCAAGCGCGCCATCGAGCTGGGCATCGAGCGGTTGCTGAGCATGCAACGCTACAACGGCAGCTTCGGCCTGTGGGGGGCGGACAGTGATGAGGAATACTGGCTGACCGCTTATGTCAGCGACTTCCTGCTGCGCGCCCGTGAGCAAGGCTTCGGTGTGCCGGAAGACGCGCTGAAAAAAGCCAATGAACGCCTGCTGCGCTACCTGCAGGAACGTCACCTGATTGAGGTCAACTACAGCGATAACGCCGAACACAGCCGCTTTGCCGTGCAGGCCTACGCCGGTTATGTGCTGGCGCGCAGCCAGCAGGCGCCGCTGGGTGCTTTGCGCAGCCTGTATGAGCGGCGCAGCGATGCGCTGTCCGGCTTGCCGCTGGTGCACCTGGCCGTGGCCCTGGAGAAAATGGGTGACCAACCGCGTGCCGATGAACTGCTTAGCGCTGGCCTGGCCCGTGGTCGTGACAGCAACAGTTGGCTGGCCGACTACGGCAGCCCGCTGCGCGATCAGGCGCTGATTCTGGCGCTGCTGGAAGAGCACGGCCTGGCCGGCAACCGCACCGAAGAGCGGCTGTTCAACCTGGCCGACGAAGTGGCCGGGCAGCAGTGGCTGTCGACCCAGGAACGCAACTCGCTGTACCTGGCCGGGCGCAACCTGCTGAGCAAGCCGGAGCCAAACTGGAGCGCCGCGCTGCAAAGCGGCAGCCTGGCCTTCGACCTGAGCAATGCCCAGCCGGGCCTCAAGCTGGATGGGGCTGATCTAACCGCACCGTTGAGCATCCGCAACTCAGTGAGCAATCCGGGCGATACGCCGCTGTATCAGCAGCTGACCCTATCCGGTTATCCCAGTCAGGCCCCAGCTGCCGGTGGCGAGAACCTCAGCATTTACCGCGAATACTTAGGCATGGACGGTGAGCCGCTGGACATGAGCAACCTGCAAAGCGGCGAGCTGGTGTTGGTGCACCTAGCAGTATCCGCCCAGCAGCGTGTGCCAGATGCCCTGGTGGTCGATCTGCTGCCGGCGGGTCTGGAACTGGAAAACCAGAACCTGGCACAAAGCGCTGCCAGCCTCGACGATGCCAGCAGTGCGGTGAAAGAGTGGCGCGAATCGATGCAGAACGCGGCGATCAAGCACCAAGAGTTCCGTGGTGATCGCTACGTTGCAGCGCTGGACGTCAACGGCTACGACACCACCCACCTGCTGTACCTGGCCCGCGCCGTCACGCCCGGCAGCTACCGCGTGCCGCCACCGCAGGTGGAGTCGATGTACCGGCCGAACTGGCAAGCGCTGGGCGAAAGCCCGGGGCGTTTGGTGGTTAAGGAGCGTTGATTTTATGCCCCGGATTTCATCCGGGCTACGTGCTAGTCGCGCACAGCAAGCTAGGTAGCCCGGATGCAATCCGGGGCAATCTTGCGGACAAGGAGGTCTGCGTAATGGTGAATTACCGACGCGCGAGAGTGGCGGGAGCTTGTTATTTCCTGACCCTTACCCTGCAAGACCGGTCTTCAGACCTGCTTGTCAGGCATCGCCTCGAACTGGGCAGGGCTTTGCGGCACATGCAGCAGCACAAGCCCTGCCGCTTACCTGCAATTGTCCTACTGCCAGATCATGTGCACCTGTTGATGAGTTTGCCTGAGGGTGATGCCGACTATTCATCGCGCATTCGCCTGTGCAAAGCCAGCTTTGTCCGTGAGATACGCGGGCGAGACGATGTCGATATCAGGTTGAATGCCAAAGGCGAAGCGAACGTGTGGCAGCGTCGGTTTTGGGAGCACTTGATTCGCGACGAACAGGACTTCGCCGCGCATGTGGATTACATCCATATCAATCCGCTAAAACACGGGCTGGTCGAGAGGGTACAAGATTGGCGGTTCTCCAGTTTCCACAGCTATGTTCGCTCTGGCTTGCTGCCTGCACACTGGTCCGGAGGGGCAGAGCCTGCGGTCGTTCATGCGGGGGAGTGATGGCGTTCCCGGATTTCATCCGGGCTACAGATGGTGAACTTAACTGATCAGACCGCTCAGCAACCATAAACCGAGCACCAACCAGATCACCCCGGCGATGATCGAGCGGCGGATAAAAGCGCGTACCGCCAGGTACAGCAGCCACAGGCCGACCACCAGCACCACAATACTCAGCAAGGAGGGCGTCACCCCCAAGGCCTTGGACATGCCCGCAATAAAGCTGCTGATGGCCGAGCCGAAAACGTCAAGGAAGCCGCTCAGCCCTTCCACGATAAAACGGATCACCGAGCCGACCGCTTCACCCAATGATTCAAAAAAACCGTCTACACCCATTATTCGTGTTCCACCTAACTGGCGCTTGATGACTGCTGCGCGCCAGTGTGACAGGCATTTGGCACAATGGCAGCGCTGTTGGCAGTTTGCCCGCACAGTACGCGATACAAGGACTGGACCCGCGCATGAGCCGTGTTAAAGCGTTGTACCTCTTGGCTATCAGGCTGTGGCGTGAGCGACTGTGGCCGCTGCTGCGCCGTCCCTGGCTGGCTATTCCGCTGTGCCTGCTGCTGATTCTGGCGCTGGCCGACCGGCTGTTCCCGCTGCCTCTGCCCAGCGATGATCTGGCGCGTGTGGTGTTGGCTGAGGACGGTACGCCGCTGTGGCGTTTTGCTGATGCTCACGGTGTGTGGCGCTATCCGGTGAGCCCCTCGGAGGTGTCGCCGTATTACCTTGACGCGCTGTTGGCCTATGAGGACCGCTGGTTCTATCAGCATCCCGGCGTTAACCCACTGGCACTGGGCCGCGCCGCCTGGCAGAACCTGCAGGGCGGACGGGTGCTGTCCGGGGGCAGCACTTTGTCGATGCAGGTGGCGCGCCTGCTCGATCCGCATGCACGCAGCTACAGCGGCAAACTCAAGCAACTGTGGCGCACGCTGCAGTTGGAGTGGCATCTGTCCAAGGATGAGATTCTCACCCTCTACCTCAACCGCGCACCCTTTGGCGGCACGCTGCAAGGGGTGGCGGCGGCCAGTTGGGCGTATCTGGGTAAATCACCGAGCCAGCTGACCCGCGCCGAAGCGGCGTTGCTCGCGGTGCTGCCGCAAGCGCCGAGTCGTTTGCGCCCGGATCGTCACCCTGAGCGTGCGCAGGCGGCGCGCGACAAAGTGCTCAAGCGTCTGGCCAGCTTCGAGGTATGGCCGCTGTTGGCGATCAACGATGCGCTGGAAGAGCCGGTACTGCTCGCCCCGCGTCAGGAACCGCGCCTGGCACCGCTGCTGGCGCGGCGATTGAATAAGGCCGGCAGCCCGCCACTGATTCGCACCACCCTTGATGCCGCCTTGCAGCGCCGTCTGGAAGACCTGTTGCTCGGTTGGCGGGCGCGCTTGCCGGAGCGCACCTCAGCAGCGATGTTGGTGGTGGAACAGTCGAGCATGGCGGTGCGCGCTTATGTGGGCTCAATTGATCTCGGCGATGCCAAGCGCTTCGGCCATGTCGACATGATCAACGCAGTGCGCTCGCCCGGCTCGACGTTGAAGCCCTTTCTCTACGGCATGGCGCTGGATGAAGGGCTGATCCATTCCGAATCGCTGCTGCAGGACGTGCCGCGCCGTTATGGTGATTACCGGCCGGGCAACTTTGCAGCGGGTTTCAGCGGTGCAGTGTCGGCCAGTCAGGCGTTGGCCACATCCTTGAATCTACCGGCCGTGCAACTGTTGGAGGCTTATGGACCGAAGCGCTTTGCCGGTGAGTTGCGCAGCGCTGGCGTGCCGCTGTTGCTGCCGCCACTGGCCGAGCCCAACCTGGCGCTGATTCTCGGTGGCGCGGGCAGCCGGCTGGAGGACCTGGTCAGCGGTTACAGTGCCTTTGCCCGTGGCGGCATGGCCGCACGTTTGCGCTTTCAACCGCAGGATGGCCTGCACGAGCGGCGCTTGCTGTCGCCAGGTTCCGCGTGGATTGTGCGGCGCATCCTCAGCGGTCAGGCGCGCCCGGACCGCGACCCGCGAGCGCAACTGGTGCAGCGCCCGACCCTCGCCTGGAAGACCGGCACCAGTTACGGTTTTCGCGATGCCTGGGCGATTGGCGTGGCACCGCGTTACCTGATAGGCATCTGGATCGGTCGCCCCGATGGCACGCCGGTGTCCGGGCAGTTCGGCTTGGCCTCGGCGGCACCGTTATTGCTGCAGGTGCATGATCTGTTGGTCAATCGTGACAGCCAGCGCGGCATCGCTCTGCCGATTGACCCGCAGCCTGCCTCGGTCGGTGTGGCCGCGATCTGCTGGCCGCTGGGCCAACCGCTCGACAGCCGTGACCTCAACTGCCGTCGCCAACGCTTTGCCTGGACGCTGGATGGCACCACGCCACCGACCTTGCAGGCGCTTGATCAGCCGCTGGGCTTGGGTTTACAGGAAACCATCTGGGTCAATGCCGCCGGACTGCGTGTTGATGCCAGCTGCTCTGGGGCCATAGCACAGCGCTTGGCGCTATGGCCTGCGCCGCTGGAACCTTGGCTGCCGCGTCGTGAGCGGCGCAGCGCACGGCTGCCAGCGTTAGATCCGCACTGCCCTCCGCCGCAGGTGACGGCCAGCGCGCCGCTGTCGATTGTCGGCGTGCGTGAGGGGGATCGCTTGCGCCGTCCGTCCGGCAGTGCCGAGCCGCTGAGCTTGCAGCTTTCTGCTCTCGGCGGCAGTGGTCGGCGCTGGTGGTTTATTGATGGGCAGCCGGTTGCAGAAACCCGTGTCGACGCGCCGCTACGCCAGCACTTTAGCCGTGTCGGGCGCTACCAACTGAGTGTGCTGGATGAGAGCGGGCAGACGGCTGCCGTGAGTTTTACCCTGCAGAATTGAGTAAATCGCTGCTTATTCGCCGCTGATCATGGTCATGCGCAGGAGCGTCGCGTTGCGGTTCGTCGCGCCAACACTCAGGGGGTAGCTGGCTGGTCTAAAACCAATAGTGGGTGTGCTGCGTTGAATCTATACATAAGCCCGTGAGGTCAACATGCTGACATGGCGAGGGTTGGGTGGATTGCTTGGGGTCGTTCTGGCATTGAACGGGCACGCTGGCGTGTTTCCCGAGCGACCCCTGACCATGGTGATCGGTTATGCGGCAGGCGGCAGCACGGATGTGCAGGGCCGCGTGCTGGCCGAGGTGTTAGCCGAGCAGCTGGGCCAGCCGGTTACGGTCAGTAATCTGCCTGGCGCGGGCGGGGCAGTGGCGGCTTCGATGCTGGCCAGCAGCACTGAGCAGGGCTATGTCTTTCAGTACGGCATTTCTTCGACCATCAGCATTTCGCCCTTGCTGGCACCGGCGTCATACAACCTCGACAGCTTTACCTATGTGGCGGGGCTGTCACTCGTGTGGGAGGAAAATAAAGTGTCATCCTAACTACAGGACCCTGCAACGTAGCAATTCCTGCAAAAATCCATTTAAAACAATGACTTATTTCAATTCTG
>LNDO01000110.1 GCA_001465025.1 Pseudomonas sp. Ga0074129
CTGCGCTTGAATCCTTTGGTGTGAGAGCCTGGATTCTACCGGTGGCTGGCCCTCTGCCTATCGTTTCAAGCGTTGCACTTATTCTATGAATTCAGGCCCTTCAAACGCACACTCAACGCTTCAGCCAGTGGCACTGCTGAGGCCGGGCTCTGGCCAGACATCAGTGCGCCATCGACCACCACGTGCGGCTGCCAGTTGGCGATGCTGCTGTAGTGAGCACCACGACCCTTCAGTTCGTTTTCGAGGGAGAACAGCAGGTGGTGCAGCAACTCGACTTCGGTGTCTTCATCGTTCTTGAAGCCAGTGACTTTGAGGCCCTTAACCAGGTACTCGCCGTCGCTCTTCTTCACGTCACGCAGGATGGCCGGTGCATGGCAGACCATGGCCGTAGAAATCACGGATCAGTTTGATCACGTGGGAGTCGGACGCCAGGTCCCACAGCAGGCCGTAACCACCTGGGAAGAACACCGCATCAAAACCGCTGTAGTCGATGTTGCGCAGCTTGCGGGTGTGCTTGGCAGCGAACAGCGCAACTGGGTCAGCGAGGAAGCGCTCGGTGTATTCGGTGGTGAACGGCGCTTTCATGCTCAGCAGGTCGATGGGCGCTTCGCCGCCGGTTGGCGAGGCGAAGACCACTTCGTAACCGGCCTCGGTCAGGATGTAGTAAGGCGCGGCCAGTTCATGGAACCAGGTGCCGGTCTGCTTGCCGCTGGTGCCCATCTCATCCAGCGAGGACATAACGAGGAGGATGCGCTTCTGTTGGTTGATGTAGCTCATGGTGAATCTCCTATCGAGTTGAGAACGACGTTGAGGGCAGTGGCGAAAGGCCTGTTTGTCCCTTGAGTCGAAGCTGGCGGAGCGCACAAGAAAACCTATTTACTGCATTAGGCATTCGAGGTTCGCTGAGACCTTTAAGATCGCTGCAGCCTTCGACTTGGTGGAGATTCTGGGTTTATTCGGAGTGACCGACAAACGAGATAATGTGTTCACAACACAAAGAAAATCTTTATCTAAACGCGAGCATGAGTGACGCCAACGCAGGCTAGAGTTGGCGTCATACATGCGCGTGGAGATCGCCTTATGCAGTTCGTCAAATACCAGGCCGCTGGCAACGACTACCTCGTTTACCAGGCCGCTGAGCCTTTTGCGTTTAGCCCACAAGACATTGTCAGGATCTGCGACCGCCATCGCGGCCTGGGCAGCGATGGCATCTTGGTGCCCTTGATCGGTGCCGATAAAACCCTGTCAGTCGCGATCTACAACACCGATGGTTCACAGGCCGAGAAGAGCGGTAATGGCCTGCGCATCCTTTGTCGGTATCTGTGGGATCAGGGCGTGGTCTCGCAGGCGCCTTTTCGGGTGACCACTAAAGGCGGCGTGGTCGACTGCCAAGTGCTCGATCAAGGCACTCGAGTGTCCATTGCCATGGGCCGCGCGCGCTTTCTGACGCTGGCTGAACCCAAGGTCGTTATCGAGGGCGAGGCGCTGGAGTTGCATGCTGTGTCGATGGGCAACCCGCATTGCGTGGTGCTTGTCGCTCAGCCGACGCAGGCATTGGCCAGGCGGCTTGGGCCGCTTATCGAAAGGCTCCCGGCGTTCCCTGAACGCACCAATGTGCAGTTTGTGCGGGTGCTCAACCGCCAGCAAATTGAGGTGTACATCTGGGAACGGGGCGTGGGTTATACGCTGTCGTCGGGCACCAGCAGTTGCGCCGCCGCAGCGGTTGCGCACCAGCTGGGCCTGATGGATGCACAGGTTGAAGTGCAGATGCCGGGCGGCGTGATCGCCATCGAGTTGGACAGCGATTACCAGGTACAGATGCAAGGGCCGGTGGGCAAGGTCGGACGCTATTGGCTGGATGACGAGTGCCTTGCCTAGCGGCCCCTGTAAGCATGCCAGATTGATCCGCAACGGCATTGCTCGGGCCTAAACAGCGCTGTGCAGCCTTTGCCCTAAATCTGTGCGTGTTATCACAGCCCTGAATAACAGCACTGACTGTTTTTGCATCTTTCACTATGCTCGCCGACTTTCTTGGGTCGGTTCCTATTCAGGACCGACCCCGCAGTGGATGCAAATGCTGAGCACGGACGCGCGAATCCGATTGTGAGTGACGCGTATGGTTCGCCTAGTTCAGATGCATTTCGCGGCGTGGCGAGCTTGTTGCCTGTCGCCGCTCATTGCGATGCCGCAGGCTCTCTTGCTAGCCGCACGCCACCTTCGCTCAGCCCGCCTTGCCTCGCTAACTCACGGCGCAACACGTCGCTTTACCGCTTCGTTTGCGGCGCACGGCTGCACGCCCGCGCCACTGCCGCTCTGGGTTACCCAACCAATAAAAAAAGGTAAAAGAACATGCTCCGTGTAAGCCTGTTGTGGCTCTCGCTCCTGATGTTGAGCGGATGCCTGGATCTAGGTGGAGGAGGAGGCGGTGGCAGCAGCGGTGGCGGTGCCAGCCCAGAGCCGCGCCCACCGGTTACCGAACCACCTGTAGTAACGCCGCCAGTCGCACCGCCCGTGCAACCGCCCAGCGAGCCAGAGCCTGAGCCAGAGCCGCCCGTCGTTGTGCCGCCCACGGTGCCGGTCGTGCCACCCGTGACGCCGCCCACGGAGAACGACAGCTTTCCCGAGCCAACGGCCGCCGTGCTCGATGAAGTCAATGCGCTGGGCTTTTTTGATATCACGGCCAGCGGCGAACCGCGCCCGGTGCGCAATGACCTGAGCGGCGATCTGGCTGCCATGCTGCAGTTTGTGCAGAGCCATTCGGTCAACCCGCAGGGCAACGAAGCGAACAACATGCCGCGCCTGACCAGTGAGCGCGAAGCGCTGCTGCTGGTGACGCCCGTGCCCACCACGCAGATGCCGCAGCAATTGCGCGTGCAAGTCACGTTGGACGCAGAGCTCAAAGGCGAGTTGCTGCTCAGCCCGCCCGATGATCTGCCGCGCGCCGACCGTACCGGCACGGATGCACGCCCGGATGTGGTCTATTCGCGCCGCGCCTGGTCGGCGGTATTGCCGTGGGACTGGGTCAAGCCGGGCATGCGCCTGCAGGTAATCGATGAGCGCGGAAGGCGTGGCGAACGCGCGGCCGCAGGCTTCGACTTTGCCGCACCAGCCGAGTTGGTGGTGCAGTCAATCCGCGTCGGCATGCTCACCGAACCACCGGTCAGCGATGCGCACTGGATGCTTAACCGACCCGCTCAAGCAGCCACCGAATATTTCCAAACCGTGCCGATTTCTCGCCTGGTGGTTAGCCAATACGAGGACGTTCAACTGGACCGGGTGATGGTCGGCAGCGGCGTGATCTACGACACCGCCAGTGCGGGTGAAGGCGGCGTTTACAGCGGCGACATGCGCGAAAACACGACCAAATCCACCTTCAGTACCGGCATCAACCTGGCCAACTGGGGCATCACCAGCGCCGGCATGATCAGCCAGCAGCAACCTCAACTCACGCAATCGGCGGTCATTCACCATGCCGCGGGCATGTACAGCAACGGGCGACAAACCCACGGCCTGAGCGGCGGCAACGGCATCCTTACGCTGTACAACGCCGTGGGCAACGAGTTCAGCCACGAGATCGGCCACCACTACGGCATCGATCACTATCCGGGCGAGGTCAACGGCAACTACTTCTGGGCCGTGCACCATTACGACAGTGGCTGGGGTTACATCGCCTACCGCAAGCGCATGCGCGCCAACCTGCTGTGGGCGCGTGATAAATCAGCGGCCATGGCCGGCACGCCGGTGTTTAACGAGGCCTATGCTTTTGCCCCCGACGCCATGTCGGGCGGCGACTTCACCAGCGCGCTGTCCAGCTACACGCATTACACCGGCTACAGCACTAAAAACTGGATTCAACCGCGCCTCAACCGTGCGGTATGGGCCGCTGACTCACCCACCGGCTACCGCCAATGGGACAGCACCAGCCTGAAATTGGAAGTGGCGCAGCCGAGGGTGCCGACCTCAAATCAGGTTTGGTACAACAGCGCCGACGGTAATTATCTGAGGCCGCGCCTGTTTGCGGTGCCGGTGTTCACCCTGCTCGGCGGCTATGACCCGGTGAACAACACAGCGGTGCTCTACCCCGCCCTGCGCGGGAACTGGGGCCAGGTCTACAACCTGCCCGCGCCAGACGATAGCGCGACCAGCAAGCAATGCTGGGTGCAGGTGGATTTTGTCGGCGGCGCACGCCAGCGTATCGCCGTGGCCGCGCAGCGCATGGATAGCAATGCCAACAAACTGCACATCAACCTGGCCCAGGCCGAACGGCCACTTACGGCAAGCCTGCAATGCCGCGAGAGCGCCGCAGACAGCCCAGTCGAACTGGCCAACCTGGCCTTCGCGCAAGATCTGCCCGCCATGCCGGCACCGGTGGTGGTGGGCCGTGAAGAACGCTTCCAAGCGCTTTACCGTGAAGAGCGGCCGAAGTTGCAAGCAGCACTGGAGGCCATTGCTGCACAGCCGGTGCTGACTCTCTCCGGCGAAGCGCGCCTGCTCTATGACAGCTACGCCGACCACGCCGACGGCCTCTCGGCAAGCGCGCAACAGGTTATTCAACGCCTCAAAAAACAGGAAGAAAGCGCCCTGCGCCTGAACCGCTGGCTCGATGCCTATGGATCACGTCTGGCCAGCAACAGCGCCGCAGCCAGCGCCCTCGATAGCCTGCTGACCACCCTGCAATTCACTCAGCGCCCGCTGCTGCCGGCCGCCCAGCGCTTCACCCGTAACAACGGCGACTGCGTGCGCACGGCACTCACTGAAGGTCGCTGGAGCGCTTACGTGGCGGCCAAGGCGCAGTGCACGGACAGCGCCGAGGACACCTGGCTGACCGATGCCAGCGGGCGCATCCGCAGCCTGGCACAGCCCAACCTGTGCCTGACGGCCAGCAACGATGTCAGCCTGAGCGAGTGTGACGCCACCCGCGATGCGCAAATCTGGAACTTGGATGCCCTGCCGCTGTTGAAAAACGGCAACCGTTGCATCGACCTGGCAGGCGGCTCTACCACTGGCAAGCTGATCATGTATGGCTGCCACGGCGGAGGAAACCAGCAGTGGCTAGGTCTGAGCCTTTCAGATAACGCCCTGCTGCCACTGCTCAAGGCGCGCAACGTGGTGAACTTTGTGCAGTTCGCGCAAGGGCGCGACAAGGCCGGTGAATGATCACGGCACAGGGTCGCCTGCTGATTGCACTGCTCGGGTTATGCAGTGCATTGCCGACAGCTGCGGTGCAATTACCGCTTAGCGCCTTGGCCGCCGGCACGCCGCTGACTCTGCCAGCCGCCCAGCCCTTAAAAGGCTTGGACGACTGGCGCTTGCACGGCCTATTTCGCCAACCCGGCGGCAGCGGTTGGGCCCTACTGAACATCCCGCCTAGCCAGAACCAGCGCGTCGAGCGTGGGGCGCTGTTGCGCGATGGCATTCGTCTGGCAAGCATCGAGAACGATGGCGTCTGGCTACAGCGCGGCCAGCAGCGGGCGTTTTTGCGCCTGAGTGGCGGCGTGCAACAGAGTGCTGCCGCTCAGCCTGCACAAGAGAGCAAAGCCACATTCGCGCCCTCGGCGAACTGCCAGCAGTTGATGGCCGGCGGGGTTCCCTTGGATGAGTTGATGACAGTGGGCATGTGCCCCTGATGTTGGCCAAGCCACCTGCTCGGCTGCGCTGCACTCAACGCCAACCGGCCCGTCAGGCAGTGGCGATTAGGGCGGGAAGGCCTTAAAGATTGGCCGGGATAATCAGGCCTTTTTGCCGATAGGCTTCAATATCCACACCGAAAGCCCCGCTGTTGTGCACCTCGCGGATGCGGTAGAGGGTGCCCTTGTCGTCGCGCGCGCCATTGGCCAGGTCGATGATGCGCTCCTTGCAGGGCTGCTTCTCGGCATTCAACACGCAGAGCACTTTGGGCTTGAGTTTGCTGCCCGGCGCACAGCCGATGATGATGCCAACCTCACCATTGCTCAGCTCGACAATTTCCCCCGGCGGGTAAATGCCAATCATGCGAATAAAACAGCCGACAATTTCTTCATCAAACTGCGTGCTGGCTGCATCAAACAACACGCGTAACGACTCCAGGCTGGACTTGCCCTTGCTGTAAATGCGGTCACTGTTGATGGCGTCGTAGCTGTCGGCCACGGCAATGATCTTGGCAAAGTAAGGAATCTTGCTGGCCACCAGCCCGCGCGGATAACCCTTGCCGTCCAGGCGTTCATGGTGCGAATAGGCCACGTCCACCGTGGCGGCGGTGATCTGCTGGTTGCTCATCAGCAGCTTGCGCCCTTCGGCAGCGTGGCTCTGCATGATGCGGTACTCATCAGGTGTCAGCGCGCCGGGCTTGTTGAGGATTTCGCTGGGCACTTTGATCTTGCCCACGTCATGCAACATGCCGCACACGCCAACATGCTCCAGCTGATACTCCGGCAGGCCCAACTCTTTACCCAAGGCAATGGAAAGAATGGACACACGCAGCGAATGCTCGGCGGTGTAGTCATCGCTGTTCTTGATACGCGCCAGCCAGAGCATGGCCACCGGGTTGCGCAAAATACTCTCGACGCACTCCTTGACCACGGCCTTGACCGCCGCGACATCCAACTCCTGGCCCATTTTCACGGCCTGCAAAATGCGCAATGACTCCTCACGCGCGGCATGCCACACGGGTGATGCCTGATTGATTTCCTGGCTGAAATCGACCTTGGCAATCTCGGCTTCCAGCCTGGCAGGTTGCGCGAGATTTTCCTTGGCCTGCTGGGCTACGCCCACCGAGCGCTTGGCATCAACCCAGACGTAGTTGCACACCTCTTGCAACAGGCGGATTTCCTGCTGCTGACGAATACGAAAACCTTGAAAGAGAAAGCTGGTGTCCGTCCATGGGCGATCCAGTTCCACCACATACATGCCGATGCTGAGCTGCGCAGCTTCGACTTTGATACGGTCAGTGGGGGTGTTGTCGGCCATGCAGGCTCTCCGCAGGGAGCGGTCAAAAGGTGGCTATTAGCTATTGCCGCGCCGTGATCAGCAAATTGCTTTTGCCTATCGCGGCACTGCCGCCGCCATCGCAGCTGCAGCGCGGCTTAACATTCTGAGCATAGCCAGCCGCGCGCCACGCTGCAGACCAAGATCGACGGAGCGCGCACCCGCCTCTTAGACCGGCTTGCACACGCCCAAACGCTTGGCCAGACGCATCAGATTGGCGCGATCAATACCCAGCTCACGCGCCGCCGCAGCCCAAGCGAAATGATGACGATTGAGGCACTGGCTGATCAGCTGCTTTTGATAGGCATCCACGGCATCGCGCAGCGGGACGGGGTTTGCTGCATCCGCTGCGGCGACGTGGGCGACTTGCACAGGCCCGGACAAGACGACCGGCAGATCCAGATGGGCGCTGTCGATGCTCAAAATACGTGGCCGCTCACTGCTACCGGCCAAGGCCTTGAGCGCGGCGCGGCCAATTAAATGTTCCAGTTCACGCACGTTGCCTGGCCAGTCATAAGCCAGCAGGCTGCTTTGTGCGGCGCCGGTCAGGCGCACATTGCGCAAGCCCAGACGCGCACGGTTTTGCTCAAGAAAGAACCCCGCCAAGAGCAAGGCATCACGGCCACGCTCACGCAGCGCCGGCACCTTCAGCGGATAAACACTGAGACGATGGTAAAGATCGGCGCGAAAACGCCCAGCGCGCACCTCCTCGGCCAAGTCTCGGTTGGTGGCCGCCAGCACGCGCACATTCACCCGCTGCTCGCGGTCGGCACCGACGCGCTGCAACTGGCCGCTTTGCAGCACGCGCAGCAGCTTGGCTTGCGCCGCCAGCGGCAACTCGCCGATCTCATCAAGAAAAAGGCTGCCGCCATCGGCCAGTTCAAACTTGCCGCGCCGCTCGTTGTGCGCGCCCGTAAATGCGCCGCGCACATGGCCGAACAACTCGCTTTCCACCAGGTTATCGGGCAGCGCCGCGCAGTTGAGACTGATCAACGGCCGCATCGAACGCGGCGAAGCGGCATGCAGGGCTTCAGCCACCAGCTCTTTACCCACCCCGGTTTCGCCGCTGATCAGCACGTTCAGCTCGCTGTTGCCGACCAGGGCGATCTCCGCCAACAAAGCTTTGTGCGCGGCACTTTGCCCGATCAACTCCCGTGTGCGCTGCTGCCCAGCGACCTGCTTGTAAACCTCGGCCAATTGGTGCTCGTCCTCGGCACGCTGCTGCAAGCTGTTGATCCGTTCGCTGGCCATCACAGTGGCGGCGGCCAGGCTGGCGAACGCTTGCAGATTGTCCAGGTCGACGCGACCGAAGCTTGCCGGGTCGAGCGAGTCGAGGGTCAGCAAACCCCAGGGTTGATCCTGCACATATAGCGGGCAACCGAGGCAGTCGTGCACGGGCAGGTGACCGCGATGGCCGTCGACCAGGCCGTCATAGGGGTCGGGCATTTCACAGTCGGTGGCAAAGCGCGTCGGCCCGCGTTGCGCAAGCAGGGCCTGCAGGCGCGGGTGCTCGCTCAGTTTGAAGCGTCGGCCGAGGGTGTCAGCGCTCAAGCCCTCAACCGCCAACGGCACCAGCACCTCGCCCTCCAGCCGCAATAAAGCCACCGCATCGCACGGCAGCAGTTGCCGCAACGCTTGCAATAAACGCCGATAACGCTCGGTCTGCGGCAACTCGCGGGACAGATCAGCCACCAGCGGGATCAGCGCCGTGAGCAATGGATTTGCAGTCATATCGACACACTAGCAGTCATTAAGACTCGCTTAATACGCTGTCTAAAAGACACGTAACTTATTAAACAATTGATTTATATAGATAATTTTATTGGCACGCTTTCTGTACTGATCAGGGTGATACGAACCCACGCGCTGCGCAAGTGCAGCACGTCAACCTGACGAGGAAGCCTGTATGTTGACCGCTCCCCACACCGCCCTGATCAAAGCCACCGTGCCCCTGCTGGAGCAGGGCGGCGAAGCCCTGACCCGGCATTTCTACCAACTGATGCTCAGCGAATACCCCGAGGTGCGCGCGCTGTTCAATCAGGCGCATCAAGCGAGCGGCGGCCAGCAACGCGCCCTGGCCAATGCCGTGCTGATGTACGCCCGGCATATCGACAAACTGGAGGCACTGGGGCCGCTGGTCAGCCAGATCGTCAACAAGCATGTGTCGCTGCAAATCCTTCCCGAACATTACCCGATTGTTGGCAGCTGCCTGCTGCGGGCGATTCGTGAAGTGCTGGGCGCGGAGATTGCCACCGATGAAGTGATCGAGGCCTGGGCAGCGGCCTACGGGCAACTGGCGGACATCCTGATTGGCGCTGAAGAGGCCGCGTATGCAGCAAACGCCACGGCCGAAGGTGGCTGGCGTGGTGCACGGCGCTTCCACCTGAGTCGCAAGGTGCAGGAAAGCGAAGAGATTGTTTCGCTGTACCTGACCCCGGCCGATGGCGGTGCGCTGGTAGCGTTTCAACCGGGCCAGTACATCGGCTTGCGCCTGCTGATTGAGGGCACAGAGCAACGGCGCAACTACTCGCTTTCAGCCCTCGGCAATGGCCGTGAATACCGCATCAGCGTCAAACGCGAAGCGGGCGGCCAGGTGTCCAATTACCTGCATGACCAGTTGCAGATCGGCGACAGCCTGGAGCTGTTTGCCCCGGCGGGTAATTTCGTACTGCGCGAGTCAATCAAGCCGCTGGTGCTGATCACCGCCGGCGTGGGCATCACCCCGGCACTGAGCATGCTGGAAGCGGCGCGCAACACGGGTCGCGATATTCACTTTATCCACTGCGCGCGCCACGCCGGTGTGCACGCCTTCCGCGACTGGGTCGAGGCACAGCGCGCCGCACACCCGCAGGTGCGCCATTACGTGTGCTACAGCGAGCCGCGCGCAGGCGATCAAGCCGACGCTGAAGGTTTGCTCAGCATCGAGCAGTTGGCGCAATGGCTGCCTGAGCAACGTGATCTGGACGCTTACTTTCTGGGGCCGAAGCCGTTTATGGCGCAGGTCAAACGGCATCTGCAGCAACTCGGCGTACCCGCGGCGCAGAGCCATTACGAGTTCTTTGGCCCGGCCAGCGCACTGGACAGTTAATCAACCGTTTTAGGGGGTCATGATGTTGGCATCACTCACCTGCCCATCGCGGGCACTGCAACTGGCTAACCGCATGCTGCTGGGCGGTGTGTTGCTGTTACTGATCGGCTTAATCGGCGCGTATGGCCTGGAGGCTCACTTGAGCATCCGCAGCCTGGTGCTCGCCCATGCGCTAACTCTGATTGGGCCAAGCCTGCTCAAGCTGGGTTACGTGCTGCGCCTGGCAGCGCAACTGCAGCAGCGGGCACCGATGGCGTGCGCTGCAGCGGCTTAGAGCACGCCAGCCTCACGCAGCGCAGCGATCTGCTCGGCACTCAGGTTGAGGTAGCGGCTCAGTACCTGCTCGGTGTGTTCGCCGAGCAGCGGGGGTGCATTGCGGTAGGTCACCGGCGTCTCGGACAAACGCAGCGGGCTGGCGACTTGAGGGGTGGTACTGCCCAAGCTATTGGGCAGGTCGAGTCGCAGGCCGCGCGCTTGCAC
Organism: Pseudomonas sp. Ga0074129; assembly: GCA_001465025.1. Classification (GTDB taxonomy): domain Bacteria; phylum Pseudomonadota; class Gammaproteobacteria; order Pseudomonadales; family Pseudomonadaceae; genus Aquipseudomonas. The sequence goes on from LNDO01000110.1 coordinate 10,532, forward strand.
TTGGGGGTCGGCAAACACCTGCGCCAGGTCGTTGATCGGCCCGCAGGGCACGCCGGCAGTTTCCAGCAGCGTCACCCATTCGGCGGTGGTTTTAAACACTGTGGCCTGACGCAGCAGCGGTATCAGTTCGCTGCGATGCGCCACGCGCGCCTTATTGCTGGCAAAGCGAGGATCATCGGCCAACGCCGACAGGCCGGCGACCTCACACAGCTTGCGGAACTGCCCGTCGTTGCCCACGGCGATGATGAAGTTGCCATCGGCCGAGGGGAAATCCTGATAGGGCACGATATTCGGATGAGCGTTGCCCAAGCGCTTGGGCGAGACGCCGGTGTTGAGGTAATTCATCGCCTGATTGGCCAGGCAAGCCACCTGCACGTCGAGCAAGGCCACGTCGATATGCTGGCCGAGGCCGGATTGTTCGCGCTGATTGAGCGCGGCCAACACGCCGACCGTGGCATACAGGCCGGTGAGAATATCGGTGAGGGCGACGCCGACTTTCATCGGCCCAGCCCCGTCTTCGCCATCGGGCTTACCGGTCAGGCTCATCAGCCCGCCGAGGCCCTGAATCATAAAGTCGTAACCGGCACGTTTGGCGTAAGGACCGTCCTGGCCAAAGCCGGTGATTGAGCAATAAATCAGCCGTGGATTAATCGCTTTCAACGATGCGTAGTCGAGGCCGTAAGCCGCCAGGCCGCCGACCTTGAAGTTCTCCAGCAGCACATCGCAGCTCTGCACCAGCTCGCGCACCAAACGCTGGCCTTCAGGCTGGGTGAAATCCAGCGTCAGCGATTGTTTGTTGCGGTTGGCGCTTTGGAAGTAAGCCGCCTCACGCGAGTCATTGCCGTTGGCATCTTTCACATAGGGCGGACCCCAGTGGCGGGTGTCATCACCTGAACCGGGGCGCTCGACCTTGATCACCTCGGCACCGAGGTCACCGAGAATCTGCCCGGCCCAGGGGCCTGCGAGTACGCGGGACAGGTCGAGTACGCGGATATGGGATAGGGCGCCGGGCATGGGGAACCTCGTGGGAGAGAAACGTAGGACGTAGGATGGGTTAGCCGCGAAGCGGCGTAACCCATCGGGCGATCTGATGGGTATCGCTGCGCTCAACCCATCCTACGGTCTTGCAGTTTGGCGCTGCTGTTTAGAAAAAAGCCTGCAGGCCAGTCTGCGCGCGGCCAAGGATCAGCGCGTGGACGTCATGGGTGCCTTCGTAGGTGTTGACCACTTCCAGGTTGACCAGGTGGCGAGCGACGCCGTACTCGTCGCTGATGCCGTTGCCGCCGAGCATGTCGCGGGCCATGCGCGCGATGTCCAGGGACTTGCCGCAGCTGTTGCGCTTCATCATCGAGGTGATTTCCACCGCAGCGGTGCCTTCGTCCTTCATCCGGCCAAGGCGCAGACAGCCTTGCAGGGCCATGGTGATCTCGGTCTGCATGTCGGCGAGTTTCTTCTGGATCAGCTGGGTTTGCGCCAGCGGGCGGCCGAACTGTTTGCGGTCGAGGGTGTACTGACGCGCGGTGTGCCAGCAGAACTCGGCCGCACCCAGCGCGCCCCAGCTGATGCCGTAACGGGCGGAGTTGAGGCAGGTGAACGGGCCTTTCAGACCGCGCACGTCAGGGAAGGCGTTTTCTTCCGGGCAGAACACGTTGTCCATGACGATTTCACCGGTGATCGACGCACGCAGGCCAACCTTGCCGTGAATCGCCGGGGTGCTTAGGCCCTGCCAGCCTTTTTCCAGCACAAAGCCGCGAATCTCGCCGGCATCGTCTTTGGCCCAAACCACAAACACATCGGCGATTGGGCTGTTGGTGATCCACATCTTCGCGCCGGTCAGGCGGTAGCCGCCGTCGACCTTTTTCGCACGGGTGATCATCGAGCCAGGGTCGGAGCCGTGATCCGGCTCAGTCAGGCCGAAGCAGCCGATGTATTCGCCGCTGGCCAGTTTGGGCAGGTACTTTTGCTTGGTCGCTTCGTTGCCGAATTCGTAGATAGGGACCATCACCAGCGACGACTGCACGCTCATCATCGAGCGGTAGCCGGAGTCGATGCGCTCAACTTCACGGGCGATCAGGCCGTAACACACGTAGTTCAGGCCGCTGCCGCCGTATTCGGCGGGGATGGTGGCGCCGAGCAGGCCGGTGTCGCCCATCTCGCGGAAAATCTTCGGGTCGGTCTGTTCATGGCGGAAGGCTTCGAGCACACGTGGGGCCAGCTTGTCGGCGGCGAACTGCTGGGCGCTGTCACGCACCATGCGCTCTTCTTCGGTCAGTTGCTGATCCAGCAACAGCGGGTCGATCCAGTTGAAGCTTGCCTTGCCAGCCATATGCACAATCCTCGGTCGAAATGCGGGGGAGATTTGTAGGAGCCAAGGGACACCTAATCGTTGTTGGCGATCAGAGGTATCGCGAGCAAGCTCGCTCCTACACAAGAAACCATTGGAGTGATCCTAGGCGGCTTATGTCGGGTCGGCAAACGAGTAATACGCAAGCTGTTGTGCGATAAGCTCACTTCAAGATAGGTTTAGTCGGCCTATTTCCTTTAAAAATGTGAGGGTTACGCACAGATGCGCCGCAAAATCCCCAGCACCGCAGCCTTGATCGCCTTCGAGTCCGCCGCCCGTCACCAGAGTTTTACCAAAGCGGCGCAGGAGCTCAGCCTGACCCAGGGCGCGGTGTGCCGGCAGATCGCCGCGCTGGAGGCCTTCCTTAATGTCGAACTGTTTCGCCGCTCACGCCGTGGCGTGCTGCTCACCGAGGCCGGGCAGTCGTATGCCAAGCGGGTGGCCGGGCAGCTCGATGCGGTGGAGCGTGACACCCTGGCGGTAATGGGTCAGCAGGGTGCGATGAGCATCGAACTGGCGGTGGTGCCGACCTTTGGTACGCAGTGGCTGTTGCCGCGCTTGAAAGACTTTCAACGCCTGCACCCGGAAATCACCGTCAACCTGACCAACCGCACGCGGCCCTTTCTGTTTGCCGACACCGCGTTCGATGCGGCGGTGTACTTCGGTGATGGCGATTGGTCCGGCACTCGCGCACACCTGCTGATGGGCGAAAACCCCATGCCGGTGTGCAGCCCGGCCTTGCTGAACGGCCAAGCGCAATTAAGTGCTGAGCAAATCGCTCAACTGCCGCTGTTGCAGCAAACCACCCGCCCCTACGCCTGGCAGCAGTGGTTCAGCGCGCAAGGGCTGAACACCCCGCGCGACATGGCAGGTCCGCGCTACGAGCTGTTTTCCATGTTGGCCCAAGCGGCGATCCATGAGATGGGCGTGGCACTGATCCCGCCATTTCTGATCCGCCGGGAACTGGCCGAAGGCCAGCTGGTGGTGGCGCTCGATCAGGCACTGACGGATGACGACAGGGCCTATTACCTGATTGTGCCGGAGCGTAAATCCGAGTCGGCAGCGCTGAATGCCTTTCGCGATTGGTTAGTGACTGAGGCCGCGCAGTACCGCCAACAACCGGCCTAAGCCCTGCCCGGCCAGCCATATGGTTGAAAAGCGCTTAGGTAGTGAAGACAAAGTGCAACTACACGTTTAACCGACGTAAAAGCCCCTCAAAGCCTTGCAGCCACTGGCCTGAAGGCTATTTTTTACGGACTGTGCGTTACATTCCACACATCAAAGGATTCGATCAACGGTCATCCAGCTCGCGTATGACATTTACCCCCTCAAAGCGCCGTCATTGGTGGTTTAAGCCAGAAACCACGGGGCCTGCGCGCGGTATGAAAAGTAGTCATAGGCCTATAACTTGTAGTAATGCAATTTTCTAACTCCATAACTTCTTGAATGGGCTGACGTTCGCCTGCAAAATGCCGCGCCCGCCATTTTTGATCGGGATTGTGCTGATCCTCCCCCTTGCCCGCGTGCCATCCGCAGTGCGCCGGTTCACTAAAAAGATCACGCAGGAGAATTGAAGTGCACATCGGTGTTCCTCTCGAAACCCATGCCGGTGAGACGCGCGTTGCCGCGACTCCCGAAACCATCAAGAAGCTGATCGGCCAGGGCCATCAGGTGACAGTGCAAACCGGTGCCGGCGTCAGCGCCAGCATTCCGGACAGTGCCTATGAAGCCGTTGGCGCCGCTATCGGTAATGATGCCGCTGCTTTTGGTGCCGATTTGGTGCTCAAAGTAGTCGCCCCAACCGAAGCCGAACTGGCCCACATGAAAACCGGCGCAGTGCTGGTTGGCATGCTCAACCCGTTCAGCAACGAGACCATCGCGCGCATCAACGCTCGCGGCGTCACCGCTTTCGCTCTGGAGGCCGCCCCGCGTACCTCCCGCGCGCAGAGCCTGGACGTACTCAGCTCGCAAGCCAACATCGCCGGCTACAAAGCCGTGATGCTCGCGGCCAATCACTATCCGCGCTTTATGCCGATGCTGATGACCGCTGCCGGTACGGTAAAAGCGGCACGTGTGCTGATTCTCGGTGCCGGTGTGGCCGGTCTGCAGGCCATCGCCACGGCCAAGCGCCTGGGTGCGGTGATCGAAGCGTCCGATGTGCGCCCTGCGGTTAAAGAGCAGATCGAATCGCTCGGTGCCAAGTTCGTTGATGTGCCGTTCGAGACCGACGAAGAGCGCGAGTGTGCACAAGGTGTGGGCGGTTACGCTCGGCCGATGCCGGCTTCGTGGATGGAGCGTCAGGCCAAGGCGGTGCACGAAAAAGCCAAGCAGGCTGACATCGTCATCACCACCGCACTGATTCCGGGCCGCAAGGCACCGACCCTGCTGCACGAGGCCACCGTTGCCGAAATGAAGCCGGGCTCAGTAGTCATCGACCTCGCCGCTGCGCAAGGCGGCAACTGCCCGCTGACCGAAGCCGAACAGGTGGTGATCAAGCATGGCGTGACCATCGTTGGCCACAGCAATCTGGCGGCCATGGTGCCAGCCGATGCTTCGGCACTGTATGCACGCAATCTGCTGGACTTCCTCAAGCTGGTTATCGACGGCGAAGGCAAGTTCCACCTCAACCTTGAAGACGACATCGTTAGCGCGTGCCTGATGTGCCGCGATGGCAACGTCGTGCGCACTAACGGCTAAGGGGAGCATCACCGATGGATATGATTTCTGACGGTATCTACAACCTGATCATCTTCGTGCTGGCCATTTACGTGGGCTACCACGTGGTGTGGAACGTTACACCGGCCCTGCACACCCCACTGATGGCCGTAACCAACGCCATTTCCGCCATTGTCATCGTCGGTGCCATGCTGGCCGCCGCGCTGACCGTGACCCCGCTGGGTAAAACCATGGGCACCCTGGCCGTAGCCCTGGCCGCAGTAAACGTCTTCGGTGGCTTCCTGGTCACCCGACGCATGCTGGAAATGTTCAAGAAGAAAGCGCCGAAAGCCGCTGCAGTGGAGAAGCACTGAGATGAGCATGAACCTGATCACTGTTCTCTACCTCGTCGCCTCGATCTGCTTTATCCAGGCGCTTAAAGGCTTGTCGCACCCGACTACGTCGCGTCGCGGTAACCTGTTCGGCATGATTGGTATGGGCCTTGCCGTCCTCACCACCGTTGGCCTGATCTACAAGCTCGGCGCTGAACTTGCCACCGCCGGTATCGGTTACGTGATTGTCGGCCTGCTGATCGGCGGCACTGTCGGCACCGTAATGGCCAAGCGCGTTGAAATGACCAAAATGCCAGAACTGGTCGCCTTCATGCACAGCATGATCGGCCTGGCTGCGGTGTTTATCGCCATTGCTGCGGTGGTTGAGCCGCAATCGCTGGGCATTGTCGCCGCTCTGGGTGATGCCATTCCGGTGGCCAACCGTGTTGAGCTGTTCCTCGGTTCGGCCATCGGTGCCATCACCTTCTCCGGTTCGGTGATCGCCTTCGGCAAGCTGTCGGGCAAGTACAAGTTCCGCCTGTTCCAAGGCGCACCTGTGCAGTTCAAAGGTCAGCACATGCTGAACCTGGTGTTTGGTCTGGCCATTCTCGGCCTGGGCGTCTACTACAGCTTCACCGGTGATGTACGTGCCTTCGCCGCGCTGACCGTGCTGGCCTTCATCATTGGCGTGCTGATCATCATCCCGATTGGTGGTGCTGACATGCCCGTGGTGGTGTCGATGCTCAACAGCTACTCGGGTTGGGCGGCGGCCGGTATCGGCTTCTCGCTGAACAACTCGATGCTGATCATCGCCGGTTCGCTGGTGGGTTCGAGCGGTGCGATCCTCTCGTACATCATGTGCAAGGCGATGAACCGTTCGTTCTTCAACGTGATCCTCGGTGGTTTCGGTGGCGCGACTGAAGCTGCTGGCCCGGCCGGTGCTCAAGAAGCCCGCCCGGTGAAATCCGGTTCGAGCGACGACGCGGCCTTCCTGCTGACCAACGCCGACACCGTGATCATCGTTCCGGGTTACGGCCTGGCTGTGGCCCGTGCCCAGCACGCACTGATGGAACTGGCTGAGAAGCTGACCCACCGTGGCGTGACCGTGAAGTACGCGATCCACCCGGTTGCCGGCCGTATGCCAGGCCACATGAACGTATTGCTGGCTGAGGCCGAAGTGCCTTACGAGCAAGTGTTCGAGATGGACGACATCAACTCCGAGTTCGGCCAAGCCGACGTGGTGCTGGTGCTGGGCGCGAACGACGTGGTCAACCCGGCCGCGAAGACCGATCCGAAGTCGCCGATCGCCGGCATGCCAATTCTGGACGCCTACAAGGCCAAAACCGTGATCGTCAACAAGCGCTCGATGGCCAGCGGCTACGCCGGCCTGGACAACGAACTGTTCTACATGGACAAGACCATGATGGTCTTCGGCGACGCCAAGAAAGTCATCGAAGACATGGTTAAAGCGGTGGAGTAACACGCGCCGCAGCGTTGCAAGAGCCCGGCCTTCGCGCCGGGCTTTTTTGTGGGCGCGACCCTGAACGGAGCGTGCCTGCCATGGCTCACGTTAGGCCCTGCGAAAGCCCACTCAACGCCTTATCGGCATGCCGCTCTTGCAACCCGCCATGGGCATTTGGCCAAGCAAATTGTGCCGGTGACTTTTATTGCCCACTCGATCAGGAAAGATCAGCCAGCCGCTAAAAATCTGAAAAACAGGTCAGCTGTAACATCAGTGAAATATGCAACTGTACCTATAGCTAATCACTGATGAATAGATATAAAGCAGTCGCTTTACCTGCTTTATCGTTCAAAACAGCGCCATTCACTTATAAGCCGTACAGTTAATTCAATAAAATACAGCACAGTTACAAAGCAACCTATCTATTAGCTCTGCAATTCAATTCAGCTGTGGCTACAGCGCCATGGGTATGCGCTGCATAATTCCCCCATCGCAACACACCACTGACCCGCCACAAGCGGAAGGATGACCATCATGGAACGTACCCTCAGTTCCGACCTGTTTTTTGATCACAGCCAATCCACCGGCTCCAGCGCTATGCCGCTGCGTATGTTTTCCACCCTCATGCTTTGGCAGCGCCGCATCGTTAGCCGCAGCCAGCTTGCACGCCTAGACGCCCGCCTGCTGGCCGATGCCGGCATCAGCGAAGCGCAGCGTCAAAACGAATTAAGCAAGCCGTTCTGGCGTTAACGCCTGCACCACACCGATTTCTGCTCCTCCCTTATCGGGATTCTTAAAGGCTCCAGCACCCCGCGTGTTGGGGCCTTCTTTTTGTCTGGGGCTTTACCGCTCAGCCACCGCGAATCTGCACAGTGAGGCGCATGCAGGAGCGGTACAGTTATGCGAAACCTGCAACTGAGCCATAACAATAGTCGGATGCTGTCTCTGCCAAGCCAGGCTGACACCGCGCACCATTGGCTGCCTTCTCCCGTCTTTGACAAGGAATGCGCCATGGACCGTACGCTTAAACCTCAGCCCGCCTCATCGACCCCGCTAGAATGCCCGCTGTACCTGCGCGCTTACGCCACGCTCAGCAACTGGCCCGCCTGGACAGTCGCCAGTTGGCCGATACCGGCATCAGCGAAGCGCAGCGGCAGGCCGAACTGGCAAAACCCTTTTGGCGTTAGCCCCAGCTCGGCAACCATTGGCAGCCAAGAGGGTCTATTCAGCCTTAACCCCTCAGATCCAGGAGTTCATCCATGCCAATCTTCCGCCTGCTTAGCCTGACTGGCTTGCTCATGTTCAGCGCTGCTGCCTCGGCCAGTAGCCTGGTTGCCACCACGGACACCCTGGTCGGCGCGCTGAGTGAGGTTGCGCAGAGTTCATCTGACGCCACCTCGTCTCTGCGCGACAACAAAGTGGTGCTGGACGCCCGTGATGATGCGGCAGCTTTTGTCGCCAGCGAGGGGCAGATTCGCGGCGTGCAACTGGAGGCGGCCTTCGCGCACATTCGTCAGCAGGTGCCTGCCCTCCAGGGTGACGACCTGCAACTGGCAAGCGCCATCCTCAGCCTGTGATCAGCGCAGCGTTTTAGCCGAGCCGGTGTGCCCGTCGGCTTGGTAGAATGCCACCCTGTTCATCCCTGAATTGGCCGCTACCCGGAGGTTTTTATGCGCCCTGTACAATTTGCTGCTGTGGGTATCCTTACGCTGCTCGGTGCCACAGCTCAGGCCCAAACGGCTGTTGCTACCAGCAATATCATTGTGCGGGCACTGGATCGCACTCTGGATTTCACCTCAGACACCACCACCTCGATTCGCGACATGAAAGTGGTGCAGGCCGCCCGTGACGATGCGGCCAGCTTCGTCGCCAGCCAGGGACAAATCCGTGGCGTGCAACTGGAAGCGGCCATCGACACCCTGCGTCGCCACCTGCCCGAAGCGCAAAACGCCTCCGACCTGGTGCTGGCTGAAGCCATCCTGGCGCTGTGATTGGACGCCGCATCGGCTGGCTGTGGCTGACCCTGCTGGTCAGCTTCGGCAGCCAAGCCGAACTGCGCCTGAACCTGCTCGATGATGGGCTGAGCCGCAGCGAACACGTGGCCAGCCAGCAGCTGTTAGACGAAGCCCTCAACGCCCTTCCACCGTCGCTCAAACAACGACTGGGCCGCACCGTCAGCGTGCGTTGGCGCCAGCTGCCGGCGGAGGTCTATGGCCGCGCGGGCCGCTGGAGCGGTATCGAACTCAATGCGGCCTTGCTGCCCGCGCTGAGTGAGGGGCGCAGCGCACACATCCAGACGTCACGCACGCACGGCAACCAGCGCCGCGAATTGCTGGCCACCCTGCTGCACGAAATCACCCACCTGTATGACCGCGCCCAACTCTGGTCGCCCGCCAACAAGCACCTGCTGCAACAGTGCCACCGGCATGCACAAACCCTTGGCCTGGTCGGGCTGCCCGAACAGTGCCGTGGGCAAACCGCGCGACGCTTCACCCTCAGTGACGACCCTGTGCTGCTCGATCTGGCCGGCTGGCCGCAGCGCGTGGCCCGGCGGGGTGTGCGCGCGCAGGCCAATCATCAGGTCGCGCGCAGCCCGGACAGCTACGAGCTGAGCAACCCGCGCGAATTCATCGCGGTGAACATGGAGTACTTTCTGCTCGACCCCAGCTACGCCTGCAGGCGGCCTTCGCTGGCGCGCTACCTGCGCGAGCATTTCGCCTGGTCACCCGCAACGTCCACCTGCAGCGATGAGCTGGCGTACCTGAATGCCGGGCGTGATTTCAGCCGCCAACCCGTGGGACGCATCGATCCGGCGCGGGTGTATCAGGTTGATTACCTGCTCGCCGAGGCCAATAACGAACTGGCCAGCCGCTGGGGCCACAGCATGCTGCGCCTGGTCATCTGCGCGCCTGGCCGACCGCTCGGGCCGGACTGTCGCCTCGACCTGCAAGCGCACCTGGTGTTGTCGTACCGCGCCTTTGTCGATGACGTGCAGCTGTCCAGTTGGCGCGGCCTGACCGGCTCCTACCCCTCACGCCTGTTTGTCCTGCCGCTGCAGCAAGTGATCGAGGAATACACCAAAGCCGAACTGCGCAGCCTGGCCTCGGTGCCGCTCAAGCTGAATCGCCCACAGCTGGAGCAACTGGTCACGCGCGCCATGGAGCAGCACTGGAGCTACGACGGTGACTACTGGTTTGTCTCCAATAACTGCGCCGTGGAAACCCTCAAGCTACTGCGCAGTGGCACGCAGCACCCACGGTTACAGGCACTCGACAGCCTCACCCCGATCGGCCTGCTGGACAGCCTGTATGCACGTGATCTGGCTGACCGCCGCGTGCTCGACAACGAGGCAGAAGCCCTGCGCCTGGGCTATCGCTTCGACTCGTTCCGTGACCGCTATCACGCCATGTTCAGCGTGCTGCGCGAACACCTGGCCGTGCCGCAGCGCAAAGTTGAAGACTGGCTGAACCTCGCCGCCGAGCAGCGCCGGCCCTGGTTTGCCCCAGCGGATTTGCGCACCAGCGCCGCCTTGCTGTTGCTGGAGCAAGCGGCGCTGCGCCGGCAACTGCTATTGGCTCAGGATGAACTCAAACACCGTTACCTGAGCAACCGCACCGAACACGACCCGGCACTGCACACGGCCGACGGCGCGCTGCAACAGATCCTCGCCAACAGCGGCTTTCTCAGCCGCCCGGCGGAATTGCTCAACGGTGGTTACGGCCTGCCGCAACCCGGCGAATGGCAACAGCTGGAACGCCAGAGCCAGGCGCGCCAAGAGCACCTGCTTCTACTCAGCGACGCACTGGACAAGGAAGTGCGCACCTTACTGGCTCCGTCGCGCTTGGCCGAATTGAACGCCAGCGAAGCCAACCTCAAACAACTGGGCGAGCATGTGCGCGCCCTGCATAAAGCCAGTGGCGGTTTGCAGCTGCCTTAACCAGCGCTAGCGCAAAGCGGCGCTTATCAAGACTGCGGAGTGGTTCAGCTTCACTCCTTCCGGCCACGACGTGCGCAATCCCGACAGCCGCCTTGCATCGCTCTACGTGGCTGCTCAAGATGGCCGCTCATATGCGCGCGGAGGTGGCTGTGCTGGAGTTGCTGTTGGCCTTGTGGCCATTGTTTGCGCTGATCGTGGGCGGGTTTTACCTGCGCCGCTGGGCATTCCCCAATGACGCATTCTGGCCCGGTGCCGAACGCCTGAACTACTTCATCCTGTTCCCAGCGCTGTTGTTCAGCAGCCTGGCCAGCGCGCCACTGGACAATCCGGCCCTGCCGCGTCTGGCCTTGGCCGTGATGCTGGCGTTGGGCTTGGCCTGGCTGGCGCTGCTGGTGCTGCGCCGACTGCGTGGCTGGCCGGCCGGGCGCTTTGGTGCGTTCACGCAGGGCGCGCTGCGGTTTAACACCTACCTGGGCTTGGCGGCTGTCGGCAGCCTGTTTGGCCAAGCAGGGCTGACCTTAGCTGCGTTGATGCTGGCGTTAATGGTGCCCACCGTGAATGTGTTGTCGGTGTGGTCGCTGACGGCCGAGCGCGGCGTGAGTGTGCGCAGCCTGTTGCTGCCGATTGCGAAAAACCCACTGATTCTCGCCTGCCTCGGCGGTGCGCTGGTTAACCTCAGCGGGCTTGGCCTGCCGGGCGGCAGTGAACGTTTACTCGGTTTACTGGCCGCCGCAAGCCTGCCGCTGGGCCTCTTGTGCGTAGGCGCAGCACTCAAGCCTGAGCAACTGAGCGGCGAAGCCCCGGCACTGGCCAGCAACAGCCTCTTGCGCCTGTGTGCCATGCCGGTGCTGGCCTGGGCGGTGGCCTACGCCCTGCAACTCCCGGCGATGGAAACCAGCGTACTGGTGCTGTTTTTCGCCCTGCCCACCGCCCCGACTGCTTACGTGCTGACGCGCCAACTGGGCGGTGACAGCCAGCTGATGGCCGGCATCATCACCCTGCAAACCCTGCTTGCGGCGATCAGTTTGCCGCTGTTGCTTGCCGTACTGCCTTGAATATTGGCCTACGGGTGGCCGAAAGCCACCCGCAAAAAACAATGACTATCTCCTGCACCCGCGGCGCTCAGCAGGTCCCAGCCATCCGCGAACACTGCCCAAACGAACCCACTGAAGTCAACGGCGTGCTTGAATGGCTGGAGATAATGCAAAGGCAAGGACAGAACGGGTGGCCGGGCCGAGGTGCGACATCCAGCACGCCTTGAAACTAAAACCCAAAAACAACAAAGGCAGCCGAAGCTGCCTTTGCTATTGAACACGATCCTACAACCGTCGCTAGGCTTCCAACTGACGTCGCCGACGCTGCAGCCAGACCACCAGCGCAAACAGCAGCAGGCCAGGGATCCACATCAGCTCCTTGGTCCAACGGTCGGTGGGGGCGCGGACGCTGAGGATTTGCTGGTCGAATTCCAGGCCGGCTTCGGCGGCTGGGCTGGCGAAGGTGACGCTGTCGACCAGAACCTTATCGCCTTCTGCGTAGGTCATCAGGCCCAGTTTCTCCAGGCGCTCTTCACCACTCGCGCCCTCTGGCACCGGCAGCAGCAGGCTGAATTCACGCGGGTCGCCCACGTCGTTTTCACCCAGCACGCGCAGGCGCAATTGGCTGCCGACTTCGACGTCGCCCAGCGCTTGCACTAGCTCGGCAGGGGCCATGTCGCGGTAGGGGTCGTGCACGATGTCCATCCAGAAACCTGGGCGGAACAGGGTGAAGGCCACCAGCAACAGCAGCACGCTTTCGTACCAACGGCTGCGCACCAGGAAATAGCCCTGGGTGCCCGCAGCGAAAATCAGCATGGCGAGGGTCGCCACAATGAAGATCAGCACGCCGTGCCAGAAGTCCACGTCGATCAGCAGCAGGTCGGTGTTGAAGATAAACAGGAACGGCAGCGCAGCCGTGCGCAGGCTGTAGTAGAACGCCTGCACACCGGTTTTGATCGGATCACCCTTGGACACCGCCGCCGCCGCGAACGAGGCCAAACCCACCGGCGGCGTCACGTCGGCCATGATGCCGAAGTAGAAGACGAACAGGTGCACCGCGATCAGCGGCACGATCAGGCCGTTCTGCTGGCCGAGGGTAACGATCACCGGCACCAGCAGGCTGGACACCACGATGTAATTGGCAGTGGTCGGCAAGCCCATGCCCAGCACCAGGCTGAAGATCGCGGTGAGCACCAGCATCAGCAGCAGGTTGCCCATCGACAGCATCTCAACCAGATCGGCCAGCACCAGGCCAACCCCGGTTTGCGACACCGCACCGACGATGATGCCCGCCGCCGCCGTGGCAATGCCGATGCCGATCATATTGCGCGCGCCGGCAATTAGGCCTTCACGCAGGTCAATCACGCCGTCCATAAACGAGCCGTGAGCATGGGTGCCGTCGGTACGTAGCCAAGTCAGCAAAGGGCGCTGGGTGAGCAGGATGATCACCAGCATCACGCTGCCCCAGAAAGCCGACAGGCCGGGGGACAGACGCTCGATCATCAGGCACCAGACCAGCACCACCACCGGCAACAAAAAGTGCAGGCCAGAGAGCAGCACGGCACGGGTTTGCGGCAGTTTGTCGAGCGGCGCGTCTGGATCTTCGGCAGGCAGCACCGGCACGCTGGCGGCGATCTTCAGCAGGCCCAGGTAAACCAGCGCCAGCAGCGCGCCAATCCCCGGCAGGGCGTAATCACCCAGCGCCGGTTTGAGCCAGCCAAGACCGTAATACACCGCCAGCGACAGGCCGCTAATCAGCGCCGCGCCAAAGGCAAAGCCGGTCAGGCGGCGCAGCCAGGGCTTGGGCTGATGCCCGCCTACCGGCTGCAGGCCGAGCTTAAGCGCCTCCAGATGGACGATATAGAGCAGTGCGATGTAGGAAATCGCGGCGGGCAGGAAGGCATGCTTGATGATCTCGACATAGGGCATGCCGATGTACTCGACCATCAGAAAGGCCGCCGCGCCCATCACTGGCGGCATGATCTGGCCGTTGACCGACGACGCCACTTCCACCGCGCCAGCCTTCTCTGCCGAGAAGCCGGTGCGCTTCATCATCGGGATGGTGAAGGTGCCGGTAGTGACTACGTTGGCAATCGATGAACCGGAAATCAGTCCGGTCAAACCCGACGCCACCACCGCCGCCTTGGCCGGGCCGCCACGGAAGTGACCGAGCATGCTGAAGGCCAGCTGAATAAAGTAATGCCCTGCACCTGCACGTTCGAGCAGCGCGCCGAATAGCACGAAGAGAAACACGAAGCTGGTGGACACGCCTAAGGCAATGCCGAACACGCCCTCGGTGGTGATCCACTGATGGTTAGCCATGGCATTGAAGCTCACCCCACGGTGCGCCAGCAGCCCCGGCATATAAGGCCCGGCCAGGCTGTAGACCAGAAACAGCAGGGCGATGATCGCCAGTGGCGGGCCAAGCGCGCGGCGGGTGGCCTCCAGCAGCAACGGGATGCCGATACACGCGGTGATCAGATCCGCTGTGGTCAGGCTGCCCGGTCGCAGCGCGAGCTGTTGATAGAAAATAAATAAGTACGCGGCGCTGGCCGCGGCGATCAGCCCAAGGGCGATGTCCAGCAGCGGTATGCGGTCACGCGGTGACGTGCGAAACGCCGGGTAGGCGAGAAACGCCAGCAGCAGGGCAAACAAAGCCGAGTACAAACGGCAGCGACGAAGCAATCCACAGTTGAAACAGCGAGCAAAGCAGGGCCAGGCCGGCGATCACCATGCGCCATGGCCCCCAATGGGGTGCGCGCACCGGCATCCAGAGTAATCAGTTCTTCGGTGGAGAGTTGTTTGTCATGCATGGGTTGAATCTGCATTCGAGAGTACGGAAAACGGCAAAACCCGCAGCCTTGCAGCTGCGGGTTGGCTATCTGGAGACGCTGGCCTGTTTACACGGGCAGTCACGTAGCACGCATGAGCCTAGGCACAATCCGGGTAACGCGGTCCCGGATTGCGCGGGCGCTTATCCGGGCTTCACAAAGGCTTACATCCAGCCGCGCTCTTTGTAATAACGCACGGCACCTTCGTGCAGCTCTGCGCTAAGGCCGACTTTGATCATGTCGGCTTCTTTGAGGTCGGCAAATGCAGGGTGCAGACGCTTGAAGCGATCAATGTTGTCGAACACCGACTTAACCAGCTGGTAGACCATCTCCGGGCTGGCGTTGGCCGACGTGGACAGCACGGCTTTGCCGCCAATCGACGGGATCGGTGCGTCGTTGCCCTTGTACAGACCGCCTGGAATGTCGGCCTTGGTGTAGTAGCTCTTGGCAGCCAGCAGCTTGTCGATTTCAGCACCGGCCACTGGCACCAGAACGGCGTCGGTGGTGGTGGTGGCTTCCTGGATCGCACCGTTAGGGTGGCCAACGAAGTAGGTCATCGCGTCGATGTTGTTGTCGCCCAGCGCCGAAGCCTGCTCAGCCGGCTTCAATTCGGCAGCCAAGGCAAACGCGGAGCGGTCCCAGCCTTTGACCTGCATGATTTCTTCCAGGGTGTCGCGCTGGCCGGAACCGGGGTTGCCGATGTTGACGCGCTTGCCTTTGAGGTCATCGAAGCTGGCGATGTTGGCATCACGACGGGCGAGGATGGTGAACACCTCACTCTGCAGCGAGAACACCGCACGGATGTCCTCCATGGCACCTTCTTTCTCGAACGGCGCCACGCCTTTCATCGCCTTGAACTGATGATCCGACTGCATGATGCCGAAGTTGAATTCGCCACTGCGGATACCGGTAACGTTGGCCACGCCGCCACCGCTGGGCGGGGCGTTGCACTTGATGCCGTGGTCAGCTGCACCACGGTTAAGGAAGCGGCAGATCGACTGACCGGCGACGTAATAAACGCCAGTTTGGCCACCGGTGCCGATGGTGACGAATTTCTCTTCGGCCTGTACGGCGCTGCTCAAGGTCATGCCTGCGAGTGCAGCGGACAGGGCCCATGCCAGGGATTTACCTTTCATGGGAGTTCTCCTTTTTCTGTTTATTGTTGAACCGCACGCACCTTTTGAGTGCAAACGGCAGAGCGAGAGTCTAACCGCTTGGCCGCAGGATGCACGGGGTAATCCGCGCCGCCCGGTAACCAAGTATTAACGGGCCCGAGAGCCGGCTTATTCATTGCAACCAAGCCTAGACGCCTTAACCCTACCGCCAGGCCACAGCTTTGGGCAGAATCCGGGCATGGCTAAATCCACTCGCGATACCCCGAACACCTCCGTCGGCGCCAGCCTCACCTTGGCGGTGCTGCATGCCGCCAGTCGTCTGGGCGTTGAACGCAGCGCGCTGATGCAAGCCTGTGCGCTGCACGACAGCCAACTCAGCGACCCCGATGCCCGCGTGCCCTTCACCACGCAAGAGCAACTGTGGGATCAGCTCAGCCGTATCGAATGCGACGAACCCGGCCTGGCCTTGGGCCGTAACCTCGCGCCGGGGCCGTTCAGTGTGTTGGGCTATTTGCTGCAAAGCAGCCCGACCCTGGGCGATGCACTGGCGGCCGGGCTGCGCTATCAACGGTTAGTGGGTGAAGGCGGCGAAGTGCACCTGCATGAACACGGCGACGAACTGCACCTGCTCTATCGCCCGCTGCATCCCGAACTGCCGGCCACGCGCACGCGCGTGTTGGCGCTGATGGCCTGTTGGGTACAGATGTTTCATCCGCTGCTGGACACCTGGCAGCTGCTACGCGCGCAGTTTGCTCACCCCCAGCCGCACACGCTGGACAGCTACCACGCCACCTTCGCCTGCCCGCTGCAATTTGCCGCCGAGGATTACGGCATCGTCCTGCCGCGCAGCCTGACCAACGCCGCGTTGATCCAGGCCAATCCGCCCCTGCAACACCTGCTGCGCCAACATGCCGAAGCACTGCTCGCGCGCCTGCCGCGTGCGGGTTTGAGTGCGCGGGTGGTGGCCCTGCTCGGCGAACAACTGACCCGTGGCGAACCGGATCGCAGTCAATTGGCGCGCCAGCTGAACCTGAGTGAACGCACCCTGCAACGGCGTCTGGCCGATGAAGGTAGCCACTACCAACAACTGCTCAACGACACGCGCCAGCAATTGGCCGAACACCACCTGAGCAGCAGCGACCTGCCCGCCGCCGAGATCGCCCTGTTGCTCGGCTACTCAGAACCCAGCGTGTTCTTTCGCGCGTTTCGCCAATGGACGGGGCTTACGCCGGGGGAATACCGCGCTCAACGCAAGGTTCAGTAACGCGTCGACAAGCCCTGCGCCCGTAAAAACGCCAGGAACGCCTCGCGCGAGCTGTAGCGCGGGCTGAAGCCGAAGTCGTGTTTCAGGCGGCGATTGCTCAGCACCGGGCGATAGCGCAGAAAATCCACCTGTTCCGGGCCGTAGGGGCTCAGGCCCAGAGGCTTGAGGACACGCAGCGCTGTGCGAATCAACCCAGCCGGCAGCGGGCGGTAAGGCTTGTCGAGCAACTCGGCGATTTCCCTGAGCGTCAACGCGCCATCGCCTGCCAGATTGAAGATGCCGGCCCGGCCGGTGCGCAGGCCATGGCAGATGATGTCCACCACGTCCTGATCCCAGATAAACACGAAGCGACTGTCACTGCCGCGAATGCCCAGCACGGCGCGCTTTTTGAACAACTCGGTGATCTGATTATTCACCTGCCGGCCGAGGACGGTGCCGGGGCGCAGCACCAGTTGTTTGAGTTGTGGGTGCTGCACGCGTGCCTCGGCCAGCAGCATTTCTGCCTCGCGCTTGTGCTTGGCGTAGGCAAAGTGCGCATGGCCGCGCAAGGGCTGGTCTTCATCCAGCCACTCGGCATTCTGCGGGTCGTAGCCATAGGCCGCGCCGGAGCTGGTCACGATGAGTTGCTCGACGCCGTGGGCCACAGCGGCGCGAATGATCGCCTGCGTGCCGCCCACATCGATGGCATGCATCTGCGCCTCACTCATCCCCGGCGGCGGCGTGACCACCGAGGCAAGGTGCACAATGGCCTGCGGCTGGCAGGCGGCCACGCAGCGTTCCACGGCCGCCGGCTGGCTGATGTCGAGCAGCACCGGCTCGATATTAGGCTTCATACCCGCACGGTTCTGCGGGCGAATATCAGCGGCAATCAGCGTCCACAACGGATGCTGGATCGCCAACTGGTTAAGCAGTTGCTGGCCAATATAACCGGCCGCCCCTGTGATCAAGATACGCATCCACCTCTCCCGACACACCCCGGCCCCATGGCGCGCGGGCTGCGCTTACAACGACTGTGATAACCCATTGCAGGCTATCCGCAGCGGCAGGGCGCGGCAGTGGCAAGGCGGGCCAACAGGCATGACCAAAGACGACAGGCACAGGCCAAGCGTCGCCCGACACGGTATGCTCTGCGCCCGCTGTGCGCCCCGCCCCACCCCGCCGTGCCGTGCGTGTTTTGTGCCGAGTTGAGCCTATGCCCCTGATGAAACACCTGCTGTTAACGCTGATTGCGTTGATCCAGCGCCACCCTCACTTGGTGGCGCTCTTTGGCTTTGTATCGGGCGTGGCGAGCTTTCTGCTGGTGGAACGCCAAGCCGAGCTGGCACGGGTGCTGGCGTTGGTGATGCTGGTCAGCTGGTTGTGGCTGATTCTGGAAAACATCCTGCGTGAACGCATCGCCAAGCGCTTCGGTTTCGAATTGCCACCGCCCGTGCTGCGCTTCGCCACGCAGATGATCCACCAGGAGAGCCTGTTCTTCGTGGTGCCGTTCTTCTTTATCACCACCACATGGAACAGTGGCCAGTTGCTGTTCAGCGGCTTGCTGGCGGCGGCAGCGCTGATCTCCATCACCGACCCGCTGTACTACCGCTGGCTGGCTCCCAAGCGCTGGCTGTTTCTGGCTTTTCACACCCTGGCCCTGTTCGCTGTGCTGCTGACGGCGCTGCCGATCATCTTCAAACTGACCACGGCGCAGAGCTATCCGCTGGCCCTCGGCACGGCAGTGCTGCTGTCGTTTCCATCGCTGTTCTCAATCATCACGGTACGCCGCTGGTGGCGCGGGATGCTGCTGATCGGCCTGACCCTGGCCCTCGGCGCAGGCGGCTGGCTGGCGCGCACCTGGGTGCCGCCGGCCACGCTGTGGCTGACAGAGGCCGCCGTGGTGAGCCAATTGGACAGCCGCAAGCGCGCGCCGGGCGCCAGCATCAAGCAATTGAGCCTCGCGCAGTTACGCCAAGAGGGGCTGTTTGCCTACACCGCGATCAATGCGCCGCGTGGGCTTAACGAGCGGATTTATCACGTCTGGCGGCACAATGGCCACGTGATTGACCGCATTGCCGTGGACATTCACGGCGGCCGCAAAAAGGGTTATCGCGCCTGGACGTATAAACAAAACTTCCCCGAAACCGCCGTGGGCCGCTGGGATGTGCAGGTGCTGACCGAAGCCGGGCAAATGATTGGTGTGCTGCGCTTTAAAGTAGTGGAGTAACGGGTAGGCGGGCGTTGAGAAGCAAAGCGACGAAGCCCAATGCTTCTATAAGCGCCCTGCTGCGCTTAACACCAACCTACGGCTTATTGCACAGCCGATCGTGGCCGAGCACTTAGCCAAAGAACCAGTAGCAGACCAAAATCGCCGCCACCACGCCGGCAAGTTCTGCCAACAACGCACACCCCACGGCATGCCTTACGCGCTGGATGCCTACAGCGCCGAAATACACAGCCAAAACGTAGAACGTGGTTTCAGTGCTGCCCTGAATGGTCGCGGCAGCCAAGGCGGCAAAGCTGTCGACGCCGTGGGTTTGCATGGTTTCAATTAACATGGCGCGCGCCGCGCTGCCCGAGAACGGTTTGACCAATGCCGTGGGCAGGGCCTCGACAAAACGCGTGTCCCAGCCGATAGCCTCCACCAGCCAGCGAATCCCATCCAGCGCAAACTCAAGCGCGCCGGACGCGCGCAACATGCCAATCGCACAAAGCATGGCCACCAGATAGGGCAGCAGGCTCTTGGCTACGTCGAAGCCTTCCTTGGCGCCTTCAATAAACTCCTCGTACACCGCCACTTTTCGCAGCGCGCCAACCAGCAGAAACGACAACACGATGCCAAACAACGTGAGGTTGCCGGTCAGCGACGACAGCGATGCCAGCGCCGTTGCCGACATCGTCCCGAGCAGCGCCATAAAGCTACCGAGCAGCAATGCGCCTGGAATCAAATAGGCCAGCACCACCGGATCCCATAATCGCAACCGCTGCATCAATGCCACCGACAGCAAACCAACCAGCGTCGAAGCACTGGTCGCCAACAAAATGGGTAGAAAAACCAAGGTCGGGTCGGGCGCGCCTTGCTGAGCGCGGTACATAAAGATGGTCACCGGCAACAACGTCAGCGAAGAGGCGTTGAGTACCAGAAACAAAATTTGTGCATTACTCGCCGTCGTACTGCTGGGATTGAGCGTTTGCAGCGCCCGCATGGCTTTCAGGCCAATTGGCGTTGCCGCGTTATCCAGCCCCAGCCCATTGGCAGCGAAGTTCATGGTGATCAAGCCTAAGGCCGGATGACCTCGCGGCACCTCCGGCATCAGCCGCGCAAACAGCGGGCCAAGCAGTCGGGCCAAGGCGTCAACCATCCCGGCTTTTTCGGCAATACGCAGCAAGCCCAGCCAGAGCGTCAATGTGCCGAACAGCAACACCATGACCTCCACCGACAACTTGGCCATGGCAAACAGGCTTTCAACCATAGCGCCAAACACCGCCGGATCATCGCCCAATAACCAGCGCGAAAACCCGGCAATCGCCGCCACCACAAAAAATCCCAGCCATAGCCAATTAAGCATCTGCGCGTCCTTCCTCATTCAGGCAGCGATCATACCCAGCTCACCGACGAAAGACAGACGGAGCTGGCACACATCAGCTGTGCGCGGCCACAAACGCGCGAAAAGCAGCGGCATCCAGTGCCTTGGAAAACAACCAGCCCTGGCCAACGTGTGCGCCGAGGCTCAGCAACAACTGCGCCTGTGCCTCGTGCTCAATGCCTTCAGCAATCACCTTGAGGCCCAGCGCACGGGCCATCTGGATGATATGTGGAGCCACCGGGCTGCTGGCGGCATCGGAGCCGAGGGTATCGACGAAGCTTTTATCGATTTTCAGCACATCCACCGGCAACGCCTGCAAGTAAGACAGGCTGGAGTAGCCCGTGCCAAAGTCATCAATGGCTATCCGGTGACCGCTGTCGCGTTGGGCTTGCAGCAAGCTGCTGGCCAGTTGCACGTCCACCAGGCCGCGCTCCGTCACCTCGTAGAGCAACTGCTGCGCCGGCACACCGCACTCGGCGAGCAACTGCTGAGCGTGAGCAACGAAGGCGCTGCCACTGATGTCGGCGGCCGCCAGGTTAACGGAGATGTACAGCTGCGGGTGGTCACGCAGTAACGCGGCCTGCTCGTGCAGCACCAACTCGATCACGCGCCGGGTAATCGCGCATATCTGCCCACTGTCTTCGGCCTGTGGAATAAACAGATCCGGCCGTACTCGCTGACCATCGGCGCGCCGCCAACGCACCAACGCTTCGGCACCCACGCAGCGGCGGCTTTGCAGGTCCACCAGCGGCTGGTAGTCGACTTCCAGCTCACCACGGCGTAACGCCATTTGCAGGGCGCGCTCCAACGATTGATCACGGCGCAGCTGCAACGCCACCATGCGCCCCAACAGACCGGCCAGCACCAGTGCCACACCTGCCCACAGCCCACGGTAACGCCACAGCAAAGCCTGCAGACGATGGCCCTCGGCACTGACAATCAAGCGCATGCCATGGCTGTCGCCGGAACCGGTCAGGTAAACCCGCTCAGCGCCAATCAGCAAATGCTGCGGCGCAGCAATCACGCGTCGCTGCTCATCCGTCGGACGGGTGGAGCCGCCGACAAAGTCCAGCACCTGCTCGGCCTTGGGCCCGACCACCTGCACCTCGATCCCGGCCGGCATGGACAGTTGATCGCGCAGGTAGGTGAGGCTGGACGCCAACAGGTAGCCGTTATGCTCCAGCAGTAATGATGGCAGCTCGGCATTGTTCAGCTGGCTGGGTGACCACCACAACTCCACGCCATCAAACAACCAGTGCTGGTACTGACTCAGTTCGGCGCGACTGGGCAAAGGCCCCGAGCCACAGGCAGCGCCATCGGGCAGGCGATAACCGATTTCACGCACATACAGCAGAGGGCGCCGCACATCATCCAGCACCGCGCGCTGAGCGGCGCTGCAGCCTTGCGCCGCAACGCCGTCAAAGGCCTGCAGTTGGCGATAGAGTTCGTTGTAAAAGTGCTGACTGCGCTCCAGTGCCCGGTCATGCAGCACCTGCAACGCACCGCGCTCGGCCTCACGCGCTTGCCACCCCCCCACATGCCAGGCCATCCACAGCAACAAGGCCGCACTGAGCAAGGCAAACAACCAGCCCATCGGCTGTGGTCGATAAAACCGCTTTACCCAACCTGATCCCTAGTGTGCCATGTTTGCGTCCCTTGTTGTGGGTCAGTTTGCCGTCAGCCAAGCCAGTAGCGCGGCCGTTTCGGCATCTGCCTGACCGTTGTAGTTGGTTGGTCGATATTTCATCTGGAAGGCCGCCAACACATTACGCGCTGCTTCGCTGTTTTGACCATCCTGCGTCACCTCATCCAGAAACTGCCCAGGCAAATACTCGTCACACGCTATTGAATCTAAAACTCAAATGAAAACGATTCTGAAGAGGTTGACGCACAGAAATAATGGCTTACATCGCGCAGATGTTATTTCCGCATTGCCACATTGTAGGATTCGCGGATCAAAATAGGACCCCCTGACATGTCAATCCGCCTAAACGACTTGGCCCCCAACACATCACACGACAAAGGTTCATTTCGCCAAAGACTTATAAGATTGCTGACGTTAAGCGTCATCAGCTGTTTATTACTCATGGCCGATGACTTTATACAGAAAATCTTTACTGACAATAATCAGGCTGAACTGGAACTGGAATTCGTCTTCGTCGTCTGGTTATTTAGTTTGTCGCTTTGGCTGGTTGCGATGCCACGCCTGGTAACGGGCATACTGATTTTATTGGCCAGTATGCAACTGATGCAGTTAAGTCATGTCTCATTCTTTGGCGAGCCTCTTTCCGCCCCGGACATTACAAGTTTCTTTGTCGACTTCGCGGAAGTTAGAGAAACTACATTACACAGCTTTTCTGACCATTGGCATGTGCTACCCAGCGTGTTACTGCCCTACAGCCTGCTGATTTATTTACACATTGCCATACCGTCAAAAGTCGATATACCCAGAAGTCGCTGGGCATTGATTATCATCATTTTGGTATTGGGCTCAAAACCCTACAGAGCCACATACAGGGATCTCACCTCTTTTATGCCAGGCCCCACTCGCAGCGGCCTGCACAATAGCTTTAATGCGTTTGCTTATTATGGGGTTCGTCTCGCCTTTCGCCCGGCTGAAACACTGCCGCCAGCGCCATTTGCGCCCTACAAAACGCTGCCTAAAACAACTCATGCGCAGCATGTTTGGCTGGTGGTGGCTGACTCACTGAGAACTGATCGGCTAGGGGTGATGGGTTACGCTCGCAATAACACACCCAATTTAAGTCGCCTTGCCAATCAGGGCGAGCTCATTGCACGCCCCGGCATTGCCGCGGGTGTGTCCACGGCTGTTAGCCTGCCCAATTTACTCAACGTTATTCGCGAGCCCGGCCAAACGGACCTGCTGCGTTCACAGCCGCACAATCTTTTTGCTTTGGCTCGCCAGAGCGGATTCAAAACACATTGGATTTCCTCTCAGGAATCAAAACTGCTGAGTCATCTGGGTAGCAACCATTTGGATGTTTCAATTACACGTGAAGACCATCCTTTATTGTTCCTAAAACGCCATGATCATGCCCTGGTTGACTTACTAGCCAAACAAGAATGGGGCGCGCGTAATTTTGTGACCCTTAACTTGCGTACGGCCCATCTGCCTTACGAAGAAAACTATGACCAGCACACCGAAGCGCTAAATACATGGCCCACGGATTCCGACCTGCCGCGCGAACAACGCAAAGCGAATGCCTACGATAACGCGGTCAGCTACTTGGATGATGTACTGGCTGAGATCATTACTCAGTTCGATCAACTTGAAGGTGAACGCTACCTGATCATCACTGGCGATCATGGACAGTTATTGGGTGAAAACGGCCGCTGGGGGCATAATGATTTAGTGCCTCAAGTTGCTGAAGTCCCCTTATTGGTCATCGCGCGTGAAGCGGATGAAAAGAGCCTGGAGGGCCTGACCACCCAACACTGGGTAAGTCATTATGAAGCGGCGGTGTGGATTGCAGAGCGACTCGGATGGGAAATACAAAACCCTAATAAACTGGCCGGGGAGCATTTCATTCAAGGCAAACAGTTGTTTGGTGACAACATGATTAAGCGCGTGCTTGAAACACCCGACGGTTTAAACTACGAAGAGCCTGTACTGGTCAGTCGCTGGCTAAAGAAACTCAATGAAACTTCACAATAAAGGCTGCTGGCTGAAGTAATCCTGTAGCGTTCACCCGATCACTTCGCCGTCAGCCAGGCCAGCAGCGCGGCCGTTTCAGCATCCGCCTGACCGCTGTAATTGGCCGGCCGGTATTTCATTTGGAAGGCAGCCAGAACATTGCGCGTCGCCTCGCTGTAGAGGCCATCTTGCGCCACCTCTAACCCGACCTGAGCCAGACGCTGCTGGAACCAGCGCAGGTCTGGCAACTGCTGGGCGTAGACCGCTTGCAAACGCGCCACTTCGGCGGCATCGGGCCAGCGAATCAGGCCGGCCTCAGCCAAGCGCTGCCAGGGGAACAGCGGCCCCGGATCGACCTTGCGCTGCGGGGCGATGTCACTGTGGGCAATGATGCTGTCGATGGGCAGGTTGTGCCGCCGCACGATGTCTTGCAGCAACGGAATCAAGGCGTCGATCTGCGCCGGGGCGAAGGGCTGCCAGTAACGCCCGTTGGGAGTGTCGAAGAAGCCTTGATTGACCAACTCAATGCCGATGGTGGTGCCGTTGAGCCAGGTGCGACCTTGCCATTGGCTGTTGCCGGCATGCCAGGCGCGGCGGTTTTCATCCACCAGACGGTAGATAGTCGCGGGGCTATCACCGATCAGGTAATGGCTGCTCACCTCGGTTTCGGTGAGCAATTGCAGCGAGCGGGCCAGGTCGGCAGAGGTGTAGTGCAGCACGATGTACTGCACCCGGCTGTTTTGCCCAGTGGCCGTGTAACGCTCGTCGATACGTAAACCCTGGCTGCAACCGGCCAACAGCAACAGGACACTTAGGAAAATCATTCTCATGGGCTGATATGCAACACGCTTTGCAGGTTGTCCAACAGCATGTCGACGCTGAGCATGATCAACAACATGCCCATCAATCGCTCCACTGCGGTCAGTCCGCGGGGTCCGAGAAAACGTTGCAGAAACGACGCCTGCAACAGAATAAATGCCGTCGCCGCCCAGGCCAGCAGCACGGCGGCATAAAGTTCCCAAAGTGGCCCGTCGTGGGTGTTGCGCAGGGTCATCAACACCGCCAGCGCAGAAGGCCCGGCCACTGCCGGAGTCGCCAACGGCACCAGCATGGGCTCGCCATCTGGCACATCCCCCAAGACGCCTTGCGGGCCGGGAAAGATCAGGCGCATAGCGATCACAAACAAGATGATACCGCCGGCAATCGCCGTGGCTTCACGCGACAAGCCCAGGGCGCTGAGCACTTTATCGCCAAAGGTGAGAAACAGCAGCAACAAAGCCAGGGCAAACAACAGTTCGCGTGCGGCGATCCATAAGCGACGTTTGGCCTCCACGTTTTTCAGGGCGGCGATAAAGATGGCGATGTTGCCAAAGGGGTCGGTGACCAAAAAGATCAATGCAGCGATGCCGAATATTTCCATGAAGCACTCCTAACAGGTCGGCAAAGTTTAGTGCCTCCGACGGCAGAAAACGCCGTTGATTCGGCGTAAAAGCCACGCTGGTCGAGAGACTGGGCAGGGTTGGAACGAGACTGCTAAACTGTTTCTTGTACAAAATAGGAATTATGTACAACACCTGTGCTACTTCGGAGTCCAACACCATGCGCGCCATGCTGTGGTTCAAGCAGGATCTTCGTCTCGATGACCACCCCGACCTGCAAGCCGGCCTAAAGGCCGAGTGCCTGCTGCCCGTCTATGTGCTCGACCCGCAGTTACTTCAGCTCAATGACTTCGGCATGCGTCGTATGGGCGTGCACCGTGCGCGTTTTTTGCTGGAGAGCCTGGCAGCGCTGGGCGGCGAACTGCGCCAGCGCGGCTCGAACCTGCTGGTGCTGATGGGCGCCGCCGATGAGGTCATCCCCAAGCTGGTCAGTCAGTTCAATCTTGATCAGGTGCTGACTCTGGAGGAAATGGCCCCCGACGAACGCGCCGAGTTGGCTCGAGTGGCGCGTCGCCTGGGCAACATTGCGGTGCAACAGGCACCGGCCAATAACCTGCTGCGCCGCGAGGAACTGCCCTGTACGGTCGAGCAAATGCCCCATGTGTTCAGTCGCTTTCGCAGTCTGGTTGAAGACCGTCTGCATGTGTTCCAACCTCAGTCAGCGCCAGCTAAATTACCGGCCTTACCCGAGGGCGCACACGCGCTAATCCAGCCACTACCAACCCTTTCACAACTGGGTTTGGGTGAGCCGTTGAGTGTGGCCGCCAGTGCCTTTCCTTTCTCCGGTGGCGAACCGGCCGCCCTCGCCAGGCTGCGTGATTACCTTTGGCAAAGCCAAGGCGTGCGGCACTACAAAGAAACCCGCAACGGCATGATCGGCAGCGAGTACTCCTCTAAATTTTCGCCTTGGTTGGCCAACGGCAGCCTCTCTGCGCGAAGAGTGATCAGCGAGTTACGCCGCTATGAAGCGCAGCACGCGCGAAATGATTCGACCTACTGGCTGTGGGTTGAAATGCTTTGGCGGGATTTCTTTCGCTGGACGCTCATGCGCCACGGCAGCGCCCTGTTCAAGGCAGGCGGATTGAAGGCCACCGAGAACGCGTCGAACCGACTTGACCGGCGCTTTAAAGATTGGACACGCGGGCAAACCGGCATGCCACTGGTAGACGCCAACATGCGTGAGCTGGCTGCCACAGGCTTTATGTCCAACCGTGGCCGGCAAGTAGTCGCGAGTTATTTGATCAACGACTTGCAGCAAGACTGGCGTCATGGCGCTGCATGGTTTGAAGAACACTTGATTGACTACGACCCCGCCAGCAACTGGGGTAACTGGGCTTACCTGGCTGGGGTGGGCAACGACCCTCGGCAGAACCGCGTGTTCAATGCCCTGCGTCAGGCACGCACCTACGACCCAGACGCGCAGTACGTGACGTTGTGGCTACCCGAGTTACGCGACGTGCCCCAAGCGTTGCGGCACACCCCATTTTTGTTGGCAGGCGGCCATCTGCGCACGTTGGGCTACCCGCAGCTCACGCGCATACCAGAGAGTTGGAAACCTTACCTGCATCAAGTCGCGTGATGCTCGGCGTGAGTGCGGCGCAGCCTGTTGCACAGCAACACCCCGGTGCTTAGCCCAACTCAACTCGGTTGCGCCCGCCGCTTTTGGCTCGATACAGGGCTTGGTCGGCGCGCTCGAATACCTGCTCGCTGCTTTCGGCATTGGCAAAAGCCGTAAGGCCTGCCGACAGGGTGATGGTCACGCGCTCGCCACGGAAATGGAACGGGCACTGCTCAACCCCATCCAGCAGGGTCTGTAGCAATTGCTGTGCACCGTTGAGTGGTGTGGACGGGATGAGCAACACAAACTCTTCGCCACCAAAACGGGCAATGAAGTCGGTCTTGCGCAAACGTTTGGCCAACTCTCCAGCGATGATCTTTAAAACCTTGTCGCCCGCCAGGTGGCCGTACCCATCATTGATGCGCTTGAAGTGATCGATGTCTAGCACCGCCAGTGCCAGTTCACCGCCATAACGCTTCCAGCGCGCCATTTCCAATTCCAGACGCTCGCTCCAACCCGCTCGGTTGGCCAGGCCGGTGAGCGGATCAATCAACGCCTTCTGCCGCTGCTCTTCGAGGTGGTCGCGGAAGCCCTGCGCCTCCTGCTCCATTTCGGCGACTTTCTGCGTCAGGCTTTGCAGGCGCTGCGCCACTTCCGCTTCGCGTCCGTCACGCTGCTTTTGATGGGCGCTGACGGTATTGAGCAAACCATCCAGCCGCGCTTCAAGGGATTGCTTGAGGCTGTGCAGATCAACTGCATCCTGCACACTGGCTTGTAAACCGCTGACCTGTTCGCGCAGTTCCTGGTTGAAGCTGCGCGCGCTTTCGACCGACTCACTGTAACCCTCTTGCGCTTCACTGATGCTGCCCAGGAATGATTCCAGGCGCTCATTGAGCTGTTTGAGGTAACTGGCGAACTCACGCTGGCCACTGTCAGTAACGGCGAGTATCAACACTGCCAAGTCATCCAGCACAGCCACCAACTCATACCAGTTCAGCCCTTCCAGCACGCGACTTCGCAGCGCTTCAGCCTGCGGTTGGTGGCGTGCGGGCAGCTCCAGCTCGTCAAGCAAGCGCAGCAGGCTCTCACCAATATGCGGGGCGGCGGTGCTGTATCCCGGCTCGGGGGCTTCCGGCAGTGCGTAGGCGGGGTCGCCGTTAACCGGCGCAGCGCGATCCACCGGGGAACTTGGCGCTGACGGCGCAGCCAGCACACTTACTGCAAGTGCGTCTGGGGCCGCATGGGTCGGCAGTGCATCGGCAGCTATCGGCGGCTCAGCGACTACAACATCAACCGCCGCCAATGCTGCACCCGACTGCGCATCTTCCTCCGCTGGCTCTGGCAGACCGGATGTTTCAGCGGCCTCCTTGTTGCCAAACAAGCGCTGTAAAAGACCGGGGCGAACCGGATTGCTCTCAGGATCCAGCGCCGCCAAGGCCTGCTGTTGCAGGCTGCTGAGCTCGCTGAGCAGAGCCGGTAATTCACGCGGCTGACTGGCGCGTTGCTCGATGCGTTTGGCAAATTGTTTGAGGGCTTTACGTACTTCGCGCGGCGGCTCTAGGGCGAGCAGTTGGCTGGTCAGGTTGGTGACCCCCGCCACATTCATGTCGGCCCGTTCCTGACGGCGCTTTTCTGAATCCAGCACGGCTTTTTCCAGCCGCGGAATCAGTGCTGAGAGGCCGGCATCAATGTCATCGCGGCGCAGCATGTCGCGCAGCTCTTGCATGCATTGATCAACCGCTTTGTCGCTGCCTTCTGCCGCCAGCGAACTGCGCACCAAGCCTCGGCGCAACAAATCCAGACGCGTCTCCCAGCGTTGCTCAAGCTTCTCTTGCTCTTCCAGGCTTTCGAGGTATTTGCTTTTCCAGCGCTGGACATCATCGCTCATCATTGCCATCCACTGATCGGGGAGTGTTGCAGGTGGTCGTGCCAGCAGCTGACGTGCTAAGGCTTAATCAGCATAGGTGTTGCAGGCCCTGAGAGTGAAGAGGGCAAGCGAATTTGTACAGCAACAGGTAAGTGGTCAGAGATGGAGACCGGTAATACTTCACAGCGTTCAAGAGACAGTGTCGGGCTGAGGAGGATATGGTCGAGGCAGCGCTTAGGCTGCCAACTCGGGAACGTGGCCTCGATCTGCGGTGCCCACAGACCCAGATCACGGAGCGGCGAATGCTCCAGCAAATCGCTGGCATGGGTGTTCATGTCGCCCATCAACACGCGATGCCGATAGTCGCTGAGTAATTCGCGGATGTAGGCCAACTGGCGAGTGCGAGTTCGCGCACCCAACGCCAGGTGCATCATCACCACAGCAATCGCATCGGGGCCCTCGCCAAGACGCAACAACATTGCACCACGCCCGGGCGGGCCAGGCAGAGGATGGTCTTCCAGCAAGCTGGGGCGATAGCGGCTGAGCACACCATTACTGTGCTGGGCGAGATGCCCCATGTTGCGATTGAGTTGTTGATACCAGTAAGGGAAGGCTCCCAGGTGCGCCAGGTGCTCGACCTGATTGAGGTAACCCGAGCGCAGGCTGCCTCCATCAACTTCCTGCAAGGCCACCAGATCAAAATCGCCAAGCAGATCGCCAATGCGCTGCAAATTGCCATTGCGGCCGGCATGCGGCAGCAGGTGTTGCCAGCTACGCGTCAGGTAATGGTGATAGCGCTGGGTACTGATACCGACCTGAATATTGAAACTCAGCAGGCGCAGGCTGCCATTTGCTGGCAAGCCGTGCTGCGCATCACAACGTGGATTGACCTGCGGGTCACACAGGTCAATTCCTCGTTTAGCGGGCCAACGCCTGAGCATGGGCGTGCGTCCCGTTTCGCCCGCTTACTGCGCGGCGCGCTCTTTGGCGATCAGGTGATCGGCCACTTGCAGCGCTTGTTGCGCACCACCGGAGCTGCTGATGTCGAAACGGTACTTGCCGCCGACGATCATCACCGGCACACCGGTGATCTGGTAGGCCATGGCGAGCTTCTTGGCTTTTTCCAGCTGGCTCTTCACGCCGAAGGAGTTATAGGTTTTCAGGAAGGCAGCTTTGTCGATGCCCTCAACAGCCAGGAAGTCGGCCATTTCTTCGGGCGTGGCCAATTTCTTGCCCTGCACGTGGATGGCATCAAACACGGCGGCGTGAACCTTGTGCTCCGCTTTCATCGCCTCAAGGGTCACAAAGAGCTGGCCGTGAACGTTCCACATGCCGCCAAACATGGCCGGAATACGCACAAAATTGACGTCTTCAGGCAGCTTGTCCACCCACGGATTAAGGGTGTTCTCAAACTGGTAGCAATGACCGCAGCCGTACCAGAACAACTCAACCACTTCAATTTTGCCGGGCTTGGAAACAGGCACTGGGTTATTCAGCTCAACATACTGTTTGCCGGCTTCAATCGGCTCGGCGTGAGCACTCAGGCCAAACAGACTGGCGGTGACAAGAGTGGCGCTGAGGATCAGGTTACGCATGCATTACTCCTTGGCTATGGATGGCGCGTGAAAGCGAACGGCGGTTCGACCCGCGAGGCTAACAGTGGTTCCACTGATTGTAGAGATTGTCGCTGTCGTGCTGCGATGCAAACAATAAAAAAGGGGCGGCATCAGCCACCCCTTTTGTTTACAGCATGTCGCAAGCCTGGATCAGTGCAGACCCTGGATGTAGCTGGACAGCGCTTCGATGTCCTTGTTGCTCAGCTTGGCCGCGATGGCGCGCATGATCATGCTTTCGCCGTCATTGGTGCGGTTGCCTTCGCGGAAGTCTGTCAGCTGTTTGGCGACGTAAGTAGCGTGCTGGCCAGCCAGTTTCGGGAAACCAGCCGCTGCAAGGCCGCTGCCATCCGGGGCGTGACAGCCGATGCAAGCTGGCATGCCTTCATCCAGCTTGCCGCCGCGGAACAGTGCCTGTCCTGCCTCAACCAGTTTCGGGTCAGCTGCGCCAACACTCATTTGCTGGCTGGCATAGAACGCGGCGATATCCGCCATATCCTGATCACTCAGGTTATCCAGCAAACCGGTCATCTCAACAATTGGCCGTGCACCGGACTTGATGTCCTTTAGCTGTTTGAGCAAGTACCGCTCGCCTTGCCCGGCCAGTTTCGGGAAGTTCGGTGCAGCACTGTTGCCATCGGCAGCATGGCAGGCACCACACATAACAACCTTACCCTGACCGGCTTCAGCATTGCCTGCGGCATGTGCAAAACCGGTAATGCCCAGGGTCAACAGCAGACTCACGAGTACTTTGTTCATCAGCTAATCCAATTTACGGCTAAGAGAAAGAGTTTATAAGCCGGGCTTACTCGGTCATCAACTTAATGACCGCTTTGTAATCCTCGGCTGTACAGTCCATGCACAGTCCACGCGGTGGCATGGCCCCCAAACCATTGGTCACGCTCTGCACCAAAGCATCAGTGCCTTTGGCCAGACGCGGTTCCCACGCGGCTTTATCGCCACGCTTTGGCGAGGTTGGGATTTGCCCATTATGGCAAACACCGCAAGAACGGGCGTACACCGCTTCAGGGTCTTGGGCCGCATGAGCACCCACATGAGCACCCATGGTAACCAGCATGGCAGCAGCTACAGTCAGCAATTTTTTCATCAGATCAACCTCATCAGGAGGGGAACGTACTGCTTTCTATGGGCAGATGATCTAAATCGTTCCCGTGAACACTTGTCCAACGGTTGGGAGAAAGCGCACACAAAATCTGCGTCATTATATACTGGCAACATTGAAACGGAAACGACGCTGCTTGCTAGGCTACACCAGCAAAGGCAGGCTGCGCGCAAATGTCGCAAGGGCATCGCGCCTGTAACGCCTCTTCACGCTCGCCCTCACGGAAATCCAGATGCAAGCCAAGAACCCCATTATCGGTCTGTGCCAACAGGCCAGCTTTCTTATCAGCGCGGCCAAGGTCGATCAGTGTCCGGAGGATTTTGGTCATGAAGTGGCCTTTGCCGGGCGTTCCAACGCCGGTAAATCCAGCGCCCTTAATACCCTAACCCACGCTAGCCTAGCGCGCACGTCAAAGACACCTGGGCGCACCCAGTTGCTGAACTTTTTCAAACTGGATGAAGAGCGCCGTTTGGTTGACCTACCAGGCTATGGCTACGCCAAGGTGCCCATCCCACTGAAACTGCACTGGCAAAAACACCTGGAAGCTTACCTGGGCAGCCGGGAAAGCCTGCGCGGGCTGATGCTGATGATGGATATCCGCAAGCCTCTGACCGAGTTCGACATCCTCATGCTGGATTGGTCAGTGGCCAGCGAAATGCCCATGCATATCCTCCTGACCAAAGCCGACAAGTTGGCGTTCGGCGCAGCCAAAAATGCGCTGCTCAAGGTGCAACAGGACATTCGCCAGCGCTGGGGCGACCGCGTCAGCATCCAGTTATTCTCCGCCCCCAAACGTATGGGCATCGAAGACGCGCAGGCTGTGCTGGCCGAATGGCTGCAATTGGGTGAATTTGCGCTGCCAGATGACGAAGAAAGCGAAGCCTGATTCATGTTGCGTGCGCACAAGAGGCTGACGCCATGTCCGGTGAGCGGGTGCTTCGCCGGACGGTAATAGCCAACTGAACAGAGCGCGGGAGAGGATGGTCGGGCAAAAATGACCGGGAATCATTTTTGACGTCGCGCAGCGACGGCCCGCAGGGTGGCAGCCAATGAATGCTAGGCAAAAAAAACCCCAAACTTCTTATGGGGGAGGGAAGTTCGGGGTTTAACGTCTGAACTGCTAGGGGGAGTTCAGAATCTGCCAACACTTAACACAACTAGGAGCAATGAAGGGCTGTCTAGGCCGTTCATAAGCTCTGACTGGTCGGTCTGGCAGAAAGTTCAAAAAGCGCTTTGAATCGATTGGCTATAAAAACCATATAGCTAATGCCATAAAGTCACAGCGCCCGTTTTAGCAGGCGCTGAATTATGGATATCAGTGCGCTTCATCCCAGTTGTCACCCACACCCACTTCGACCAAGAGCGGCACATCCAGCGCGGCGGCGTTGCCCATCAGCGGCTTGATCTGCTCGGTGACTTGCTCCACCAACTCTTCGCGCACCTCCAGCACCAGTTCATCGTGCACCTGCAGGATGACCCTCGCATCCAGGCCCGACTCACTCAACCAGTTGTCTACCGTCACCATGGCGCGCTTGATGATGTCCGCTGCCGTGCCTTGCATCGGTGCGTTGATCGCGGTGCGCTCGGCCCCTTTGCGCAACGCCGGGTTCTTCGCGTGGATATCCGGCAGGTACAGGCGACGGCCGAACAGGGTTTCGACATAGCCTTGCTCGGACGCCTGCTCGCGAGTGCGCTCCATGTAAGCCAGTACGCCGGGATAGCGGTGGAAATACACGTCGATATAGGCCTGCGCTTGCTTGCGATCACAACCAATTTGCTTGGCCAGGCCGAAGGCGCTCATGCCGTAAATCAAACCGAAGTTGATCGCCTTGGCGCTGCGGCGTTGATCGGTGGTGACAGCCTCCAGCGGCACGCCGAATACTTCAGCCGCGGTGGCTTTGTGCACGTCACGGCCATGGCGGAAGGCATCCAGCAAGCCTTCATCCTGAGCCAGATGCGCCATGATGCGCAGCTCGATTTGCGAGTAGTCCGCCGCCAACAGCTTGTAGCCCTTGGGCGCGACAAACGCCTGGCGAATACGCCGACCTTCGGCGGTGCGAATTGGGATGTTTTGCAGGTTCGGGTCGGAGGATGACAAACGCCCGGTGGCGGTAACCGCCTGGTGGTAGCTGGTGTGAATGCGCCCGGTACGTGGGTTGATCTGCTCCGGCAAACGGTCGGTATAGGTGCTTTTCAGTTTGCTTAAGCTGCGGTACTGCATCAGCACTTTAGGCAGTTCAAAATCTTGTTCAGCCAATTCGGCCAGCACCGCTTCAGCCGTGGAGGCCTGACCCTTGGCGGTTTTGCTGATCACCGGCAAACCGAGCTTCTCGTAGAGAATCACCCCAAGCTGTTTGGGCGAAGCCAAGTTGAATTCTTCCCCGGCGATCTCAAACGCCTGACGCTCCAGCGCCACCAGCTTTTCGCCCAACTCATTACTTTGCAGGCCCAGCAGCTTGGCATCCACCAGCGCACCTTGGCGCTCGATACGCGCCAGCACCGGCACCAGCGGTATTTCGATTTCTTGCAGCACCTTGGCCAGGCTCGGTTCTGCCGAGAGCTTGGCCCACAGGTGTTGATGCAAACGCAGGGTCACGTCGGCATCTTCGGCGGCATAAGGCGCTGCCTGTGCCAGATCAATCTGGTCAAAGGTCAGCTGCTTGGCGCCCTTACCGGCGATGTCTTCGAAACGGATGTTGCTGTGATCGAGATACTTGAGCGCCAGGCTGTCCATGTCGTGACGGGTGGCGGTGGAGTCCAGCACGTAGGATTCGAGCATGGTGTCGAACATTACGCCCTGCACGTGGATCGGCGTTGAGGCATTGGCGAGGATGTTGATGTCGTACTTGGCGTGCTGACCGACCTTGGCCTTGTGCGGATCTTCCAAAATCGGCTTGAGCGCCTTAAGCACCGCATCACGGTCCAGCTGCGTCGGCACGCCCATATAAGAATGCGCGACCGGGATATACGCTGCTTCGCCAGCCTTAACCGCAAAGGACAGGCCGACCAATTGCGCCTTTTGTGCATCCAGGCCGGTGGTTTCGGTGTCGAAGGCGATCAGCTCGGCGTTGCGCAGCTTCTCCAGCCAAACCTCGAACTGCGCCTGCTCCAGAATGCACTGGTAATCACCCAATGCTGCCACTGCGGGCAACTCGCCAACCGCCGCATCAGCGGTTGGCGCCTCAGCAACGGCTGGAGCTGGCACGACTGTAGGGGCGGCACTGGGGGCGAGGACAAACAGGTCATCGGCAGGCGCTGCGACCGGTGCCTTGACCGCCGGGGCCGGATTGCTGCGCAGCAGTTCATCACGCCAGGTTTTGAATTCCAACTCGACGTAAAGCTCCAACAGCGCCGGCACATCCATAGCGCTCGGGTGCAGCGACTCGATGGCGATATTCAGCGGCACATCCAGTTTGATGGTGGCCAGCTGATAAGACAGGTAAGCCATGTCCTTATGCTCGATGAGTTTGGCCGGCAAGTTCTTGGCTCCACGAATCGGCAGCTCCGGCACTTTTTCGAGGTTGGCGTACAACACATCGAGGCCGCCACCGATACCGACCAGCAAGCCCAGCGCGGTTTTTTCACCCACACCCGGCACACCGGGAATGTTGTCGACCTTGTCGCCCATCAGCGCCAAGTAGTCGATGATCAGCTCAGGACCGACACCGAATTTCGCTTTTACGCCATCGATGTCGTAGACGCTTCCGGTCATGGTATTGACCAGCGTAACGTGCGGGCAAACCAGCTGAGCCATGTCCTTGTCGCCGGTGGAGATGACCACGTCGCGGCCTTCAGCGGCGCATTGGCGGGCCAGGGTGCCGATCACGTCATCGGCTTCGACGCCTTCGACACACAGCAACGGATAACCCATCGCCCGTACGCTTGCATGCAGCGGCTCGACCTGTACACGTAGTTCATCGGGCATCGACGGGCGATTGGCTTTGTAATCGGCAAACAGTTCGTCGCGAAAGGTCCCGCCTTTGGCATCGAACACCACGGCAAACGGGCTTTTCGGGTACTGCTTGCGCAGGCTCTTGAGCATGTTCAGCACACCCTTGACCGCGCCGGTTGGCAGGCCTTTGGAGGTGGTCAACGGCGGCAGGGCGTGGAAGGCGCGGTACAGGTAAGACGAACCGTCAACCAGAACGAGAGGGGCTTGACTCATGAGCAGGATCAACCTTTTCAGCGGGGGCAGCGGTAACAGGCTGTTGGAAACGTTAGCGAGGCCGGCAAGACCAGGCAAAAACAGGCGAGGACGCGGAGTTTACGTGCTGTACATGAGCATCCGAGCCTGTTTTTAACGCAGGATTGCCAACGCAGGTAGTTTCTCAACAGCCTGTTAGAATGGCTGCACCATAGCAATCAAAGGGACAAGGTTATCATGCGCACACTCAATCGCCTGTTGTTGGCCACTCTGCTGGCATTCACCACCGTGGCCGCCCACGCCGAAGACCCGGTGACGGCCGATCCGGATGTGACCATTCGCCAGGACGGCGACCGCACCATCACCGAATACCGGCAGAACGGCTTTCTCTACGCGATCAAGATCACACCGAAAAAGGGCAAGCCCTACTTCCTGGTGCGCGCCGATGGCAGTGAAGGCAACTTTATCCGCTCCGACCAGCCCGACATGCTGATTCCGCAGTGGGAAATCTTTAAGTGGTAAGGCGTTAATCCATGTCTGTGTTTACCCCGCTTGAGCGACCTGAGCTTGAGGCGTTTCTCGCCCCTTATGAACTGGGTCGCCTGCGCGACTTCCAGGGCATTGCGGCAGGCAGCGAGAACAGCAATTTCTTCGTCAGCCTGGAACGCGGGGAATACGTACTGACCCTGATCGAGCGGGGGCCGAGCAGCGATCTGCCGTTCTTTATCGACCTGCTTGATGTACTGCACGGTGCGGGCCTGCCCGTGCCCTATGCCCTGCGCACAACTGCAGGCGAGGCGCTGCGCAGCCTGGCCGGAAAACCGGCGCTGCTGCAACCGCGCTTGGCCGGTAAGCACGTGCACGCCGCCAATGCGCATCATTGCCAGGAAGTCGGCGCGTTGCTGGCGCGTATTCACTTGGCTACGCGGGCGCAACCGCTGCCGCGCAAAAGTGACCGGGGATTGGACTGGATGCTGGCCGAAGGGCCGAGTCTGGCTCTGCAGCTACCCGATGAACAGCTGCCATTGCTGCGTGATGCCTTGGCCGAAATCCAGACGCTCAAGCCACGCCTGCTCGCCTTGCCACAAGCCAACCTGCATGCCGACCTGTTCCGCGATAACGTGCTGTTTGACGGCAACCACCTAGCCGGTGTGATTGATTTCTACAACGCCTGCTCGGGTCCGATGCTTTACGACTTGGCGATTGCCCTGAACGATTGGTGCTCACACGAGGATGGCAGCCTCGACCCCAAACGCGCGCAAGCGCTGCTGGGTGCCTACGCCGGGTTGCGAGCATTCACGGCGGCGGAAGCAGAATTGTGGCCCGCCATGCTGCGCATTGCCTGTGTGCGCTTCTGGCTGTCGCGATTGATTGCCTCTCAGTCCTTTGCAGGGCAGGACGTGCTGATCCACGACCCAGACGAATTTCGGCGTCGTCTGGCGCAGCGCCAACACATCGAGCTGACGCTGCCGTTCGCGTTCTAAGGTGTGGCTATGCCTAGGTGGGCTGAACG
Organism: Pseudomonas sp. Ga0074129; assembly: GCA_001465025.1. Taxonomy (GTDB): domain Bacteria; phylum Pseudomonadota; class Gammaproteobacteria; order Pseudomonadales; family Pseudomonadaceae; genus Aquipseudomonas. The sequence goes on from LNDO01000110.1 coordinate 47,984, forward strand.
GCTGTGCAGCCCACTCGACTTACAACGCCTCCAGACACCCTGCCAACTCGCCCGCTAGGTTTTCCAGCAGGGTTTCATAGCCGCTGGCTTCGGCGGCTAGGTTGCCGCCCATAGCATCCAGCTCCGCCAGGGTGACGGGCAGGCCGGCGGTCAGGGTTTGCGCCAAGCGCGGACGGAACGGTGGCTCGCTAAACACGCAGCTAGGGCCAGCCTGTTGCAGGCGCTCGCGCATAGCGGCGACGTGCTGAGCGCCCGGCTGAACTTCACCCAGTACGCTAAAGACACCGGCATGCTTGAGGCCGTAGGCGGCCTCAAAATAGTCGTAGGCTTCGTGGAAGACGAAGTAAGGCTTGCCGGCCAAGCCGCTCAAGCGGCTTTTCAAACGTTGATCCAGCGCATCCAGTCGCTGAGCAAAAGCCTCGGCATTGGCCTGATACCGCGCGGCATTGGCCGGATCGAGTTGCGCCAGGTCGGCAGCCATTTTGTGGGCGATCACCCGGCCATTGGCGGGCAGCAACCACAGATGCGCGTCAAGACTGCCGGGACGATGATCGTGGTCATGCTGATCCGCAGGCTGGCCATGATCGGCGTGATCGGCGTGATCGGCGTGATCATGATGAGCGTCGGCCTTTTCAGCGTGGCTATCGCCAAAATGCCGCAAGGTCATACCGGGCACGTCTTGCACCGCCACGTTTGGCTTGCTGCGACCTTCCAATACACGCGGCAGGAAGCTCTCCAGATCAGGGCCGATCCAATAGAGCAGGTCGGCCTCACGCACCCGGCGCACGTCCGAGGGACGCAGCGCGTAATGATGCGGCGAGGCGCCCGGTGGCAGCAGCACCTCGGGCTGGCCAACGCCATCCTGCACGGCGGCAGCGATCAGTTGCAGCGGTTTGATGCTGGTCAGCACGCGCGGCTGAACCTGCGCCAAAGCCGGCACACTCACGGCAAAAGTAAGCAACAGCAGGCCTAAGGCCGGAAAAAGACGCAACACGGGAAGCACTCAAACAGGAAGGAACGGGTAATATAATAACGTCCCCCACCTGATTCGTCGTTGCCCATGACTCAAGCACCGCTGGCTTCACGCCCCCATGACCATTCCCGCTGCGTTAGCCATGCCCTGGCTGAGGCCGAAAGCATCTGCGCGCGCCAGGGTTTGCGCCTGACGGCACTGCGCAAGCGCGTACTGGAGCTGGTTTGGGCCAGCCATAAACCGCTCGGCGCTTACGACATTCTAGGCGTGCTGAGCGAAGAAGACGGCCGCCGCGCCGCGCCGCCAACGGTGTACCGAGCGCTAGATTTTCTTTTGGAAAACGGCCTGGTGCACCGCATTGCCTCGCTGAACGCCTTTGTCGGCTGCAGCCACCCGGAGCACGCCCACCAGGGTCAATTTCTGATTTGCCGGGGCTGCCATGCGGCCATTGAACTGGAACAACCGCTGATCAGCCAGGCCATTGTCAACGCCGCCAGCGGGGTCGGCTTTGCCGTGGAAGGGCAAACAGTGGAAGTGGTCGGCCTCTGTGCAGGCTGCCGGACACCGTCATGAGTGACGCACTGATCCGCCTGAGCGGTGTGGGCGTGACCTTCGCCGGGCAACGCGTGCTGGATGATGTGCAACTGAGCGTAAAGCCCGGCGAGATCGTCACGCTGATTGGCCCCAACGGCGCAGGCAAAACCACCCTAGTACGGGCCGTGCTCGGCCTGCTCAAACCCGATACCGGCAGCGTCTGGCGTAAAGCCAAACTGCGCGTGGGCTACATGCCGCAAAAGCTGCACGTGGATGCCACGCTGCCCCTCTCCGTGCTGCGCTTTCTGCGCTTGGTACCGGGCGTGACACGCACGGATGTGCAAGCGGCGCTGGCCGAAGTGGGTGCCGAGCAGGTGATCGACAGCCCACTGCAAAGCATCTCCGGCGGCGAACTGCAGCGCGTGCTGCTGGCCCGCGCGCTGTTACGCAAGCCCGAATTGTTGGTGCTGGATGAGCCGGTGCAGGGCGTCGATGTCGCCGGTCAGGCGGAGTTGTACCGGCTGATCACGCAACTGCGCGACCGCCACGGCTGCGGTGTGCTGATGGTGTCGCACGACCTGCATCTGGTGATGAGCACCACCGATCAGGTGGTCTGCCTGAACCGTCACGTGTGCTGCTCCGGGCACCCCGAGCAAGTCAGCTTCGACCCGGCCTTTGTCGAGTTATTTGGCGAAGATGCCAAGAGCCTGGCCATCTACACCCACCGCCATGATCACGCCCACGACCTGCACGGCGCAGTGGTCAACGACCCTGCCAGCGGCCTGAGCATCAAAGGCCCAGTCAAACCACATATTCACGGAGATGGCTGCACGCATGGCTGATTTTCTACTAAATGCCTTGCTTGCCGGCCTGGCGCTGGCGCTGGTTGCCGGCCCGCTGGGTTCCTTTGTGGTGTGGCGGCGCATGGCCTATTTCGGCGACACCCTGTCGCATGCCGCGCTGCTCGGCGTGGCCTTGGGGTTGATGCTCGACGTCAGCCCAACCTTGGCCGTCACCGTGGGCTGCGTGCTGCTGGCCGTGTTGCTGGTCACCCTGCAAAGCCGCCAACCGCTGGCCTCCGACACCTTGCTCGGCATCCTCGCGCACAGCACGCTGTCACTGGGTCTAGTGGTGCTGAGCTTTATGCGCGATGTACGCATCGATCTGATGGGTTATCTGTTTGGTGATTTGCTCGCCGTCGGCCCTACTGATCTGGCCTGGATCATCGGCGGCAGCGCGCTGGTTTTGGTGCTGCTGGCCTTGCTCTGGCGACCGCTGCTGGCGATCACCGTGCACGAAGAATTGGCGAGGGTGGAGGGGCTGCCTGTGGCGGCGATTCGCCTGAGCCTGATGCTGCTGATCGCCGTGGTGATTGCCGTGGCGATGAAAATTGTCGGCGTGCTGCTGATCACCTCCCTGCTGATCATTCCTGCCGCCGCCGCCCAGCGCCATTCGCGCACGCCGGAACAGATGGCCTTCGGCGCCAGTTTGATCGGGATTGCCGCCGTATGCGGCGGGCTGAGCCTGTCGTGGTTTCAGGACACCCCCGCCGGGCCGTCAATTGTGGTGACCGCCGCCGCCCTGTTCTTATTGAGTTTCGCTCTGCCACGGCGTGCGGCCTGAACGGTTGGTACAGGCCTTGGACGCAGTGTAGACTTGCGCGTTTTTTGCACAATCCGAGACGCGCAGCAATGAAATCGTTCGTTTTCCGTGGATTTCCCTTGATCCTGGTTCTGCTGCTGGCGGGCTGTCAAAGCTCGCCGCAGCAGCCGGCCAACCTGCCGGTCGATGACTTGGTCAGCGCCTTTCGCCAGCTCGACCAGAGCCTGGCCAGCGGCGACCTGAGCGGTGCCGAAAGCCAACTCGGCAGCCTGCAACAACGCGCCGCCGGGGATACGCGCCTGGAGCAATACCAACGCCAGTTGAGCGAAGCCCACCTGCAGCAGGGGCGAAAAGCCCTGCAAGCCGGTGATCTGGATAGCGCCACCCAAGCCCTGAGCCGCGCGCGCAGCCTGATGCCACAAGCGCCGGCATTGACCCAAGGCCTCGATGCAGCCATTGCCAGCGCGCGTGAAGCTGAACTCGCCGCCGCTGAACAGCAGCGCCGCGCCGAAGCAGACGCGGCAGCCCTCGCCGAGCGCGAACGCCTTGAACAAGCGCGCCAACTGCGCCTGGCGGCTGAACGCCAAGCCGCCGCCCTGCAAGCCACTGCATTACCCAATGCACCGGTCGTCGAAGAGCCAGCACCGGCAAAGCCGCAAGCGCGCTTGATCGACCCCAGCGCCGCGCGCAGTGTGATTGCCCTGCCTATGCTGGACAGTCAGGACAACGCCCGCCTGCGCAGCCTGCTCGATGCAGTGGCCGCCGATGTGGTGACCTTTCGCTGCGCGGTGCGCATCGAAGTACGCGAAGCCAAGGATTTCCCCTGGGTCGCTTCACTGCTCAATGCCCGCATCAAACGTCTGGACCCCACGTTCAGCGCGCGCCTGAGCCATGTGGTCAACCCGGATAAAGCGCCGCAACTGGTCCTCAGCCCACAGCTGTAAGGACCTGCAGGCCACTCGAGCGGACGTAGCGGTCGTTTGCCAGCAGCCGACACACCCCGTCGGACGCGACGCTCAATAATGCAATTTAGCTATAACCATAGGTCTACAAAGATTTTTGCGACCTAAACAGCGCCGGGTAGACTAGCCGCCCGATTCGGCCTACCCGGCAACTCCCAAACCCAAAAGGTTTAACGCGTGATCAATTTTCATCAGGTCCATAAGGCGTATCGCGTCAATGGCCAGGATATCCCCGCCCTGCAACCGAGCGACCTGCACATTGCCCGTGGCGAGGTGTTTGGCATCATCGGTCACTCCGGTGCCGGCAAAAGCACCTTGTTGCGCCTAATCAATCGTCTGGAAGAGCCGTCCGGCGGGCGCATCGAAATCGACGCTGAAGATGTCACAGCACTCGACGCTACGGGCCTGCGACGCTTCCGCCAGCAAGTCGGGATGATCTTCCAGCACTTCAATCTGCTGTCGTCCAAGACCGTTGCCGACAATGTGGCCCTGCCACTCAAGCTGGCCGGCGAACTGCCGCGCAGTGCGATCAACGCCCGCGTGACCGAGTTGCTGGCCCGCGTCGGCCTGCAAGATCACGCCCACAAATACCCGGCACAGCTCTCCGGCGGTCAGAAGCAGCGTGTCGGCATTGCCCGCGCCCTGGCCACCGAGCCAAAAATTCTGCTGTGCGACGAGGCCACCAGCGCTCTCGACCCGCAAACCACCGCCTCGGTGCTGCAACTGCTCACCGAGATCAACCGTGAGCTGAACCTGACCATCGTGCTGATCACCCATGAGATGGATGTGATCCGCCGCGTCTGTGACCGCGTGGCCGTGATGGATGCCGGGGTGATCGTCGAATCCGGTCCGGTAGCCGAGGTATTTCTGCACCCACAACACGCCACCACCAAGCGCTTCGTGCAGGAAGCCGAGCAGGTTAACGAAAACGAACAGCACGATGATTTTGCCCATGTGCCGGGCCGCATTCTGCGCCTGACCTTTCAGGGTGAAGCCACTTACGCGCCACTGCTGGGCACGGTGGCGCGTGAGACCGGGGTGGATTACAGCATCCTCGCCGGGCGCATCGACCGCATCAAAGACACCCCCTACGGCCAACTCACCCTGGCCCTCACCGGCGGCGATATTGACGCCGCGCTGGCGCGCTTTGACGCGGCGGATGTGCATTTGGAGGTGCTGCGCTGATGGATGCCTTATTGACCCGCCTGTTACCCAACGTTGACTGGACAGAAATCGGCTACGCCAGCCTCGACACCCTGAGCATGCTCGGCGGTTCCATGCTGTTTACCGTCCTGCTCGGCCTGCCGCTGGGCGTGCTGCTGTTCCTCACCAGCCCACGGCAGATGTTCGAGCAAAAAGCCTTCTATGGCCTGCTGTCATTGCTGGTGAACATCCTGCGCTCGGTGCCGTTTGTGATTTTGCTGATCGTGATGATCCCCTTCACGGTGATCGTCACCGGTACCTCACTCGGCGTTGCCGGGGCCATCCCACCGCTGGTGGTCGGGGCCACGCCGTTCTTCGCTCGCCTGGTGGAAACCGCGCTGCGCGAAGTCGACCGCGGCATCATCGAAGCCACGCAGGCCATGGGCGCAACCACCCGACAAATCGTGGTCAATGCCCTGCTGCCCGAAGCGCTACCGGGCATCATTGCCGCGATCACCGTCACAGCAATCACTTTGGTGTCCTACACCGCCATGAGCGGCTTGATTGGCGGCGGTGGCCTCGGCGATTTGGCCGTGCGCTATGGCTATCAGCGCTACCAGCCGGACGTCATGGCCGTCACCGTGATTCTGCTGCTGGTGCTGGTGCAAGTGCTGCAAACCGTCGGTGACAAACTGGTGGTGCACTTCTCACGTAAATAAATTCCGCCCGGTGCCAGCCGGCTGGCACCGACGCTGACATCTTGCGGCCACCCGCCGCGCTACACGATCCCACAAGGAGTTTCACCATGAAAAAACTGCTCGCTGCTGTCGCGGCACTGGCTGCCTTCTCGGCCCAGGCCGAAAGCCTGAACATCGCCGCCACCGCCGTACCCCACGCGGAAATTCTCGAATTCGTTAAACCGACCCTGGCTGCCGAAGGGGTTGAGTTGAACATCAAGGTATTCACCGACTACGTGCAGCCCAACGTGCAAGTGGCGGAAAAGCGCCTGGACGCCAACTTCTTCCAGCACCAGCCGTATCTCGATGAGTTCAACAAAAGCCGTGGCACTGAGCTGGTCAGCATTGCCGGTGTGCACGTTGAACCCTTTGGCGCGTACTCGAGCAAACACAAAAGCCTGAACGACCTGCCGCAAGGCGCCAACGTGGTGATCCCCAACGACGCCACCAACGGCGGCCGCGCGCTGCTGCTGCTGCAAAAGGCCGGGGTGATCACCCTGAAGCCGGAAGCCGGCATCCTTGCCACGACGAAAGACATCGTTGAGAACGCCAAAGCCATCAAGGTGCGTGAACTGGAAGCCGCCACCCTGCCGCGCGTGCTGACTCAGGTAGACCTGGCGCTGATCAACACCAACTACGCCCTGGAAGCCAAGCTCAACCCAACCAAAGACGCACTGGCCATCGAAGGCAGCGACTCGCCGTACGTCAACATTCTGGTTGCCCGCGCCGACAACAAAGACAACGCCGGCCTGCAGAAACTGGCCAAGGCACTGAACAGCGATGCAGTTAAAGCCTTTATCGCCGAGAAGTACCAAGGTGCGGTGGTGCCGGCGTTCTAAGACGTCGCGCAGGCATTCATAACGCCAAACCCCGCTCGAAAAAAATGCCGTTCACTCATCAGGGTGAACGGCATTTTTGTTGGCAGTGCGCTCAACAGCGCAAGGCAGGTGGATCAGGGACGATCCAGCAGACTCGGTAGCTGCGCGACCAGTTTGGCGTTGTTGATCGGCGCACGGATAAAGCCACGCTGCTTGCCATCCGGCCCGAGCAGCACCAGGTTGCCGCTGTGGTCGACGGTATAGTTCTCTTTGCTGGTATCGGCCGGAATAAACGGAATGCTTACGCCATTGGCCAGCTTCTGGATGGTGGCTTGCTCACCCGTCAGGCCAATAAAGCCGGCATCGAAATAATCCAAATACTTCTTCAACTGCTCCGGCGTGTCGCGATGCGGGTCCACCGTGACCATGATGATGCGCAGCTTACTCAGCGTCGCTGGCGGTAATTGACCTTGCAGCTGACGCAACTGAGCGAGGGTGGCCGGGCAGATGTCCGGGCAGAAGGTGTAGCCGAAGAACAGCAGGCTCCATTGATCCTTGAGCTGGTCGACGGCCACCGTCTGGCCATCCTGATTGGTCAGGCTCAGTTCCGGCAGACTTCGGCTCTGAGGCAGCAGCACAATACCGGCATCCAGCAACACAGTCGGATCGCCCTGTCCTTTGCTGTTCAGCACCTTGTTAACGGTCAATCCCAGCACCAGCGCAACGAGGGTGACAAGGACAAATACGGTGGTCTGGGTTCGAGTCATGGGGCCTCAGAGATTGAGCAGCAGGTAGTGATCCACCAGCAGGGCGATAAACAGCGCGAAAAGATACCAGATGCTGTATTTGAAAGTGTTGATCGCCGCATGCGGCCGGCTGTCACGGTACAGCACAGTGGCCCAATAGAGGAACCGCCCACCCAGCAGCACCGCGCACGCCAGATAGAGCATGCCGCTCATGTGAATGGCGTAGGGCAGCAAAGTCACGGCAAACATCACCAGGGTGTACAGCAGGATGTGCACCTTGGTGTAGTGCTCGCCATGGGTCACCGGCAGCATGGGGATATCGGCCTTGGCGTACTCCTCCTTGCGGTGAATGGCCAGCGCCCAGAAGTGCGGCGGCGTCCAGGCGAAGATGATCAGCACCAACAGCAACGGCTCGGCGCTAATGTGCCCGGTTACAGCGACCCAGCCGAGCAACGGTGGCGCAGCCCCGGCCAGCCCACCAATGACAATGTTCTGCGGCGTAGCACGCTTGAGAAAACCGGTGTAGAGCACCGCATAGCCCAGCAGGGATGCGAGGGTCAGCCAGGCCGCCAGCTCGTTGGTGAAGGTCAGTAGCAGCGCCATCCCGGCCACCGCCAAGAGCAGGGCGAAACCCAACGCGGCGCTGGGCGAGATGCGCCCGGCCGTCACGGGACGTTTGAGGGTGCGCGCCATGATCGAGTCAATGCGCCGATCAACCACATGGTTCACCGCCGCCGCCGCACCGGCACACAAGCCAATGCCGAGGTTGCCGAAGATCAGAATCTGCCAGGAAACCCCCGCTCGGGTGGCGAGGAACATGCCAACCAGTGAGGTGATCAGCATCAGCACCACGACCCTGGGTTTGGTCAGCTCCAGGTAATCACGCCAGCCGGCATGGGCTTGTTGTTCGCGCGCAAGAGTAGCCATAGGGTCTCTCCTTTTATTCTTGTTATTTGCTCGGTATCGCGGCAAATCCGCGAGGCGCCTCGGATACGGCTGCGCGCTGCCACAGGCGGCTGCGCAATCGATAGTTGATCAATACCAAGGTTAGCAGCAGGGCGGCGCCACCGAGGTTATGTGCCACCGCCACCAGCAGCGGCAGGTGGAACACCACATTACTGATACCCAAGCTGACCTGTACCAGCAGAGCCAATAACAGCAGGGCCGCCAAGCGCGGTTGGGCCCGCTGTTTAAGCTGCCACGCCAGTGCCAGCAGTACCAGGGTGACCAACACGGCCCCGATACGGTGACTCATGTGGATGGCGGTGCGCGCATCACTGTCGAGCTGTCCGCCGAGGTAGTTCGGACCGATGTGCTGAGTCAGGTGGAAACCGTTGGCGAAATCCATCGCAGGCCACCACTCGCCATGGCAGGTGGGCAAATCAACACAGGCCACGGCGGCGTAGTTACTGCTGACCCAACCGCCAAGCGCAATCTGCCCGATGACCAGCAACAAGGCGGCAGCAGCCAACGCGCGCAGGCGCGGGGTCACGTCCAGCGGCGGGAAGCGACCGGACAGGCGCAAGGTCAGTAAAAACAACAAACTGAGCGTGGCAAAGCCGCCAAGTAGGTGTGCCGTTACCACCTGAGGCCAGAGCTTGAGGGTGACGGTCCACATGCCAAAAGCCGCTTGCAGGGTCACTAGCGCCAGTAAAGCCAAGGGCAGTTTCAGCGGTTGCTCGACGTTGCTGCGACGACGCAGCGCATGCACAGCCAACCCCAGAATGACCAAACCCAGCGCGCCAGCAAAATAACGGTGGATCATTTCGTACCAGCCCTTGGCCACTTCCACGGGGGCATCGGGAAAGCGCGCTTCGGCGATGGTCTGCTTATGCTCGCTCATAGGCACACCGATAAACCCATAACAGCCCGGCCAATCCGGGCAACCCAGGCCGGCATGGGTCAGGCGGGTGTAGGCGCCCAACACCACCACCAGCACCGTCAGGACAGTGGCAAACAGAGCAAAGCGGTATCCGGGTTTGGCCATCTGGAACTCCTTGTGGTTAACCTTGAGTCACACCATCCATTCAGAGCAGACGCTAGCCGATCTGCGAGATTTTCAGCAGGTGGCGCAGGTCGTTGAGAATGGCTTTGCCCTTGATGCTATTGTCGTAGCGCAGCACCAAGTTGCCATGCGGATCGACAATCCACAGTTGCGCGCCTTCGACCTTGCCAGCGGTTTTGCTGTAAGCCTCTGGCTGCAACGGGTAGCGCGCCAACTGCGGGTACTCCAGACGCAACTGAGCGTCATATTCATCGCTCAGTGGCAGCGCACTGGCCAGAGCATGGCTGGCACGGCTGACCTCACGGTTCAGGCCGATGTGCACCTGACGGGCGAGGTACACCAGCTCTTTGCAGCGCTCATCGCACTGCTGCGGCACCGTAACCAGCAGTTGCCAGCCGGCTTGATTGGCATCCGCCACGCCCAGATCAGCCAAGGTCTGGCCGTTGCCAATCAACTCACCGTGGTAGCTGCGGGTTTCCGGCACCCAGAAACGCAAGTGATACATGGCGCTGGCCAGCAACATGGGGGCGATCACGACGGCCAAAATCATGATCAGTTGCAGCCGTCCACGCAGACGTTGACCCGGTGAAACCTCAGGCAGGGCGATGGCTGGGTTCATGGTGAATCTCCCGTGCGTTAACTAAACCTAGATAGATAAACAAGCCAAGCAGTGCCGCCGCCAAGGCGAACCACTGCACGGCGTAACCGGTGTGTTTGTCGGGGCTCATGGCAATCACCGGCCAGCTGACCTGAAAGGACGCCGGACCCGGTTCAAGGCGTACCTCGTAAGCCAAACCACCACGCCCCAGTTGCTGCCATAGGGCATCGGCTTTGACTTCGCTGATCAGGCGCGGCCATTCATTCGAAGGAGGATTTTTTTGCAGCTGGAAGGCTTCACCCAACGGCACATAAACGGTGGCCTGCAGCGTGAGCGGGGTATCCGGTGTGGCGAAGCGCGGCGTGATGCGCCGATCCGGCCAGGCTAACCAACCACGATTAAGCAGCACCCAAAGACCGCTGGACTGATCGTAAAACGGCTGCAACACCTCAACGCCTACCTTGCCATCGCGAATGCGGTTATCCAGCAGCAGGGTATGTCGGGCATCGAAGTAACCTTGCAGGCGCACGCGCTTGTATGCCGGATTGGCCTCGCGCTCCAGTAAATCCAGGTTGATAGGGGAAGCTTGCTGCTGCGCTTCATGGCTGGCCAGTAACAAGCGTTTTTCGTCAGCGCGCGCCAGTTGCCAGAAACCCAAGGCAATCAGGCAGGGAAACAACATCAGCACCAAGATGCTGGGCAGCCAGCCAGGCCGAAAGCCACTCATGACAGGCGACCTGTCAGCGGGTAGAGCCTGGCTATACTGCAACTGAAGTACATTTCCCTTCCCCGACATCATGGGAGTTACGCATGCTCAAGGCCGCGATCGTCCTGTTACTGCTGGCAACGCTGATTAGCCTGTTCAGCGGTTTGTTCTTCTTGGTCAAAGATGAAGGTCACTCCGCTCGACTGGTCAATGCGCTGACCGTGCGTGTCACCCTCACTGCGTTGACCGTTGCGCTGATTGCCTGGGGTTTCTACAGCGGCCAACTGGTGCCCCAAGTCACTTGGTAGCCGCGTTAAATCACGTAGACAAAAACAAACAGGCCAATCCACACCACATCAACAAAGTGCCAATACCAGGCAGCGGCTTCGAAGCCGAAGTGCTGCTCGGGAGAGAAGTGTCCGCGCATCACTCGCACTAGCATGATGACGAGCATCAGCGTGCCCAAGGTGACATGCGCACCGTGAAAGCCCGTCAGCATGAAGAAGGTCGCGCCGTAGATCCCCGAACCCAGTGTCAGGCCCAGTTCGTTATAGGCGTAGATGTATTCCTCGACCTGCAGAACCAGGAAGGCGATGCCCAAAATTACCGTCAGCGCCAGCCAACGCGTCAGCGCAGTGCGATGGTTCTTGCGCAGAGCGTGGTGAGCAAAGGTCAGAGTTACGCTGGAAGCTACCAGCAAGAGCGTGTTGATCAGCGGTAGGCCCCAGGCACTGATGGTGCCGCTGGGTGCTGGATAAAGCTTGGGATCCGGCGTATTAAGCATCGGCCAGCTGTACTCAAACCCTGGCCAGAGCATGTTGGCCAACCCTTTGTCGCCTTCACCGCCCAACCAGGGGCCCGCCCAGGTTCGCACGTAAAACAGCACACCGAAGAAAGCGGCGAAAAACATCACTTCAGAGAAAATGAACCAGCTCATGCCCCAGCGAAAGGAACGGTCCATCTGCGGGCTGTAGAGACCGTCGCGGCTTTCCTTGATCACATTGCCAAACCAGCCAAACAGCATGTACGCCAGAAACAGGCTGCCGATGAAAAAGATCAACGGACCGTTGGAGCCTTCTCGGTCGGCGGACAGGTCATTAAACCAGGTGCCAACTCCGTAGAACGAAATCAGCAGCCCCAGCGTGGCAATGATGGGCCACTTGCTTTGCGCAGGAACGTAATACTGTTCGTGACTCGACATGGGTTGTTCTCCTTATTGTGCCGCCCGGGTAAGGGTCACTTGGGCAACCGGCGGCTTGCTCGCCGTGATGTCAAACAGGGTGTAGCCCAGGGTTAGGTGATGGACATCCTTGGGCAGATCACGGTCGACGATAAAGCGCACCGGCATTTCGATGCGCTCCCCGGGTTGCAGCACTTGCTGGGTAAAGCAGAAGCATTCGGTCTTGTGGAAAAAAGCCGCCGCGCGCGCCGGTGACACACTGGGCACCGCTTGCGCACTCATGGGCTGATCCGTCGGGTTGTGCGCAATAAACAGCATGTCGCGCGCCTCGCCGGGGTGCACCGTCAACTCGTCCGCCATGGGCCCGAAGCTCCAGACCATGCCCGCGGCATTGGTCGCGAGAAACTGCACGCGCACCTGGCGGCTGTCGTCCTGCGTTTGCACGCCCTGATAGGCATCCGCCGTTTTACCGTTGATGCCAAACACCCGGCACATGGCGTCGTAGAAAGGTGGCAGAACGAAGACGCCGAAGCAGAACATCACCACCACCACCACCAAGAGGCGGCTGACCAGGGCGCGGGTACTGATTCCTTCGCTCACGGCCGCTCTCCTATTTCACTTCAGGTGGCGTGCTAAAGGTGTGATAGGGCGCAGGCGATGGCACCGACCACTCCAGCCCTTCAGCCCCATCCCAGGGTTTGGCCGGAGCCGGTTTGCCACCCCGAATGCACTTGATGACGATGAACAGGAACAACAACTGGGTGGCACCAAACATGAAGGCACCAATCGAGGACACCATGTTGAAGTTGGCAAACATCATGTTGTAGTCGGGAATGCGCCGTGGCATGCCGGCCAGCCCGACAAAGTGCATCGGGAAGAACGCCAGGTTCATGCCGACAAAACTCATCCAGAAGTGCAGCTTGCCAAGGGTTTCGTCATACATGTGGCCGGTCCACTTGGGCAGCCAGTAATACGCCGAGGCGAAGATGCCGAAGATGGCACCCGGCACCAGCACGTAGTGGAAATGCGCCACCACGAAGTAGGTGTCGTGGTATTGGAAGTCCGCCGGGGCGATGGCCAGCATCAACCCGGAGAAACCACCAATGGTGAACAGGATGACGAAAGCCACGGAGAACAGCATCGGCGTTTCAAAGGTCATCGAGCCGCGCCACATGGTGCTGGCCCAGTTGAACACCTTCACCCCCGTGGGCACGGCAATCAGCATGGTGGCGTACATGAAGAACAGTTGGCCGGTCAGCGGGATGCCCACGGTGAACATGTGGTGCGCCCAGACCACAAACGACAAGAAGGCAATCGCCGCAGTGGCATAAACCATCGAGGTGTAGCCAAACAACGGCTTGCGCGCGAAGGCCGGGATGATTGCACTGACCGCACCGAACGCCGGCAGGATCATGATGTACACCTCGGGGTGACCGAAGAACCAGAATATGTGCTGGAACAGCACCGGATCACCACCACCGGCTGCGCTGAAGAAGCTAGTACCGAAGTGGATATCCATCAGCATCATGGTCACGCAGCCCGCCAGCACCGGCATCACGGCAATCAGCAAAAACCCGGTGATCAGCCAGGTCCAGACGAACAGCGGCATCTTCATCAAGGTCATGCCGGGCGCACGCAGGTTGAGGATGGTGGCGACCACGTTGATCGCGCCCATGATCGAACTGATGCCCATCAGGTGCACGGCGAAGATAAAGAAGGTGGTGCTTTCCGGCCCGTAGGTGGTCGACAGCGGTGCATAGAACGTCCAGCCAAAGTTGGGCCCGCCGCCTTCCATAAACAGGGTACTGACCAACAGGCCAAAGGCTGCTGGGAGCAACCAGAAGCTGAAGTTGTTCATGCGCGGCAAGGCCATGTCCGGCGCGCCGATCATCAGCGGGATCATCCAGTTGGCCAAGCCGACAAAAGCCGGCATCACCGCACCGAAGACCATGATCAGGCCGTGCATGGTGGTCATCTGATTGAAGAACTCGGGCTGCACAATCTGCAGGCCCGGTTGGAACAACTCGGCACGGATCACCATGGCCATCGACCCGCCGAGCAGGAACATGGCGAAGCTGAACCACAGGTACATGGTGCCGATATCTTTATGGTTGGTGGTCAACACCCAGCGCATCAGGCCCTTGGCCGGGCCGTGGTGATGGTCATGTCCGGCATGACCGTGGCCAACGTGGCCCGGATCGATCACTGCACTCATGTCCTTACTCCTGAGCCTGTTTGAACGCGAGGATGTCTTTTGGCGTGACCATGTCGCCTACCGCATTGCCCCAGGCATTGCGTTCGTAGGTGATGATCGCGGCGATATCGACTTCCGAGAGTTGCTTGCCGAAGGCAGCCATCGAGGTACCGGGCTTGCCGTTGACGACGATGTCGATGTGCCCCTTGGCCGGGCCGACAGCAATGGCCGAACCTTTGAGTGCCGGGAACATTGGCGGCAACCCTTCACCGCTTGGCATGTGACAGGCCGAGCAGGCAGTCACGTAGGCTTTTTCACCACGGGCCATGAGCTCGTCCATGGTCCATTCCTTGGTGGTCAGCTCTTTCTCGGCGGCCGCGAGTTGTTTGCGCTCTGCCAACCAGACGGCGTAATCCTCTTTGGATTTGGCCTCAACCACGACCGGCATAAAGCCGTGATCCTTGCCGCACAACTCGGTGCACTGGCCGCGGTAAATGCCGGGCTCTTCGATGCGCGTCCAGGATTCGTTGATAAAGCCGGGGATGGCGTCCTTCTTCACTGCCAGCGCAGGCACCCACCAGGAGTGGATCACGTCGGCGGCAGTAATCAGAAAACGCACCTTGGTCCCCACCGGCACTACCAGCGGTTCATCCACTTCCAGCAAGTAGTGCTCGCCTTTGTCGGCGCGGTTTTCTATCTGCGCCTTGGGCGTGGACATGTTGCTGAAGAACTCGACGTCTTCACCGAGGTACTTGTAATGCCACTTCCATTGGTAGCCGGTGATCTGGATATCCAGTTCCGACTCGCTGGTGTCATAGATGTCGATCAGCACCTTGGTGGCGGGAACGGCCATGACAATGAGGATGACCAGCGGCACCACGGTCCAGAGAATCTCGACCGTCGTGCTTTCATGGAAATGAGCAGGCTTCTGACCGACCGAGCGGCGGTGAACGAGCATCGACCAGAACATCGCGCCGAACACGATCACGCCGATCACGACGCAGATCCAGAAAATGGTCATGTGCAAATCAAATACGGAGCGGCTGACCTCGGTGGCACCTGGCGTCATGTTGACACCCCAGCTGGCGTGCGCCGAACTGAATACCAGCCACAACAGGAGGCCCATCCAAACTCGTGGATGTCGCGTCATTGCGGGTTCCCCTTCATTGTTCTTGTTATGCAACGAACCGGTCTGTGGCCCGCTCAGCCTGTATTCCCGGAGCTGGAAACAGGCATAAACAGTGGATGCCGCAGCTGATTCGGAGTTATCAGGTACTGCCTTGCGAATTTGAGTATAGACAGGGGTCTAGCGCTGGCAACGCGCCAGTCGAAATGAGCGGTAAAAGATTGCTACTTGACGGGAGGCCGCGCCGGCCGCGGCACAGAGAAAGATCGTCGGCAATGTGTATAGCCGATTCGAATAACTGTTTAATAATTATGACAATCTATTCTTAGCCACAGCACTGAGGCAGCTAAGGTTCTCGCCCATGTCCTACATTCAGGAGCCGTCATGAATATTGCCGCCTTGCATCCCTTGATCCAGCAAGCCCTGCAACACGAAGCCGAAACAGGCCAACTGGCCAAACAAATGCACGGCCATCTGGATCAATTGCATCCGTCCATCCGCCTGCCCGGCACTGACACCGACGCGGTGTTATTGCGCTTTGTCAGTGCCTATATCGAGCAAGTACCAGAGATGCTGCAAGCCGCCCATGCCGTGGCACAAGAGGCCGGCATTGAGGCGCAGATTAAACCCGTGCTGAAAGTTGCCGAGGCGTTTTTCCTGCAGCCGCCGGCCCTGATGGCGGGGCATGAGGGGCTGGAAGGCTTGCTGGATGAAGCCTACCTGGCACATCGCCTGGTGGAAGAAGTGAACGACCGCTACATCCGCCACCTGGGCGCGCCGCTGATTCCGCTGGACACCACCGTCGCCAACCTGATTGCTCACCAGTTGATCGGCGAGCCCTTTGCCAATCAATTGGATGAGGCCGTGCAACATGCGGTCAACGGCATGCTCGATGACAGCACCTTTGCTCAAGCCTCCGTTCAAGCCTACCGCGAGCGCCTGCACAGCCCGCAAACCGAAGCCGCCTGGCTGCGCTGGCCGTGCCTGTCCCGTCAGTTGGGTGTGGAACTGCAACTGACCGAGCGCCGCGCCGCAGGTTAACCGGCGGTCGACCACGCCCGGTTATTGGCTGGGCAAATAGCGCGCACGGGGCGTAGCCATCGGCAGCGGCCCGTCGCCGATCACGCGGAACTCGCCTTTCTCCGAGTCGTAGGCTTTGATCTCGCAGCTTTCGATGTCGTACACCCAGCCGTGAATAAACAACTGGCCGCACGCCAGACGTGAAGCCACGGAGGGGTGCGTGCGCAAGTGATCAAGCTGCGCCACGACGTTTTCTTCAGTGAGGATGCCCAGGGTGTTGTGGTCGGCACAGCCGCAGTTCTCTGCCACCACGGTTTTGGCCACTTCGGCATGGCGCAGCCACGCTTTAACCGTCGGCATGCGCTCCAGCTCCGCCGGGTTTAGAACGGCCTTCATCGCGCCACAGTCGGAATGCCCGCAAATGATGATGTGCTGCACACCCAGGGCCATCACCGCGTACTCGATGGCCGTGGACACACCGCCCATCATCTGGCCGTAAGGCGGCACCACGTTGCCCACGTTGCGGTTGACGAACAAATCGCCGGGCGAGCTCTGCGTAATCAGCTCAGGCACCACTCGCGAATCGGCACAGGTGATGATCATCGCGCGCGGACTTTGTGCTGTGGCGAGCTTTTTGAAGAGTTCTTCCTGCTGCGGGAATACATCACTGCGAAAGCGTTTGAAGCCCTCGACGATGCTTTGCAACGCCTCTTCGGCACTTTCCCCACCTGCGCGCCCCACCAAGGGAATGGCCTGATGCTTGTACGGCATGTCTGAGACCTCGTTGAACCTGAATAAATACCGCTAGACGACAGCCCGCATGGCCGGTGAGTCACATGAGCAAACCCTGCGGGCCATGGTATAGCGCTTTACCGCTGCAGGCATGGCTGGGTCAGCCTCGCCGGAGCGATTAAATCGCCGCGTGCGTGCGACACCCTCTGTCGCACCGGGGTGTGATACTGGTTACCCTACGCACTCCGCCCAAACAGCCTGCCGACCATGCTCACTCTTTACCACGCTGCCGATCTGGAAACTCTGGGCGAACTGGCCACCACGCTGCTCGCCACACCAATGCGCGAACCGTTTGCACCCGCCTTGGTGGTGGTGCCGAGTCAGGGCATGGGTCGCTGGCTGACGCTGGAGCTGGCGCGCAAGCAGGGCATTGCCATGCAGTTGGAGGTGCAGCTGCCGGCCAAGTTCGTCTGGGACGTCTCGCGCCTGTGCCTGGGGCAGTTGCCGGAGCAATCGGCATTCAGCCCCAGCAGCCTGAGCTGGCGCTTGTATGACTGGCTGTGCGAGCCCGCCCAGTTGGCTGAAGCGCCGCGCCTGGCGCACTACCTAGACGGTGGCGATGAGCGCCGCAGGCTGTCATTGGCCGTCAAAATCGCCGACGTATTCGACCAATACCTGCTGTATCGCGACGACTGGCTGGCCGCTTGGGAGCGCAACGACTTGCTCGATCTTGGCCCGGATGAAGGCTGGCAAGCGCTGCTCTGGCGCGAGCTGACCCGCGACGGCCACCCGCACCGCGCGCGTTTGCTGGAAGAACTGCTCACCCGCCTGTATGACGCCACGCCCGTCGCCGGGCTGCCCGAGCGCGTGCTGGTGTTCGGCATCAGTTCGCTGCCACCGCACCACATGCGTGTATTGGAAGGCCTGGCGCGGCACACCGAGGTGATAGTTTTCGCCCTCAACCCCTGCCGTGAAGCCTGGGGCGAGATTCGCGACATCCGCGAACTGGCGCGGCAACCCGAAGCCAACCCCGAAGACTGGTACCTGGATGTCGGCCATCCGTTACTGGCCAGCCTGGGCAAGCAGGGTCGCGATTTTTTCGACAGCCTGTTTAGCCTGGCCTCCAGCGAAGGCAGTCAGGAAATCGGCCTGTATTCCGAGGATGAAGACCTGCACGACGCCAGCCTGTTGCAGGCATTGCAGAACGACATCCTGCGCCTGCGCACCCGCACCGCCGATGAACGTTTGCTGCTGCGTGAGGACGATCGCTCGTTGGAACTGCACGTCGCCCACTCACCGCTGCGCGAGGTGGAAATCCTGCATGACCAACTGCTCGCCCGCTTTGCCGCCGAGCCTGCGCTGACGCCCGATCAGGTGGTGGTGCTGACCCCGGACATCGAGCGGTATGCGCCCTATATCGAAGCGGTGTTTGCCCCGCGTGAAGGTGTGCCGCGCGTGCCGTTCAGCCTGGCCGACCGCAGCCTGCGCGCGGAGATCCCGCTGATCGAAGCCTTCCTCAACCTGTTGGCGTTGCCAGACAGCCGCTTTTCCGCCGAAGAGATTCTGGCCTGGCTGGAACAGCCGTCCCTTGCCCGCCGCGCAGGTATCGAAGCCGAGGATTTACCGCTGCTGCGCGACTGGCTGCGCGACGCCGGCGTGCGCTGGGGCCGCGATGAAACGCACCGTGAGCAACTGGGCCTGCCGGCCGACGCGGCCTTTACCTGGCGGCAAGGGCTGGACCGCCTGCTGCTGGGTTTTGCCGCGCCGCCACAGCTGGCCGGTCTGGCGGCGCCGTTGCTGGGCGACAGTTGGCCGCTGGATGCGCTGGAAGGCGGCCGCGCACAACTGCTCGGGCGCTTGGCCGGTTTTGTCGAGCGCTTGGCCGTGCTGGCGCAGAGCCTGCAACGGGCGCGCGCCCTGGGCGAATGGGCCGAATCCCTGCAAGGGCTGATTGATCAGTTGTTCGATGAGCGCGAGGCCGGTGACACCCTGTTGCTGCTGTCCAAAGCCTGTGCGGCGCTCAAAGAACAGGGTGACGCCTCGGGTGTAGAGCGGCCAATTGAGCTGGCGCTGATTCGTCAGCAACTGACCGCCGCCTTGGAGCAGGGCAGCGCCGCTTCGGGCTTTCTCACTGGCGCGGTGACCTTCTGCACCATGGTGCCGATGCGCAGCCTGCCGTTTCGGCTGGTCTGCCTGCTCGGTCTGGATGACGGTGCCTTGCCGCGCCGCACCCCGGCAGCGGGCTTTGACCTGATCAGCCAGAAACCCCGTCGCGGCGACCGCGCACGGCGGCTGGATGACCGTTACCTGCTGCTGGAAATTTTGCTCTCGGCGCGGGGCGGCCTGTACCTGAGCTATGTCGGCCGCGACCCGCGCAGCAACGCCGAGCTGCCGCCTTCGGTGTTGGTCAGCGAACTGCTGGATGTGGTTGATCTGACGGCGATCGATGGCAACGACCCGGCTAGCACGAGGATTACCCATCACCACCCGCTGCAGCCCTTCGCCCCCGGCAACTTCGCCGGCAACCGCCATGCCGGCTTTGCCGCGCCCTGGTTCCACGCTGCGCAGCGTTTGAGTCAGGCGGTGCAAGCCCCCGCGCCCTTTGCCAGCGTTCTGGATGCACCGGATGCGGACGGGTTAAGCATCGAACCCAGTCAGCTGATCCACTGCTTTAAACACCCGGCGCGCTACCTGCTGGAACAACGCCTCGGCCTGCGTTTGGCGCAAACCGAGGAAGCCCTGGCCGGTGACGAGCCGTTCAGTGTCGAGTGGACTAGCCAGCATGGCCTGCGCCAGTTGGCCTTGCAGGCCATCGAGAACGGTTGGAGTGAACGCCAGGAACGCGCCGTGGCGGCGGCTTCCGGTTGGCTGCCGGTGGGCGAGCTGGGTCAGGCGCACTGGGGGCAGATTCGCGGGCCGATCCGCGCCTTTGCGCCGACCCTGTTTGACGAGCGCCCGGAGGACGCGCCGCAACCGCTGTTGGTCGATATCGAACTGGCGGGTGTGCGCATCCACGGCTGGCTGGATGGCGTAACCCGTGAAGGGTTGTTTGATTACCGCCTGCGTGATCTTGGCGCTTGGGAGCTGGCGCCATTCTGGCTACGCCATCTGCTGCTCAACTGCGCGGCCAGCCCCGAGATCAGCCGCGACAGCCGCCTGCTCTCACCGAAAAGCGAATGGCGTCTGGGCGCGTTGGCCAATGCCCGTGAGCTGCTCTTACCCTGGCTGGAGGCCTACAAACGCGCGCTGTGCGAGCCGCTGCCGCTGTTCGCCAAATGCAGCCACGGTTTTGCTCGCAAATGGCGCAACCCCGGACGCAAAGAGCCAATTGACGCCGCCCGCAGCGAAGCGCGGGTGATGTGGCAAGGCAATGACTTTATGACCGGTGAAGGCCAAGACCCCTGGAACGCCCTGGCCTTCCGCGACCGCGAGCCGCTGGACGAACGCTTTGAAGCGCTCGCCGAACAACTCTACGGCCCGGCGCTGGACGCCCTGCAAGACAGTGACGAGGACGAAGCATGAGCAGCGCCAGCCTGAACCTGCTGCACGACAGCTTCACCGGCCGCTCGCTGATCGAGGCCAGCGCCGGCACCGGCAAGACCTGGACCCTGACCGCGCTGTACGCGCGCCTGTTGCTGGAGAAGCAACTCAGCGTCAGCCAGATTCTGGTGGTGACCTTTACCACCGCTGCCACGGCCGAGCTGCGCGAGCGCATTCGTAAGCGCCTGGCCGAGTTGCTGGCAGTGTATGAACAGGGGCCGGGCGATGACGCCTTGCTCAATGAACTGCGCGCCCAGTACCCGGATGCATCCAGCCACCGGCGTTTGCTGCTGGCGGTGCATGGCTTTGACGAAGCGGCGATTTTCACCATCCACGGCTTCTGCCAGCGCGCCTTGCAGGATGCCGCGTTTGAAGCGGGGGGCGATTTCGACAACGAACTGACCCACGACGACCGCGAAATTATCGACGCCCTGCTCGCCGACCTTTGGCGGCATGAACTGGCCAGCGCAGAGCCGGAATGGGCGGCGTTTCTGGTGCAGCAGAAAATCACTCCGCAGGTTCTGCGCCAGCGTTTGCGCAATCACTTGGGCAAGCCCTATCTGCGCATCGAACCGCAACCGGGTACGCGCAGTGAGATGAGTGCCCTGCGCGCCGCGTGGCAGCAGGCGCAGCGCCTCTGGCTGAGTGAAAGCGCCGGCTGGCTGGCGCAGCTCAAAGCCTTCGATGGCTTCAAGAGCAATATGTGCAACGCGGCCAAACTGGGCATCTGGCAGGCCGAACTGGACGGTTATTTCAGCGACGCCGCTGCGCTGTTCAGCAAGACTGAAGCGCATCGCCGCCTGGCCCGCGAAGGGCTGAACAAGGCCAGCAAGAAGGGCTGCGAAGCCCCGGCCAATCCGCTGGCCGCCGCGCTGCAGGAACTCTGCGATGCCCTCGATGCCGCGCAACCCGAAGCCGAGCAACGCCTGATCGACCTGCAAGTGCGCCTAATCCACCAGCTCAACGAGCAACTACCCGCGCGCAAGGCGGCACAACGCCTGCTGGCCTTCGATGACCTGCTCAACAAACTGCAGCAGGCCTTGCAAAGCGAAGGCGGCGAACATTTGGCGAGCACCCTGCGCACACAGTATCCGGTGGCGCTGATCGACGAGTTTCAGGACACCGACCCGGTGCAGTACCGGGTGTTTCATCGCATTTATCAGGACGCCGGCGACCTGTGTTTTGTCGGCGACCCCAAACAGGCCATCTACGCCTTCCGTGGCGCGGATCTGGCGACCTACCTCAAGGCGCGCAGCGAAGCCGCGCGGCAATACAGCCTGGCCACCAACCACCGCTCCACGCCCGAGCTGATCGCCGCGCTGAATCAGCTATTCGACCGGCCCATGCCTTTTGCCGAGAAGGGCTTGGCTTACCAGCAGGTCGGGGCCAGCAGCAAGGCGCGGGCGCAGTTGGTGTTGCCGAATGTTGAGGATGAAACCGACGCCCCGCTGGCGTTGGTCTGGCTGGATAACGACTACATGGGCAAGGGCGAAGCGGGGGCATTGGTGGCGCGGGACACCGCGCGGCGAATCGCATCCGTGCTAAGCGCCAGCAGCCGGGGTGAGGCCTATTTCGAACAGTCGGGTATCCATACGCCGTTAAAGGGCGGCGATATCGCCGTGCTGGTTGCCAGTCACCGTCAAGCCGGCGAAGTGGCCGCCGAGCTGGCCGCCCGTGGCGTGCCCAGCGTGCGCCGGGGCAAGGAGAACGTCTGGCACAGCGAAGAGGCCGATGAGCTGTCCGCCGTGCTCGCCGCTTACGCCGAACCGGGCCGCGAGGGCGCATTGCGTTATGCCCTGGCCAGCCGTTTGCTGGGCCGTAGCGCTGCTGATCTCGCCGCCTGCAGCGAGGACGCTCAAGCCTGGGACCGCGAGCGCGAAGCCGCCGAGCGCTACCACCAACTCTGGCAACAACAGGGTTTTATGCGCGCTTTCCGCGCCTGGTTGGATGAGCAGCACGTGGCCCAGCGGCTGCTGGCGCTGGTCGATGGCGAGCGCCGCCTGACCAACCTGCTGCACCTGGCCGAGCTGCTGCAAAGCGAAAGCCTGCAACGCCCCGGTCTGGAGCAATTACTCGCTTGGTTCAACGCTCAGCGTAGCGCCGAGGCCCACGGCGAAGACGCCTTGCTGCGTTTGGAAAGCGATGCCGAGCGGGTGCAGATCGTCACCATCCATACCTCCAAAGGCCTGGAATACCCGCTGGTGTTCTGTCCCTACCTGTGGGACGGCGCGCTGCTGCGCCAGCATGAAGACATCAGCTGCCACGCCGACGACGGCACGCCGCTGCTGGATCTGGGCAGCGAGCAGCTCGACATGCACCGCGAGCGCGCCCGTCATGAGCGCTTCGCCGAAAAACTGCGCCTGACCTATGTGGCCCTGACCCGCGCGCGCGATCGCCTGTGGCTGCACTGGGGGCCGGTGGACTGCAAGCCGAAAAAGGACGGCAGCCTCGGCGACAGCGGCCTGCACAGCAGCGCCCTGGCCTGGCTGCTGCACGGCCGCGCTTTGCCCGGTGAGGATGCCCTCGCCGAACTGGCTGGCCACCTGCAAAACCTCAGCCCGCAGGGTTTGCGTGCGGAAGTCGAACAGTTGATCGCCAGCAGCCAAGGCCAGATGGCCCTTCAGCCGTTGCGTGACAGCGAGGCCAGTGCCGCCGGCGAGCAACGCGCTCCGGCCCCGCAGCAACTCGCCACCTTGCAGCGCAGCCTGCACAGCGCTTGGCGCATCGGCAGCTTCTCCGGGTTGGCCGCCGGTATGCACATGGAAGTCCCGGACCGCGACGGCCTGGTGCTGCCGGACGCCAGCGAGCCGGGCACGGGCTTTTTCGCCTTCCCCCGGGGTGCGCGCGCCGGTACTTGCCTGCACGCCATTCTGGAAGACTGGGCGCGCGGCAAAGGCGCGCTGGCTGAGCTGATCGAACCGGGGCTGAGCGGCCACGGCATCAGCAACGACTGGCTGGCCGTGGCGCTTGACCATCTGCAACAGGTGATCGACGCCAATCTGGACGGCAAGGGGCTGACCCTCGCTGGTTTGAATCCAACCCGACGCTTGCCCGAGCTGGGCTTTACCTTCCCCCTGGCGGGGCTGGATGTGCAGCGCCTGCGCGCGATTCTCTGCGACCCCGCCCACGGCCTGGCGGCACCGATGCGTGAGGCGGCGGCGCGGCTGGAATTCGACAGCCTCAAGGGCTTTCTCAAGGGTTTTATCGACCTGACTTTCGAGCAC
Source organism: Pseudomonas sp. Ga0074129 (assembly GCA_001465025.1). Classification (GTDB taxonomy): domain Bacteria; phylum Pseudomonadota; class Gammaproteobacteria; order Pseudomonadales; family Pseudomonadaceae; genus Aquipseudomonas. Next base: position 71,824 of record LNDO01000110.1, read on the forward strand.
GATGGGCGCTGGTACATCGCCGATTACAAGTCCAACTGGCTAGCAGCCTGTCGGACTTTTCCCCTCGCCGGTAGAATTGCGCATCGCTCCTGGAACCTGACTGTATGAGCCGCTTTCGACCGATAAACCGCGAAATC
>LNDO01000111.1 GCA_001465025.1 Pseudomonas sp. Ga0074129
TACTCGGCGTCAGCGAAGGTCATCTGCTTCATGGGGAAACTCAGCGGGTGGAATCCGGGTATTTTGCCAAAATCTGGAAGTCTTCTTCAGAGTTTCCTAAGACACATTATTTGTAAGTCTATTGGTTCCTCTCGTCGAATGCTCGTAACTTTTTGTCGCCTATCAGAACTAATTCAGCAGTGTTATGCGGATGCTCTTGCAGCGGTTCTCGCGTTTTAAATGAAGCGCCGGTGCCTTGTTGACGCGCCACTGCTAGCATCGCGGGCACAGGTTTGCGCCGCATGGCATGTAGGCAAAAATAGGTGCCAAGCCAGCACCTTTCATCGGCGTTTTCGGAAGCCATCTATGTACCAGTTACGCTCTGGTTTTTTCTCATGAGGCTCGCTAATTCGCGCGCGGTTTTCACGGCGCTGTTATTTACACTCAGCAGCCCGCTTCAGGCCGGCGAGGTGCAGGTGGCGGTGGCGGCTAATTTCACTGCGCCCATGCAGGCCATTGCCCAGGCTTTTGAGCGGCACAGCGGACATCAGGTGGTTGCGGCCTACGGCGCGACCGGGCAGTTATATGCGCAGATGCAACATGGCGCGCCCTTTGACCTGTTTCTTAGCGCCGATGCCAGCACGCCGGCCAAGTTAGAGGCGCAAGGTCAGGGTGTTCGCGGCTCGCGCTTTACCTATGCCATTGGCCGTTTGGTGTTGTGGTCGGCCACGCCGGGTTATCTGGACGGCAGCGACGCAGTACTCAAGGCCAACCAGTTCCGCTATCTGGCAATTGCGGACCCGAAGACCGCGCCCTATGGTCTGGCTGCCACCCAAGTGTTGGCCCAACTCGGCTTGACCGAGGCGGTTCAAAACAAGCTGGTCACCGGGCAGAGCATCGGCAAGGCGTTGCACTTTGTCGCCAGTGGCAATGCTGAACTGGGCTTTGTCGCGATGTCGCAGGTGTATCAGGATGGCCAGCTGAAAAGCGGTTCGGCCTGGGTTGTGCCGGCCGCGTTGCACGCGCCGATCAAGCAGGATGCCGTGCTGCTGGAGAAGGGCGCTGACAACCCGGCTGCCGCTGCGTTTCTGACCTTTTTGCAAGGCGAGCAAGCGACGAAGATTATTCAGTCTTATGGCTACTCACGTTAAAAGGCCGCAGCGATGCCCCTGAGCCAAGCAGATTTTGCCGCCGTTTGGCTGACGCTGGAGTTGGCCTCGCTGACCACCCTGTTGCTGTTGCTGATCGGTACGCCCATTGCCTGGTGGCTGGCGCGCACCGAATCACGTTGGAAGCAGCCGATTGGTGCCATCGTCGCCCTGCCCTTGGTGTTGCCGCCCACGGTGATCGGCTTCTACCTGCTGGTGAGCATGGGCCCGAATGGGTTTATCGGCCAACTGACCCAGAGCCTCGGTCTCGGCACCCTGACCTTTACCTTTACCGGGTTGGTGATCGGCTCGGTGTTCTATTCCCTGCCCTTTGTGGTGCAGCCGTTGCAAAACGCCTTTGAGGCGATTGGCCGTGCCCCGCTGGAGGCCGCTGCGACCCTGCGGGCCGGGCCGTGGGACACCTTTTTCAGCGTGGTGTTGCCGCTGGCCAGGACCGGGTTTGTCACGGCGGCGATTCTCGGGTTTGCCCACACCGTGGGTGAGTTCGGTGTGGTGCTGATGATTGGCGGCAACATCCCCGGCAAGACGCAAGTGGCCTCCGTGCAGATCTACAACCATGTAGAAACCATGCAATACGCCCAAGCGCATTGGTTGGCGGGTGGCATGGTGCTGTTCTCCTTTGTGGTGTTGTTGGCGCTGTACAGCCGGCGCAGCACCCTGCGGGTGTGGCGATGATCTGGCCATTCACGCGGCGTCAGTCGGCTGTAACGCATATCAGCGGCAAGGGTGAGATACGCGCGCAGTTCAAGGTCGAGCATGCCGGTTTCGCCTTGGACGTGGCCCTCGACCTGCCGGGCCGTGGCGTCAGTGCCCTGTTCGGCCATTCCGGCTCGGGCAAGACCAGTTGTCTGCGCTGTTTTGCCGGACTGGATCAGCCGCGTACGGGTTATCTGCAGGTCAATGGCGAAGTCTGGCAGGACAGCGCGCGGGGCATTTTCGTCCCCGCCCACCGGCGCGCCGTGGGTTACGTGTTTCAGGACGCCAACCTGTTTGCGCACCTCTCGGTGCGCGGCAATCTGCTCTATGGATTCAAACGCATCCCCGCTGCACAGCGCCGCGTGGCATTGGACCAGGCGGTGGAGTTGCTCGGCATCGGTCACCTGCTGGAGCGCATGCCGGGCCATTTGTCTGGCGGCGAGCAGCAGCGCGTCGGCATCGCTCGCGCCCTGCTGACCAGCCCGCGCCTGCTGCTGATGGATGAGCCGCTAGCGTCTCTCGACCTCAAGCGCAAACGGGAGGTGCTGCCCTATCTGGAGCGCCTGCATGCCGAATTGGAGATTCCAATTGTCTACGTCAGCCATTCGCCGGACGAAGTGGCGCGCCTGGCCGATCACTTGGTGGTGCTCGACGAGGGCAAGGTCACGGCCAGCGGCCCGCTCAAGGAAACCCTGCTGCGCGCTGACCTGCCGTTTGTCTTTGAAGACGACGCCGAGGCGGTGGTCGATGGCGTGGTCAGTGGCCATGATGCTGCCTATGGACTGCTCGCGCTGCACCTGTCCGGCAGCGCCATCACCGTGCAACTGCCGCATGCGGCATTGCTTGTGGGGCAGGCGGTGCGGATCAAAATCATGGCGCGCGATGTCAGCCTGAGCCTGCAGCAGGCCGAGCAAAGCAGCGTGCTCAATCTGCTACCGGCGCAGGTGCTCGACTGGATCACCGTGGCCGAGCAGGCCCATGTGCTGGTGCGCGTGCAGGTGGGCGGCGAGCAGCTGATGGCGCGCATCACCCGTTACTCGTTCGACCGGTTGAACATTCAGCCGGGGCTGTCGTTGTGGGTGCAGGTCAAGTCCATGTCGTTGCTGAGCAGCAACTGAGCGCCGGCACGACATATTCGGTTGCAGCTATGTCGCGCTTTCCGACGAAATCACTCTTTAGGCTGCTTTCTTGCGTCAATCACTGCAGTACCCTTTTGCCGCGCGAACCCATAAGCTGACAGCGTTCAGCCCTTGCTCACAAAAATAATAAGGAGCACACCCCGTCATGCGATTCACAGTGTCTCTACGCCCGTTTTTGCTCACCTTGCTGGGCGTGTTAGCCAGCCTCTCACCGCTCAGCTATGCCGAAGCCATCTCGCCCCAAGAGCAGGTTCAGGTGCATGCCAGCCGGGTTACCAGCACGTTGATGCTGTTACGCGGCGAGGGTTTCCAAAAGAAACATGAACAGACCTTGGAGTCTGATCTGGCCGCATTGGCGGCGTCGGTGCAGAGCCTGCCGCAGCGACCGGACGAGTTGCGCAGCGCGCACCAGGAACTGGTGGTGCAGATTCGCCGTGGCGTGGCCTTTGGCCCGAATGAAGAAGACATGCCCTGGCGCTACCCCGAAGACCTCAGCAAGGCGCTGCTCGGCGTGCTGGAGCAGACCCGCAAGCTCTCCAACCCCGGCGAGAGTGAGCTGTCCGCCAAGCTGGAATACCTCTCGGTGCAGTACCTGAGCCGCTCGTATTTCGGTAATTTTGAAACCGCCCGCGAGCAGCCCGACACCTACCTGGGGCAGGACGAGCGCAAGATTGTGCCGACGGTCGATGCCCAGTTGGCTGCGCTGGACAGCAGCGCCAACCCGCAAGTCGGCAAGCTCAAGACCCGCTGGGACTACCTCAAAGCCGCATTGGTTGACCTCAACAGCCAAAGCAGTGCCCTGGAGAGCGCCTCCGGCCGGCCGTTCGCCCCGACCACGGTTTACCGCCACACCCGTTCGCTAACAGACCAGTGGATGGCGATGTACTGAGGCTTCAGCAACCCGGTCAGTAAGCATGTAGCCCGGATGTCTCCGGGCTTTTTGGCGCAGCAACGGGCTGTCAGCGTTGTAGCCCGGAAGCAATCCGGGTCATGTAGGCGAGCTGCATAACCGCTCCCGGACTGCATCCGGGCTACAGACGATCAGGCCGCCTTTGGCCGCTCAAGCGCTGGCTTTTTTCTCACGGATGCAGGTCGGCCCGGCACGCTCGACGATGGCCTGTTCGACCTCCTTGCGCAGGCCCAGCAGGAAGGCGGCTTCAGCGGCAACGAACAGCGGCCCGATCACCAGCCCCATGACGTCATCGACGAACGCCGGTTTGCGCCCTTCGTAATAATGACCGACAAACTGGATAATCCAGCCGATGACGAACAGGCCGACGCCACTGCTCAACCAGACAGCCGTGGACTGCACAGCCAGATCAGCGGCCACACTCAGGCTCACACCCAGCAACGCCACCATCAACAGGCCGAAACGCACGTCCAGGCGCAGGTAAAACACCGCCGCCGCCAGCGCCACCAGCGTTGCAGGCGACAGCCACAGGCCGAGTACGTCAACGCCAGGACGGGACAGCAACACGGCCACGGCCACCACAATCAGCGGAATACCGATAAAGTGACTGAAGATATTGCGCTGATCGCGGTGATACGCCGCGTATTGCGCCAGATGATCAACCAGAGTTTTCATTATTGTTCTCCTCATGCAAGACAGGTGACTACGATGCCTGCATGCCCTCGCCCTGCTCTGTCAGCTAGCCGACAAAGCGCCGGTGACCGATGAACAGCGTTCACGATTACCAAGCCCGCGTGCAGCAGGGCCATTGGTTCAGCGCCCTGCCGGCTGCGCTGCAAGCCGCGCTGCTCGCTGCCGCACAGGTGCAGCAGCTGGCGCCCGGTCAAGTGCTGTTTCGCCGCGGTGACAAACCCAGTGGCCTGTATGCCGTGGTGGCCGGCGGCATGCGCATTGGCGCGGTGAGTGCGAGTGGCAAGGAAGCGCTGTTGACCCTGGTTGAGCCGCCCTACTGGTTTGGCGAGATTTCCCTGTTCGACGGCCAGCCGCGCACTCACGATGCCTTTGCCGAAGGGCCCACCACCTTGTTGTTGGTGCCGCAGGCACGGCTGCTCGCGCTGCTCGACCAGCAGCCGCAGCACTGGCGTGATTTCGCCCTGCTGATGAGCCAGAAACTGCGTCTGGCGTTTATCGCTCTGGAAGAAATGAGCCTGCTGCCCGCCGCCCCGCGTTTGGCCCGACGGCTATTGCTGATTGCCGAGAACTACGGCGAAGGCGAACCGCGCCGGGTGTTGCACCTGCCGCAGGAGCAATTGGCGCTGATGTTGGCGATCTCAAGGCAGACCACCAACCAAATCCTCAAGGAGCTGGAAGCGCAGGGGGTGGTGCGCCTGACCTACGGCGAGATCGAGATTCTTGACCTGCCACGCTTGCGTCAGGCCGCGCAATAAGCGGCGCGAAGCAGCTGGTGACAGCTTGCTGCTGCAAGGGCTGAACCTCTGGCGCAGAATGACGCTCTATAGCCGTCCTAATTGCCACTGAGCCCCGTCATCTAATGCCAATATCCACCGCCACCGCTCATATTGATCTGCCCTGGGTGTTGGCTGGCCCGCTGTTGCGCCGTATGGAACCGCAGCGCTTGGTGCTCTGGCTGGTGGGCCGTCAGCCCTTATCGCTCACCCTGCAACTGAGTCATGCCGCCGCGCCCGAGCCACAACGTTTGCCGCTGACCGATGACCGTTGCCAGGTCATCCAGATTGGCGAACACGCGTTTATTCACCTGATTGACCTGACCCTCGATGCGCCGCTGCCCTGCGATGTGCAGATTGATTACGACCTGTTGATCGAGCCACCCGGCCAGCCCGCGCTGGGCATCGCCGACTGGGCCCCGCACTTGCTGTATGCCGGTGCCAGCCAGGCCAACTTTGTCTTGCGCGCGCAGCTCGACAACCTCCTCCACGGCTCCTGCCGCAAGCCGCACCATCCGGCGGCCGATGGTTTGCTCTGCGCCGACCGCCTGCTGGCCGAGGCACACCCGGCCGAACAGCGCCCGGCGCTGCTGTTGATGAGTGGCGATCAGGTCTACGCCGATGACGTCGGCGGGCCGATGCTGCGGGTCATTCACCAGTTAATTGCGCGCCTCGGCCTGTTTGGTGAATGCCTGGAGGGCGCGGTGGTGGATGACAGCGCCGCGCTCTATCAACATCCCGCCAGCTATTACCAGCGCGCCGAATTACTGCCTGCGCTGCAAAGCAACGAGACCCTGCGCGAGCGCTTCTTCGGCGGCGTCAAAAAGCCCGTGTTCACCACCAGCAATGCCGACAACCACCTGGTGACCTGCGCCGAAGTGCTGGCCATGTACCTGCTGGTGTGGTCGCCCGTGCCCTGGACCTTGCTCGACAACGAAATGCCTGCATTGCCTGCCGAGCATGTCGACCGCTACCAACGTGAGCGTCAACATATCGAGGCGTTTCGCGCCGGGCTGGGCAACGTCGCGCGCGTCCTGGCCCACCTGCCGACGCTGATGATCTTTGACGACCACGACATCACCGACGACTGGAACCTCTCCGCACAATGGGAGCAGACGGCCTACGGTCACCCGTTTTCGCGGCGCATCATTGGCAATGCACTGATCGCCTACCTACTGTGTCAGGGCTGGGGCAATAACCCGTCGGTGTTTGCCAAACCGCTGCAAAGCCTGCGCGCGATGATCGACGGACGCGATATCGAGAACCGCCTCAACAGCCCGCAGCAAGACGCGCTGATTGGCGAACTGTTGAGCTTCCACCAGTGGCAATTCGTCCTGCCCACCACCCCGGCATTGCTGGTGCTGGACACCCGCACCCGTCGCTGGCGCAGCGAACGCCAACTGCGCCGGCCATCGGGACTGCTGGATTGGGAAGCCCTGTGCGAATTCCAGCAAGCGCTGCTCGACCATCCGGCGGCGATCATCGTCTCGCCGGCACCGATGTTCGGCGTCAAATTGATCGAGACCATCCAGAAATTGTTCACCTGGGCTGGCCACCCGCTGTTGGTGGATGCGGAAAACTGGATGGCCCATCGCGGTGCGGCGCAGGTCATGCTGAACATTTTCCGCCACTCGCGCACGCCCGGCCACTACGTGATTCTCTCCGGCGATGTGCATTATTCCTTTGTTTACGAAGTGCTGATTCGCCACCGCAAACGCGGCCCGCGACTCTGGCAAATCACCAGCAGCGGCCTGAAGAACGAATTCCCACGGCGTCTGCTCGACTGGTTCGACCGCCTCAACCGCTGGCTGTACGCGCCGTGGTCGCCGCTCAACTGGCTGACCAAGCGTCGGCGCATGCAGGTCACGCCGCGCATCCCCTCACGCAGCAAAGCGGGCGAGCGCCTGTGGAACGGCGCAGGCCTCGGTCAGGTGCTGTTCAACGCACAAGGCCAGCCGCGCGCGATCTATCAGCTCAATGCCGATGGATCGCCGAGGGTGGCCTTTGTGGAGGAGCGTGATGACGCCTAAAGCGCGCGTTTAGGCAGGTGCGGCGGCAGGTACAGGCTCAGATAGGCATCGAACACGCGCATGCCTTCTTCGGCCATGCGCGGGGTGATGGTGCCGTGCAGTTGCACCGAGCGGGCGTAAACGCGGTCGCCCAGTTCCATGGCCAATGCGAACACATCAACATCGTCCGGCAGTTGCGGCAGGGGGAAGTGGCGGTCGAAGACCTGCTGCATCAACTGGCCCAGTTCAATGTCGTGCTGGCGATCGGCCTGGGTCACCTCTGTCAGCCCGTGTTGAGCGAGGATCAGCTGGCGGGCGGCGGCGTCGGCGGCGTAGATCGCCAGCATGCGCTGTTCGATCAGGCGCGACAGATCACGCCATTCACGCAATTCGTCATGCGCCACCGGCGCTTGCAGGCAATCGCGAAAGGCCTGGTGCACATCGGCGGTCAGCGCTTCCAGCAGTGCCGGCACGCTGGCAAAAAAGTGATAGACCGATGACGGCGGAATCGCCGCGCGTTCGGCCACGTTGTAGACCGACAGGCTGGCCACGCCCTGCTCGGCCAGCAATTCGCGGGCGGCGGCCAAAATGCCGGTGATGCGGCTCTGACTACTGGCGCGGGGTTTGCGGGCAACGGCTGGACGGGACATGGCGAGACTCAGAGCAGGGAATCAAGGGGGGTGACGATGGTTCGCCGCCTACCCTACACCGAACCCATAGTTCGGATGAAATCCGGGAGCGGTTTTAGTGGCACTAAATGCCCCGGATTGCATCCGGGCTACGCGACTTTTTTCATTCACCTGCGCAGAGGTGGATGGGGAAGCGCCATCCACCCTAGGACAGGGTGATACTTCGCTGTCCACCTTGCGCCGAACCCGTAGCCCGGATGAAATCCGGGAGCGGTTCACTGGCAATAAATGCCCCCGGATTGCATCCGGGCTACGCGACTTTTTTCATTCACCTGTGCAGAGGTGGATGGATGAAGCGTCATCCACCCTACGCGCTAGCACCGCAAAATCAGACGCGCGCGCTGCGCACACCTTCAGCCAGAGCGCTGCACAGGCTCAGCACGCCGTCTATGGCCTGTGCGTCGCTTGTGGCATTAGCGATCTGGTCGATCAGTGCCGAGCCGACCACTACGCCTTCGGCCAGGCGTGCGATGGTTGCCGCGTGTTCCGGGGTGCGGATGCCGAAGCCGATGCACAGGGGCAGGTCGGTGTGGCGACGCAGGCGGGTCACGGCCTGTTCGACGTGATCCAGCGTGGCTGCGCCGGCACCGGTCACACCGGCGACCGACACGTAGTAAACAAAGCCCGAGCTACCGTTGAGCACTTTCGGCAGGCGATTGTCGTCGGTGGTCGGGGTGGTCAGGCGGATAAAGTCCAGGCCTGCGACTTGCGCCGGGTCGCACAGGTCGACGTTATGTTCCGGCGGCAGGTCGACGACGATCAGGCCATCAACGCCCGAAGCGACGGCTTCAGCGATAAAACGCTCAACACCGTATTTGTGAATCGGGTTGAAGTAGCCCATCAGCACCAGCGGCGTGACCTGCTCGCCTTCGCGGAACTCGCGGACCATCTGCAGGGTTTTCGCCAGATCCTGACCATTGTCCAGCGCGCGGATGTTGGCGAGCTGGATGGCCGGGCCGTCGGCCATCGGATCGGTAAAGGGCATGCCCAGTTCGATCACATCAGCACCCGCGGCGGGCAGGCCTTTAAGGATGGCCAGCGAGGCATCGTAGTTCGGGTCGCCGCCGGTGACGAAGGTCACCAGCGCGGCGCGGTTCTGCTCTTTCAGTTCGGCAAAGCGGGCTTGCAGGCGGCTCATGCGTGCTGCTCCTGTTGTTCCATGTGGTGCACGATGGTTTGCATGTCTTTGTCGCCACGCCCGGAGAGGTTGACCACCATCAGGTGATCCTTAGGCAGGTTGGGCGCACGCTTGAATACTTCCGCCAGGGCGTGAGCGGTTTCCAGGGCCGGGATGATGCCCTCCTGACGGCAGCAGATGTGGAAGGCTTCGAGGGCTTCGGTGTCGGTCACGGAGGTGTATTCGACGCGGCCGACTTCATGCAACCAGGCGTGTTCCGGGCCGATGCCGGGGTAATCCAGGCCGGCGGAAATCGAGTGGGCGTCGATGATCTGGCCGTCATCGCTCTGCAGCAGGAAGGTGCGGTTGCCGTGCAGCACGCCAGGTACGCCGCCGTTCAGGCTGGCGGCGTGCTTGCCGGTTTCGATGCCGTGACCGGCCGCTTCCACGCCGATGATTTGGATCTGTTTGTCATCGAGGAAGGGATGGAACAGGCCGATGGCGTTCGAGCCACCGCCGATGCAGGCGATCAGGCTGTCGGGCAGGCGACCTTCCTGGGCGAGCATCTGGTCGCGGGTTTCCTTGCCGATCACGGCCTGGAAGTCGCGCACCATCGCCGGGTACGGGTGCGGGCCAGCTACGGTGCCGATCATGTAGAAGGTGTTGTCGACGTTGGTTACCCAGTCGCGCAGGGCTTCGTTCATCGCATCTTTCAGGGTGCCGGTGCCGGCGACAACCGGGATCACGGTGGCACCCATCAGCTTCATGCGCAGCACGTTGGCGTTCTGCCGGTGGATGTCGGTGCTGCCCATGTAGATCACGCATTCCATGCCGAAGCGCGCCGCCACGGTGGCAGTGGCCACGCCGTGCATGCCCGCTCCGGTCTCGGCAATGATGCGTTTTTTACCCATGCGCTTGGCCAGCAGCACTTGGCCGATGCAGTTGTTGATCTTGTGCGCGCCGGTGTGGTTCAGCTCTTCGCGCTTGAAGTAGATCTTCGCGCCGCCGCACATCTCGGTCAGGCGCTCAGCGAAATACAGCGGGCTCGGACGGCCGACGAAATCACGCTGGAAGTAGGCCAGTTCTTTCTCGAACTCGGGGTCGAGCTTGGCTTTTTCGTACTCGGCGGCCAGGTCGTGGATCAGCGGCATCAGGGTTTCAGCGACATACTGACCGCCGAATGAGCCGAATAGGCCGTTGGCGTCTGGGCCAGTGCGGAAGGAAGTCATGGCGTTCTCCTCGGGAAATGGGCGCGCTGAGCGGGTGATACCCGCTTCACGACGATGGACACAGGATAAAGCTGTGGCCCGCTTTGCAAAAGCGATAAGATCGCCGCAACTTGTCAGGAAAACTCACAGATGAGCCAGGAACTACCGCCGCTAAATGCCCTGCGCGCCTTTGAAGCCGCCGCTCGCTTGAACAGTGTCAGCCATGCCGCTAACGAGCTGCATGTCACCCATGGCGCGGTAAGTCGGCAGGTGCGCGCGCTGGAAGAGCACCTTGGCGTGGCCCTGTTTAGCAAAGAGGGGCGTGGCCTTAAACTCACAGATGCCGGTGTGCGCTTGCGTGATGTGTGTGCCGAGGTATTTGGTCGCCTGCGCAGCACCTGCACGGAATTACAGCAAGGCCAAGCCGATGCGCCCTTTGTTCTGGCCTGCCCCGGCAGCCTGCTGGCGCGCTGGTTTATCCCGCGTCTGGATCGACTTAACCGTGAGTTGCCGGAACTGCGCTTGCAACTGTCGGCCAGTGAAGGGGAGCTGGACCCGCGCCGCAGCGGTGTGGACGCCACCCTGTGGTTTGCCACGCCGCCTTGGCCAGCGGACATGCAGGTGTTTGAGTTGGCGGCCGAGCGCATCGGCCCGGTGCTCAGCCCGCGTTATGCGCGCTTCGCCGAGTTGCATCAGGCCCCGGCCAGTGCGCTGCTGGGTGAGCCGCTGTTGCACACCAGCTCGCGTCCGCAAGCCTGGCCCAGCTGGGCTGCCCGCAACGCGCTGGACGCCAACGCGCTGAAACTCGGGCAAGGCTTTGAGCACCTGTACTACTTGCTTGAAGCCGCTGCTGCAGGCCTGGGTGTCGCCATCGCCCCGCAACAACTGGTGGCCGATGATCTCGCCGCCGGTCGCCTGGTTGCGCCCTGGGGCTTTGTCGAAACCTCGGTGCGGTTGGCCCTGTGGGTGCCCGCGCGGCGGCTCGACAAGCGCGCCGAGCGCTTGGCCGAGTGGTTGCGGGCGCAGCTGCAATAACGCGCGTCAGAAAGTGCCACAGCGGGTGATCTGCCCGCGCGCCAACAGCGTGCGCTGATCGTCATAGAGCCAGGCTTGGGCCTTCATCTGCATGGGCCGGGCCTCCAGTCGGTACGCCTGGCCGGCGCTAAAGTCATGCCGAACGCGAATCTCACAGGTGATCGTGCGCGGCTCGTTTGACCCGTCCAGTCCGCCGCCACCGTTCACCTCAAACTGCAAGCGCGCCTGCAGTTCGTGGGCACCGCTCGGCACCTGAAAAAAGCGACCATCCTGCAGGCGCTGCCCATCGAGGCGGTCGGCCATGAGCAGGCTGCCGGCCGGGCTGCGCAACTCAATCCAGGCTTGGTTTGGGTCCTTGGGCGGCAGGGGTGAAGCGCAGGCAGTGAGGACCAGCACCGCGCCAAGCAACGCCAGATAACGCATGGAACACCTCCATAGAGTGAACCGCTAGCCTACGCCGATCGCGTGCTGGAGGCAGCAACGCCGATGCGCTAGCGTGGCAGTCTGTTTATTCAGGGGTACAGCTCCATGTTCGACGCCCTGCTCTGGCGCTGGGTTCCGTTGGCCGCCGCGTGTCTGCTGAGCGGTTGCAGCACCCTCGATTACTACGGTCATCTGGCCGGCGGGCACCTGCACCTGCTGCAAGCGCGTGAGCCGATTAGCGCGTTGCTGGAGGACCCGGCGGCCGACCCCGACCTCCAGCAACGTCTGGCGTTGGCCCAGCAGGCACGAGCCTTTGCCAGTGCTCAGCTGAGCCTGCCTGACAACGGCAGCTACCGCCTGTATGCCGATATCGGCCGACCGTTCGTGGTGTGGAACGTATTTGCCACGGCGGAGTTTTCCCTGTCGCCTGAGCTGCACTGCTTTCCGATTGCGGGGTGCGTGGCCTATCGCGGTTTTTACAGTCAGGGCCGCGCGCGCGGTGCGGCGGCGTTACTCAAGCAGCAAGGGCTGGACACCTACCTGGGCGGGGTCGAGGCCTATTCCACCCTGGGCTGGTTCGATGACCCGATTCTCAACACCATGTTGCGCTGGAGCGATGAACGCCTGGTGGCGGTGATCTTCCACGAGTTGGCGCACCAACAGCTGTATGTGGCGGATGACACCGCGTTTAACGAATCCTTCGCCAGCTTTGTCGAGCACGAAGGTTTGCGCCAATGGCGTGCTGCCCGTGGCTTGGCGGCCCGCGATCCGGCTGGCGAACAGCAGCGCGAGCACTTTATCGCCCTGGTGCTGGCCAGCCGCGCACGCTTGGCGCAGCTCTACGCCAGTGACCTGCCCGCGGCTCAGATGCGTGCACGCAAAGCCGCTGAGTTTGACCGGCTGCGCACGGAGTACCACGCCCTGCGTGAACGCCAATGGGCTGGCCAGGGCCGTTACGACAACTGGATCAACACGCCGATGAACAACGCCAAGCTGCTGCCCTTTGGCCTCTATGATCAATGGGTGCCGGCTTTTGCCGCGCTGTTCGAGCAGGTTGACCGCGACTGGCCGCGCTTTTATGAGCGCGTCGCCGCCCTCGGCCAACTGCCCGAGGTGCAGCGGCATCAAGCGTTGACGGACTTATTGGCCGTTACGCCGAACTAAGGGACGGCACAGACAGTCCACATCCATGTCATCGATGTTCACGCAACAAGGAGCAGGCCATGAACAAACTCACCCTCGGCGTACTGTTAGCGCTGACCAGCACCAGCCTGTTGGCTGCACCCAAGCCCTGCGAAGAACTGCGCGCGGAGATTGAAGTGAAAATCCAGGCCGCCGGTGTGGCCAGTTACACCCTGGAAATTGTGCCCAACGACGAAGCCCAAGACCCGAGCATGGTGGTCGGCAGCTGCGACGGCGGCACCCGGAAGATCATTTACCAGAAAAACGGTTAGGTTTAGCGCAATAAGGTGGACACGCTTGGCGTTGTCCACCCTGCCTGACTTTCAGGCCGTAGGTTGGGTTGAGGCGCGTAGCGGCGAAGCCCGACGAATGTACAACCCAGTTGGGCTTCGCTGCGCTCAACGCCAACCTACGGGTATGCAATCCAATCGATCTTTCAGGCCGTAGGTTGGGTTGAGGCGCGCAGCGACGAAGCCCAACGAATGCCCCAGCCCAGTTGGGCCTCGCTGCGCTCAACGCCAACCTACGGGTGTGCAACCCGGTCTATGCTTTCAGGCCGTAGGTTGGGTTGAGACGCGCAGCGGCGAAGCCCAACGAATGCCCCAGCCCAACTAGCGCATAAACGCCCGATGCAACTCCGCCAGGCTGTGGAAGTGATAGGTCGGCGCTTCGGCCTGCAGCTCGGCAAAACTGCCAAAGCCATAGCCGACGGCGGCCGCATCCAGGCCGTTGCGTTTGGCGCCGATCAGGTCGTGCTTGCGATCGCCGATCATCAGCGTGCGCTCTACCGGCAGGTCTTCCTGTTGCAGCAGGTGGGCGATCAGCTCGACTTTGTCGGTGCGCGTGCCGTCCAACTCGCTGCCGTAAATCACCTTGAAGTGTCGAGCAAAGCCAAAGTGGCGGGCAATCTGCTCGGCAAACACCGTCGGCTTGCTGGTGGCGATGTACAGCGTGCGCTGCTGGTTTTGCAGCAATTGCAGCAGTTCACCGACGCCGTCGAACAGCAGGTTTTCATACAGCCCCACCTCGCGAAAACGCTCGCGGTAATGGTTCACCGCCTGCCAGGCGGTGGCCTCGTCAAAGCCGTAGCTGTGCATAAAACACTGCAACAACGGCGGGCCGATGAAGTGCTCCAGTGCCTGCAAATCAGGCTCCTCAATGCCCAGCTTGGCCAGCGCATGCTGCACCGAGCGGGTAATCCCTTCGCGCGGGTCGGTGAGGGTGCCGTCGAGGTCAAACAGGATGTTCTGGTAGTGCATCACGGGTTCGCTCATCAGCCGGCATAGCCTTCCAGCAAGTGTTGGTCTTTCAACCGCACGTAGTTGGCGGCGCTGTAGCTGAAGAAGTTGCGCTCTTTGTCTGTCAACGGCCGTGCTTGCTTCACCGGGCTGCCGACATACAAAAAGCCGCTTTCCAGCACCTTGCCCGGCGGCACCAGAGCGCCGGCACCGATCACCACCTCGTCCTGCACCACCGCACCGTCCATGATGATGCTGCCCATGCCGACCAAAATACGGTTACCCAGGGTGCAGCCGTGCAGGGTGACGTTGTGGCCGACGGTCACTTCATCGCCAATGATCAGCGGGTAGCCGTCCGGGTTGAACGGCCCGGCATGGGTGATGTGCAATACGCTGCCGTCCTGAATGCTGCTGCGCTCGCCGATGCGGATGCGGTGCATGTCGCCGCGAATCACCACCAGCGGCCACACCGAGCTGTCGCTGCCGATGTGCACATCGCCCAGCACCACGGCTGAAGCGTCGACAAACACCCGCTCGCCAAGCTGCGGGGTGAACTCTTGGTAGGTACGAATCGCCACGATAGAAATCTCTTGGGCTGCGGGAACGCTTGATTGTAATTAAGATGGCCCCCATGTCGGGTGATATCACGTCAGGCGAGTTGCCCGTCGCCTGCGCCCAGCCCTTTTTCCTTCGCCACAGGTGCCTTGTTGTGACCGCCACTAATCCCCTGCTGCACGCCTTCGACCTGCCGCCCTACAGCGCCATCCGCCCGGAGCACGTAGAACCGGCCATTGAGCAGATTCTGGCCGACAACCGCGCCGCCATGAGCCACCTGCTGGAACAACAGGCCGCCGACCCAAGCTGGGACGGCCTGGTGCTGGCCCTGGATGAACTGGGCGCGCGTCTGGGGCAAGCCTGGAGTCCGGTCAGC
Source organism: Pseudomonas sp. Ga0074129 (assembly GCA_001465025.1). GTDB lineage: Bacteria > Pseudomonadota > Gammaproteobacteria > Pseudomonadales > Pseudomonadaceae > Aquipseudomonas. The sequence goes on from LNDO01000111.1 coordinate 15,192, forward strand.
CACCTGAATGCGGTGTGCAACAGCGCTGAACTGCGCGCGGCCTACGAGGCCTGCCTGCCCAAGTTGTCCGAATACTGGACCGAAATCGGCCAGAACCAACCGCTGTTCCAGGCCTATCAGACGCTGGCCGCAAGCCCGGCAGCCGCCGGTTTCGATGTGGCGCAGAAAACCATCCTCGAACACGCCCTGCGCGACTTCCGCCTGTCCGGTATCGACCTGCCGGCCGAGCAGCAAAAGCGCTACGGCGAGATCCAGATGAAGCTGTCCGAGCTGGCCAGCAGCTTCTCCAACCAGTTGCTCGATGCCACCCAAGCTTGGACCAAGCACGTGACTGACGAGGCGGCGCTGGACGGCCTGACCGACTCAGCCAAGGCGCAGATGCAGCAAGCCGCCGAGGCCAAGGGGCTGGACGGTTGGCTGATCAGCCTGGAATTCCCCAGCTATTTCGCGGTGATGACCTACGCCAACGACCGCGCTCTGCGCGAAGAGCTGTATGCCGCCTACTGCACCCGCGCCTCCGATCAGGGGCCGAATGCCGGGCAGAACGACAATGGCCCGGTGATGAACGAAATCCTCGCCCTGCGTCAGGAACTGGCCAAGCTGCTGGGCTTCGGCAACTACGCCGAGCTGAGCCTGGCCAGCAAAATGGCCGAAAGCACCGAGCAGGTACTGAGCTTCCTGCGTGATCTGGGCGTACGCGGCAAGCCGTTTGCTGAACAAGACCTGCGCGAACTGCAAGCCTTCGCCGCTGAGCAGGGCTGCAACGAGCTGCAAAGCTGGGACGTCGGCTACTACAGCGAGAAGCTGCGCGAGCAGCGCTACAGCATTTCCCAGGAAATCCTGCGCGCCTACTTCCCCATCGACAAGGTGCTGACCGGCCTGTTCGCCATCGTCGAAAAGCTCTACGGCATTCAGATCAACGAGCTGTCCGGTTTCGACACCTGGCACCCGGATGTACGCCTGTTCGAAATCAAGGAGAACGGCGCGCACGTCGGGCGCTTCTTCTTCGACCTCTACGCCCGCGCCAACAAACGCGGCGGCGCGTGGATGGACGGTGCCCGCGATAAACGCCGCGATGCGACAGGTAAGCTGATCAGCCCGGTGGCTAACCTGGTGTGCAACTTCACTCCAGCGGTCGGCGGCAAACCAGCGCTGCTGACCCACGATGAAGTCACCACCCTGTTCCACGAATTCGGCCACGGCTTGCACCACCTGCTGACCCGCGTTGAACACGCTGGCGCGTCGGGCATCAACGGCGTGGCCTGGGACGCCGTGGAGCTGCCAAGCCAGTTTATGGAGAACTGGTGCTGGGAGCCGGAAGGCCTGGCGCTGATCTCCGGACACTACGAGACTGGTGAGCCGCTGCCACAGGACCTGCTGGACAAGATGCTGGCGGCGAAGAACTTCCAGTCCGGTTTGATGATGGTGCGGCAGATCGAGTTCAGCCTGTTCGACTTCGAACTGCACGCTACCCACGGTGACGGCCGCAGCGTGCTCGACGTACTCGAAGGCATCCGCGCGGAAGTCTCGGTGCTGCGTCCACCGGCCTACAACCGCTTCCCCAACAGCTTCGCGCACATCTTTGCCGGTGGTTACGCGGCCGGTTACTACAGCTACAAGTGGGCCGAAGTGCTCAGCGCCGATGCCTTCTCCAGGTTTGAGGAAGAAGGCGTGTTCAACAGCGCCACCGGCCAAGCCTTCCGCGAGGCGATTCTGGCGCGCGGCGGCTCACAGGCACCGATGGTGCTGTTTGTCGATTTCCGTGGCCGCGAGCCGTCCATCGACGCCCTGCTGCGCCACCTCGGCCTGAGCCAGGAGGCCGCATGAGCGACGCACCAGTGACCATCACCGCCAAACGCTTTATCGCCGGGGCCGTCTGCCCGGCGTGCAGCGAAATGGACAAGATCCAGATGTGGAATGTCGACGGCGTACCCAACCGCGAATGCGTGGCCTGCGGCTACGCCGACACCCTGGACGAACGCGGCAACTCGGTGCCGAAAGAACTGCCCACACGGGTCAACACCAGCGCCCTGAAACCCAAGGCGCCTGATCCGAAAGTGCAGGCGGTACAGTTCTTCCCGAATCCGAAACTGAAAAAATAGCCGGGCGCTATTTTTAACGTCGCGAAGCGACGGCCCGCAGGGTGGTTATCAGAGATAGCAGGCCATAAAAAATGACCGGGAGTCATTTTTAACGTCGCGCAGCGACGGCCCGTCAGGGTGGCCGCCAGGGATGGCAGGCCATAAAAAACAGGCGGGCGCTATTTTCCCCCCGCACAAGCGCACTGACCGTTACCGGCAGACGGTAGGTTGGTGTTGAGCGCAGCGAAGCCCAACAGCTTTTACACCCTCAAAACAACGCAAATTGGCTGAAGCCCTCTGCTATCGAGGGTGCCGGCGCTGCGTCGTTAGGTTTTGTCGCCAGCCGCTCAGCCAACCCCGCCGCGCGCTCGGCACGGGTGGCCACGGCTTCGCCCAAGCGGGCGGGTAAGGCCCAGATTTCCACTTTGTGTTTGGCGCGGGTGATGCCGGTGTAGAACAGGCTGCGGCTGAGCAAGGGGCTGGGCAGTTCGGGCAGCACCAGCAGCACGTTGGCAAATTCCGACCCCTGGCTTTTGTGCACGGTCATGGCGAAGGCGCTGTCGTGGCTGGGCAGGCGGGCCGGGGCGAAGGGGCGGTAGCCGTCTTCGCCTTCAAAAAAGACCCGCAGGCCGTATTCAGTGTGCAAGCAGATGCCGATATCGCCGTTGAACAGGCCGAGGGCGTAGTCGTTCTGCCGCACCATGATCGGCCGCCCGACATACCAGCGCTCGCGGCTGGCCACCTGGCTGCGGCGTTTGATCCGCGCTTCCAACGCTTCGTTGATCCCAGCGACACCCCAGGCACCTTCACGCTGGGCGCAAAGTGCGCGAAAGGCGTTGAACGCGGCGAAGGCGGCTGCTGGGTCGGTGCTTTTGGCGGCGCTGATATAGGGTGCATAGCCTTGATCCAGACGTTCCAGCAACTCATTGGGCGTCGGCGCGGCCATCCAGGTTAGGTCGCTGCGGCCTTCCTTGAGCAGGTTCAGAGTGCCGCTGACATCGCCGCCATTAATGCGCCGCGCCAGTTCGCCAATACCGCTGTCACCGGCAAAGCGGTGGCTGTGGGTGAGCAGCACCACCGCATCGCCCAGTTGCGAGGTCGGCTGGCTGATCGGCACCTGCTGGCCGGTGATGCGTTGCAGTTCGCCCGCCGCCTGAGCATCAAAACCACGGCCCTCGCAGAGTTCGGCAAACACCGCGCCGGCTTCCACGGCGCACAGTTGGTCTTTATCGCCAAGCAGGATCAATCGTGCAGTGGGCGGCAGCGCATCGAGCAGTTTGGCCATCAGCGCCAGATCGACCATCGACGCTTCGTCCACCACCAGCACGTCCAGCGCCAGCGGGTTGGCCGCGTGATGGCGCACTTGCGGGCTGTCGCCCCGGCTGCCGAGCAGGCGATGCAGGGTGCGCGCCTCGTCGGGCAGCGCGGCTTTGATCGCCTCGCTGACCGGCAACTCGGCTTTGGCATTGCGAATGGCTTCGGCCATGCGTGCAGCGGCTTTACCGGTAGGCGCGGCCAGGCCGATGGCCAGCGGAGCGCCGCCCGGATGTTCGCAACCGGGCTGTTCAAGCAGCGCCGCCAGCAAACGCACCACGGTGGTGGTTTTGCCGGTACCGGGGCCGCCAGAGATCACCGCCAGCTTGCGCCGCACCGCTTGCGCGGCGGCCAGGCGCTGCCAGTCGGGTTGCTGTTGGTTAAAGGCAAATAGTCGGGTCAGGCTTTCACTGAGCTGGGCCTCATCCACTTCGGGCAGGTCGGCGGCGCGTTGCAGCAACTGCTTGGCCAACTGGCGCTCATAAGCCTGATAACGCGCGAGATAAAGGCGGCCATGCTCAAGGATCAGCGGTGTGAAAGCGCCCTCGCCGCCAACCAACGCGGATGCCTGCAACTGCGCCTGCCAGTCCGTCAGTTTCGGCAGGTTGAAGGCATGCTCCGGCCAGGGCCGCTGCCCGGCCATGCGCGCCAACGGCAGGCAGACATCGCCTTTGTCCAAGGCCATGCACAGCAGCGCCGCCGAGGCCAGCACCACAGGTGACGCCTGCGGGTCGAGACGCTGCAAGCTAGCGACCAGCGCGCGTTCCAACGGGCCAAGGGGCAGATCAGCAAGCGTCATAATTCACTCCCGTAGCCCGGATGCAATCCGGGGCATGCGTGAGGCGGTGCGATGACCGTTCCCGGATTGCATCCGGGCTACTCGGCAACATCATCTGCCCTCCGCAAACAAGGTATCCAACGCATCCAACAGCCCATCGCTGGGCCGCGAGAAATACACCCCGGCGCTCGGCATGCCGCGCAGAAACAGGTAATACGCGCCGCCCAACTGCTCATTCTGGAAGTCATCCAAACGCTGCCGCAGGAAGCGTCGCAGCGCCACCAGGTAGATCAGGTATTGCAGGTAGTAATGCTCGGCGGCCAGGGCTTGCAGCAGGCGTTCGCCGCCGTAGTAGCTGGCGTCCGGCCCTAGCAGCCTGTCGGACTTGAATTCATAAATGGACAGAGCGCGACAAAGACAAAGCGAATTGCCCACTATTTGAGCGTTTTTAACCGGTTGTTGCCC
>LNDO01000112.1 GCA_001465025.1 Pseudomonas sp. Ga0074129
CTGCGCTTGAATCCTTTGGTGTGAGAGCCTGGATTCTACCGGTGGCTGGCCCTCTGCCTATCGTTTCAAGCGTTGCACTTATTCTATGAATTCAGGAGGACTATCCGCCATGTTGGACGCTAACCTGCAAACCCAGTTGAAGGCCTACCTGGAAAAGGTCACCCTGCCGTTCGAGATCGTCGCATCCCTCGATGACAGCGCGAAATCGCAAGAGCTGCTCGAACTGCTGCAAACCATCGTCGGCCTAACCGACAAGATCACCCTGAAGACTGATGGCAGCGACGCCCGTCGTCCGTCTTTCGCCCTTAATCGCCCGGGTGCCAATATCGGCCTGACCTTTGCCGGTATCCCCATGGGCCATGAGTTCACCTCGCTGGTGCTGGCGCTGCTGCAAGTGGGCGGCCACCCGTCCAAGCTGGACGCCGAGACCATTGAGCAGATCAAGAACCTTGAGGGTTCCTTCGCGTTCGAAACCTACTACTCGCTGTCCTGCCAGAACTGCCCGGACGTGGTGCAGGCGCTGAACCTGATGGCCGTGCTTAACCCGAACATTCGCAACGTCTCCATCGACGGTGCGCTATTCCAGGAAGAAGTCGAGCGCCGCCAAGTGATGGCCGTGCCGAGCATCTACCTCAATGGCGAAGTGTTTGCCTCCGGCCGCATGGACGTGAAGGAAATCCTCGCCAAGATCGACACCGGCGCGTCTAACCGTGATGCCGAGAAAATGAGTGCCAAGCCGGCCTTTGATGTATTGGTGATTGGTGGCGGCCCGGCCGGTGCGGCAGCGGCGATTTACGCCGCGCGTAAAGGTATTCGCACGGCCATTGCTGCCGAGCGTTTCGGTGGCCAGGTGCTCGACACCATGTCCATCGAGAACTTCATTTCGGTAAAAGAAACCGAAGGACCAAAACTGGTACGTGCACTCGAAGAGCACGTGCGTGAATACGAAGTCGACATCATGAACCTGCAACGTGCCACGGCCCTGATTCCGGCCGTTGGCGAAGGCGGTTTGCATGAAGTGAAGTTCGACAGCGGTGCCAGCCTCAAAGCTAAAACCGTGATCCTGTCCACTGGCGCGCGCTGGCGTGAAATGGGCGTGCCGGGTGAGCAGGAATACAAAGCCAAAGGCGTGTGCTTCTGCCCGCACTGCGACGGCCCGCTGTTCAAAGGCAAGCGTGTTGCGGTCATCGGTGGCGGTAACTCAGGTGTCGAGGCCGCGATTGATTTGGCCGGTTTGGTAGCCCACGTAACCCTGCTGGAGTTTGCCGACACCCTGCGTGCCGACGCCGTGCTGCAGAAGAAGCTCTACAGCCTGCCGAACGTGACGGTGATCAAGAGCGCACAGACCACTGAGGTCAAAGGCGACGGTCAGAAAGTCAATGGTCTGGTGTACAAGGATCGTGTGACTGAAGAGCTGCACACCGTGGCGCTGGAAGGCATTTTCGTGCAGATCGGCCTGCTGCCAAACAGTGATTGGCTCAAAGGCACACTGGAACTGTCGCGCTTTGGCGAAATCATTGTCGATGCCAAAGGTGCCACCAACGTTCCGGGTGTGTTTGCCGCCGGCGACGTGACCACCGTGCCGTACAAGCAGATCGTCATTGCGGTCGGTGAAGGGGCCAAGGCATCGCTGAGCGCGTTTGATCACCTGATCCGCAGCTGATCATTGGGCGAAATAAAAAACGGGCAACCTGCACAGGTTGCCCGTTTTTTTATGTGCGCTGTTTGTGCCGCAAGCGGTTAGCGCCAGCTGAGAATCGGCCAGCCGGCCTGTTCTGCGTGCGCGCGCAAGGTGGGATCAGGGTTGACCACGTGCGGATGGTCAACCACTTGCAGCAGCGGCAGGTCGTTGCGTGAGTCGGAGTAGAAGTAAGCACCGTCGAGCACTTCTCCCTGTTCCTTCATCCATGCCTGTAGGCGTGTGACTTTGCCTTCGCGGTAGGTCATCACGCCTTGGGTGCGACCGCTGTAGTGGCCGTGTTGCTCTTCCAGGTCGATGGCCAGCACGTCTTCGATTTTCAAGCGTGCGGCAACAGCGCTGACGAGAAAATGCGCCGACGCCGAGATCACCAGAATGCGGTCGCCGGCTGCGCGGTGGTTGGCCAGGCAGCGGGTGGCGTCGCTGTAGAAAATCGGCTCAATCACGTCCTCAACAAAGGGTTCGACGACATGCGCGACTTCTTCCGGCGTGCGCCCCACCAGCGGTGACAGAGTGAAGCCCATGTAGTCTTCCATGGCCAAGCTGCCCGCTGCGTATTGGCGCATCAGTTCTTGCTCGCGGGCGATAAAGCTCTCGCCATCGGCCCACCCGATTTTGACCATTTCCTGGGTCCACAGGCTGGCGCAGTCGCCGCCGATCAGGGTTTCATCAAGGTCGAAAATTGCCAGGGCCATCAGGCCACCTCACAGATTGCGTTGTCTTCAATGTTCAGGTTGATGCGCTGCCCGCTGGCGTGCAGGTCAGCGGCTGAGCGGTTGAGCACGTCCACCAGCAGTTCGACGCCACGTGCTTCTACGCGGTAACGAATGACGTTGCCGAGCAGGCGATGGCTGCGGATCTGCCCTTCGATGCTGCCATGGCTGGCAATCTGAATGGCCTCCGGGCGGATGGCCACGCGGCTGTTGATCGGGCGCAGCAGCAAGCGGCTGGCGACATCAGCATCGAGCAGGTTGTAGTTGCCGATAAACCCGGCCGCGAAGGCGTCCACCGGCGCGGTGTAGAGGGTTTCCGCGTCGCCGCTCTGGACGATTTTGCCGGCGTTCATCAGGAAGATACGGTCGCTCATGACCAGCGCTTCTTCCTGATCATGGGTGACGAAAATGGTGGTCAGGCCCAGTTCCTGTTGAATGCTGCGGATCTGTTCGCGCAGGTGTTTGCGAATCCGCGCATCCAGCGCCGACAGCGGCTCATCAAGCAGCAGCAAGCGCGGACGAGTGACCAGCGAACGGGCCAGGGCCACGCGTTGGCACTGGCCGCCGGATAATTGCTGCGGGTAGCGGCCGGCAAAATCATTCAGCTCGACCAGTTCCAGGGCTTCCTTGACCCGTTGATCGGCTTCGCTGCCCTTGACCTTTTGCATGCGCAGGCCGAAGGCGACGTTTTGCTGCACGGTCATGTTGGGGAACAGCGCGTAGCTCTGGAACACCATGCCGATGCCGCGCTTTTGCGGGGCGACGGGTACCAGGTCTTCACCATCGAGGACGATTTTGCCGCCATTGACCCCGGTTAAACCGGCGATGCAGCGCAGCAGGGTGGACTTGCCGCAACCGGACGGGCCGAGCAGGGTGATGAATTCGCCCTTGGCAATCTCGCAGTTGATGTCACTGAAAATCGCCGTGTCGCCGTAGCTTTTATGCAGGCCTTGGATACTCAGATAACTCATGATTTGTCCTTATTCAGGCGGTTGGCCGCCCAGGTCATCAGCAGCACGAACATAAAGTAGGAAATCACCAGCGCACTGGTGAAATGGCCGCTGTCGTTGCGCATGTTGTAGAGGTACACCTGCAGGGTTTCATAGCGGCTGCCGACCAGCAGGTTGGCAAACACGAACTCACCGAACAGGAAGCTAAAGGAGAGAAACACCGAGACCATCAAACCTTTGCGCAGGTTAGGCAGCACCACCATAAAGGCCGCGCGCCAAGTGCTGGCACCCAGCAGGTGGGCCGCGTCCATCAGGTCGCGCAGGTTGATCGCCTGCAGGTTGTTGCTGATGGCCCGGTACATAAAGGGCAGGGCGATGGTGAAGAAGCAGCCAATCAGAATCCATGGCGTGCCGAGAATCGGTAGCGGGCCGCCGGCGAACAGCTGCATCAGGCCGACCGAGGACACCACCGGCGGAATGGCAAACGGCAGCAGGATCAGCACGTTCATCACCCCGTCCAGTTTGGGGAAGTGATAACTGACGACAAACAGCAGCGGCAGAATCAGCACCAATGACAGCGCCAGCGCCGCCAGGCAAACCAGCAGCGAACGGCCGAATGCGGCGAGAAAGCGCGAATCACTCCACAGTTCCACGTACCACTTGAAGGTCAGCCCGCTAGGCAGAATGCTTGCCGACCAGCTTGTGGAAAAGGAGTAGAGCAAGGTGCCGAGCAGGGGCAGCATGAGGATCAGCAGCAGGCTGTAGACCACCAGTTGGTGGAACAGCGGTGAACGTTTTTCAGCGTGGGACATGGTAGCTCCGGCGCAGCAGCCATTGATGAACGATCGTAATCAGGGTCATCAGGCCGACCAGAATCATCGCCAGGGCGCTGGCCATGTTCGGGTCAAGGAAGATGTCGCCGGAAACCATCGCGGCAATCCGAATCGGCAGGATGTTGAAGTTACCCGTGGTCAGCGCATACACCGTGGCGTAAGCGCCGAGGGCATTGGCCAGTAGAATGACGAAGGTGCCGAGCAGCGCCGGGGTCAGTACGGGCAGGCCGATATGTCGCCAGAACGCCCAGTTGCTCGCGCCGAGCAATTGCGCCGATTCACGCCAGTCTTCACGCAGGGCGTCGAAGGCCGGGTAGAGCAGCAGCACGCCCAGGGGAATCTGGAAGTAGGTGTAAAGCACGATCAGGCCGGTCTTCGAGTAGAGGTTGAAGTCCTCGATGATCCCCGCCTGTTTGAGCAGGATGGTCAGCGCGCCGTTAAACCCAAGCAGGATGACAAAGGCAAACGCCAGCGGCACGCCGGAGAAGTTGCTGGTCATGTTGGAAAACGCCATGACGAAGTCGCGCAGCTTGCTGTCGACTTGGCGCAGCGAGTAGCTGCCGATGATGGCGATGACAATGCCAAACACACTCGACCAGAACGCCACTTCCAGGCTGTGACGCATGGCCTGGCGGTAAAACGGTGAGCTAAAGGCGTCTTTGAAGTTGCCCAGCCCCCAGCCATTGGCGCTTTGCAGGCTGTTGCTGGCCACCCACAGCAGCGGGGCAATCTGGAAGGCGATAAAGAACAGGGCAAAGGGCAGCAGGCACAACAGCGCCAGCCATTTGCCGCGCAGGGCAGGTATCACGATAAAAGCTCCCGGCAGACAGGTTTGTCGTGGGCCACGCCGAGCAATTCGCAGACGGTGCCGCATAGCTCCAGCTGTTTGGGCTGCGCGTTGGGGTTCAAACTGAAGGCGCTGCCGAGCACCAGCAGCGGCACTTCGCGTTCTTCTGGCAGCAAGCCGTTGTGGCTGCGGTCGTTGTTCATGCCGTGATCGGCGGTGACCATGATCTGGTAACCGGCATCGAGCCAGGGCTGAATGTACTCGGCCAATAACACATCAGCCATGCGCGCGCTGTTGCGGTATTGCGCGCTGTCGAGGCCGTGCTTGTGGCCGGCGTCGTCGATATTCATCGGGTGCACCAGCAGCAGGTTTGGCGCATGGCGCAGGCGCAGGCTTTCCGCATCGGCGAACAGGTGCGAATCCGGGTAATGATCGGCGTAGTAAAAGTGGCCGTACTGAATCGGCAGGTTGGCGTCGGCTGTATGACGGTCGCGGGCGGCGTGGAACGGTGAGCGGTTATACAGCTCGCTGATCCAGTGATAGGCCGCTGCAGCGGTGATCAGGCCGCCTTCGCGTGCGTAGTGGAACAGGCTGCGCTGGTTCGACAGGCGCGCTACATCGTTGTTAACGATGCCGCTCTCGATCGGCGTAACACCGGTCAGGATGGCTTCATAGAGCGGGCGTGACAGCGCGGGAAGTTCACAGTCGAGCTTGTACAGTGCAGCGCGTCCGGCCTGGCAGTAAGCCTGCAGATGCCCCAGCGCGTGCTGGGCCACCTGATAGCTCAAGCCATCCAGAACCACGAGGATGACGTTGTGCGACATGATTGAAAGCCTTAGCAACGAATCGGCCCCGGCGTGTATCCGGGGCCAGATTGCGTTAGTTCATATTGATGATGACGTGTTCCTGCCACAGGCGCGGCAGTGCTTTGGAGGTGGCCTCCCAGGCAGCAGCATCCTTGATCGGCTGCACTTTAGCGTACTGCTCTTGCGGCAGCAGCTTGGCTTGCACTTCGGCGGGCAGGGTCAGGTGCTCAGCGCGGATGGGGCGAGCATTGCCTTTGGCCAGGTTGATCTGGCCGGCGTCGCTGAGGATGTACTCACGGGTCAGCTTGGCCGCGTTAGGGATGGTCTGAAGTAGTTGTGTATTTCTGGCTGACTTCAGCCCCTGCCGATTTTAAAAGCGGCAAATCGATCAAAAACGCTCAGATCACCCGCTTA
>LNDO01000113.1 GCA_001465025.1 Pseudomonas sp. Ga0074129
TCTGCGCTTGAATCCTTTGGTGTGAGAGCCTGGATTCTACCGGTGGCTGGCCCTCTGCCTATCGTTTCAAGCGTTGCACTTATTCTATGAATTCAGGGGGGGTGGTGGTATAGTTCGCGGCCATTTTCGGTACGTTCGACTCGATTTGTAGTGCCCTTTGCCCGGGAAGCTACGTCAGTCAGGCACGCGTCAAGCAAGGAGTCCAGATGAGCGCCGAGAGCCCGTATGCAGTTGAGCTAAAAGGCGTGAGCTTTAAGCGTGGCGAGCGGGATATTTTTAAAAATGTCGATATCCACATCCCCCGCGGCAAGGTTACGGGGATTATGGGGCCGTCCGGCTGCGGCAAAACCACACTGCTGCGCCTGATTGCTGCGGAGTTGATGCCAAGTCAGGGTGAGGTGAGGGTTAACGGTGTGAACCTGCCCAGCCTCTCGCGTGGCGAGTTGTTCGATATGCGCAAACAGATGGGTGTGCTGTTTCAGAGCGGCGCGTTGTTCACCGATCTGGACGTGTTTGAGAACGTTGCCTTTCCGCTGCGCGTTCACACCCAATTGCCCGAAGAGATGATTCGCGACATCGTACTGATGAAGCTGCAGGCCGTAGGGTTGCGGGGTGCCGTGGAGCTAATGCCTGATGAGTTATCCGGCGGCATGAAGCGTCGTGTGGCGCTGGCTCGCGCGATCGCCCTGGACCCGCAGATATTGATGTATGACGAACCCTTTGTCGGTCAGGACCCAATCGCCATGGGCGTTTTGGTGCGTTTGATTCGCCTGCTCAACGACGCACTGGGTATTACCAGCATCGTGGTTTCGCATGATTTGGCTGAAACCGCCAGCATTGCCGACTACCTCTATGTTGTCGGTGACACTCAGGTGTTGGGTCAGGGGACACCGGCAGAATTGATGGATTCGGATAATCCACGCATTCGTCAATTTATGCAGGGCACGCCCGATGGGCCTGTACCGTTTCACTTTCCGGCGGACAATTACCGCGATGATTTGCTGAGGGGGCGCTGATGCGCAAAACATCTGTGCTCGAACGGGTGCGCCTGTTCGGGCGCGCCGGGATTGATGTGTTGGGTACGCTGGGGCGCTCGGTGATCTTCTTGGTGCGCGCCCTGTTTGGTCGCAGCTCCACCGGCAATGGCTTTCAGTTACTGGTTAAACAGCTGCATTCCGTGGGCGTTATGTCCCTGGCGATCATTGTGGTGTCGGGTGTGTTTATCGGCATGGTGCTGTCGTTGCAGGGCTTTAGCATCCTCGCTCAGTATGGCTCTGAGCAGGCCGTCGGGCAGATGGTGGCCCTGACCCTGCTGCGTGAGCTTGGCCCTGTGGTGACGGCCCTGCTGTTTGCCGGGCGCGCCGGGTCGGCGTTAACCGCCGAAATCGGCAATATGAAATCCACTGAGCAGCTGTCTAGCCTGGCAATGATTGGTGTCGATCCGCTCAAATACATCGTGGCCCCGCGTCTATGGGCGGGTTTTATCTCGATGCCGCTGCTGGCCATAATCTTCAGTGTGGTCGGTATTTGGGGGGGCGCCATGGTCGCGATTGACTGGCTGGGCGTTTATGAAGGCTCGTTCTGGGCCAATATGCAAAACAGCGTTTCCTTTCGCGAGGACGTGCTCAACGGCGTGATCAAAAGCATTGTTTTTGCTTTTGTCGTGACTTGGATTGCCGTCTTTCAGGGTTATGACTGTGAGCCGACTTCGGAAGGAATTAGCCGGGCCACCACCAAGACCGTGGTGTACGCCTCGCTCGCCGTGTTGGGGCTGGACTTTATTCTGACTGCATTGATGTTTGGAGATTTCTGATGCAAAACCGCACGCTGGAAGTGGGTGTCGGCTTGTTCTTGTTGGCAGGATTATTGGCATTCTTGTTACTGGCCTTGCGCGTCAGTGGCCTGACGGTAGGGTCTGATAACACCTACAAGGTCTATGCAAACTTTGACAACATCGCCGGTTTGACGGTGCGATCTAAAGTCACCATGGCTGGAGTGACGATCGGTAAGGTCACCGCCATTGATCTGGATCGTGACAGCTACATGGGGCGCGTGACCATGCAACTCGATGAGGCGGTGAATAACCTGCCGGCTGACTCAACCGCATCGATTCTCACTGCTGGCCTGCTGGGCGAGAAATACATTGGCATCAGCGTCGGTGGTGAAGAAGAAGTGTTGGGCGAGGGCGGCATCATTCATGACACCCAGTCATCGCTCGTGCTGGAAGATCTGATTGGCAAGTTTTTGCTCAATTCGGTTAACAAAGATCAGGCTAATCAGTAGAGGTAATTACCATGTTCAAAACGCTACGAAACGGTCTGTTGATCTGCCTGGCAGCGTTTTCTTTGCCGGTGTTGGCTGCACCCGCAGCTCATGAGGTGGTGCAGGAGACGACGACGAACCTGTTGGCCGACCTTAAAGCGAATAAAGAGCAATACCGCACAGACCCCGGCGCGTTCTATGACGCCCTCAACAGTATTCTCGGTCCAGTGGTGGATGTTGACGGCATCTCGCGCGGCGTAATGACCGTGCGCTACTCGCGTCAGGCGTCGCCTGAGCAAATGCAGCGCTTCCAGGAAAACTTCAAGCGCAGCCTGATGCAGTTTTACGGCAACGCTTTGCTGGAATACAACAATCAGGATATTCGGGTATTGCCGGCAACCGGCCAGCAAGACCCACAGCGCGCCTCGGTGAATATGGAAATTCGTGATGGCAATGGGGCTGTCTATCCGTTGTCTTACACCATGGTCAGCCAAGACGGCACATGGAAGATGCGTAATGTGGTGATCAATGGCATCAACATCGGCAAGCTGTTCCGTGACCAGTTTGCCCAAGCCATGCAGGAAAACCAGAATGATCTAGACAAGGTCATCAACAACTGGACCGATACGGTAGCCAAGGCGCGTCAAGGGTCTAGTGCATCGTGAGTCAGGCCAGCATCAGCGAGTTGTCGCCGGGTCTGATTACGTTGGCCGGTGTGCTGGATTACAGCAGTGCGCCTGCTCTGCGTGAGCAGGGGGCGCGCTTGATCAAGGGGGCGTCTGCTGCGACCTGCGTGATTGACTGTACCGGTGTGGTGAAATCCAGCAGCGTCGGTGTGTCCTTGCTCTTGGCATTTATGCGTGATGCCGCGGCCGCCGGCAAAGCGTTCAGCATCAAAGGCTTGCCCAACGACATGCGCGAAATCGCCAATGTTTGCGGTTTGCTGGAAATTTTGCCCCAGCAGGCCTGAGTGCCATCGCGCGCGTCGGTCCCTTGGCATAATGCGGGGTTCGCAGGCGAGGGGCTTTTTTGTATGATGCTCGGCCCGCGAGCGTCTGCTCGGCTGTCGTTAATTCATGCATTGATCGAGGTTGAGCATGCAAGCCTTAGAAGTAAAAAGTCTCCTAGAGGCTAAATTGCCGGATACCCAGGTGGAAGTCGAAGGCGAAGGCTGCAACTTCCAGCTGAACCTGATCAGCGATGAACTGGCCGCTCTAAGCCCAGTCAAGCGCCAGCAACAGATTTACGCTCACCTCAATGCCTGGATTGCCGATGGCAGCATCCACGCCGTGAGTATGAAATTCTTCAGCCGTGCCGATTGGGCTGCGCGCTCCTAAACCGAGAGAATCATGGACAAACTGATTATTACCGGCGGTGTGCGCCTCGATGGCGAAATCCGCATTTCCGGGGCGAAGAACTCTGCCCTGCCGATTCTCGCCGCCACCCTGCTGGGCGACGCGCCCGTAACCATCTGCAACCTGCCGCATCTGCACGACATCACCACCATGATCGAGCTGTTCGGTCGCATGGGTATTGAGCCGATCATCGACGAGAAGCTCAGTGTGGAAGTCGATGCGCGTGCTATCAAAACCCTGGTGGCGCCTTACGAGCTGGTGAAAACCATGCGCGCCTCGATCCTGGTGCTTGGTCCGATGGTGGCGCGCTTCGGTTATGCCGAAGTGGCCCTGCCGGGCGGCTGCGCCATCGGTTCGCGTCCGGTTGATCTGCACATCCGCGGCCTCGAAGCCATGGGCGCGATCATTGATGTCGAAGCCGGCTATATCAAGGCCAAGGCACCAGAAGGTGGTCTGCGTGGCGCGCACTTTTTCTTCGATACCGTCAGTGTGACCGGTACTGAAAACATCATGATGGCGGCGACTCTGGCCAAAGGTCGCAGCGTGCTGGAAAACGCCGCGCGCGAGCCGGAAGTGGTTGACTTGGCCAACTGCCTGATCGCCATGGGCGCGAAAATCAGCGGTGCCGGCACCGACACCATCACCATCGATGGCGTTGAGCGCCTGCACGGCGCGCGCTTCAGCGTGATGCCAGACCGTATCGAAACCGGTACCTATCTGGTGGCTGCTGCTGTTACAGGCGGCCGAGTCAAGGTTAAGGATACCGATCCAACCACGCTTGAAGCGGTGTTGTCCAAACTGCAGGAAGCCGGTGCAGAGATCACCTGTGGCAATGACTGGATTGAGCTGAACATGCACGGCAAACGGCCGAAAGCCGTGAACCTGCGTACTGCGCCATACCCGGCGTTCCCAACGGACATGCAGGCGCAGTTTATCGCCCTCAATGCGATTGCCGAAGGCACCGGTACGGTGATCGAAACCGTATTCGAGAACCGCTTTATGCACGTGCACGAAATGATCCGCATGGGTGCGCAGATCCAGGTCGAAGGCAACACTGCCATCGTCACTGGCGTTGAAACGCTCAAAGGTGCGCCGGTTATGGCCACCGACCTGCGCGCTTCCGCCAGCCTAGTGATCTCCGCCCTTGTTGCCGAAGGTGACACGCTGATCGATCGCATCTACCACATCGACCGTGGGTACGAGTGCATCGAGGAAAAACTGCAGTTGCTCGGCGCCAAAATCCGCCGCGTGCCGGGTTAATGCCATGCTGACCATTGCCCTTTCCAAAGGCCGGATTCTCGATGACACCCTGCCGCTGCTGGCGGCGGCGGGGATCGAGCCGACCGAAAATCCGGATAAAAGCCGCAAGCTGATTATCCCCACCACGCTGGACGATGTGCGGTTGTTGATCGTGCGTGCCACCGACGTGCCGACCTATGTCGAGCATGGCGCGGCTGATCTTGGCGTGGCGGGTAAAGATGTGCTGATGGAGTACGGCGGTCAGGGCCTGTATGAGCCGCTGGACCTGCGCATTGCCCGCTGCAAGCTGATGACCGCCGGTGCTGTCGGCGCGCCTGAACCCAAGGGCCGACTGCGCGTGGCCACCAAGTTCGTCAACGTTGCAAAGCGCTATTACGCCGAACAGGGTCGCCAGGTCGACATCATCAAGCTGTATGGCTCGATGGAGCTGGCACCGCTGGTGGGGCTGGCCGACAAGATTATTGATGTGGTCGACACTGGCAACACCCTGCGCGCCAATGGCCTGGAAGCTCAAGAATTGATTGCCCACATCAGCTCGCGTCTGGTGGTTAACAAAGCGTCGATGAAAATGCAGCACGCGCGCATTCAAGCGTTGATCGACACCCTGCGCGCTGCGGTTGAAGCGCGACACCCTCGCTAACCCCTGCCATGCGGCAATTCGCCGCGTGACCGCCAAGGACGGCGGAAATGCCGGAATCGCAGGAGCATATTCCCGGCCCTATCCGCGTTATAGCCAAAATTCTCAGGTGCCCGCGCGGAGCGGTTGGTACTCTACGGGCGCTTGAGCATTTGCCAATTTAAGAGGCCCGCTATGACCGCTCCTATCGCTATCCGCCGACTCAATGCCGCTGACCAGGACTTTGCCCAGCATCTGGATCATCTGCTGAGCTGGGAAAGTGTCTCGGACGATGCGGTCAATCAGCGTGTGCTGGATATCATCAAAGCCGTGCGCGAGCGTGGCGACGCTGCCCTGGTCGAATTTACCAAGCAGTTCGATGGCCTCGACGTCGTCAGCATGGCCGATTTGATTCTGCCCCGTGAGCGTCTCGAGCTCGCGTTGACTCGTATCACCCCTGAGCAACGCAGCGCCCTGGAAACGGCCGCCGAGCGCGTGCGCAGTTATCACGAGCGGCAGAAACAGGACTCCTGGACCTACACCGAAGCCGATGGCACGGTGCTGGGGCAGAAGGTCACGCCGCTGGATCGCGCGGGTTTGTATGTGCCGGGTGGCAAAGCCTCGTACCCATCCTCGGTGTTGATGAACGCCATCCCAGCCAAGGTTGCCGGTGTGCCGGAAGTGGTGATGGTGGTGCCGACACCGCGTGGCGAAATCAACGAACTGGTGCTGGCTGCGGCCTGTATTGCCGGGGTTGACCGTGTATTCACCATCGGTGGCGCGCAGGCCGTTGCCGCACTGGCCTATGGCACCGAAAGCGTGCCGCCGGTGGACAAGATCGTTGGTCCGGGCAACATCTATGTCGCCACCGCCAAGCGGCACGTGTTCGGCAAGGTCGGCATCGACATGATCGCCGGGCCGTCGGAGATTCTCGTGGTGTGTGACGGCCAGACCGACCCTGACTGGATCGCCATGGACCTGTTCTCTCAGGCCGAGCACGACGAAGACGCGCAGTCGATTCTGGTCAGCCCGGATGCCGCCTTCCTTGATCGCGTGGCCGAAAGCATCGCCAAACTGCTGCCAACCTTGGAGCGCGAGACGATTGCACGCACCTCCCTGGAAGGTCGCGGTGCATTGATTCAAGTAGCCGATATGGCCCAAGCGATTGAAGTGGCTAACCGTATTGCCCCAGAGCACTTGGAATTGTCGGTGGCAAACCCCGATGAGTACCTGCCGCTGATCCGTCATGCGGGCGCGATTTTTATGGGCCGTTACACTGCCGAGGCGCTCGGCGACTATTGCGCAGGCCCTAACCACGTACTGCCGACCTCCGGCACCGCGCGCTATTCCTCGCCGCTGGGGGTGTATGACTTCCAGAAACGCTCGTCGATCATCCATTGTTCGGCCGAGGGCGCATCGGAATTGGGCAAGGTCGCCAGCGTGCTGGCCCGTGGCGAGTCGCTGACCGCTCACGCCCGCAGCGCCGAGTACCGCATCAAGCCCTGATGGCTGTTTGTAGGGTGGACAACGCTTTGCGTGTCCACCGCCTTGTCCGGTGAAAAACGCTTCGCGGATTTCACCCTACACAAACCGAAGAATTCGAGGAGAGAAGGGCAGATGAGCAAATTCTGGAGCCCCTTCGTCAAAGACCTGGTGCCTTATGTACCGGGCGAGCAGCCGAAACTGGCCAAGCTGGTCAAGCTCAACACCAACGAGAACCCCTACGGCCCTTCGCCTAAGGCGATTGCTGCCATGCAGGCCGAGGTGAATGACAACCTGCGCCTGTATCCGGACCCCAATAGCGACCGCTTAAAGCAAGCAGTGGCCGATTATTACGGCGTGCAGACGGCTCAGGTGTTTGTCGGCAACGGTTCCGATGAGGTGCTGGCACATGCCTTCCACGGCCTGTTCCAGCAAAGCCAGCCGCTGTTATTCCCGGATATCAGCTACAGCTTTTATCCGGTTTACTGCGGGCTGTATGGCATCGACTTCGTACAGGTGCCGTTGGATGAGCAGTTCCAGATTCGTGTTGAGGACTATGCGCGGCCCAATGGCGGTATCATCTTCCCCAATCCCAACGCGCCTACTGGTTGCGCGCTGGCGCTGGATGCGATTGAACGTTTGCTCAAGGCCAACCCGGATAGCGTTGTGCTGGTCGATGAGGCTTATATCGATTTCGGCGGCGAGACGGCGATCAGTCTGGTGGACAAATACCCGAACCTGCTGGTCAGCCAGACCCTATCCAAATCGCGCTCCTTGGCGGGGCTGCGGGTCGGTATTGCGGTCGGCCATCCGGACTTGATTGAGGCGCTGGAGCGCATCAAGAACAGCTTCAACTCCTACCCGTTGGACCGTATGGCGATTGCCGGTGCGGCGGCGGCGTTTGAGGATAAGGCCTACTTCGAGCAAACCTGCCAGCGCGTGATCGACAGCCGCGACGCCGTGGTGGCTGGGCTGGAGACCTTAGGCTTTGAGGTGTTGCCGTCGGCTGCGAACTTTGTTTTCGCTCGCCACCCCGGCAAAGATGCCGCGACGCTGGCCGCCGGTTTGCGTGAGCAGGGCGTGATCGTGCGGCACTTCAAGCAACAGCGCATCGCTCAGTTCCTGCGTATCACCATCGGCACGCCTGAGCAGAATCAGGCGTTGCTGGATGCGTTGCAAGACCTGTAGCGTGTAGCCCGGATGCAATCCGGGAACGTCGCTCTCTGCTCGGGATTGCATCCGGGTCACGTAAAAGCCAGCGCCGCGTCAGCAGCGCTGGCTTTTTATTGCCTGCGTGTTACTCGTGGTGCGCCTGGCCGAGAAAGGTCAGCGAGGTAAACAGGCCGCGCGTCTCGATGTCTTTGTCGCCCTTAACCGGCAGGTCGATGGAGGCGCTGATGATGTTCAGCCCTTGGTTGCGCACCATAACCTGAGCGCGGCCGTTGGCATCGGTGGTGGCGCTGACGTGGTGCGGCGCGCCACGGTAGTCGCCAGTCAGCGCCACCCCGGCAACTGGTTTGCCGTCCACCAGCACTCGAACTGGCAATGGCTTGCCGGGGCCGACGGTGAGTGGGTCAACTTCGGGCAAGATAAGCATTTTCAGCTGATCCAATGCCGGCAGCTTGGCCCCGTGCTGATAGATCGCCAGGCTGTATTTAAAGGTGTGCAGCGATTGGGTTGAATTCGGTACTTGGCTGCGCCCGGCGTTAATCCATTGCTTATCCGGGGTGAGCGACCATGCGCCGTTATCCAGTGCTACGCCCACCACAGCGGCGGGTTTGAGCGGTTGCAGGCGGGCGTGGTCGGGCAGGCGCGCAACGGTCACGGGGATCATCTTGCCGTTGCGGTCATAGGCCCAGGCACCGCTGATTTTATCGGCCTTGAAAGCTTTGTCCTCCGCGCCATGCCCGTAAACCGCTTCGATATTGCCTCGGCGTTCCTCCAGCCATAGCCCGTGGGCGCTGGCCTGAGCGGTAAACAACAAGCTGGCGAGTAAGAGCGCGGTGCGTGCCATAAGGCTTCCTTGTAAGGGCGAGTTGGCAGAGTGGTAAATGGTCAAAAGTATTTGAGCCAGGTGAGGTCGCGGCGGCGTACTTTCAGCGCAGCGAACCAGCGTGTGGCGGGATACAGCGCCACGGCCAATAGAGCGGTGCACAGCCATACCCACGCGAACTGATCAAAGCCAAAGAACGCACCTTGATTCAGCCCCCAGATAGCCACTGCCGCCAGATACAGCAGCTTGAGTACATACAAATGCAGTAGATAAAAGAACATCGGTGCGCCGCCGAAGGCTATCAATGGGCGAACCCACGCCCGTGCCTGGACGCGCTCCAGGCTGCGCAATATCAGCAAACCCAGGCCGAGGGTGAGCGCCAAAAACAGCAGCGAGGGCGGGTATTTGGTGATGTTGAGCACGCTCATCAGGGTCAACAGGGTGCTGTCATACGGCTGCCAAGGTTGCTCGCCATAGCCGTTCAGCAGACGCAGCAGCATGAACAGGCCCAGCGCTAGCAGGCCGCTGCGCAACAAATAGCGGCGGCGCTGGGTCGCTGATGTGGCGTGGGTAAACCACGGCCCGGCGGCATAGCCCAAGGCGATGACACCGATCCAGGGTAAAACCGGGTACGACGTGCGCAAGCGCAGCGACTCCGACAATTCGATCCAGCCCCGGTCATGCAGAACAGCCCAGGGAATATGCCAGAACGATTCCTTGGCGAAGCTCAGTGAGTCCAACAGGTTATGGCCGCCGATGATCAACAGGCCAAGCGCCACCAGCAGCGCGCGCGGCAGCCAGATCAAGACTGACAGCGCCAGCATGCTCAAGCCGATGGCCCAGATCACCTGCAGGTAAATCACGCTGGGCGGGAACTCGAAGGTCCAAGCGAAGTTAACCAGGGTGAACTCCAGCGCCACCAGAAACAGCCCACGTGTGCACAAAAAACGCGCGACATCGGCTTTGCTTTGCTGCTTTTGACCGTAAAGAAAGGCCGACAACCCGCTGAGGAAGATAAACAACGGCGCACAGAGGTGCGCCAGGCTGCGGCTGAAGAACAGGGCCGGCTCGGTTGTCTCGATCGGCATAGGGTCCGGTACCTGCATGTGCAGGTAAAAGGTTTCGCGTACATGGTCGAGCAGCATCAACAGGATGATCAGCCCGCGCAGGGCGTCAATCGATTGCAAGCGAGCGCTGAGCGGCGGGGCAGTGGTGCTGAGGGGCATGGAGTGTTCACTGAGGGGATAAGGGCTTCGCGGCACGGTTTGCGTGCGCTGGGCGCCAGCTCTTGCGAGCTTCGTATGCGGCGGCCGGGCGTGCGGCGGCTAGTCTGGCATTGATGTAATAACATATCAATATTGTTGCGAGGCATTATCAGCTGCGTTGCGGGGCGGGCTGTTGATGTGGGCCGGTCACGTTCAACCCCTCGCGCGTAAGCCGCCTATGTCGGCATTCCTGGCGACCTTTGCCCGCCGCGCCCAGGTGCAAAAGGCTGGTGCGGCTTGATCAGTTACCGTTGACGGCTGGTCTGACGCCAATTTCGGCTGTCAATTGCAGTGGCTTGCCATTGCGCAGGACGTCGATGCTGATTGTGTCGCCGGGTCGGGTGCGGGCCACTTGGTTCATTGAACGACGTCCGTCGCCGGCGGCTTTGCCATCGATGGTGAGGATTAAGTCACCCGGTTGCAGCCCGGCCTTTTGCGCCGGGCCGTCACGATAAATGCCGGCCACGACGATGCCGGGGCGTCCGTCTAGGCCAAACGATTCGGCCAGCTCCGGGGTCAAGGGCTGCACTTCAATGCCCAGCCAGCCGCGTATCACTTGGCCATGCTCGATAATGGCTTGCATGACCTCCATCGCCAGCTTCACCGGAATGGCAAAGCCGATGCCTTGCGAGCCGCCGGACTTGGAGAAAATCGCCGTATTGATGCCCACTAGGTTGCCGTAGGCATCCACCAGTGCGCCGCCCGAATTGCCGGGATTGATCGCCGCGTCGGTCTGGATGAAGTCCTCGTAGGTATTCAGGCCCAGTTGGTTGCGCCCGGTGGCGCTGATGATGCCCATGGTCACCGTCTGGCCAACGCCGAATGGGTTGCCGATGGCCAGGCTGACGTCACCGATACGGATATTGTCCGAGCGTCCGAGAATGATGAATGGCAGATCCGGCAGGTCGATCTTGAGTACCGCGAGGTCGGTTTCCGGGTCGCTGCCAATGATGCGCGCCAGGGTTTCGCGACCATCTTTGAGCGCCACGACGATCTGATCGGCACCGGCGACTACGTGGTTGTTGGTCAGCAGATAACCCTCGGGACTCATGATTACCGCCGAGCCCAAGCTCGATTCCATGCGCCGCTGACGTGGCAGGTTGTCGCCGAAGAACTTTCGAAACTGCGGGTCTTCGAACAACGGATGCGCGGGTTTACTGACGAACTTGGTGGTGTACAGGTTGGCCACCGCTGGCGAGGCAACACTCACCGCGTCGGCATAGGACACCGGCCCTTCCTGCATGCGCGTATAGAACGGTGCCAGACGCACGTTCACGTCTTGCCCCGGCAGGCCGACCCATTGCGGGAAGTACTGCATGATCAGCAAGGCCAGAAGCACGCCTACCAGCAGGGGCCAGCCGAAAAAACGCAGGGCCTTGAACATCGATCCAATCCTGAGGGTTGCGAGGGGCAGGTGCGCCCCTTAAGGTTCATCATTATAGAGAGGCTGCTGCGAATAAAGCAGCGCCTTGCCACCGTCCAAAAGGAAACACCGATGGCCATTGCCCTGGCGACCCTCGTAGAAGAAGCCGACCGCTACCTCAATGCGGCGCGCATCAGTGATTACTGCCCCAACGGCCTGCAGGTTGAAGGTCGGCCTCAGGTGCGCCGGATTGTCAGCGGTGTAACGGCCAGCCAGGCGCTGGTCGATGCGGCGGTCGAGGCCGAAGCCGATGTGTTGCTGGTGCACCACGGTTACTTCTGGAAAGGCGAAAACCCCTGCATTACCGGGATGAAACGCCGCCGCCTGCAAACCCTGCTGGCCAACGACATCAGCCTGCTGGCCTATCACCTGCCGCTCGATGTGCACCCTGAGGTGGGTAACAACGTGCAGTTGGCTGCGCAACTCGGTATCACCGTTGAGGGCCCGTTGGAGCCGGATAATCCGCGCACCGTCGGCTTGGTTGGTTCGTTGAGTCAGGCCATGAGCCCGCGTGATTTCGCCCGCCATGTGCAACAGGTCTTGGGGCGCGAGCCGCTGCTGGTCGAAGGCGCAGAGATGATTCGCCGGGTTGGCTGGTGCACCGGCGGCGGCCAGGGCTATATCGATCAGGCGATTGCGGCTGGCGTCGACCTGTACCTGACCGGCGAGGCCTCGGAGCAAACCTTCCACAGCGCCCAGGAAAACGCCATCAGCTTTATCGCCGCCGGGCATCACGCCACTGAACGTTATGGGGTACAGGCATTGGGTAATTACTTGGCGCGCCGGTTTGCCATCGAACACCTGTTTATTGATTGTCCCAACCCGATTTGAAGCCCGTGAGTTGCCATTCGGCGGCTATAAAGCTAGATCTTTTCGATCTAACCGCTCTCCTGATTAGAAGAAGGGGCTGTGCTAGAGTGCGCCCTCGTCCACGGCCCGCCGGCCCAAACACCTCGAAAACCGTGAGTAGCCATGCTCGATAAATTGACCCACCTGAAGCAGCTTGAGGCGGAAAGTATCCACATCATTCGTGAAGTGGCCGCCGAATTCGACAACCCGGTAATGCTCTATTCCATTGGTAAAGACTCCGCCGTGATGCTGCACCTGGCACGCAAGGCGTTCTTTCCTGGCAAGTTGCCGTTCCCGGTGCTGCATGTCGACACCCGCTGGAAGTTTCAGGAGATGTACCGCTTCCGCGAGAAAATGGTCAACGAGTATGGCCTGGACCTGATCACTCACATCAACCCGGATGGTGTGGCGCAGAACATGAACCCCTTCACGTACGGCAGTGCCAAGCACACCGACGTAATGAAGACCGAAGGGCTCAAGCAAGCGCTGAATCAATACGGCTTTGATGCCGCCTTCGGTGGCGCGCGCCGTGACGAAGAAAAGTCCCGCGCCAAAGAGCGCGTGTACTCCTTCCGCGACAGCAACCACCGCTGGGACCCGAAAAACCAGCGCCCCGAGCTGTGGAATGTCTACAACGGCAAGGTCAAAAAGGGCGAGTCGATCCGTGTCTTCCCGCTGTCCAACTGGACCGAGCTGGACATCTGGCAGTACATCTATCTGGAGCAAATCCCGATCGTACCGCTTTACTTCGCCGCTGAACGCGAGGTGATCGAGAAGAACGGCACGCTGATCATGATCGACGACGAGCGCATCCTTGAGCACCTCTCGGACGAAGAGAAAGCCAGCATCACCAAAAAGATGGTGCGCTTCCGCACGCTTGGCTGCTATCCGCTGACCGGCGCCGTGGAGTCCACGGCCACCAGCTTGACCGACATCATTCAAGAAATGCTGCTGACCCGCACGTCCGAGCGTCAGGGCCGCGTGATCGACCACGATGCCGCTGGGTCGATGGAAGAGAAAAAACGTCAGGGGTACTTTTAAGATGTCGCACCAATCCGATCTGATCAGCGAAGACATCCTCGCTTACCTGGCTCAGCACGAGCGTAAAGAGCTGCTGCGCTTCCTTACCTGCGGCAACGTCGATGACGGTAAGAGCACCTTGATTGGTCGTCTGTTGCACGACACCAAGATGATCTACGAAGACCATCTGGACGCCATCAGCAAAGACTCTAAGAAAGTCGGCACCACCGGTGACGACATCGACCTGGCGCTGCTTGTCGATGGCCTGCAGGCCGAGCGTGAGCAAGGCATCACCATCGATGTGGCATACCGCTATTTCAGCACCGCCAAGCGCAAGTTCATCATCGCCGACACCCCCGGCCATGAGCAGTACACGCGCAACATGGCCACCGGCGCATCTAACTGCGACTTGGCGATCATCCTGATCGACGCCCGTTATGGCGTGCAGACCCAGACCAAGCGCCACAGCTTTATTGCCAGCCTGCTGGGTATCAAACACATTGTTGTGGCCATTAATAAAATGGACCTCAAGGGTTTTGATCAAGGCGTATTCGAGCAGATCAAGGCTGATTACCTGAAGTTCGCCGAAGGCATCGCGCTCAAACCAAGCTCGCTGCATTTCGTGCCGATGTCGGCGCTGAAGGGCGATAACGTGGTCAACAAGAGCGAGCAGTCGCCTTGGTACACCGGCCAGTCGCTGATGGAGATTCTTGAAAGCGTGGAAGTCGCCGGTGACCGTAACTTCACCGACCTGCGTTTCCCGGTGCAGTACGTCAACCGTCCCAACCTGAACTTCCGTGGTTTCGCCGGTACCCTGGCCAGTGGCATCGTGCGCAAGGGCGATGAAATCATCGCTTTGCCATCGGGCAAAGGCAGCAAGGTTAAATCCATCGTCACCTTTGAAGGTGAGCTGGAGCAGGCTGGCCCTGGTCAGGCAATTACCATCACCCTGGAAGATGAAATCGACGTCTCCCGTGGCGACATGCTGGTGCATGCCGACAGCCGCCCGCAGGTGGTCGACAGCTTCGACGCCATGCTGGTGTGGATGGCTGAAGAGCCGATGCTGCCGGGCAAGAAATACGACATCAAGCGTGCGACCAGTTATGTGCCGGGTTCGATTGCCAGCATCACTCACCGGGTGGATGTGAACACTCTGGAAGAGGGTGCGGCGAGCAGCCTGCAACTCAACGAAATCGGTCAGGTGCGCATTGCGCTAGATACGCCGATTGCATTGGACGGCTACGCGCACAACCGCACCACCGGCTCCTTTATCGTCATCGATCGTCTGACTAACGGCACGGTCGGTGCGGGCATGATCATCGCTGAGCCGGTGAGCGCGCAGGGCACAACGGGGCACCACGGTAAGTTGGCGCATGTGTCGACCGAAGAGCGTGCGATGCGCTTTGGTCAGCAGCCAGCGACGGTATTGTTCAGCGGCCTGTCCGGCGCGGGCAAGAGCACCCTGGCCTACGCCGTTGAGCGCAAGCTGTTTGATATGGGCCGTGCGGTCTATGTGCTCGATGGGCAGAACCTGCGTCACGACCTGAACAAAGGCTTGCCGCAAGATCGCGCCGGGCGTACCGAAAACTGGCGTCGCGCCGCACATGTTGCGCGTCAGTTCAACGAAGCCGGTTTGCTGACCTTGGCTGCCTTTGTTGCGCCGGATGCCGAAGGCCGCGAGCAGGCCAAGACGCTGATCGGTGCCGAGCGCTTGATCACGGTGTACGTGCAAGCGTCCCCGCAAGTCTGCGCCGAACGTGACCCGCAAGGCCTATATGCCGCCGGTGGCGACAACATCCCGGGCGAGTCCTTCCCGTACGACATTCCGCTGAATGCCGATCTGGTGATCGACACGCAGGCGTTGTCGGTGGAAGAGGGCGTCAAGCAGGTGTTGGCCTTGCTGCGTGAGCGTGGCGCGATTTAAGACCCTGTTTACGATCAGCTGCGCGTCGGTCCTGCGGCGTTAAAAACAGGCTCGGAATGCTCATGTACAAAAGTACACTCCGCTTCCTCGCCTGTTTTTGCCTAGCAGGACTCTAGCTCGCAAGCTCGTAAGCAGGTTCTAGTCGGACTTGTTTCACAATAAAAAAGCCCCGCCTAGTTCGCGGGGCTTTTTTATTGGCAGCAGATTCTTGCCCGTAGGAGCGGCCCATGGGCGCGATAGCTGTTTCGCGGGCATGGCTTAGGCGTCACCGCTGTTCCTACAATCCCGACGCCAACAAAAA
Source organism: Pseudomonas sp. Ga0074129 (assembly GCA_001465025.1). GTDB lineage: Bacteria > Pseudomonadota > Gammaproteobacteria > Pseudomonadales > Pseudomonadaceae > Aquipseudomonas. The sequence goes on from LNDO01000113.1 coordinate 15,751, forward strand.
GCCCCGGCTGTTTAGGCCGAGGCTTTTGGGGGCGGGAAATTATTACTTGTTCTTCAAACCGTAGCTTTCATCGAGCATGCCCGGCACATCGGCACTTTTCGGCGCGTAGTCCTTGGGCATTTCGTTGTTCTTCGGTGGCGTCAAACGTTCGCGTTTTTCGCTGGCGTCGTCGGTATGCAGGGCCGCCAGTAGGCGTTGACGGGTCAACTCGTCGAGGGCCAGGCGATTGGCACCCTCAGATAGGTGTTCTTGCACGTCCTGATAACTCTGGTTGAGCTTTTTCACCATGCTGGCTGTGGTGTTGAAGTGGCTGACCACTTCACTTTGATAAGCATCAAAGCGCGCCTGCATGTCATCCAGTTGGCGCTGGGTGCGGTTGGGGGCTGCATTGGGTGCTAGGCGGGCAATCAGGAAGCCAATGGCAATGCCAGCGACCAGGGTCATAGCGGGTAGCAACCAGGCGGTGAGCGTCTGTTCCACGAGTCCTTCCTCTCTAAACGGCTTTGCTTTACGTTAACGGCTCGAACCTGCGCTGTATACCGCAATGCAATGCCGAAACGATTACGGTGTTTGTGTGTGCGGCGCAGGCTGTCAGCTAGACGAGTCGACCCACTGCGAGGTCACGGAGTTCCCTGTTGCTCACCCGCGAAACCCCCATCACGATTGCCGGCCCCTGCGGCCAACTCGAAGCCCTCTGGCTGGATACCCCCGACGCCCGTGGCGTTGCGCTGATCTGCCACCCCAATCCGATACAGGGCGGCACCATGCTCAACAAGGTGGTGTCCACCCTGCAACGCACCTGCCGTGACAGTGGCCTGGCCACGTTACGCTTTAACTACCGTGGCGTGGGCGCGAGTGCGGGCAGCCATGACATGGCGATTGGCGAGGTAGATGACGCCGAGGCGGTGGCTCATTGGCTGCGCGAAAAATACCCGACACTGCCGCTGACTTTGCTGGGCTTCTCCTTTGGAGGCTTTGTCGCGGCGGCCTTGGGCGCGCGTCTGGAAGCTCAGGGTATAACGCCCGAAAAGCTGTTTATGCTGGCCCCGGCGGTGCATCGCCTGACGGATGACACGCCAGCGGCCGGCCAGTGCCCGCTGATCCTGATCCAGCCCGAAGACGACGAAGTGATTGATCCGCAGGTGGTCTATCAATGGTCGGCGGCGCTTGGGCGTGCCCATGAACTGCTGAAAGTGGCAGAATGCGGCCACTTTTTTCACGGCAAGCTTACTGACCTCAAAGATCTGCTGCTGCCGCGTCTCTGACCCCGCAGGCCAATAGCGCCTGAGTAGATAAGCGAACGTTATGACCACTCGTATCCTTACCGGCATCACCACCACCGGCACGCCGCACCTGGGCAACTACGCGGGCGCGATTCGCCCGGCCATCGTTGCCAGCCGTGCGGCGGATGCTGATTCGTTCTACTTTTTGGCCGATTACCACGCCCTGATCAAGTGCGATGACCCAGCGCGTATCCAGCGTTCACGCCTGGAAATCGCCGCCACCTGGCTGGCGCTGGGCTTGGATACCGACAAGGCCACCTTCTACCGTCAGTCGGATATTCCAGAGATCCCCGAGCTGTGCTGGCTGCTCACCTGCGTCGCGGGCAAGGGCCTGCTCAACCGCGCCCATGCCTACAAGGCCTCGGTGGACAAGAACGTTGAGCAGGGTGAAGACCCGGATGCCGGTATCACCATGGGCTTGTTCAGCTACCCGGTGCTGATGGCCGCCGACATTCTGATGTTCAACGCACACAAAGTGCCGGTCGGTCGTGACCAGATCCAACACGTGGAAATGGCCCGCGACATTGGCCAGCGCTTCAACCACTTGTTTGGCAACGGTAAAGAGTTGTTCACCCTGCCTGAAGCGGTGATCGAAGAAGACGTGGCCACCTTGCCCGGCCTCGACGGTCGCAAGATGAGCAAAAGCTACCACAACACCATCCCGCTGTTCGGCACTGCCAAGCAACTCAAGGACGCTGTGGCACGTATCGTCACTGACTCGAAGCTGCCGGGTGAAGCCAAGGATGCCGATAGCTCGCACCTGTTCACTCTTTATCAGGCCTTTGCCGCGCCCGCCCAACAGGCTGAGTTTCGCGCCGAACTGGAAAGTGGCTTGGCCTGGGGCGAGGCCAAGAATCGCCTGTATCAGCTGCTGGAAAGTCAGCTGGGCGAGGCTCGCGAGCGTTACAACGCCTTGATCAGCAAGCCGGCTGACCTGGAAGATATCCTGCTGGCCGGTGCCGCCAAAGCGCGTAAAACCGCCACGCCGTTCCTCGGTGAGTTGCGTGAAGCGGTGGGCCTGCGCTCGTTCCGCAGTCAGGCCATCAACACCGCTGGCGAGAAGAAAAAAGCCGGCAAGAGCGCGCGTTTCGTCAGCTTCCGTGACGAAGACGGCAGCTTCCGTTTCCGCCTGCTGGACGCCGCGGGTGAGCAGTTGCTGCTGTCCAAGTCGTTTGCCGATGGCAAGGCAGCAGGCATGGTCAACAAGCGCCTGCAATCCGGCGAAGCGCTGGATGTGCGCGAGCAGGACGGTGCTTTCGGGGTTTGGCTGGACGATGAGTGCGTGGCGCAAAGCCCGGCATTCGCCGACGGCGACGCGCGTGAGGCCGCTATCACGCGCTTGCGCGAGGCGCTGGCACCTCAGGATTAAGGTGTAGGTTGGGTTGAGGAGCAACGCGACGAAGCCCAACGTTGCGTTTTTGTTGGGCTTCGCTGCGCTCAACGCCAACCTACCCGATTGCCAATCCCCCGGGGCGTCGCTAAAGTGACGCCCCCGTTTTACTTGCCCGGCTAACGAATTATGACTCCTCTAGAACGCTACCAGGCTGACCTTAAACGCCCTGATTTCTTCCATGATGCAGCGCAGGAAACAGCGGTACGTCACCTGCAACGCCTGTATGACGACCTGGTCGCCGCCGAGAAGGGCGGTGCCGGCGTGTTCGGCAAGCTGTTCGGCAAAAAGCCGCAGGGGCCGGTCAAGGGCCTGTATTTCTGGGGCGGCGTTGGGCGTGGTAAGACCTACCTCGTCGACACCTTCTTCGATGCACTGCCGTTCGAGCGCAAGGTGCGTACGCACTTCCACCGCTTTATGAAGCGCGTGCATGAAGAAATGCGCACGCTCAAAGGCGAAAAGAACCCGCTGACCATCATCGGCAAGCGTTTTGCCGACGAAGCCAAGGTCATCTGCTTCGACGAGTTTTTCGTCAGCGACATTACTGATGCGATGATCCTCGCCACCCTGATGGAAGAGTTGTTCAAGAACGGCGTCAGCCTGGTTGCGACCTCCAACATCGTGCCTGACGGCTTGTACAAAGATGGTCTGCAGCGTGCACGCTTCCTGCCGGCGATTGCCCTGCTCAAGCAGCACACCGAGATCGTCAACGTCGACAGCGGCATCGATTACCGCCTGCGCGCGCTGGAGCAAGCTGAGCTGTATCACTGGCCGCTGGATGCCGCCGCCGAAGAAAGCCTGCAAAAAAGCTTCAGCAGCCTGCTGCCCGAGCATTGCGCGGTGCAGGAGAACGAGCCGCTGATGATCGAAAATCGCGCCATCACTGCGCGCAAGATCGGTGACGACGTGGCTTGGTTCGACTTCCGCGAACTCTGCGATGGCCCGCGCAGCCAAAACGATTACATCGAGCTGGGCAAGATCTTCCACGCCGTGTTGCTGGCCAACGTCGAGCAGATGAGCACCGCTAAAGATGATATGGCGCGGCGCTTTATCAACTTGGTCGATGAGTTCTACGACCGCAACGTCAAGCTGATCATCTCGGCAGAAGTGGAGCTTAAAGACCTCTACACCGGTGGCCGTCTCAACTTCGAGTTCCAGCGCACCCTGAGTCGCCTGCTGGAAATGCAGTCGCATGAGTTTCTCGCGCGCCCGCACAAGCCCTGATCCAACGCGTTTACGCGTGCATACAAAGCCCGGATTAATCCGGGCTTTGTATTGATGGCCTACTGAAGACAACCGGGCCGTCTGCGCCCAAGCAGGATAAACTCTGCGCCATCGACTTTTCTCTGCGGTTAGCCCTATGACCTTTGCCTCCCTCGGCCTGATCGAGCCTTTGCTGCGTACCCTCGACAGCCTCGACTATAAAACTCCCACTGCCGTACAGGCCCAGGCCATCGTGCCGGTGCTGCAAGGTCGCGACCTAATGGCCGCCGCGCAAACCGGCACCGGTAAAACCGCAGGCTTTGCCCTGCCAGTGCTGCAACGGCTGATGATGGAAGGCCCTCAAGTGGCCAGTAATTCGCTGCGCGCGCTGGTGCTGGTGCCGACCCGTGAGCTGGCTGAGCAAGTACTGCAGAGCTTTCTCACCTACGGCGAGCATCTGCCGCTGCGCAGCTACGCGGTGTATGGCGGGGTAAGCATCAACCCGCAGATGATGAAGTTGCGTAAAGGCGTGGACGTGCTGGTGGCCACCCCTGGGCGCTTGCTCGACCTGTTCCGGCAGAACGCGGTGAAGTTCAATCAGGTGCAAACCCTGGTGCTGGATGAAGCCGACCGTATGCTTGATCTGGGCTTTGCCAACGAGTTGGAAAGCGTGTTCCGCGCACTGCCAAAAAAGCGCCAGACCTTGCTGTTTTCCGCGACCTTCTCCGAAGCCATTCGCAGCATGGCTGGTGAGATGCTCAATGACCCGCTGAGCATCGAAGTCAGCCCACGTAACGCCGCCGCCAAATCGGTCAAGCAATGGCTGATCCCGGTGGACAAAAAACTCAAGACCGAACTCTTCCTGCATCTTTACCAGAGCAAGCGCTGGAGCCAGGCGCTGGTCTTCGTGAAAACCCGCAAGGGCGTCGATGAACTGGAAGCCGAGTTGCAGCGCCACGGCATCAGCGCCGACTCAATCCACGGTGATAAGCCGCAGGCTACCCGTCAGCGTGCGTTGCAGCGTTTCAAGGATGGTGAGATCAAGGTGCTGGTGGCCACCGATGTGGCGGCTCGCGGGCTGGATATCGACGACATGCCGCTGGTGGTCAACTTCGACCTGCCCATCGTGGCCGAAGATTACGTGCACCGTATCGGTCGTACCGGGCGTGCTGGCACCACCGGTCAGGCGGTGTCGCTGGTCTGCGCTGATGAAGTGCAACTGCTCTCGGCCATCGAAACCCTGACGCAACAAGTGCTGCAACGTGTCGACGAGCCCGACTTTATCCCCGACCACCGCGTGCCGCAGACCTTGCCCGGTGGCCAAGTGGTGAAAAAACCGAAGAAAGCCAAAAAGCCCAAAGTGGTGGGCGGCGGCAAAAGCGGCAGCCTAGGGCGCTGGATGGAGGCTGATGAACCGGCCGCGCCGTCGGTCAAGGCCGTGCGCAAGGTGCCGAGTTTTGGCGGCAAAGCGGGTAAGCCCGGTAAGTTTGTTAAGTAATCTCAACCGCAGCCCGGATGCAATCCGGCGGCGTCTTTTGCGCGTATGCGCCGCTCTCAGGCCAATCGCTTAGCGATTGGCCTGCGCCGCTTCCAGTTGTTTCTTGTGGGTGGCGGCGGCGGTCATGTCGTAGATCACCACGCAAATATGCTCCACCGCATCGCCTGCGCCGCCCAGTGGCAGCAGGGTGATGTTTTGGTACATGAATTCTTCCTGGCCGGTGATCGGCTGGTAATTCTTGAAGTGCATCAGGTACGGGTGCTGTTCCCAAAGGCTGAATGCGCGCGTGCCCAGGGCCACCACCGTATCGACTTTGCGTCGCAGCCAGGCTTCGTCAATTTCACTGAACAGGCTGAACAGGGTTTTGCCGTGCACCTCATCCGGGCCCATGCCGGAGTGGTTTTCCATAAAACTGTTCCACACTTCTACCCGGTATTGGCGATCCAACACGATCACGCCGACATCAATGCATTGCACGATATCGAGCAGCCAGTGAACCTCTTTGATGTCGATTTGTGCAGGCATGGCTTAATTCATCAGGTAGTTGAGTTTGTTGGTCAGGCGCTTGATCGAATCTTCGGTAAACAGCAGCAGTAGGTCGAAGTGGATGCTGTGCGCTTCCAGGCTGTAGCTCACTTCAATGGCCAGTGTCTTGCGCCAGCGCCGTTGGTTGAGGTGAATCAGTCGTTCGATAGATGAGTGCTGCCCCAGCAGTTGCGGGTGGCCCTGCGAGAAGCGCACGTCGATCTGCTCGGCGATCCCAGCCAGGCAGGCGCCAGTAAGAATGCTCGCCAGATCCAGGAGCATTTCCGAGGTCTGGGTGTCGTCTTTGGGTTGCCAGCCGAGCAACTTGGCCATGTCGGCGACTTCCGAATCGTGGAACAGCAGCAGGGCTTCACCGGCAATGCCATCCCCAATAAAACCCTGGCACACCGCGCTCAAACGTTCGCCACGCATGGCATCCGTGAGGGTCATGTGCAGTTCACTGACTTCGAAGATATTTACCTGCGGCACCGGCAACTGCACGAACACACCGAGCACTTTGGCCAGCAATGCGGCAGCGCGGCCCATGGCAACGTTGGTGACTTCGCGCAGGGCGTCGCGGAAGTTGACCTTCAGCTCATCTAGCACCGCCGCCTGAGCGACGGCCGTTGGCGTGGCTTTGGGGTCAAACAGACCTAGCTCAAGCAGGGTGCTGCGCAGTGTCTCGGGATCGGCCGGTTTTTTGATAAAGGCCAGCGCGCCCAACTCTTTGACGCGGCGAACGGCTTCATCCTGTACGTCACCCGACACCACCACCACTTTGCAGACCAGGCCTTCGGCACGCATCGCGGCGAGGGTTTCGTAGCCGTCGAGCACCGGCATGGTCAGGTCAAGCAGCATTACCTGGCCTAACCCTTGGCGCAGGGCGGCCAGTGCCTCCTGGCCGTTGGTGGCCTGGCTAATAGTCACCGGCCATTCGGCTGGCAGGGCGCGGATCAACTGCTTACGCGCCATATTCGAGTCGTCACAGACCACTAGTGGAATCACGGCTGGAGATTACCTGTACGCGTGGAAGAACACCGTTCTGGGACGGTTTTTTCCAAGCATAGCCGCTTGAGCTGAGGTGTGCGTGCTTATCTGCCGCTCTGTAGCCAGGTGAGAATGCCCTGTGCGGCGCAGCGGCCGCTGGCAAAGCAGGCGGTCAGCAGGTAGCCGCCGGTTGGGGCTTCCCAGTCGAGCATTTCCCCGGCGCAGAAGGTACCGGGCAGCTGTTTAACCATCAGGTGCGGGTCGAGTTGCGCAAAGGGCACACCACCGGCTGTGCTAATGGCCTCATCCAGCGGGCGCGGGCGGATCAAGCTGATGGGCAAGGCCTTGATCGCCTCTGCCAGTTGCATGGGATCGTTAAAAGCCTCAGCGCTGGCCAATTCACGCAGCAGCGCGGCTTTGACGCCATCGATTCCCGCCTGACGATGCAGGTGTTTGGCCATGGAATGCGCGCCGCGTGGTTTGCTTAGGGCTGTCTGTAATTTGTTCAGCGGCGTCTGCGGCAGCAGATCCAGTTGCACGGTGGCGCTGCCGTGCAGGTTGATCGTTTCGCGAATCGCCGCCGACAGGGCATACACCAAACTGCCCTCGATGCCGCTGGCGGTGAGCACGCATTCGCCCAAGCGGGGCACGCCACCAAGCAGGTTGAGGCTGACATTCTTCAGCGGTGCCCCGGCGAATTTCTCGCGCAGAAACGGGCTCCAGGCGCTGACGTCAAAGCCGCAATTGCTCGCCTGCAATGGCGCTATGGACACCCCGCGCGCTTCCAGCAGGCTGACCCACGCGCCGTCCGAACCCAGTCGCGCCCAGCTCGCACCACCCAGCGCCAGCAGGGTGGCGTCAGCTCGCACCTGAATGTCTCCATTAGCGGTGGCAATGCGCAGTGCACCGTCCGCCTCCCAGCCCAGCCAGCGATGCCGGGTGTGGAGCTGCACGCCCAGTTCGCGCAGGCGTTTGAGCCAGGCGCGCAGCAGCGGTGCGGCTTTCATATCGGTGGGGAACACCCGCCCCGAGGTGCCGACGAAGGTGTCGATACCCAGGCCGTGAATCCAGCTGCGCAGGCCATCGGCATCGAAGTCGTCCAGCCAGGCAGCCACCTGCGTTTGGCGTTCGGCGTAACGGCCAATAAACGCCGGTTTGGCTTCCGCGTGGGTGATATTCATGCCGCCCACACCGGCAAGGAGGAACTTGCGGCCAACTGACGGCATGCCGTCGTAAAGATCGACCTGCACACCGCCCTGGGCCAGCACTTCGGCCGCCATCAGCCCGGCGGGGCCGCCGCCGATAATGGCAACGCGAGAGGCTGGTGGTTGGCGGTTGTCGGTCATGGCGATATCGGGCGGGAATTAAGGGCGTGCATTCTAACTGAGGCGGCGTGCGCCTTGTCATTTGCACCGGCTTCGGGCAGGGTCGTGAGGACAATTTCTGACTGGAGCCCTGTATGTCCAACCTTTACCCCAGCATCGACCCCGACGGCCTGATCGAATACTCAGTGGTCTACACCGACCGCTCCCTCAATCACATGTCGCAGTCGTTTCAGGGCGTGATGAGGGAAATTTCCAGCACCCTGAAGCAGGTTTACAACGCTCATGCCGTGGCCGTGGTGCCCGGTAGCGGCACCTATGGCATGGAGGCCGTGGCGCGCCAGTTGGCCACTGGGCACAAATGCTTGGTGCTGCGCAACGGTTGGTTCAGTTACCGCTGGACGCAGATTTTCGAGATGGGCCAAATTCCGTCTGAATCAATTGTGCTCAAGGCCCGCCCGATCAGTGAAGGCAGCCAAGCCGCTTACGCCCCGCCGCGGCTGGCCGATGTGCTGGCGGTGATCGCCTTGGAAAAACCCAAGGTGGTCTTTGCCCCGCATGTGGAAACTTCCTCAGGCATGATCCTGCCGGACGACTACCTGCGCGCGGTGAGTGATGCCGTGCATGCCGTGGGCGGTTTGTTTGTGCTCGACTGCATTGCCTCCGGCACCCTCTGGGTGGACATGCAAGCGTGCGGCGTGGACGTGCTGATCAGTGCCCCGCAAAAAGGCTGGAGCGCCTCGCCGTGCTGCGCCCTGGTGATGCTCAGCGAAGCCGCCCAGGCCCGCGTCGAAGCGACCCAAAGCACCAGCTTTGCCTGCGACCTGAAAAAGTGGCTGCAGATCATGCAGGCCTACGAACAAGGCGGCCACGCCTACCACGCCACCATGCCCAGCGATGCCCTGGCGCGTTTCCGCGATGCCATGCGCGAGGCCGAAACCATTGGTTTCGCTAAGGTGCGCAGCCAGCAGCAGGAACTTGGTGAGCGTGTGCGCGCCTTGCTCGCCCGTAAAGGCTTCAAAAGCGTCGCCGCCCCCGGTTTTGAAGCCCCCGGTGTGGTGGTGTGCTACACCGACGATGCCAGCATCAAAAACGGCAGCAAATTCGCCGCCCAGGGCCTGCAAATCGCTGCCGGTGTACCGCTGCAGTGCGACGAGCCGGCGGACTTCCAGACCTTCCGCTTGGGGCTATTCGGGCTGGACAAACTGGGCAATATCGACCGCACCGTAGCGACCTTTGAGCAGGCGCTGGAGAAGGTGTTGGCGGGGTAGGACCGGCTTGTAGGATGGGTGGAACTTAGCGATACCCATCACTCTCCTGGCGTTGCAGCGATACCGGCCGATGGGTATCGCTAAGTTCAACGTCATCCTACGGTTATTCCTCAGGCTCGCGAGTGGACTCATCCAAGGTGCTCAGTATGGCGTGCGCCGCTTTGATTCGGGCTGCGTTGGGGTAGTTCTTGTTGGCCAGCATGACCAGGCCGAAGTTCTGGCTGGGAACAAACACCGCGTAGGCGCCGAAGCCGCCGGTTGAGCCGGTTTTATTGAACAGGCTGTCGGCTGGCGCTGTTTCCGGCGGTGCGAGGCGTTTGGCCGGTTGCGACTCCAGGGCCATGGTTGGGGAGTTGCCGGCTTGCAGGCGTTCCAGACTGATCGGATAGGGGTAACGCTCCCAGCCGAGGCCCTGGGTCATCTCGCCGACGCGGTAATAACCGGTGTGGGTGATGGCGATGGCGCGTTGCAGGTCCTCGGTGAGACTGGCCGGATCAAGGTTGGCCTGGACAAAGCGCAGCATGTCCCGGGCGTTGGTTTTCACCCCGTAGGCTTCGGCGTCGAGCATGCCCGGCGTGACCCGCAGCGGCTGGTTGTCCTGGCTATAGCCGTAGGCATAGCGCGGCAACTGCGCAGCGGGCACCTGGATATAGCTGTGCGGCATGCCGAGCGCGGGGAACAGCGTGCCCTCCATCAAGGCGGGGAACGGCTGGCCCATGCTGCGTGCGGTGAGATGGCCGAGCAAGCCAATGCTGGGGTTGGAATATCGCCGATGGCTGCCAGCGGCGTATTCAGACTGCCACTGGCGGTAATAGGCGAGCATGCTGGCCGGGTTGGTCACGGTGTCGGGGAACTGCAGCGGCAGACCGCCGGCGGTGTAGGTGCCGAGGTTGAGTAGGCTTGCGTGTTCCAGCTTGCTGCCTTGCAGCTCGGGCCAGTGCTGGCCGGCGCTGTCGGCGAGGCTCAGCTTGCCGGTGGTATGCGCCAGCGCGGCGAGAGTGGCTGTGAGGGGTTTACTCAGCGAGCCGATTTCAAACAGGGTGTCGCTGCTCACCGGCTGCGGGTCGTCCAGGCGCGCCACGCCATAGTTGAAGTAGTGCGCCTGGCCGTTGTGCGTGATCGCCACGGCCATGCCGGGGATATCGAACTGCGCCATCACCGGGCGGATGATGTCGTCTACCCGTGGCTGCAGTGTGTCGTCGGCGTGTGCGGCAGTGCCGAATGCGAGTGCGGCGAGCAGGGCCGGCAGGGGGCTGAGCGTTGCGTGCATGCGAGGCGAATTCCTGGGTCGTGAAGGTGCGCGATGTGACAGCGCCTGTGGCGCTTTTATCCCAACCCGCGCACTTGCCAGACCTTGGTGGCGCTGTGGTGCAGGATGCCGTGGCGTTTTGCTAACGCGTGGCGATCTTTGTCGTAACCGCCGCCAATCAGCCCGACCACCGGGATGTCGCGGCCCAGGCAGTGGTTGAGCACGGCTTCGTCGCGGGCGGCGATGCCAGCGTCGCTCAGGTTGAGGTAGCCGAGGGCGTCGTGCTGGTGCACGTCGACACCGGCGTCATACAGCACGATATCGGGCTGATACAGGGGCAGCAGGTAATTGAGGGTGTCGTTGACCACCTTCAGGTAGTCGTCATCGCCCATGCCGTTGGGCAGCGGGATATCCCAGTCGCTGGCGGCTTTGCGCGCCGGGTAGTTCTTTTCGCAGTGCAGTGAAATGGTGATCGCCTCAGGGGTGTTTTCCAGCAGGCGCGCGGTGCCGTCGCCCTGGTGCACGTCGCAGTCGAAGATCAGCACACGCTGGGCTTTGCCGCTGGCCAACAGGTACTGACTAATCACCGCTAGGTCATTGAAGATGCAAAAGCCGGCCGGGTGATCGTAGTGCGCGTGGTGGGTGCCGCCGGCCAGGTGGCAGGCCAGGCCGTGTTGCAGCGCCTGCTCAGCGGCCAGCAACGAGCCGCCCACAGCACGCACGGTGCGCTGGGCCAGGGCGGCACTCCACGGCAAGCCGAGGCGACGCTGCTCTTCATAGGCCAGTTCGCCGCTGGCAAAGCGCTGGATATAGGCCGGGCAATGCGCCAAAGCCAGCACCTCGGCGGGGCATAAATCCGGGCGCAGCAGGCTGGTTTCGGTGCACAGGTCGCTGTCCACCAGGTGATCGCGCAGCAGGCGAAATTTCTCCATGGGGAAGCGGTGGCTGGCCGGGAAGGGCGGGCTGTAATCGTCGTGGTAGACCAGCGGCAGGCGCATGGGGCTGAGCTCAAACGGGGGTGACCGCAGTATGGCCAGCAGCCCGGCTTGCCTCAAGTCCGTAGGCCACGTGGCCGGAATGCTGCCATTATTGTCCACATCCATCGTTCGGATGGGTCGACAAAGCCGGGCGAAGCCTTTACCATCTCGCCCCCAGCGTTAACCGGAGAGCATGCATGAGTCAGGTGTTGAGTGAGTTGGTCGCCCTGCTGACCCTGGAAACCATCGAAGAAAATCTGTTTCGTGGCGTCAGCCAGGACCTCGGCTTTCGCCAGTTATTCGGCGGTCAGGTGCTCGGTCAATGCGTTTCAGCGGCCAGCCAGACGGTTGAGCCTGAGCGCCATGTGCACTCCATGCATGGCTATTTTTTACGCCCTGGCGATGCGGCATTGCCGGTGGTGTATCAGGTCGATCGCGTGCGCGACGGTGGCAGTTTCAGCACGCGGCGGGTGACGGCGATCCAGAAGGGCAAGCCGATCTTTACCTGCAGCGCCTCGTTCCAGTTCGATGAAGAAGGCTTTCATCACCAGAATCCGATGCCGGATGTGCCGGGGCCGGATGAGCTGAAATCGGAAACCGAGCTGGCCCGTTTGGTGGTCAATGCCTTGCCCGAGCGCATGCGTGAGCGGGCGATTAGCGATAAGCCGATTGAAATTCGGCCGGTGACCCTGAGCAATCCGTTCGCGCCCAAGCCGTGCGACCCGGTCAAGCATGTGTGGTTTCGCGCGGCGGGTGAGTTGCCGGATGAGCCGCAACTGCACAAGTTGCTGCTGGCCTACGCCAGCGATTTCAATTTGTTGACCACCTCGATGCTGCCGCATGGCGTGTCGGTGTGGCAGAAGTTTATGCAGGTCGCCAGCCTCGACCATTCGCTGTGGTTCCACTCTGACCTGCGCATGGACGACTGGCTGCTGTACAGCATGGACAGCCCCTGGGCCGGTAACGCCCGTGGTTTTGCCCGTGGCAGCATCTTCAATCGTCAAGGCCAGTTAGTGGCCTCGGTGGCGCAGGAGGGCTTGACCCGCGTGCGCGAGGACTGGAAATGAGCCTGAGCGCGGCCCGCCATTGGGTGTTCGACATGGACGGCACCCTGACCCTGGCGGTGCATGATTTCGAGGCCATCAAGCGGGCGCTGGATATTCCCTTGGCGGAGGACATCCTCGGCCATCTGGCGTCGCTGCCAGAGGCGGTGGCCGCCGCCAAACATGCCTGGTTGCTGGAGCACGAGCGCGAACTGGCACTGGCTTCACAACCGGCACCGGGTGCGATTGAGCTGGTGCGGGAACTGCGCGAGCGTGGTTGCCGTTTGGGCATCCTGACCCGCAATGCCCATGAGTTGGCGCTGTTGACCTTGCGCGCGATTGGGCTGGATGACTGTTTTGCCGTGCCTGATGTGATCGGCCGCGATGAAGCGCCGCCAAAACCGGATCCGGGCGGCCTGCTGCATTTCGCCAGAACCTGGCAGGTCGCGCCGAGTGAGTTGGTCATGGTCGGTGATTACCGCTTTGACCTGGAATGCGCCCGCGCTGCCGGGGCGCGCAGCGTGCTGGTCAACCTGCCGGAAAACCCTTGGCCGGAATTGGTTGATCATTTCGCCTTGGATTGCCGGGCGTTGCAGCAGGCGTTGTAGGGCAGATGCACTCATATAGCCTGGATAAGCGCGGTGCAATCCGGGAATCCGGTTTTATTGCCACAATCGATACCCCGGATTGCATCCGGGCTACGGTTAATCGCTGCGGTTGTAGGGTGAGTCGGGGCGCGTAGTTGACGCTCTTTTCATCGACCATAGGACCGCAAAGGGTGGATGGCTGAAGCGTCATCCACCCTACGCGTGATCTGCCTTATGGCTACAACCTGATTCCAAGTCTTTGAGGATCGGGCAGTCCGGGCGGTCGTTGCCCTGGCAGCTTTCCATCAAGTCTCTGAGCGTGTCGCGCAGGCCGCTGAGTTCACTGATTTTGTGCTCCAGTTCGCGGATGTGTGCGGCGGCCAGGGCTTTGACGTCGGCGCTGGCGCGTTGACGGTCTTGCCATAAGGCCAACAGTTGGCTGATTTCGGCCAGGGAAAAACCCAGGTCGCGTGAGCGTTTGATAAACGCTAAACGGTGCAGGTCTGGTGCGCTGTACAGGCGATAGCCGCTGTCGCTGCGCCCGGCGGCAGGCAGCAGGTCGATGCTTTCGTAGTAGCGAATCATCTTGGCGCTCAGGCCGGTTTTCTTGGCGGCTTGGCCGATATTCATCAGGTTCTCCACGCGCTGTGGTGAGGTCGGGGTTTTAATCCTGTCTAGGTAGCCCGGATGCAATCCGGGGAAATTCGCACTCTGGCCAATCTCTCCCGGATTTCATCCGGGCTACGGGTTTTCCGAACGCTTCGGCTTCCAGGTTTTCAGCAGCAGAGCATTGCTCACTACGCTGACGCTGGACAGCGCCATGGCCGCCCCCGCGAGCATGGGGTTGAGCAGGCCGGCGGCGGCCAGCGGTATGCCGATCAGGTTATAGGCGAAGGCCCAAAACAGGTTTTGCCGAATCTTGTTGTAGGTGCGCCGACTAATATCCAACGCATCGGCTACCAGGCGTGGGTCGCCGTGCATCAGGGTGATACCGGCGGCGTGCATGGCCACGTCAGTGCCGCTGCCCATGGCAATACCAACATCGGCCGCCGCCAGGGCTGGCGCATCGTTGATGCCGTCACCGACCATGGCCACCACGCCATCCTTCCTCATTGCGTTGATGATCGCGGCTTTGTCTGCCGGCAGCACGTTGGCATGTGCGGCGCTGATGCCTAGGGCGTCGGCCACGGCTTGCACGCTGCCATGGTTGTCACCGCTGATCAGGTGGCTGTCGATGCCTTGCGCAGTCAATGCGGCGATGGCCTGCGCCGCTCCGGGCTTGAGCGTGTCGCCAAAGGCGAACAGGCCCAATACCCGTGGCTGCGGTGCCAGCACCAGTAGCCACGACAGAGTGCGACCTTCGGCCTCCCAGGCCAAGGCGTCGGCGGCCAGTTCAGTTGCCGGTAAGCCCTGTTCATCCAGTAAGCGCTGGTTGCCCAGCGCCAGTTGCCGTTCACCCATCTGTCCGGCAATCCCGCGCCCGGCCAGTGCTTTGCTGTGGCTGACCTCGGCGAGGGTCAAATGCTGTTCGGCGCAGCGGTCGAGCACGGCTTTGGCCAGCGAATGCTCGCTGCCGCGTTGCAGGGCACCGGCCAACTGCAGCAATTGAGCGTCGTCGCCGTCGACTGCGCGCAGGTGAGCAATGCGTGGGCTGCCGGCGGTCAGGGTGCCAGTCTTGTCGAAGGCCACTTGGGTAACGGCATGGGCGACTTCAAGCGCTTCGGCGTCCTTGATCAGAATGCCGTGGCGCGCCGCCACGCCGGTGCCGGCCATTATCGCGGTGGGCGTCGCCAAACCAAGCGCGCAGGGACAGGCGATCACCAGCACCGCCACGGCGTTGAGCAGCGCGGTTTCGATCCCCGCGCCATACAACAACCAGCCGCTCAGCGTGGCGAGGGCAATCAGCAGTACGCTGGGGACGAAAATCTGGCTGACTTTATCCACCAGCTTCTGGATCGGGGCTTTCGCTGCTTGGGCCTCTTCGACCAGGCGGATAATGCGCGACAGCACGGTCTCGGCACCCAGCGCCGTGGTTTCGATCAGCAGGCGGCCCTCGCCGTTGATGGCCCCGGCCGTTACGCGGTCACCGGGCTGTTTGGGTTGCGGCAGGCTTTCACCGCTGATCAGCGCTTCATCGGCGTGGCTCTGGCCTTCAATCACCTGGCCATCGACCGGGAAGCGTTCGCCGGGCTTGACCACAACACGGTCGCCCAGCTTTAACTCAGCCAGGCTGACCCATTGCTCAGCGCCCTCTTGCAGGCGTAACGCCCGCTCCGGGCGCAAAGCCTGCAAGGCACGGATGGCGCTGCTGGTTTGCCGTTTGGCGCGGCTTTCCAGGTATTTGCCCAGCAGAATCAAGGTGATGATCACCGCCGAGGCTTCGAAATACAGGTGCGGCATGCTGCCTGCTGGCGTCACGGCCCATTGATACAGGCTCAGGCCAAATGCGGCGCTGGTGCCGATGGCCACCAGCTGATCCATATTGCCGGCGCGGGCGCGCAGGGCGCTCCAGGCGGCGCGGTAAAAACGTGCGCCGACGATAAATTGCACCGGCGCTGCCAAGGCAAACTGCGCCCAAGCTGGAAGCATCCAATGCAGGCCAAAGGGCTCAGCGAGCATGGGCACGACCAGCGGTAGGGTCAGCATAATGGCCAGCAGCAAGATCCAGCGTTCGTGACGCAATGCAGTGGCGGCGGTCTTCTCGGCGGTGCGTGGGTCACTGATCAGGCTGGCTTTGTAATCCGCGCGATTCACCGCCTGCAAAAGCGGTTGTGTGTCGCTGCCGCGCAGCATGTGCAGGTGTGCCCGTTCGCTGGCGAAGTTTACGCTCACGGCTAATACGCCAGTTTGTTGGGCCAGAACCCGTTCGATGCGCCCGGCGCAACTGCTGCACGTCATGCCGCTCAGGGCCAAGTCCAGTTGCTCGCTGGGCACCTCATAACCGGCTTGAGTAACAGCCTCAACCAGTTGCTGCATATGGCCTGTCGGCGCTTCGATACGGGCGCGCTCACTGGCCAGGTTGATGCTGACGTTTGCGACGCCCGCCACCTTGCTCAATGCGCGCTCAACCCGTCCGACACAACTGGCGCAGGTCATGCCGCTGATCGGCAGGTCATAGGTAATGAGCGAGGTCATAAGAGGTGCTCCATCAAGTGAGCTAACAGCATCAACCTTGCCACCTTGGTAAGGTCAAGCAGTGTTTGGTCGCACGCATATGACACTGACTGAGGCTTAAAATCTCGGCCGCGCACCAAATGAAGAGCGCGCGCCAAGATTGGTCAGGATGTGCTTTTCCGGTGATTGGCCAGGCGCTCAAGGGCTGCGCGCAGCTTGGGATCGCTGATGCCTTCAGCGGTGGCCTGAATGTTTTCCGCGGCCGAATCCGACAGGTTGATTGTGCGACCCGGCGCACGCCTTTCGGCAGTCGGAGGTTGCACCTTGAACAGGATCTTCGTTAAGGTCGCGAACTCTTCAAGGTTCTGCAGCTGTTTCAGCAGTCTTTTTTGCTGATAGCGCAGGCGGGTGGCCCAGTGGCCATCAGTGATTACCAGCAGCAGGCAACCCTCGCGCCATGAAGCAACATGGCAGTGCTCGCGGGCGGCAGGCTGCAATTGGCTCTCTAGCAGGTGCTGCAAGCGATCAATACGTTGCGCTTGATTGAACAGCGCCTTTAGGGGTTTCGCCTCGCGCATCAGTGCGGCGGGAGCCCGAGCCGGCAAAGGACGAAAAGTCATGGCAGGACGCCTGAATAAGTGAAGCCGCCATGGTAGCAGAGTCGCTGCCAACTTCCGGGCTTCACCACAAGGGAACGCTCATGCAGATTATTTTGCTCAGTCGGCACCACGGTGCTGCTCGCTCTATTAGCTTGGATTTGCGCTGGATTGTGCTGTCACTGTTGATCGTGATGGCCGCGGCACTGTCTGGCGGTGTAGCGGTCGGCGCATGGTGGGCACCTGCCACCGTTGTTGTCCCAGACGAGCAGCAGTTAAACCTGGCATTGGATCAACAGCGTGCTGAAGTGGGTGAAGTGCGGCGCGATGCTCAATTGCAACTGGATGCGTTTGCCGTGCATGTGGCCGAACTGCAAGCGCGCCTGACGCGCCTGGATGCTTTGGGTGCGCGCTTAACCGAACTGGCTGATCTGGACGCCAGCGAGTTCGATTTCTCCCTCAATGTCGGCCAGGGCGGTGCAGAAGACGCCATGGGCGATGCTGCCTACGCACCACCGCCCTTTATGGATGAATTGGATAAGCTGAGCGTGCGCCTGGACAGCCGTGAGCAATTGCTCGAAGTGCTGGAGCAGATGATCGGTGAGCGTCAGTTGAGTGAGGGCGAATACCTTTCCGGCATGCCGGTACGTCAAGGCTATATGTCTTCGCCGTTCGGTCGTCGTGTGCACCCGCTCACTGGCCGTAATACCCAGCACAAGGGTGTCGACTTTGCCGCTAAACCGGGCAGCGATGTTGTTGCGGTGGCCGCAGGCGTAGTGAGCTTCTCGGGTATGAGGTCCGGTTACGGGCATACCGTTGAAATCAGCCACGCGGATGGCTACACCACCTTGTACGCGCACAACCAGAGTAACGTGGTGCACATTGGTGACCTTGTGCAGCGTGGGCAGACCATAGCCAAGGTTGGGCGCAGTGGTCGCGCCAGTGGTTATCACGTGCATTTTGAGGTCACCAAAGGTGGCCGTTTGGTCAATCCAGCCAGCTATATCGCTCGTGTTGGCGAGGACGAATAACGTAGCTTTCCTCATTCGCGTTTCCGGGTAGAATGCCCGCTTCGCACGCAGCCATGAGGGCTGCATGGGTCGCTTTTCGGTTACCCACAATCCATACGCCTGGAAGATCCCGTCGATATGTTTGCGCCTTTGTTGAAGAAACTCTTTGGAAGCAAGAACGAGCGTGAAGTTAAACGCATGCTCAAGGCGGTTCAGTCCGTAAATGCCTTCGAGGAGCAGTTGATTGCTCTGTCCGATGAGCAACTGCGTGCCAAGACTGAAGAGTTCAAGGCGCGGCTGGCTAAAGGCGAAACCCTTGACCAACTGCTGGCTGAAGCCTTTGCCGTCGCCCGTGAAGCCGGTAAGCGTGTGATGGGCATGCACCACTTCGACGTACAGTTGACGGGCGGTATGACCCTGCACGAAGGCAAGATCGCTGAGATGCGTACCGGTGAGGGTAAGACCCTGGTGGCAACCTTGGCGGTGTACCTGAACGCACTGTCCGGTAAGGGCGTGCACGTGGTGACGGTCAACGATTACCTGGCCCGTCGTGACGCCAACTGGATGCGTCCGCTTTATGAATTCCTTGGTATGAGCGTGGGTATCGTCACCCCGTTTATGCCGCCGGAAGAAAAACGTGCGGCCTATGCGGCCGACATCACCTACGGCACCAACAACGAATTTGGCTTTGATTACCTGCGCGACAACATGGCCTTCAGCCTGGAAGAAAAATTCCAGCGCGAGCTGAATTTTGCCGTGATCGACGAAGTGGACTCCATCCTCATCGACGAAGCCCGTACGCCGCTGATCATTTCCGGTCAGGCCGAAGACAGTTCGCGCCTGTACACCGAAATCAACAAGCTGATTCCTCGCCTGAAATTGCATGTCGAGGAAGAAGAGGGTGTCGTCACCCAAGAAGGCCACTATAAGGTCGACGAGAAGGCTCGTCAGGTTGAGCTGAACGAAGCCGGCCACCAGTATGTTGAAGAGATGCTCACCGAAGTCGGCCTGCTGGCCGAGGGTGAGAGCCTGTATTCGGCGCATAACCTGGGTCTGCTGACTCACGTTTACTCCGGTCTGCGCGCGCACAAGCTGTTCAACCGCAACGTTGAATACATTGTGCAGAACAACCAGGTGTTGCTGATTGACGAACACACCGGCCGGACCATGCCGGGCCGTCGTTTGTCAGAAGGCCTGCATCAGGCTATCGAAGCCAAAGAAGGCCTGCCGATCCAGGCCGAAAGTCAGACCTTGGCCTCGACCACCTTCCAGAACTACTTCCGCCTGTACAACAAGCTGTCCGGTATGACCGGTACTGCTGATACCGAAGCGTTCGAGTTCCATCAGATTTATGGTTTGGCGGTGATCGTGATCCCGACCAACCGTGCGCTGGCCCGTAAAGATTTCAATGACCTGGTGTACCTGACTGCGGATGAGAAGTACGCCGCCATTGTCACCGACATCAAGGAAAGCATGGCCCTCGGGCGTCCGGTGCTGGTCGGTACGGCCACCATCGAAACCTCTGAGCACATGTCCAAACTGCTCAACCAGGAAGGCATCGAGCACAAGGTGCTTAACGCCAAGTTCCACGAAAAAGAAGCCGAGATCATTGCTCAGGCCGGTCGTCCGGGCGCGCTGACCATCGCCACTAACATGGCCGGTCGCGGTACCGACATCCTGTTGGGCGGCAACTGGGAAGTGGAAGTCGCCAACCTGGAAAACCCAACACCTGAGCAGATTGCGCAGATTAAGTCCGATTGGCAGAAACGCCATCAGCAAGTGATTGAGTCCGGTGGTCTACACGTGATCGCCTCCGAGCGTCACGAATCGCGCCGTATCGATAACCAGCTGCGTGGCCGTGCTGGCCGCCAAGGTGACCCAGGCTCCAGCCGTTTTTACCTGTCGCTGGAAGACAACCTGATGCGCATCTTCGCCTCTGATCGGGTGAAGAACTTTATGAAGGCTCTGGGCATGCAGTCTGGCGAAGCCATCGAGCATCGTATGGTCAGCAACGCCATCGAAAAAGCCCAGCGCAAAGTTGAAGGCCGCAACTTCGACATGCGTAAGCAGTTGCTCGAATACGACGACGTGGCCAACGAGCAGCGCAAGGTGATCTACCACATGCGCAACACCTTGCTCGCGGCTGACGATATTGGCGAGACCATCGCCGATTTCCGTCGTGAAGTTCTGGATAACACCATTAACGCGCACATCGCACCGCAGTCGCTGCCAGAGCAGTGGGACATCGCCGGCTTGGAAGAAGCGCTTTTCAGCAGTTTCAACCTGCGCCTGCCGGTCCAGCAATGGCTCGACGAAGACGACAAACTCTACGAAGAAACCCTGCGCGCGCGGATTCTCGATGAGCTGATCAGCGCCTACAACGAGAAAGAAAACGAAGCCAGCGCCGAAGCCCTGCGCACCTTCGAGAAACAAATTCTGCTGCGCGTGCTGGACGATCTGTGGAAAGACCACCTGTCGACCATGGATCACCTGCGTCACGGCATTCACTTGCGTGGTTATGCGCAGAAGAACCCCAAGCAGGAATACAAGCGCGAGTCGTTCACCCTGTTCCAGGAACTGCTCGATTCGATCAAGCGCGACACCATCCGCGTACTCTCGCACGTACAAGTGCGCCGTGAAGACCCGGCTGAAGAGGAAGCGCGTTTGCGCCGCGAGGCTCAGGCACTGGCCGAGCGTATGCAATTCCAGCACGCCGAAGCGTCCGCGCTGATGGCAGAAGTGGCTGATGAAGAAGGCGACGTGGCGGTTGCCGCTGCGCCCGTGCGCACCGAGCCGAAAATTGGTCGCAACGAGCCGTGCCCCTGTGGTTCCGGCAAGAAGTACAAGCATTGCCACGGTCAGGTCAGCTAAGCCGACCGCTGTAGCGCGGGTTAAGCCGACAGTGACGTTGGCTATGCTTGACCCTGCTAGAACAACGCCGCGAACGGTCTGACCGTTCGCGGCGTTTTACCATCGCATTCAGATGTATCAAACCTCAAGGAGCGTTCGTTATGGCTGTTGGTCTTGGCCCGTTGTCTACCCTGCACCCGGTTCCAGGTTTCGAGTTGGGCATCGCTTCGGCGGGCATCAAGCGCCCCGGGCGCAAGGATGTAGTGGTGATGCGCTGTGCCGAAGGCTCCAGCGTGGCAGGCGTTTTTACCCTCAATGCGTTCTGCGCAGCACCGGTAATCCTGGCCAAGAAACGCGTGCTGGGTAACGTCCGTTATCTGCTGACCAACACCGGCAACGCCAATGCGGGCACCGGCGAACCAGGCCTGCAAAACGCTCAGCGTACCTGCGCGGCGCTGGCCCAGTTGACCGGCGTTGAAGAAAGCGCGGTGCTGCCGTTCTCCACCGGGGTGATCGGCGAGCCGCTGCCCGTTGAGAAGATCGAAGGCGCCCTACAGGCTGCGCTTGATGATTTGGACGAAAACCACTGGGCTGAAGCCGCCACCGGCATCATGACCACCGACACCCTGCCCAAAGGCGCAAGCCGTCAGTTCCAGCACGATGGCGTGACCGTGACCGTGACCGGAATCAGCAAGGGCGCCGGGATGATTCGTCCGAACATGGCGACCATGCTCGGTTACATCGCTACCGACGCCAAAGTGGCCCAGGCCGTGTTGCAAGACTTGCTGCGCGACGCGGCGAATAAGTCGTTTAACCGCATCACCATTGATGGCGACACCTCGACCAACGATTGCTGCATGCTCATCGCCACCGGCAAAGCCGCTCTGCCAGAAATCACCCAGGCCAGCGGCGACCTGTTTGCCAAGCTTAAAGACGCTGTATTTGGCGTGTGCATGGACGTTGCCCAAGCCATCGTGCGCGACGGTGAGGGCGCGACCAAGTTTGTCACCGTGCAGGTTAACGGTGGTGCGACGCATCAGGAATGCCTGGACGTGGGCTACGCCGTGGCTCATTCGCCATTGATCAAAACCGCACTGTTCGCCTCTGACCCGAACTGGGGCCGTATTCTCGCGGCCGTTGGTTATGCTGGCGTGGCGCAACTGGATGTCAGCCTGATTGACGTATTCCTCGGCGAAGTGTGCATTGCCAGCCGTGGCTGCCGCGCAGCCACTTACACCGAAGAGCAGGGCGCTGCGGTGATGGCTAAAGAAGAAATCACCATCCGCATTGAGTTGGGCCGCGGCACCTGCAGCGAAACCATCTGGACCACCGACCTGTCCCACGAGTACGTGAAGATCAACGCGGAATACCGCACCTGATCCGTCACGCCCCTGCTGTTTGACTGCCGGCATTCCCGTTGTTCATGCCCCCATGAACAACGGGAATTTGCTATTGCGCCAGTCGCCTTTTAAGGTCATTTGACCTTCTCGCACCGAGCGCTGCCCATGTCACTTACTCTGGTTATTGGCGACAAAACCTATTCGTCCTGGTCGCTGCGTGCGGCGCTGGCGCTGGAGTTGACCGGCGCGCCCTATAGCGAACAGCTGATTACCCTGAACCGCCCTGATACCCGCGCGCGGATTTTGCAGCACTCGCCGACCGGCAAAGTACCGCTGCTGATCAGCGATGACGGGGCGATTTGGGATTCGCTGGCGATTGGCGAATACCTGGCCGAGTGTTTTCCTGCCGCTCAGCTGTGGCCGCAAAGCCGAGCGGCGCGCGCGCTGGCGCGTAGCATGTGCGCGGAGATGCACAGCGGCTTTGTCGCACTGCGCAGCCACCTGCCTATGGATCTCAAGCGTAATAAGGCGCTGACAGAGATACCGGCCGATGCCTTGGCCGACATTCAGCGTATCTGCGCTCTGTGGGCCGAGTGTCGACAGCGTTTCGGTCAGAGCGGCGGCTTTCTGTTTGGCCAAGCCGGCCTGGCAGATGCCTTTTTTGCCCCGGTAGCCGCCAGATTGCGCAGCTATCAGGTGACGCTGCCCGCCGTGGCGGCGGCCTATGTCGAGACGATTTATCAATGGCCAGCGTTCCAGCGCTGGTATCAAGCCGCTCAGGAGGAACAACTGGCGTGAAGCGTATTCATGTGGCCGCTGCGGTAATTCGCGGTGCTGATGGGCAAATTCTGCTCGCCAAGCGTGCGGATGATCAGCATCAGGGTGGGTTGTGGGAGTTTCCGGGCGGCAAGGTCGAGGCCGGTGAAACGGTGCAGGCGGCGCTGGCCCGTGAGCTGGAGGAGGAGTTGGGCATTCGCCCCAATGCGGCGCGGCCGTTGATTCAGGTGCGCCACGATTACCCGGACAAACAGGTGTTGCTGGATGTCTGGGAGGTGTCGGCATTTAACGGCGAGCCGCATGGGGCAGAAGGTCAGCCGTTGGCGTGGGTCAGCCCGCGGCATTTGCCCAATTATGATTTTCCGGCGGCCAACCGGCCGATTGTGGCGGCTGCGCGGCTGCCCGAGCACTACCTGATTACCCCCGAAGGCCTGAGTGGGCCGGAACTGCTGCGCGGTATTCAGGCGGCGCTGAAAAACGGTGTTCGCCTGCTGCAACTGCGCGCCCCGGCCATGTTCGATGCGCAGTACCGCGATATTGCCGTCGATGCTCTGGGCCTCTGTGCGGGCAAGGCGCAGTTGATGCTCAAGGGACCGCTGGAGTGGTTGGGCGATTTTCCCGCGGCCGGTTGGCACCTGACCGCGCAGCAGTTGCGCGAGTTGAGCGCGGCCGGGCGGCCGTTTCCGCCGCAGCGTTGGTTGGCGGCGTCGTGTCATTCGCGAGACGAGCTGGAGCTGGCTACGAAGATGGGCGTGGATTTCGTCACGCTGTCACCGGTGCAGTCCACGCAGACGCATCCGGACGCGCAGCCTTTGGGTTGGGCGCAGGTGAGTGAATGGTTGCAGGGCTTTAACCAGCCGGCGTATCTGCTGGGCGGCGTAACGCCAGCCGACACGGCGCGTGCCTGGCAGGCTGGGGCTCAGGGCGTGGCGGGTATTCGCGCCTTCTGGCCGGCCTCAGGTGAGGCTGCGGAGTGAGTCTGTCGAAGGCCGTTGACGCGCGTTCACCCTCGAATATGCGCCCCAGTACCCTGCATCTGCCGCGTGGGCAATGGGCCACGGTGTTTGAGTGCTTGTGCGCGCACTTCCCGGCCATTGCCCCCGCGGTGTGGCTGGAGCGCTTCGGCCGTGGCCGGGTGCTGGATGCGCAAGGCCGGCCGTTAACGCTGCAGGCCACGTACCGTGAAGGGCTCAAAGTGCACTATTTTCGTGAGGTGCCGGCGGAAACGCCGATTCCCTTCGAAGAGTCCGTGCTGTATCAGGATGAGCACCTGCTGGTGGCCGACAAGCCGCATTTTTTGCCGGTGATGCCCGCCGGTGAATACGTTGAGCAAACCTTGCAGGCGCGGCTGGCCAAACGGCTGGGCAATGCTGATCTGGTGCCGCTGCACCGGATTGATCGGCACACCGCCGGGCTGGTGTTGTTTTCCACCCAGCCAGCCAGCCGTGGTCAGTACCAAGCGTTGTTTCGTTTACGGCAAATGGACAAGTGCTACGAAGCACTGGCGGCGGCTTTGCCACATGTGCAATTCCCACTGCTGAGGGCAACACGACTGGACGGCGCTGAGCCGTTTTTTCGCATGCAGGAAGTGGCCGGTGAGGCCAACACGGAAACCCGTATCGAAGTCGCCCAGCGCCTCGGTGAGCACTGGCTGTACCGGCTGTATCCGGTGACGGGGAAAAAACATCAACTGCGCGTGCACTTGGCGGCGCTGGGTGCGCCGATCCTCAATGATCCCTTCTACCCCGAGGTCACGGACGCGCCCAATGCGCCGGATGACTACAGCAAACCGCTCAAGTTATTGGCCCGTGGGCTGAGCTTTATCGACCCGCTTACCGGCGAACGGCGCAGTTTCGAAAGCCGACTTAGTCTGCTGTGACGTCATAGGGTGTATGGCACTTTATCCATCCACCCTACGCGATATACGTTCACCGGGGTGCGGCGCAGCCTTGTAGCCCGGATGTAATCCGGGAAAAGCTGCGCACGCATCAAAGATCCCGGATTGCGCTAAGGCTTATCCGGGCTACGGCTGGATAAGAATAACGTCATCCAACTTACGCGCTGGGTTCTTTGGCGGCCGCTTGCCACAGCACTTCATCGATGCCCTGACGCTTGGCGATCAGCCGCGCCGCGACGAACAGCAGGTCTGACAGGCGATTGACGTAGGCCAGCCCCTCGCTGCGAATCGGTTCCACGGCATTCAGGTGTTGGCAGCGGCGCTCAGCGCTGCGGGCCAGGCTGCGGCAGACGTGGGCTTGGGCGATGAGGCGCGAGCCGCCGGGCAGGATGAAGTTTTCCAGCGGGCCAACTTCTTCGTTCCAGCGGTCTATAGCCACTTCCAAACGTTCGATTTCTGGGGCTTGCAAGGCTTGGTAGTCGGGCATCGCCAGCTCGCCGCCGAGGTCGAACAGGCGATGCTGGCAGGGCGCGAGCACCTCGATAATCTCCGTCAGCCCCGGCCATTGGTTGGTGTGCTCGGCCATATCTGCCAGCAGCAGACCGATATGGCTGTTGAGCGTGTCCACTTCGCCCATGGCATCCACCCGAGGGTGATCCTTGGTCACGCGGCGGCCATCGGCCAGGCCGGTTTCGCCGCCGTCGCCGGTGCGGGTGTAGATTTTCGAAAGACGATAACCCATGTTCAGAGACCTGTTTCGCTGTGGGGGGAAGACAGTGGCAGGCGCACGGTGAAGCAGGTGCCCTGGCCGGGCGTGGAGTGTGCCTCCATTTGCCCTTTGTGGTTGTTGGTGATGATGAAGTACGACACGGACAGACCAAGGCCGGTGCCTTGACCGACTTCCTTGGTGGTGAAAAACGGCTCAAAGATGCGCTTGCGCACTCGCTCTGGCATGCCAATGCCGTTGTCTTCCACCTGGATTTCTACCCAAGGGGCGACCAGGCGCACGCGCAAGGTGATCTGTCCGGGTTGGTCATTGTCGCCGCGCTGGTGAATCGCCTGTGCGGCATTTTTCAGCAGGTTGAGCAGCACCTGTTCCAGTTCGTTGGCGGTGGCGGGAACAGCGGGCAAGTCGGCCTCGAACTCACGTTGAATGCGCAGGCTTTTGAAGTCGAAGCTGTCAGTCAGGTCGAAGTCGTTGCTGGCGATCTCGACGGCCTGATCGACCAGCGCCGGCAAGTGGCAGGGCGCAAGCTGGCGATCACTGCGGCGGCTGAAACTGAGCATGTGCGTGACGATTTTTGCGGCGCGGTTACCTGCTTGCTGAATGCCATCGAGCAGGCGCGGAATCTCTCGTGCGTTTAGGTAGCGGTCGATGGCGGTCAGGCAAATACCCGCCTTTTCGGCCTCTTCGCGGTTTTTTTCCAGCTCAGGTGACAGGCGTCGGCGGATGTTCTGCACGTTATGCAGGATGGCCCCCAGCGGGTTGTTGATCTCGTGCGCCATACCGGCTGCCAAGCCGCCCACCGAGAGCATTTTCTCGGATTGCACCATCATGTCTTCAAGGTTGAGGCGCTGGGTGATGTCGTCAATGCGGATCACCACCCCGCGTCCACTGCTGCCCGTGAGGGGGTAAAAGGTCAGGGCGAAGTGGCGCTGATGCTCGGGCTGGCCCCAGGTGACGCGTTCGATTTTCTCCACTTTGTGCTGTTCTACGGTGCGTTTGAGTTGTGGCAAAAACGGTTTGAGCGGCTCGAAGGCGAGAAAAATCGGCTGATTCAGGGCTTCATCTAGGCGGGTGCCGGAGAGGCTGCTGGCCTCCTGATTCCACTGCGTGACATAGAGTTGCTCGTCGAGAGCAATCAGGGCGGAGGGCATGGAGTCGATGATGCTGTTGAGGTATTTCTGAAAGCCGGTGAGTTTCTTTTCAATCTTGCTGCGCACCTGCACTTCCAGCTCCAGTTTGCGGTTGGAGTGACGGGTTTCCTCGGCCAGGTGTTGGGCTTGGTCAAACGCCTGCTGGGCATCGTCGCGGGCGCGTTTGAGCTGCTGTTCGCGCGCTTCAATGCGGATCAGCATGGTGTTGAAGGCGTCGGCCAGGTTACCGATTTCATCGGCGTTGCCGCGGCGGGCGCGCAGGGCATAGTTTTCTTCGCGGGTGACCTGGCGCGACAGCTCCTCCAAGCGGCGGATCGGGCGGATAATCAGGCGGCGCACCTGGCGTGAGACGATCAGCCCGAACAGCACACTCAAGGCCAGAATCACCCCACTGGCGGTTAGGGTGCCCGTGTAAAAAACACCGGGCAGTTCGCTGGATGCGACCAGCAACAAGTGGCCAGGTGGGCCTTCCGGCTGCGGCAGTTCGACTAGCTGGTTGATGCGAAACTCTTGATGACGCCAAGACTCCACCTCTTCGACACGCATTGGCAGGCCCAGTTTGGCCCCGCGCTGCAGCTGCGCCAGGCTCTGGCCGTTGGCGTCGTAGATCATGGCGGCGCGCAGCGGGGCGTAATCGTCGAGTCGCTTGAGCAAGGCTTTTGCCGCTTGCGGTGAGCTGAGCGCATCGGTACTCAGGGCCGGGCTGGCGATCAGGCGGCTGAGGGTGTGCAGGGCCTGCGGGGCGACGCTTTCCTGCGAGATCCAATATGCCGCGCTGATAAACGCCAGATTGGCTACCAGCAACACGGTGGCCAGCAGGGCCAGCAAGGCCACCAGCACTTTGCGGCCGACTGGGAGGTTTTCAAGACGCTGACGCAAAGGCATGGCGGCTGTCGTGGTAGCGAAGGTATGGGCAGGTTAACGCGCGGTTCAGTGGCTGGGCAATCCACGGGCAACGAGGTGGGCGACTAGCTGTGCATGCAGGGCCTGCAAATGCGGCAAATGCAGGCGCTGTTGTTGTGCGGCGCGGCAGGCATAGCCCAGCAGGTAAGTGATTTCCGTGCGGCGCGCCTGAGCTACATCCTGATGCATGGACGAATAGTTGGCCGCCGTGGCCTCGACCACCCGCCGCACATCGGCATACAGCCCGTCGGCGGCGCTTGCCTGGTTGCAGCCGTTTAGCAACAGGCTCAGCTCATGGCACAACTGGGCCAACTGCTCGGCGTGGTCGAGCAGCGCGCCGTTGCGGCAGTCGTAGAGGACGGTGAGCGGGTTAATAGCGCAGTTCAGGGCCAGTTTTCGCCACAGCCGGCCGAGAATGTCCGGGCTCCAGTCGTGGGCAATGCCGGCGCGCTGAAGGTCAGCCAGCCACGCCGGTGGTTCTGGACGCAATGGGTCGCCGAGCCAGTTGTGACCGTGACCGGCCCACACCACCTGAAAATCTGCCTGGCGAAACGCGCCCTCAGTGCTGGAAACACAGATACAGCGCGCCTGCGGTACGGCGCGGGCCACCTCATCCTGGCTGCCCAGGCCGTTTTGCAGCAGTAACAGTTCTGCACCGGGTTGTAAGCGGTGAGCGAGCTGCGCGACGGCTTGAGCGGCGTCATAGGCCTTACAGGCCACCAGCAGGCGCTGAATCGGCTGTGGGTGATCCGCTGTTTGTGCGGCAACGGGGTAGCGTTGCACCCGATCACCTTCTACCAACGTCAGGCCGCCCGCTTGCTCATAACTGTTCAGCCGTTCTGCATCGCGCAGGATCAGCTGCACCGGCAAACCGACGCGTGCCAGCCGCGTTGCCCAAAGGGTGCCCAGGCTACCAGCACCGAGGATATGCCACATGCGGGAGAGTCGCTCGTCAGTTGGCCAGCGGCAGGCGCAGGGCCGTGACGCGGCCACTGCTGTGGGATTCCGGCAGCAGTCTTTCGGCATGCTCGATGATCTGCTCGGGTGTGCACGGCAGGCCGCGGGCATCCAGGCCCACCAGGCTGATTGAGGCCTTCAGGCTGATAAAGCCTTCGCTGGTTTTGAAGGCCTTGAGGTTGAGCCCCTCATGCAGACGTTTGAAGCTGCTGGGCGCGCATTCGTGCAGGTCGCTGAGCAAGGTGATGAGGGCGAAGTGGTTGTCATCCAGGCGCACCAGCACATCCAAAGGCCTGACCAATTGTTGCAAGCGCAGCGCGACGTTCTTCAGCAAGTCGTTGTAGAACGTCTCGCCACTGTGCTGAGGCAACGCCGGCATGTCTTGCAGGCCAATCAGCAAATAGCACAGCGCCCCGCCACGCGACTCCACCTGACGCAGGCTGTCGAGCATCTTCTGATGCAGATAGCGGCTGTTGCCCAGGCCGGTGAGCGGGTCGATCAGGTTGCGCTTTTCCAGGCTGACGACGTTTTCGGTGAGCATGCGGTTTTCCAGCAGCAGGCGCTGCAGGGTGTTGCACAGCCGGTCGGCGGCGAACACTCGGGGCACCAGTTGCTCGTTCATGGCCGCTTTGCTGATGAAGTCATCGACGCCGCTGTCGAAGGCTTCGCTCAGCACGCTATCACCCTCTTTGCCGGTCAGCAGAATCACGTAGGTGTAGTGGTGAGACATTTCGTCAAACTGGCGAACCTGCACGGTCAGCTCAAGGCCGTTCATTTCTGGCATCAGCCAATCGGCCAGCAGCACGCTGGCAGGGCGTTCATCGAGCAGTTTGATGGCTTCGGCGGCGCTGCTGGCGAACCGCAGGTCTTGATAACCCGCCAAGCTGAGGGTGCGCCCGATCATGGCGCTGGAGAATTTGGCGTCGTCGACGACCAAAATGCTCAGGTGGGGGTTGGGCATGGGGCAGGCTCGCTAAGGGGAAATCGCATGGATCCGGTACTTGGCCGGGCAGTGTGTGTGGCTACCGCTATATAATGGCCGGGTTTTTTTATCGTCAAGCCAGGCGCGTCCCATTCGTGATGCAAGGCGCGCCGTCTATCTGGAGCAAACCCATGCCTTCGTTCGACGTGGTGTCCGAGTTGGACAAACATGAAGTGACCAACGCCATCGATAACGCCGTTAAAGAGCTTGAGCGGCGCTATGACCTGCGCGGTAAGGGCACCTTTGAACTCAAAGACCTGACCGTCAACCTGACGGCCGATGCGGACTTTCAGTTGGAGCAGATGGTCGAGATTCTCAAGCTGGCGCTGGTTAAACGCAAGATCGACGTGCAATGCCTTGAGTTTAAAGACGCTTACCCGTCAGGTAAAAGCGTCAAGCAGGAAGTGATTCTGCGCGAGGGCATTGAGAAAGACTTGGCCAAAAAGATCGTGGCCCACGTTAAAGACAGCAAGCTAAAAGTGCAGGCCGCCATTCAGGGCGAGCAGGTACGCATCACCGGCAAGAAGCGCGATGACTTGCAGGAAGCGATTGCGGCTCTGCGGGCCAAAGAGTTTGGCATGCCGTTGCAGTTCAATAACTTCCGCGATTGAATCATTGGTGCTAACAAGCAGCCGTGATGAATGTACCCGCCATGCCTAGCCATGGCGGTTGCATTTAACGACCATGAAAAGGAGTGGTTTATGGAATTGAATGTCGAGCAACTGGTTAAAGTCTCTGAAGCCTGGTTGCCAGTGGTGCTGGAATACAGCGGCAAGCTTACCTTGGCGCTGATCACATTTTTGATCGGTTGGTGGTTGGTGGGGCGGTTGACCGCGAGCATCAGCCGCTTGTTGTCGATGCGTCAGGTCGACCGTGCGCTGGGCAGTTTTATCGGCAGCTTGGTGAGCATTGTGCTCAAGGTGCTGCTGCTGATCAGCGTGGCCTCAATGGTGGGCGTTGAAACCACCTCGTTTATCGCCATGATCGGCGCGGCGGGCCTGGCGATTGGTCTGGCGTTGCAGGGCAGTCTGGCCAACTTCGCTGGCGGCGTGCTGATTATGTTGTTCCGTCCATTTCGTGCGGGCGACTGGATCGAAGCACAGGGTGTTGCGGGCAGCGTCGACAGTATTCAGATCTTCCACACCACCCTGAAAACCGCGGACAACAAAGTGGTGATTGTGCCCAACGGCAGTCTGTCCAATGGTCATATCACCAACTTTTCCCGCGAGCCGGTGCGTCGCGTTGATATCAACCTGGGTATCGATTACGCCAGCGACATCAAAAAGGCCCGTGAGGTGCTGCTGAAGGTGGCGGATGACCCACGCGTGCTGCGCGACCCTGCGCCCGTGGTGTTTGTCACCGGGCTCGGCGAAAGCGCTATCAGCCTGTCACTGCGTGTATGGGTGGCTACTCCGGACTTCTGGCCGGTGACCTTCGACTTCACCGAAGCCGCCAAAGAAGGCCTGAGCGAGGCCGGTATTGGCATTCCCTTCCCGCAGCGTGTCGTGCATTTAGTGCAGCAGTCTTGATCGACGCATAAAACCAGCCCCGCCAGTGCGGGGCTTTTTTATCCCTGCTCGGGGGAGGTCTGAGGCGCGCTCACGTTGTCTTGGCCGCGCTCACGCCGCCATTGCAAGACAATCAGAATCAAGGTTGGGATGCCTAGCAGGGCTGTCGCCAGGAAGAACTTGGCGTAGCCGAGGTTTTCCACCATAACCCCGGAGTAGCCGCCGATCAGGCGCGGTAGCAGCAGCATGATTGAGCTCAGCAGGGCGTATTGGGTGGCGGAGAACTTCAGGTTGGTCAGGCTCGACAAGTACGCGACAAAGGCCGCGGTGGCCAGGCCGGCGCTGAAGTTGTCGGCAGAGATGGTGACAATCAACATCTGTAAATCAGCCCCCATGCCGGCCAGCATCAGGAACAGAATGTTGGTGGCCGCTGAGGCGAAGCCGCCAATAAACAGAATCGGCAGAATGCCAAAGCGCACAATCAGCAAGCCGCCAAAACCCGCACCAATTAGGGTCATCACCAGGCCAAAGAGTTTGCTGACACTGGCGATCTGGTCTTTGGTAAAGCCTTGGTCGATGTAGAACACGTTGGCCATCACGCCCATGACGGTGTCCGACATGCGATAGGTAGCAATCAGTCCGAGCAGCAGCAGGGCCTGCCACCGATAGCGGACGATAAAGTCGTTCACCGGGGTCAGCACCGGGGCCAATCCGCGTCGGCCCATGGACGACAAGCACAGGGCGGTAAGGATGGTGTAGAGCAGGGCGCGCAGGAAGGCGCGGTCTTCCAGTAGCAGGTCGAGCATGCTCGCTTGGCCATTCACCACGCTGGCAAAGTCGGTGTAATAGAACTGGGTAAACATCGCCGGTACAGACACTAACAGCACAATCAGTACCAGCACCGAAACAATTTGGTGGCTGAAGCCATAGCGCGCGGCGGCCAGTTGCGTGCGCAGCGGTACATCTGGTTCACGCATCCACAGGCTGGTGAGCAGGCCCGGCAGCATCAGCAGGGCAAACAGCAGGTAGGTACCGGCCCAAGCGGCGTGCTGGTAGAGCAGCACGGTGGAGCCAAAGCCTTCGGCGAAATACAGTGCGCCGGCCGTTGCCAGTAGCGCGGCGACCCGGTAACCCGCCATGTAGCTGGCAGCCAGGGCGGCCTGGCGGGTGTCGTCGACAATCTCCAGGCGGTAGGCATCGACGGCGATGTCTTGAGTAGCAGAGGCAAATGCCACCAGCACGGCGAGGGAAATCAGCCAGGTCAGATGGGTTTGCGGGTCACACAGGGCCATGCCAGCCAGGCCGATGGCGATCAGAATCTGTGACAGCACCAGCCAGGAGCGGCGCCGGCCCAGCTTGCCCAGTACCGGCAGGCGCCACTGGTCGAGCAGCGGCGACCACACCCATTTAAAGGCGTAGGCCAGGCCGATCAAGCTGGCAAAGCCAATGGTCTCGCGGGCTACACCGGCTTCACGCAGCCACACCGACAGGGTGGAAAACACCAGCATGTAGGGCAAACCGGCGGCGAACCCAAGGAGCAGCAGCACCAATGTTGAGGGGCTGGAATAAGCGGCAATGGCATCGCGCCAGCTTTTACGGGGCATTGAAGGGGTATCAGCCTGAGTTTGACTTAATAAAGGGCGCACTCTACCCGCTGTGCTCCATGGGGCGCCAGCCATAGCGGGTCATATCCACCCGATCGTTGTGGAGAAGGACGCCTTCGTCACGCAGCCTGAGACGTTGCTCGCGGCCACTTGGGCTGTCAGCGGGCAGGCTGATACGTCCACCCGCCGCAATAACCCTGTGCCAGGGCAGGATGCTGCCCTCGGGCAATTGGCTAAGCGTGCGGCCAACCCAGCGGGCAGCTCGGCCCAGGCCAGCGTATTGCGCCAATTCGCCATAGCTGACCACGCGACCAATCGGGATGTGCGCCAAGACCGTGAAGAGCGCCGCACGGCGTTCAGCCTGACTTGCTGCCTGAAGGTCTGTCGCGTCATGCTGCGCACCCTGTTCAGACTTGTTATTTGGCGCTTGCATCATGTGGCTACGTTCCCTGCTGTTATCAGTCTTTGTCGTGCTGTGTGCGCCGGTTTGGGCCGATACGGTATGGCTCAACAACGGTGATCGGCTCAGTGGCGAGATCATCCTGCTCGACGGTGGCAAGCTGGCGTTGAAAACCAAGTACGCCGGCCAGGTGCTGATTGCGTGGAAGGATATCGACACCCTGCGTTCCGATAAACCGCTGCTGGTGCGCCGTGATGGTTTTGACAGTGAACACAGCAACCAGTTGGAGGCGGCGGGCAAGGGCATGGTGCGAGTGGTTAATGCGACCACGCAGACAGTGCCGCTGGCCTCGATCACCCGGTTGATACCGCCGCGCGTTCTGGTGCAGGACCGCGTTTGGGAGGGCAATCTGGACGCCAAGCTGGACATGAAACGCGACAGCAGTGAAACCGACGAGTGGAAGCTTAAAGGCAATACGCGCATGGAACATGGCCGCTGGCGGCATGGGCTCAGCACCGAGTTGGAGCGCAAAGTTAAAAACGACGTGAAAACGGCGGATAACTGGCAGCTGGAGTACGACCTCGACCGTTTCATCAGTGACCAATGGTTCTGGCGTGCCAGCGCCGGGCAGGATGAAGACGAATTCGCCTTTTTCAATCGTCAGCGAAATCTGGGGACCGGGCCAGGCTATCGCTTTTGGGACAACGAGTTGGGACGCTTCGATGTGATTAGCCAGTTCAACCGCACGGAGTTGAACAGCAGCGTGGGTGACCTGAGTTTTAACACCTACTCGCTGGAGTGGGACTACAAGCGCTTGCTGTGGGGGACGCGATTGGAGCTCTACAGCACGGCAGAGTGGCAAATACCGCAGATTGCAGTAATCGATTACGTGATGGATGGGGAAGTGGGCTTGCGCTATCGCCTCAATGATTGGGCGCGCCTGTCGCTGTTGTATGAGCTGGATATGGTGCGTGGTCTGGGGCAGAGCGTGAGTGAGCGGCGCTATCTGCTGGGGGTCGGTGTGGGCTGGTAGTCGGGGCTGTGTGTTTCTGAACTCGCAGGGCTTCTGTCGGTCTGTGCTTGCTCTGTTGGCGTGTGAACGGATAATGCGCGCCCTTTCTTTACTCTCAGACAGACACACTCCCTCCATGTTTCCAAGAACCCTGATGTGCCTGGCCCTCTGTGTGGCTGCAACCTCTACGCTGGCCGATACCGTGTGGTTGAAAAACGGTGATCGCCTGACCGGCAAAATCAAATTCTACGACGGTGGCAAACTGCTGCTGCAGACCGACTACGGCGGTGCCATTGCTCTGGATTGGAGCAAAATCGCCACCCTGCAAAGCGATCAAGAGCTGCTGATTAAGCAAGACGCCGTTACAGGCGAACGCGCCAAAGCTCTGCAGCCAGCTGAGCATGGCAGCGTGATCCTGGCCAATGGTGACGAGCTGAAAACGGTTGAGTTGGCCAGCATTGAGCAAATACTCAAACCCAAGCCGCTGGTTGAGGATTTAGTGTGGAAAGGCAATGTTGATGCCTCGCTCGATTACAAGCGTGCTGAGCGCGACACCGACGACTATGACGTCAGCCTTAAGACCCAGGCCCGTCACGGCTTGTGGCGGCATAACGCAGAAGCTGACTACAACCGCGAGTTCCAGGACGACGTAGTCACCACCGACAACTGGAGCGCTGAATATGCCCTCGACCGCTTCCTGACCGAGCATTGGTTCTGGCAAGGCCGCTTCGAGTACAAGCGCGACATGGTCGAAGAGCTTGAGCGCCAGCGCACCGTGGGTACCGGCCCGGGTTATCAGTTCTGGGACAACGAACTGGGCGCCTTCTCCGTTGCCGGGCTGCTTAACCGTACCGACTACCAATACAGCAATGGCGAGAGCGACAACTTCTCCGCCGCGAGCCTGAAGTGGGACTACAACCGCTACCTGGTCGGCAAGAGTGTCGAGCTGTTCAGTGATGGTGAAGTGGGCAAACCACTGAATAACGTTGCTGATTACACCCTGGATGCCGCACTTGGCTTGCGTTACAAGCTGACTGACTGGGCGTCGCTGAACATGAAAGCGGAAAAGGACCTGGTCAGCGGCTCGGAAGGTGAACTGGACGAAACCCGTTATAGCTTGGGCTTTGGTGTCGGCTGGTAACGCTTAACCACGCTTCAAATGAAAAAGCCCCGCATTTGCGGGGCTTTTTGTTTCCAGCGTGTCGATCTAGCGGATCAGAGACGCAGACCGCCGTCCAGTTCCAGAACACGACCGGTGTAGTAGTCGTTTTCCAGAATGTACGCCACCGAGTGAGCGATTTCGGCGGGTTTGCCCATGCGGCGCAGTGGGATGACCGAGGTCATGCGCTCCAGCGCTTCAGGCTTCATGCTGGCGACCATTTCGGTTTCGATAAAGCCAGGGGCAACGCCCGCCACGCGAATGCCGTAACGCGCCAGCTCTTTGGCCCACACCACGGTGTCAGCCGCCACACCCGCCTTGGCCGCCGAGTAGTTGGCCTGACCGATGTTGCCGGCACGGGAGATGGAGGAAATGTTGATGATCGCGCCTTCGTTCTTCAGCTCGATCATCTTCGCCGCCACTTCACGGGTGCACAGGAACACGCCTGTGAGGTTCACGTCGATCACCGATTGCCACTGGGCCAGGCTCAGCTTGGTGATTTCGCCGTCCTTGACCTTGATGGTCAGGCCATCACGCAGAATGCCGGCATTGTTGACCAAGCCGTTGATGGCACCGAAGTCTTCAGCCACCTGGGCAACGGTCTGGATCACTTGCTCTTCATTGGCCACGTTGCACAGGTAAGCACGGGCTTCAACGCCCAACGCCTTGCAGCTGGCGACGGCTTCATCGAGTTTTTCCGGGTTCAGGTCAACCAGCGCCAGTTTTGCGCCTTTTTCCGCCAGGTACTGAGCCATCGCCAGGCCCAGGCCTTGGCAGCCGCCAGTGATGATGATGACTTTGTCTTTAAGTTGCATTGCATGTCCCCTCAAGTGGTACGAACCCGGCGATCACCTCGGCTCGTTACTGCCACCCGAAGTAGGGGTTTGCAGCAACGGACGCGTTTAATCGCGGGTTCTTCGGTGTAACCTTGCCGGCGCGGTAAGCTACTTATCGCTGACGCCCGTCCGTTTGTGACGGATTCTATGCAAGGAGTCATAAGTTGAGCGTGAAAGCCGGCAAGAATGCCCGAGAATTGCTGCTCAAGGAATACCGTGGCGTGCTCAGCACCCATTCCAAGGCCATGCCGGGCTTCCCTTTCGGATCAGTGGTGCCCTATTGCCTGGACGCTGACGGCTATCCGCTGATTTTGATCAGCCGCATCGCTCAGCACACGCACAACCTCAAACAGGAGGGTAAATGCTCACTGCTGGTGGGTGAGCGTGGCGCTGAGGATGTGCAAGCAGTCGGGCGGTTAACGCTGCTGGCGCATGCGCATGCGTTGCAGGAAACACCGCAAATCGAGGCTGCCGCCGCACGCTACTACCGCTACTTTCCCGAGTCGCGGGATTTTCATCAGGTGCATGATTTCGATTTTTGGCGGCTGGAGCCGGTGCGCTGGCGCTTTATAGGTGGTTTTGGCGCGATTCACTGGCTGGATCAGGTCGCGCTGGGCAATCCATTTGCCGGCGAGGCGGAACTGAGCATGGTCGAACACATGAACAGCGACCATGCCTCGGCCCTTGCTCATTATGTGGAGTTGGCCGGTTTACCCACGCACGCGCCGGCGCAATTGGTTGGCATCGACGCTGAAGGCTTTCATCTGCGTATTGGCCAAAGCCTCTATTGGCTGAACTTCCCAACATCCTGTAACAGTCCGCTGGATGTGCGCCAAGCCTTGGTATCACTGGCGCGCGCAGTCGTTTGGCCGACCGATGGTCAGGCTTCAGCTTGAATTCAGCCTGGCGCCCCATACTTCCTTTTTATACGAAGCAAATCTTCCGTTAAGGACCTTTTAATGCGCATTTTTCTGTTCTTGTTTTTGTTGTTCCCCATTATCGAACTGGCCCTGTTGATTCAGGTCGGCAGTGCCATTGGTGTGCTGCCAACGCTATTACTGGTGGTAGGCACCGCCATTCTCGGTGCCGTGCTGCTGCGTGTAGCTGGCGTGGCAACCGCCTGGCGTGCGCGCGAGAAACTGGCGCGTGGCGAGTTGCCTGAGCAGGAAATGCTTGAGGGGCTGCTGATCGCGGTGGGTGGCGGGTTGCTGCTGCTGCCAGGATTTATCAGCGATATCTTCGGTGTGCTCTGCCTGATCCCCTTCACCCGTCGTCTGCTGGTCAATAAAGTGCGTTTGCGCGCAGCCGAGCAGGCCATGCGCCAGCGTGCGTTCTTCGACGACCAAGCCGCCCGTTCCGGGGTTGTTCGTCCGCAGGTGCTTGAGGGCGAATACGAGCGTCGTGATTGAACGAGGTGATGGCGTTTGGCTTTGCCGCAGGTCACCGGATTGATGGGGGAAGGCCGCGCCCCCGCCAAATAGAACGCGTTACGCGGTAGCTAGGCCTGCCTCTGAGGGGTTGGTTGGTTTCGCCAGTGGCTCGCGACAACATAGGCTAAAAAAATAGCCTGCTGCCCTTGAATTCGCCTTGAGCGCCCTCATCTAACGGTCACCGCAAGGTTTTCTGTCATTCAGACAGATCAGACTTCCGCGCAGCGCCTGGCGCTGCGCGACCGGCTCCGCCGGATTTTGCTAACCCGCCAGCGACTGCGCTGGCTGATAAATCACCTACTAGGAGAGATCGACAATGAAGCTTCGTCCTCTGCATGACCGCGTCGTAATCCGTCGCAGCGAAGAAGAAAAGAAAACCGCAGGCGGCATCGTGCTGCCAGGTTCCGCTGCTGAGAAAGCCAACAGCGGTGAGATCCTTGCTGTCGGTACCGGCCGCGTGCTGGACAACGGTGAAGTGCGTGCGCTGGCCGTTAAAGTCGGTGACAAAGTGGTATTTGGCCCTTACTCCGGCAGCAACACCGTCAAAGTTGATGGTGAAGACCTGCTGGTAATGAGCGAGAGCGAGATTCTCGCTGTCGTTGAAGGTTGATTTCAGCGCCCCGTCGCTACGAATTCCGCTCTATTTGAACGAATTAAGGAATAACCATCATGGCTGCAAAAGAAGTTAAATTCGGCGATTCCGCCCGCAAGAAAATGCTCGTCGGCGTTAACGTTCTGGCTGACGCAGTAAAAGCCACCCTCGGCCCGAAAGGCCGTAACGTGATCATCGAGAAGAGCTACGGCGCTCCGACCATCACTAAAGACGGCGTTTCCGTTGCCAAAGAAATCGAGCTGAAAGATCGCTTCGAAAACATGGGCGCGCAACTGGTTAAAGACGTTGCTTCCCGTGCCAACGATGACGCTGGCGACGGTACCACCACCGCCACCGTTCTGGCTCAAGCCATCGTCAACGAAGGCCTGAAAGCCGTCGCTGCCGGCATGAACCCGATGGATCTGAAGCGCGGCATCGACAAGGCAACCATCGCCATCGTTGCTGAGCTGAAGAAGCTGTCCAAGCCTTGCGCTGACACCAAAGCCATCGCTCAGGTAGGTTCGATCTCCGCCAACTCCGACACTTCCATCGGCGAAATCATTGCTGAAGCCATGGAAAAAGTCGGTAAAGAAGGCGTGATCACCGTTGAAGAAGGCTCAGGCCTGGAAAACGAA
This sequence comes from Pseudomonas sp. Ga0074129, assembly GCA_001465025.1. Taxonomy (GTDB): domain Bacteria; phylum Pseudomonadota; class Gammaproteobacteria; order Pseudomonadales; family Pseudomonadaceae; genus Aquipseudomonas. The sequence goes on from LNDO01000113.1 coordinate 54,566, forward strand.
CTGTCGGTTGTTGAAGGCATGCAGTTCGACCGTGGTTACCTGTCCCCGTACTTCATCAACAAGCCGGACACCATGGTGGCTGAGCTTGACGGCCCGCTGATCCTGCTGGTTGACAAGAAAGTTTCCAATATCCGTGAGCTGCTGCCAGTTCTGGAAGCTGTGGCCAAGTCCGGCCGTCCGCTGCTGATCGTGGCTGAAGACGTTGAAGGCGAAGCCCTGGC
>LNDO01000114.1 GCA_001465025.1 Pseudomonas sp. Ga0074129
ACTTTGGCAGCCTCGTTGACTTCAGCGACGATGGCCTTCTTGTCTTCGAGTTTAATTGCCACGGGTTTAACTCCTGCTTGTTACCGTTTCATCTGCCCGGAGGCTGATGTCGTTTTGGTGTCTGATTCGGTAAGAATCGGGAGCACCATCTGCGTAGGCTTTTAGTTTAAGACTTTCGCCACCTACGGTCTTGGATAGCCCCCGCAAAGCAGGGACCCCAAACCTTCGAAGCCGCGTACAAATACGCGACCTCATTTATTACGCGTCGAGCGAGCCTTGATCGATGATCAAACCTGGGCCCATAGTGGTGCTCAGGGTAACGCGCTTGACGTAGACGCCTTTCGAGGTCGACGGCTTGAGGCGTTTCAGATCAGAGATCAGCGCTTCAACGTTCTGCTTCAGCTTCTCGGCGTCAAAACCAACCTTACCGACGGAGCCGTGGATGATGCCGTTCTTGTCAGTACGGAAACGCACTTGACCAGCCTTGGCATTCTTCACAGCTGTGGCAACGTCAGGGGTAACGGTACCGACTTTCGGGTTAGGCATCAGGCCGCGAGGACCGAGCACTTGACCCAGCTGACCAACAACGCGCATTGCATCCGGGGAAGCAATCACAACGTCATAGTTCAGGTCGCCGGCTTTCATCTCAGCAGCCAGATCGTCCATACCCACGCGATCAGCACCGGCGGCCAGAGCAGCTTCAGCAGCTGGGCCTTGGGTGAATACGGCAACGCGAACGCTTTTACCCGAGCCGTTCGGGAGAACGGTGGCGCCACGTACAACCTGGTCAGATTTACGCGGATCAACACCAAGGTTGACAGCGATATCAACGGACTCAGAGAACTTAACTGCAGACAGTTCAGCCAGCAGAGCTGCTGCTTCAACAAAGTTATAAGCCTTGCCAGCTTCAACTTTCTCAGCGATAGCCTTTTGACGCTTAGTCAGCTTAGCCATTACACACCCTCCACGTTGAGGCCCATGCTACGAGCGGAGCCGGCGATAGTACGCACAGCGGCATCCATATCAGCGGCAGTCAGATCAGCCTGTTTAGTTTTGGCGATCTCTTCCAGCTGAGCACGAGTCACAGTGCCAACCTTAACGCTATTTGGGCGAGCCGAACCGCTAGTCAGGCCAGCAGCCTTTTTAAGCAGTACCGAAGCCGGGGTGCTTTTGGTTTCGAAGGTAAAGCTACGGTCGCTATAAACAGTGATGATCACTGGAGTTGGCAGACCTGGCTCCATGCCTTGAGTACGGGCATTGAACGCTTTACAGAATTCCATGATGTTCACGCCATGCTGACCCAGTGCAGGGCCTACGGGTGGCGAAGGGTTGGCTTGTGCAGCCTTTACTTGCAGCTTGATATAAGCCGTAATTTTCTTAGCCATGAGCTACTCCAGTTTTGGGTTCTAGCGCCTTTATGGCTCCCCAGTTATTGCCTATTTATCCCACTGACGAAAAAACCCCGCAGCCCAAGACTGCGGGGTAAGGGATGCTTATGTCAGTTACGCCTTCTCGACCTGACTGAACTCCAGCTCGACCGGTGTAGAGCGACCAAAAATTGTCACCGCCACCTGAATTCGGCTTTTTTCGTAATTCACTTCTTCTACGACACCACTGAAATCAGCAAACGGACCATCAGTCACGCGCACTATCTCACCAGGCTCGAACAAAGTTTTCGGCTTCGGCTTGTCGCCACTGTCTGCAACTCGGCGCAGAATGGCATCGGCTTCTTTCTCAGTAATTGGCGCAGGTTTATCAGCCGTACCACCAATGAAGCCCATGACGCGAGGCGTATTCTTGATCAGATGCCAAGTCGCCTCACTCATTTCCATCTGCACCAAGACGTAGCCAGGAAAGAATTTACGCTCACTTTTTCGCTTCTGACCATTCCGCATTTCCACAACTTCTTCAGTGGGAACCAGAATCTCGCCAAAAACATCTTCCATACCAGCAAGCTTTACACGCTCGACCAACGAGCGCATGACATGCTTCTCGTAACCCGAGTAAGCATGCACAACGTACCAACGCTTAGCCACGGGACACCCTTAGCCGACAATCAACGAAACAAGCCATCCAAGCAGGGAATCCAAGCCCCACAACAACAGCGCCATAACCAAAACAACAGCTACAACGATCAAAGTTGTCTGCGTGGTTTCCTGGCGAGTTGGCCAAACGACCTTGCGAATTTCGACACGCGCTTCTTTCGCCAACACCCAAAAGGCTTGACCTTTCGATGTTTGAAGGGCGATCACACCAGCCACTGCAGAAATAACCAACAGAGCCAACACGCGATACAGGATAGGCTCAGCAGAGAAATACTGATTGCCAACCACACCCACGACAACCAGAGCAGCAACAACCAGCCACTTAAGCATGTCGAAGCGAGTGTCTTTGGCTTCAGGCTTAACATTCATCTACTAATTTCCTGTAAAGAGACATGCCAAATTCTTATGAATATGGCAGGTCAGGAGGGAATCGAACCCCCAACCTACGGTTTTGGAGACCGTCGCTCTGCCAATTGAGCTACTGACCTAAAAACTTAATTAGGCCGGCAATTATGCCGGCCTAATCAATACAGATCAATCGTTTACGCGATGATCTTTGCTACCACGCCAGCGCCGACGGTACGACCGCCTTCACGAATAGCGAAACGCAGACCTTCTTCCATCGCAATGGTTTTGATCAGAGTGACAGTCATCTGGATGTT
>LNDO01000115.1 GCA_001465025.1 Pseudomonas sp. Ga0074129
GCCCGGCCGGATGGCCGTGGAACAGGTGGCCAGATGGCCCTGGAATGCCTGGCCAGATGAGAGCGGACTGGGTGGCCGGATGGCGTGGAATCCGCAGCCATCACCTTCCTAGCTCGATCAGGCGGTTTTTATTGTTTGCCATTCCTGGCTGACCAGCCCACAGGCGTTGCGCCGTAAGTTGAAAATGGCTTGTGGTAATTATGTGCGTGCAGAAAAAAACCGGCCTAAGCCGGTTTTTTTGTGTGCAGTGGGATCAGTTGTCTTCTGCGGCCATCTCGGCGTCGTGAGCGATCAATGCTACCAAGGCATTTTGCTGGCGGCGCGACAATTGGCGGAAGCGTTGCAGCAATTCGCGTTCATGCAGTGACAACTCAGGGCTGTCCAGGCGCATGTTCAGCTCATCACCCAGAGCGCTTTCCTGGAGCATGCTTTGCTCCAGGCGAGCAATGATCTCCGAGTTCATGCTGCGGTGATGGTTGCGGGCGACATCGGCGATACGTTCACGCATGCCATCAGGCAGGCGAACGACAAACTTGTCAGCGGTACGGCTGGAATAGAGTGCTGGTTTCATAGGGCGCGTACAGTAAACCGGTTAGTTCAAGAAAGCGATACTGGCAAAGAGCTATAGGATTGTCACCGGTTTGACCATCTTTAGCACTAACCGTTCAGCCAGAAAGCTACCTGTGTCTCATGTGACTTAATGGTCACTAGGTCGTTAATTTGACGCCATTTACATGACAGAGCTTGCGTCGGATAAAGGCTTTTTGCCAGCACCGGTTGTCAGAAATGTGCATTGCTGATCAAAACGTCAGTTATTGCCTGCTCCTGTAGAAAAAGCTTCAAGCAATGGTCACGCAAGTGTCACGCACCATTAATCGTGCTGACACAGGACTTGCCTACCTTGGTCTACACCAGAAGGCGGCGTTACGCCGTGGTGTAACCGCTAATAAAGGAGGCATTCCATGAGCGCAGTGATCCGGGTTGAGAACCTGAACAAAACGTTCGGCCGCAAACAGGCGCTGTTTGATTTAGCGTTGTCTGTCGAGCCCGGTGAAATGGTGGCGCTGATCGGGGCTTCCGGCTCTGGTAAGTCTACTTTGCTGCGTCACGTGGCTGGACTGGCCTGTTGTGACCGCAATGCTGGCGGTAACGTTCAGGTGCTGGGTCGCCAGGTGCAGGCCGACGGCAAACTCAACGGTGAGGTGCGCCGTTTACGTGCCGACATTGGCTACATCTTTCAGCAGTTCAACCTGGTCGGCCGCCTGAGCGTATTGCAGAACGTGCTGCTCGGTTGCCTGGGCCGCATGCCGCGCTGGCGCGGCAGCCTGGGTTTGTTCAATGCCGAAGAAAAGCAGCGTGCCTTGCACGCACTGGCCCGTGTCGGCCTGGCTGATCTGGCCTTGCAGCGCGCCTCAACCTTGTCTGGCGGTCAGCAGCAGCGTGTGGCGATTGCCCGCGCCCTGTGTCAGCGCGCCAAAGTGATTTTGGCCGATGAGCCGATTGCCTCGCTCGACCCTGAGTCCGCACGCAAGGTCATGCAGATTCTTGCCGACATCAACCGCGAAGACGGCACCACGGTGGTGGTCACCCTGCATCAGGTTGACTACGCCATGCGCTATTGCCGACGCGCCGTGGCCTTGAAGGCGGGCCGTATTCATTACGACGGCGCGGCTGCCGAACTGCATACCAACTTCCTTAACGATCTGTACGGTGCCGAGCTCCTAACCGAGCCGCAAACCGAAGAGAAGCCGCGCCGTGCGCGCAAGGCAAAAGTTCCGCTGGCTCTGGCCAAGGCCTGAGTTGCTACCTGTTTTGCCAACCCCTATCTGTCCATCTGCACTAGGAGTGCTTTGCATGTTCAAACGTATCAGTCGCATTCTCGCCGCGTCCACGCTGCTGGCTGGCTCTGTTCTGGGTGCTGCCCAGGCTGCTGAGCAAGAAATCAACTTCGGCATCATCTCCACCGAATCCTCACAAAATCTCAAAGCCATGTGGGACCCCTTCTTGGCTGACATGGGCAAGCTGACTGGCACCAAGATCAATGCATTCTTCGCACCTGACTATGCCGGCATCATCCAGGGCATGCGTTTCGACAAGGTTGATGTGGCCTGGTACGGCAACAAGGCCGCGATGGAAGCCGTTGATCGCGCTGGCGGTGAAGTGTTCGCCCAGACCGTCGCAGCCGATGGTTCGCAGGGTTATTACAGCTTGATGGTGGCGCACAAAGACAGCCCGATCACGTCGATCGAAGACATGCTGAAAAACGCCAAGACCCTGACCTTCGCCAACGGCGACCCAAACTCCACCTCGGGTTTCCTGGTGCCGGGCTACTACGTGTTCGCTCAGAACAACGTTGATGCCAACAAAATCTTCAAGCGCTCGCTCAACGGTAGCCATGAAGTCAACGCGCTGTCGGTGGCCAATAAGCAAGTGGACATCGGCACCTTCAACAGCGAAGGCATGCAGCGTCTTGAAGTGACTGCGCCAGACAAAGCCGCCCAGCTGAAAGTGATCTGGACCTCTCCGCTGATCCCGTCTGACCCAATGGTATGGCGCAAGAACCTGGACGACGCGACCAAAGCCAAGCTGCGTGATTTCTTCATGACCTACGGCGACAAGCCGGCGGAGAAAGACGTGCTGGCCGGTTTGCAGTGGGCCAAGTTCAAGGCATCGACTGATGACCAACTGCTGCCGATTCGCCAGCTGGAACTGTTCAAGCTGCGCAGCGAAGTCGCTAACAACGACAAGCTCAAAGCCGACGACAAAGCCGCCAAGCTCAAAGAGTTGGATGCCGAGTTGGCCAAGCTGGAAAAGCGCATGGCTGAAATCGCCAAGCAAAGCCCTGCCAGCGCTGGTTAATCGCAGTTCTCGACCCGCCGGCCTCGGCGGGTCGTTTTCTTCTGCCGCTTGAATCGAGATGTTGTTATGACCACTTTGACCACCGCCCCCGTGCCTGACCTGACCGCCAAACGTTCGTGGTTGCAGTTGATTGGCTGGGGGCTGTTCTTCGTTGTGTTGGCTTGGTCCTGGGAAGGCGCGGAAATGAATCCGCTGGCCCTGGTGCGTGACTCTAGCAACATGGCGACCTTTGCCGCGGACTTCTTTCCGCCCGATTTCAGTAACTGGGAGCTGTATCTCAAAGAGATGATCGTCACCGTGCAGATCGCCTTGTGGGGCACGGTGCTGGCGATTGTCTGCGCGATCCCGCTGGGCATTCTCTGCTCAGAAAACATCGTGCCGTGGTGGGTCTATCAACCCATTCGCCGGGTGATGGACGCCTGCCGTTCGATCAACGAAATGGTCTTCGCCATGCTCTTTGTGGTGGCGGTTGGCCTGGGGCCGTTCGCCGGGGTGCTGGCGCTGTTTATCGGCACCACTGGGGTGCTGGCCAAACTCTTCGCCGAAGCGGTCGAGGCCATCGATCCGGGCCCGGTTGAAGGTGTGCGCGCCACTGGTGCAAGCGCGCTGCAGGAAGTCATCTACGGGGTGATTCCGCAGGTGCTGCCGCTGTGGATTTCCTACTCGCTGTACCGCTTCGAGTCCAACGTGCGCTCGGCAACCGTGGTCGGCATGGTCGGTGCGGGTGGCATCGGGGTGATTCTCTGGGAAGCGATTCGCGGCTTCCAGTTCGCCCAAACCTGCGCCTTGCTGATCGTGATCATTCTGGTGGTCAGCTTGCTGGACATCATTTCGCAGCGCCTGCGCAAACAATTTATCTGAGGGAGCCGGGTGCCTGCGGGCGCCCGTTTTTAAGCATGCACTTGTCTAGACAACCCGAGCCGTTGTACCGAGAACTGGCCGCCGTGCTGCGTGATGAACTGCAGCGCATGAACCCCGGCGACTACTTGCCCGGCGAGGTTCAGTTGGCGGCGCGCTTTGCAGTGAATCGACACACCTTGCGCCGGGCGGTGGATGAGTTGGTGCTCGAAGGTCGCTTGCTGCGCCAGCAGGGCAAGGGCACGCAGGTGCTGGCCAAACCACTGATTTACCCAATGCAGGCCGGCAGTGCTTACAGCGCTTCGCTCTCGGCGCTTGGCCACAAGGTCGAGGCGCAATTGCTGGAAAGCCGCCTGCGCCCGGCCAGCTGCGAGGAGCGCGAGTACCTGCAATTGCCCAGTGCTGCGCAACTGCTGGAGCTGAGCACCTTACGCCTAATTGAAGGCCAGCCCGTCAGCTTGATTCGTCACGCCTTCAGCAGCGAACACGCCGAATTGCTCGCCGACTACCAGGGCGGCTCGCTTCGCCAGTACCTAAGCCAGCGCGGCCTAGCGCTGACGCGCACCTTCAGCCTGATAGGCGCACGGCTACCGAGTCGTGAAGAAGCCGCTCGTCTGATGATGCCCAAACATGCGCCGCTGCTGAGCGTGCAAACCCTTTCCCGTGATCTGGCCGGACGGCCGGTGGAGCTGTCGTTATCGACCAGCCGCGCCGACCGCTTCCAATACCAGCTCGCCCTTTGATGGAGGCTTGTTGATGAACCGCGATGTTTCGCAAAGCAACGTGCTGCACAGCGACCCGCAGATCGCCACGCGTCAGCGCTGGATGGGTGTACTCGCCCGTGCTGGCGCCGACTTGGCCACTTACGAGTCGGTGTTGAAGGAAGTCGATTACCGCCTGATTCGCGCCCCGGAAATCGGCATGACGCTGGTACGCGGACGCATGGGCGGCACCGGCAGCCCGTTCAACCTCGGTGAGATGAGTGTGACCCGTTGCATGGTGCGCTTGGCCGACGGCCGCACTGGTTACAGCTACGTGGCGGGTCGCGACAAGCAGCACGCCGAACTGGCGGCCCTGGCCGATGCGCACTTGCAAGGCAGTGAGCAGGCGCACTGGCAGCAACGCTTGATCGAACCCCTGGCCGCGGCACAGCGCGCCCAACAAGCGGCCAAGGCCGCCGAAACCGCCACCACCCAAGTGGAATTTTTCACCCTGGTCCGAGGAGAAGACTGATGAACGCGGCGAATAGCTCGCAATGGCTGCAACCGGCTTTCAACGACCCGGTGCTGGACGCGCAAACCAGCTTTCGCAGCGCCCTCAAGGCGCTGGCCGAGCCAGGTCTGACGCAACCGCTGAACCGCGCCCTGGCTTTGGAGAACCTCCACCCGGCGACTTACGCCCTATGCCTGGCGTTTCTTGATGGCGACACGCCGCTGTGGCTGGCGCCGTGTTTCGACACCCCGGCTATCCGCGCCAACCTGGCCTTTCACTGCGGTTGCCCGATTGTTGCCGAGCGCGAGCTGGCGCTGTTTGCCCTGCTTGATGAGCGCGAACTGAGTGACCTGTCGGCGTTCGACAATGGCAGCGAGCGCTACCCCGATCAGTCCTGCACCTTGCTGATTCAACTGGATGCGTTAAGCGGCGGTGCCGCATTGCGTTGGCGTGGTCCGGGCATCAAGGACGTGCGCAACGTCGAGTTGCCGCTGCCGGCGGTGTTCTGGCAGCAGCGTCAGGCGCGCAGTGCGTTTCCCCGTGGCCTGGATGCCTTCTTCGCCGCTGGCGAACAGGTCATTGGCCTGCCGCGCAGCACCCGTGTGTTGCTCAATGCCGAGGAGGCTGCCTGATGTACGTAGCCGTTAAAGGTGGCGAACGCGCCATCGATAATGCCCACTTGCTGCTGGCAAAAAAGCGCCGTGGTGATACGGCCATCCCTGAGCTGAGCGTGGCGCAAGTGCGCGAGCAAATGCCGCTGGCGGTGGCGCGGGTGATGAGCGAAGGCTCGCTGTACGACCCGCAGTTGGCCGCACTGGCCATCAAACAAGCCGCCGGCGATCTGATGGAGGCGATCTTCCTGCTGCGCGCCTACCGCACCACGCTGCCGCGCTTTGGTGCCAGCGCTGCGCTGGACACCACGCAGATGCAGCTGTCGCGGCGCATCTCGGCCACGTTCAAGGACTTGCCCGGTGGCCAGTTGCTCGGCCCGACCTTCGACTACAGCCATCGTCTGCTGGATTTCGCCCTGCTGGCCGAGGGCGAACAACCGGGACCGCAGATTGATCCGCAGGCTGAACGGTCGCCGTGCCCACGGGTACTGGATTTTCTTGCCGACGAAGGCTTGATGGCCCGCGAAATCGATGAGGGCACTGCCGTGCCGGATATCACCCGCGAACCGTTGGACTTTCCCGCCAGCCGCGCCGAGCGTTTGCAGGCGTTGGCCCGAGGCGATGAAGGCTTCCTGCTGGCGCTGGGTTATTCCACCCAGCGCGGTTACGGGCGCAATCACCCTTTTGCCGGTGAGATTCGCATCGGCGAGGTCGAGGTCTGGCTGGAGCCGGAAGAACTCGGCTTTGCCGTGCCGCTGGGCGATATCGAAGTGACCGAGTGCGAGATGGTCAACCAGTTCGTTGGTGAGAGTGCCGAGCAGGCGCAGTTCACCCGTGGGTATGGTCTGGCTTTTGGCTATGCCGAGCGCAAAGCCATGGGCATGGCCCTGGTCGACCGTTCGCTGCGTGCGGCGGAGTACAACGAAGAGGTCGAAGGCCCGGCGCAGCAGGAAGAGTTCGTGCTGATGCACTGCGACAACGTCGAGGCCGCCGGCTTCGTCTCGCACCTGAAATTGCCGCACTACGTCGACTTCCAATCCGAGCTGGAGCTGATCCGCGCTGCCGAGGAGCAACGCGCATGAATACGAATGAAATCTACACGCGTAGCGAGCCTGCTTCAGTCGTGGGCGGCCGGAGCGCAGGCACCGGAATGTACGACGTTGTACATGAGGATGCCGAGCACCGCCCGCACGCGAATCAAGCTGGCGCAGTAGCGTGTGAGGTGGGGTACAACTTTGCTTATCTGGACGAGCAGACGAAACGCATGATCCGCCGTGGTCTGCTCAAGGCTGTTGCGGTTCCCGGTTATCAGGTGCCCTTCGGTGGCCGCGAGATGCCGCTGCCCTATGGCTGGGGCACCGGCGGCATGCAACTGACCGCCGCGATTCTCGGCGCTGACGATGTGCTCGCGGTGTCGATCCGCCGCTTCTTCGCCCGCACTGCCGGAGTCAAAACCACCACGCGCACGCCGGAAGCAACGGTAATTCAGACCCGTCACCGCATCCCGGAAACACCGCTGAGCGGCGATCAGATCATGGTCTACCAGGTGCCGATCCCTGAGCCGCTGCGCTTTATCGAGCCCTCGGAAACCGAGACCCGCACCATGCATGCGCTGGAAGATTACGGCGTGATGCACGTGAAGCTGTACGAGGACATCGCCACCTTCGGCCATATCGCCACCAGCTACGCCTACCCGGTGACGGTGGATGAGCGCTACGTGATGGACCCGTCGCCGATCCCCAAATTCGACAACCCCAAGCTGCACATGAGTCCGGCGCTGATGCTGTTCGGTGCGGGCCGCGAGAAGCGCCTGTATGCCGTGCCACCGTTCACCCGCGTGGTCAGCCTGGACTTCGAAGATCACCCCTTCGAAATCCAGCGTTGGGACGAGTGCTGCGCCTTCTGTGGCAGTCACGATTCCTACCTCGACGAGCTGATTGTCGACGACGCCGGGACCAAACGCTTCGTCTGCTCCGACACCGATTACTGCATGCAACGCCGAGACCTTGAAGAGGAGGGCGAGCAATGAGTGCTGCCGAGAAATTGCAGTTGCACAGCGAAACGGCGCAGCCGCTGTTCAGCGTGCGCGACCTGACGCGTCTGTACGGCCCGGAGAAGGGCTGCCAGGGCGTGTCGTTCGACCTGTACCCGGGCGAAGTGCTCGGCATCGTTGGCGAGTCCGGTTCGGGTAAGTCGACTCTGCTCAGCCTGCTCTCCGGGCGCTGCCCGCCGGATCGCGGCACGGTCAGCTATAGCAACACGACCGGCAACTGGGTTGATCTGTACAGCGCCAGTGAAGCGCAGCGGCGCACGCTGCTGCGCACTGAGTGGGGCTTTGTCGAGCAGAACCCGCGTGACGGGCTGCGTATGGGCGTGTCGGCCGGGGCCAATATCGGCGAGCGGCTGATGGCTCAGGGCGTGCGCCACTACGGCGAACTGCGCGCAGCCGGTATCGACTGGCTGCAGCAGGTGGAGATCGACCCACTGCGCATCGATGACCTGCCGCGCACCTTCTCCGGTGGCATGCAGCAGCGCTTGCAGATCGCACGCAATCTGGTGTCCAGCCCACGGCTGATCTTTATGGACGAACCCACCGGCGGCCTGGATGTGTCGGTGCAGGCGCGCCTGCTCGACCTGTTGCGCGGCCTGGTGCGTGAGCTGGATCTGGCGGTGGTGATTGTCACCCACGACCTGGCGGTGGCGCGCCTGCTGGCGGATCGGCTGATGGTGATGCGCCGATCCCATGTGGTCGAGGCCGGGCTCACCGACCAGATTCTCGATGACCCGCAGCATCCCTATTCGCAGTTGCTTGTGTCGTCTGTCCTGCAGCCATAAGGCGGTGCTTATCTCCCCTCTCCCGCATGCGGGAGAGGGGCCGGGGGAGAGGGCCTGTGCAGCGCACCGAGTCGTCTGTAACACCCTCTCCCCAGCCCTCTCCCATGCATGGGAGAGGGGGCAGATCGCGCATGGCATCGGCAAATTATTGGTATCTGAGGTTTTTATGAACAACCTGATTGAGGTCTCTGGCCTCAGCAAGACCTTCACCCTGCATCAGCAGCACGGCGTGGTGCTGAATGTACTGAGCGGGCTGCATTTCAGCGTGCGTGCCGGCGAATGCCTGGTGCTGCACGGCCAGTCAGGCGCCGGCAAGTCAACCTTGCTGCGCACCCTGTACGGCAACTACCTGGCTGCGGGCGGCAGCATTCGCGTGTTGCACAACGGCGCATGGGTTGAGCTGGTGGGTGCCGAACCGCGTCAGGTATTGGCGGTGCGTCGGCAGACCCTGGGCTATGTCAGCCAGTTTCTGCGGGTGATTCCCCGTGTCTCGACCCTGGATGTGGTGATGGAGCCGGCTTTGGCCCGAGGCTGGAGCAAGGCGGATGCCGAGGCACGGGCCAAGAGCCTGCTCAGCCGGCTGAACATTCCGCAGGCCTTGTGGCAACTCGCCCCCGGCACCTTCTCCGGCGGTGAGCAGCAGCGGGTGAATATCGCCCGCGGCTTTATGGTCGCCTGGCCACTGATGTTGCTGGATGAACCCACCGCCTCCTTGGACGACGCCAATCGTAAGGTGGTGTTGGAGCTGATTGCTGAAGCCAAGGCCGCTGGTAGCGCGCTGATTGGCATCTTCCACGACCGCGCCGCCCGTGAGGCGGTGGCCGACCGTTACCTTGATATGAGCCAGAGCATGGGCGCAGCAGCGCAGCAGGAGTATGTGTATGCCGGTTGAACAGATTTTCACCAATGCCCGCATTGTCACTGCCGATCAGGTGTTTGTCGGCACCCTGGTGCTGCGTGACGGCCTGATTGCTCAGGTAGAAGAGGGCGTCAGCGGCTTGCCGCAGGCGCAGAATCTGGACGGCGATTACCTGCTGCCCGGCCTGGTCGAGTTGCACACCGATAACCTGGAAAAATACATGAGCCCGCGTCCCGGGGTGGACTGGCCCTCGGCCTCGGCGGTGCAAACCCACGATGCGCAGATTGTCTCGGCTGGCATCACCACGGTGTTTGACGCCCTGGCGATTGGCGATGTGAACCCGCGCGGCAAGCGCATGCAGCAACTGCCGGACATGCTCGAAGCGATTGCTGCCGCCGCCGAAGCGGGCCACATGCGCGCCGATCACCGCCTGCACTTGCGCTGCGAAGTCTGTCACCCCGATACCTTGGCGGTGTTCCGTGACTTGGTGGATCACCCGTTGGTCAAGCTGGTCTCGGTCATGGACCACTCCCCCGGCCAGCGCCAGTTTGCCAAGGAAGACAAATACCGCGAGTACTACATGGGCAAATACCACCTCAGCGAAGCCGAGATGAATGCCTTTATCGAAGAGCAGGTGGCCAACTCGCGCGCGTTCAGCGACAGCCATCGCCGTGCCATTGTCGCGGACTGTCAGGCCCGTGGCTTGTCGCTGGCCAGCCATGACGACGCGACTCTGGCCCACGTGCAGGAGTCGGCCAGTTTCGCCATGTCCATCGCCGAATTCCCTACCACTCTGGAGGCGGCCAAGGCCAGCCATGAGTTGGGCATGAAGGTGTTGATGGGCGCGCCGAACATCGTTCGTGGCGGCTCGCATTCGGGCAATATCGCCGCCGCCGAACTGGCTCAGCATGGCGTGCTGGATATCCTCTCCAGCGACTACTACCCGGCGAGCCTGTTGCAGGCGGCCTTGCTGCTGGCCGGGCAGGACAACGCGTATGATCTGCCGCGCGCCATCGCTACCGTCAGCCAAGTGCCAGCTCAGGCGGCGGGGCTGGATGACCGTGGGGAGATCCGCGTGGGGCTGCGCGCCGATCTGTTGCAGATGCGTGTGCAGGATGGGCAGGCGTTGATCCAGCAAGTCTGGCGACAAGCAAAAAGGGTGTTCTGATGACAGGCCGGTTGATCTATCTGATGGGGCCTTCAGGCTCGGGCAAGGACAGCCTGTTGGATGCCGCACGCGAGCGTCTGGCCGCGCGTGGCTGTGTGATTGCCCGGCGGGTCATCACCCGCTCGGCCGAAGCCGTGGGCGAGGACGCCATTGGCGTGTCGCCGGCCGAGTTCGACCAGCAGGAAGCGGCCGGCGCCTTTGCCCTGAGCTGGCGTGCCAACGGCTTGGCTTACGGCATTCCCCGGCAGATCGACGACTGGCTGGCCGCCGGGCAGGATGTGCTGGTCAACGGTTCGCGCGGTTATCTGCCTCAGGCGCGCGAGCGTTATCCCGAACTGCTGGCGATCCTGCTGCAGGTTGATGAAGCAGCACTGCGTCAGCGTCTGCAAGCGCGCGGTCGGGAAAGTGCCGAACAGATCGAGGCCCGCCTGGCACGCAGCCGCGAACTACAGGCGGATGCTGCTTGCTCCCCTCTCCCGCGTGCAGGAGTTAGAGTGACGCAGGATGCCCAAGCCGAGGGGCCGGGGGAGAGGGCCGAGGTTGACCCGCAATACCTGCTGAATAACTCCGGCCCGCTCGATCAGACCGTAAGCCGATTGCTGCTATTGCTGAGCGATGCCCGCGCATGCGCCTGACCCTGCTCGGCACCGGCGATGCCCGTCAGGTGCCGGTGTACAACTGCAGCTGCGCGGCCTGCGCCAGTGCGCGCCTTACCCCGGCGCTTCGTCGCGGCCCCTGTTGCGCCTTGATCGAATGCGGCGCGCAGCGCTGGCTGATCGACTCGGGCCTGACCGATCTCACCGAGCGCTTCCCGCCCCATAGCCTGAGCGGCATTCTGCAAACGCACTACCACGCCGATCACGCTCAGGGCTTGCTGCACCTGCGCTGGGGCCAGGGGCTGATTATTCCGGTGCACGGCCCGGATGACCCGGAAGGTCTTGCTGACCTGTACAAGCACCCCGGTATTCTCGATTTCAGCCAGCCGTTTGCGCCCTTCGAGCAGCGGCAGCTGGGTGAGTTGAGCGTCACGGCGCTGCCGCTGAATCACTCCAAGCTGACCTTTGGCTACTTGCTGGAGGGCGACGGCCGGCGTATCGCCTATCTGACCGACACCCTCGGCGTGCCCGACGCCAGCGGCGAGGTGTTGCGCCAACAGCCGTTGGATTTGCTGGTGCTGGATTGCTCCACCGCGCCGCAACCCATTGCCCCGCGCAACCACAACGACCTGACCCGCGCGCTGGAAGTTGTCGAGCAGTTGCAGCCAAGGCAAACCGTGCTGACCCATATCGGCCACAGTTTCGACACTTGGCTGCTAGAACATCCCGACGCCTTACCAGCGGGCGTGAGTCTGGCCTTTGATGGGCGGGTGTTATGAATAACGCCCGCCGCATCACCCTGCTGCTGTGCGGTGCGGAAACCCTCGGCATGGCCGGTTTCGCCCTGTTCGCCGCCTTGCTGCCGGACTTTCAAGCGTTGTGGGGGCTGAGCAACACGCAGGCGGGCTGGATCGGTGGCGGTTTCTTTCTCGGTTACATGGTTGCAGTGCCGATCCTTACCGGGCTGACGGATAAATACGACGCGCGGCTGATCTACCTGGCGGCGATGCTGCTGACAGCTGTGGCCAATGCGGGATTCGTATTTGCCGATGGTTTTTGGTCCGCGCTGGCCTGGCGGGTGCTGGCGGGCGTCGGTTTGGCTGGCACCTACATGCCGGGGCTCAAGGCACTGTCCGAGCGTATTGAGGGGCCAGCGCAATCACGGGCGGTGGCGTTCTACACGGCGAGCTTCGGTTTGGGCACAGCGCTGTCCTTTATCCTCGCCGGTGAGTTGGCCAAGTTTGGTGGCTGGCAGTTGCCGACCCTGCTCAGCGGTGTGTGCGCGCTGCTGGCCTGGGCCATGGTCTATTGGGGGTTGCAACCCAAAGCCGTGGTGCAGCATGAGTCGCGTAAATTGCTGGATTTTGCCCCGCTAAAGAATCGTGCTGTTGTCGCCTACTGCCTGGCCTACGCGGTGCATAACCTGGAGCTGTTCGCCATGCGCGCTTGGGTGGTGGCCTTTGTGGTGTTTTCCGGGCAATTGCAGGGCCGCGATCCTTGGTTGTCTGGCACCTGGGTGGCGATGCTGGTGACTTTGATCGGCATGCCCGCGAGCATCTTCGGCAACGAACTGGCACTGCGCTTTGGTCGCCAGCGCTGGCTGATCGCGGTGATGCTCAGTTCAACCGTGCTGGCGCTGTTTATCGGCCTGAGTGCAGCTCTGCCGTTCTGGCTGATGTTGCTGCTGGTGCTGCTTTACAGCATCACCGTCACCGCCGACTCCGCCTCGCTGACGGCGGGGTTGATTACCGCTGCGCCGGCCAGTCACCGGGGCACGGCCATGGCGATTTATTCCTGCACCGGTTTTAGCGGCGCCTTCCTCGGTCCGCTGCTGTTTGGCATCAGCCTGGATGTGTTGGGCGATCAGAGCCTGTTGGGCTGGTGGGCGGCCTTTGCCTTGATGGGCCTGCTATTGCTGCTCGGTCCGCTGGCATTGTGGTGGGCGGGCAAAGCGCAGTCAGAAAGCGCTCTGCGGCAGTCGCGTGCGGAGGCTATGTAGATTGGCTATGTGGGAGGGGCTTTAGCCGCGACAAGCAGTAGCCTTTAAAAACTATCGCGGCTAAAGCCCCTCCCACAATGTTCAAGCCCGTAGCCCGGATGCAATCCGGGGAATTGTGCCGCCTATGCCCCGGATTTCATCCGGGCTGCAACACTGCTCAATCCAGCGGCAACTCGGTGGTGCGCTTCACCTCGCTCATGGCGATGTGCGAGTGCGCTTCGTGCACGTGTGGGCGTTGCAGCTCGTAGCCCGGATGCAATCCGGGGCATAGGCGGCACAATTCCCCGGATTTCATCCGGGCTACAAAATTGCCTAATCCAGCGGCAACTCGGTGGTGCGTTTCACCTCGCTCATCGCGATGTGCGAGTGCGCTTCGTGCACATGCGGGCGTTGCAGCAGGTGGTCGCGCAGAAAGCGCTCGTAGCTGGCGATGTCTTTGGCCACCACCTTGAGCAGGTAATCCGAGCCGCCGGCCATGGTGTAGCACTCCAGCACTTCGGGATAACCCACCACGGCTTTTTCAAACTCTTCCAGGTTGCTGCGCCCGTGTGCCGAGAGCTTGATATCGACAAACACGGTGATGGCAAAACCCAGCTGCTTATGGCTGAGCAGGGCCACTTTGCGCTCGATCAGCCCGTCTTCCTGCATGCGGTGGATGCGCCGCCAGCACGGCGATTGTGACAACTCCACCTTTTCAGCGATCTCGGCGGCGGACAAGTCAGCGTTGTGCTGCAGCAGGCGGAGAATCTTGCGGTCGATGGGGCTGAGTTTTTCTTGCATGAAAGTTCCGCGTTTTTTGTTTTTGTTGGATTAATCATGCGCAGTATCTGCAAAAGAGCCAGAAAATAGGAAAAATTTCTCAGCACTGCTCGGTCATATTTTTAGCCAGTCGTTGCGCGCGGCGATCCCGCACGCAACAGAACAGGGTGGCACCCACCGTTGCCAACCCAGCTCAACACAATAAAAATAGGAGCACCCATCATGTCTCTGGCCGAGATCCGCCTGGATGACAAGTACCGCCTTGCGACCGGTCACCTCTACCTGACCGGCACCCAGGCACTGACCCGCCTGCCCATGCTGCAAAAGCAGCGTGACGCCGCCCATGGCCTGAATACCGCGTGCTTTATTTCCGGCTACCGAGGCTCGCCGTTGGGCAACCTCGACAAGAGCCTGTGGGACGCCAAGCAGTACCTCAAAGACAACCACATCCACTTCCAGCCGGGCGTCAACGAAGAGTTGGCCGCGACCTCGGTGTGGGGCAGCCAGCAGACCAGCCTGTTCCCCGGCGCACGTTACGACGGCGTATTTGCCATGTGGTACGGCAAGGGGCCGGGTGTGGACCGCTGCGGTGATGTGTTTAAACACGGCAACTCGGCGGGCGTGTCCGAGCATGGTGGCGTGTTGCTGCTGGCTGGCGACGACCATGGCTGCAAGTCCTCCAGCATCGCCAATCAGAGCGAACATGCGTTTATCGCCGCCTCGATCCCGGTGCTTAACCCGGCCAACGTTCAGGAAATTCTCGATTACGGCATCATCGGCTGGGAGCTGTCGCGCTACAGCGGGTGCTGGGTGGCGCTGAAAACCATCGCCGAGAACGTCGATTCTTCCGCTGTGGTGGAGGTCGACCCGCTGCGCATGCAGGTGAAGATTCCTGAGGATTTCAAGCTGCCGGAAGACGGCGTGTACATCCGCTGGCCGGACCCGCCCTTGGCCCAGGAAGCGCGCCTCAATACCTACAAAATCTACGCCGCCCGCGCCTTTGCGCTGGCCAACAACCTCAACCAGATCAAACTTGATTCGCCCAATCCGCGCTTAGGCATTATCACCACCGGCAAGTCCTATCTCGACGTGCGCCAAGCGCTGGACGACCTTGGTTTGGATGACGCGTTGTGCGCCCAGGTGGGCCTGCGCGTGCTCAAAGTCGGCATGAGCTGGCCACTGGAACCGGTGTCGGTGCATGAATTTGCCGATGGCCTGGACGAGATTCTGGTGGTCGAGGAAAAACGCAGCATTATCGAAGACCAGCTCACCGGGCAGCTCTACAACTGGCCCGTGGGTAAGCGCCCGGTGGTGGTGGGTGAGTTCGACGAAGCCGGCCATTCGCTGCTGCCGAACCTCTCTGAACTGACCCCAGCGATGATCGCCCGCGCCATCGCTAAACGCCTCGCGCCGATCTATAGCAGCGCGCAGATTGAGGAGCGCCTAGCCTTTCTCGCGGCCAAGGAAGCCTCACTGGCTGCGCCCAAACACCACACCACGCGCACGCCGCATTTCTGCTCTGGCTGCCCGCACAACACCTCGACCAAACTGCCGGAAGGCAGCCGCGCGCAAGGCGGTATCGGTTGCCATTACATGACCCAGTGGATGGACCGCAACACCGACACCTTTACCCAGATGGGCGGCGAGGGCGCGACCTGGATCGGCCAAGCGCCCTTTACTGACACCCCGCATATCTTCCAGAACCTGGGTGACGGCACCTACTTCCATTCCGGCCAACTGGCCCTGCGCGCGTCGGTCGCCGCCGGGGTGAACATCACCTACAAGATTCTCTACAACGATGCCGTGGCCATGACCGGCGGCCAGCCGATTGACGGCGAGTTGCGCGTCGACCAACTGAGCCAGCAGGTGTACGCCGAAGGGGTGAAACGCATCGCGCTGGTCACCGACGAGCCAGAAAAGTACCAGACCCGCGCCACCTTCGCGCCCATCGTCACCTTCCACCATCGGCGCGATCTGGATGCGGTGCAGCGTGAGCTGCGTGAGTTTCAGGGTTGCTCGGTGATTATCTATGACCAGACCTGCGCCACCGAGAAACGCCGCCGGCGCAAACGCGGCAAGCTGGTTGATCCGCAGAAACGCGCCTTTATCAACCCGGCGGTGTGCGAGGGCTGCGGCGATTGCAGCGTGAAGTCCAACTGCCTCTCCGTGCTGCCGCTGGAAACCGAACTCGGGCGCAAACGCGAGATCGACCAAAACGCCTGCAACAAGGACTTCAGCTGCGTCGAAGGCTTCTGCCCCAGCTTTGTCACCGTGCACGGCGGCAGCCTGCGCAAACCTGAAGCGGTGGGGCTGGGCGCGCTGTTTATCGCGTTGCCCGAACCGCGCCTGCCGACCTTGCAACGCCCATGGAATATCCTCCTGCCCGGTGTCGGTGGCAGCGGTGTGACCACGGTTGGCGCGTTGCTCGGCATCGCCGCGCACAGTGAAGGCAAAGGCTGCACGGTGCTCGACCAAGCCGGGCTGGCGCAGAAGTTCGGCCCGGTGATCACCCACATCCGTATTGCCGCCACGCAGGACGATATCTTTGCCGTGCGCATTGCTGCCGGTGAAGCGGACCTGCTGCTGGGCTGCGATCTGGTGGTGGCGGCCAGTGAAGAAGCCCTGGCCAAACTCAATGACAAAATCGCCCATGCGGTGGTCAACAGCCATGAATCGGCCACGGCCGAGTTCACCCGCAACCCAGATGCGCAAGTGCCCGGTGCGGCGATGCGTGAAGCGTTGATCGAAGCGGTGGGCGCGAGCAAAACCCACTTTGTTGATGCCAGCCGCCTGGCCACGCGCCTACTTGGCGACACCATCGCCACCAACCTGTTTATGCTCGGTTTCGCGTATCAGAAGGGTTTGGTGCCGGTTTCCGCCGAAGCCATCAACAAGGCTATCGAGCTGAATGGCGTGGGCGTGACGCTCAATCAACAGGCGTTTCTCTGGGGGCGGCGTGCCGCGCACGATGCGGCGGCGGTGGAGCGTCTGGCCAAGCCAGAAGTGATCGAAGCGCCGCATTGCCAGACGCTGGAAGAAATCATCGCAGACCGCGTTGTGCGCCTGACTGCCTACCAGAACACCGCCTACGCTGAGCGCTACCGCGAGCAGGTGGCGCGGGTGCAGCAGGTCGACAAGAGCGCTGACCAAGCACTGAGCAAGGCCGTGGCGCGTTACTACTTCAAACTGCTGGCCTATAAAGACGAGTACGAAGTGGCGCGGCTGTACAGCGACGGCAGTTTTATCCGCCAGCTAGAGGCGCAGTTTGAGGGCGACTACCGCCTGCAATTTCACCTGGCCCCCACTTGGCTGAGCAAGCCGGATGCGCGCACGGGGGTGATCCGCAAGCGTCAGTTTGGCCCTTGGATGCTCAAGGCTTTCGGCCTGCTGGCCAAGTTCAAGTTCCTGCGTGGCACGCCGTTGGATGTGTTTGGCTACAGCGCCGAACGCAAGTTGGAGCTGGACCTGATCGATGACTACGAGCACGATCTGGAATACCTGCTCAAGGAACTCAACGCCGACAACTACCGCACCGCGCTGGCGCTGGCCGAACTGCCGGAGCAGATTCGCGGTTACGGTCACGTCAAAGAAGCCGCTGTAGCGAAAGCCCGTGAAAGCAGTCAGCAACTCAGGGCGCGGATGCTCGTCAGTGAGATTCAGGCCGTGCGCTTGTTTGAGCCCGCAGCCTGAGGGCGATCACGCAAGGAGTGGCCGGCGGTGGGGCGTCGGCTTACTCCAGCTGCAGCGCCAGGCTGATGCCGTGGTGTTTGAAGCCCAGGTTGGCGTAAAACCCATGGGCGGCTTCACGGCTCTGACTGCTGGACAGCGCCAGCTTGTAGCAGTCCCAGGCGCGGGCGCGTTCGATGGCTTTGCCCATCAACGCCTGGCCAACGCCTAAGCCGCGCGCGTCCTCATCCACCACCACATCTTCCACAATCGCCGAGCGGGCAAAGTTATGCGCCAAGTGCTCAATCAGGTGCAGGGCGCAGGTGCCGAGCAGTTTGCCTTCGCGCTCAGCCACCAACACCACGCGGCTCACCGGCAGTTCACTCAAACGCAAGGCCAATAACTTGGCGTCGCAGCGCGGCTCATCGGGAGCCAGTTGTTGCAGCAAAGCCGCCAAGGCTGGCGCATCGGTCACGCAAGCGGCGCGCAGGTGGAAATCGGCAAAGGGCGAATCCGGCAGGTTGAGTGAAGCAGCGGGGCGCATGGCATTCTCCTTGAGCGATGAGTGCACAGTATCGCGCCCGCTTAATGGCAGCGGCATGACAAAACGCCTCGGCCTCGCTAAGATGCCGCCCGCAAGTCATCTTGCCTATCCCGTTGCGTTCCCATAGTTCAATGGATAGAACAAGCCCCTCCTAAGGGCTAGATACTGGTTCGAATCCAGTTGGGAACGCCATCTACTGCACGCGGTCCATGCTGTTATCAAACGCTTGGCGGCCTCGCACCTGCATCGCAACAATCAACACCGTTGCCCACCCTGAGCCTGTCGGGCGCGTTTTGCTGTGCTTGCAAATAATGGCTTTGCGCTAAATATGTGCGGTTTGTGCCTTTGTGTGGTGCGATAACGCTGTTGTTTTAGAGGGCTCTAACCTCTCTTATTTATGTTAATGCACCAAAAAGATTCATAAAGGCGACATTTTGCTCTGTTGTGGTGCTTGCTTGGCTGATAGAGTGCGGCGCACTTTTCAGTCGATCAGCCCTGTGTCTGGGCATTGTTGGGATACCCCTATGAGCGAATCCGTCGAGCTTTTCCTCTCCCGTTTGAAGCAGCGTGACCCTCACCAGCCGGAGTTTCATCAGGCCGTGGAGGAGGTGCTGCGTTCGCTGTGGCCATTTCTTGAAGCCAACCCGCGTTACCTGCAGGCGGGTATTGTTGAGCGGATGGTCGAGCCAGAGCGGGTGGTGCTGTTTCGCGTGTCATGGGTCGACGATGCCGGGCGCGTGCAGGTCAACCGTGGTTATCGGGTGCAGATGAGCAGCGCCATTGGCCCCTATAAGGGTGGCCTGCGTTTCCATCCCTCGGTCAACCTTGGCGTGCTCAAGTTTCTGGCTTTTGAGCAGGTGTTCAAAAACTCACTGACCTCGCTGCCCATGGGCGGCGGTAAGGGCGGCTCGGACTTCGACCCGAAGGGCAAAAGCGACAACGAAGTCATGCGCTTCTGCCAGGCCTTTATGAGCGAACTGTATCGCCACATTGGTGCGGATCTGGATGTGCCCGCCGGTGATATCGGCGTTGGTGGCCGCGAGATCGGCTTTATGTTCGGCCAGTACAAGCGCCTGGCCAATCAGTTCACTTCTGTGCTGACCGGCAAGGGCATCACCTACGGCGGCAGCCTGATTCGACCAGAAGCCACCGGCTTCGGCTGTGTGTACTTCGCCCAGGAAATGCTCAAGCGAATCCATCGCGGCGTTGAAGGCCAACGTGTGGCCATCTCCGGCTCGGGCAACGTGGCTCAGTACGCCGCGCAGAAGGTCATGGAGTTGGGCGGTATGGTGATCTCCATGTCCGACTCCGAAGGCACTCTGCACACCCCAGATGGCCTGACCGAAGAGCAATGGCAGCACCTGATGGAGCTGAAAAACGTGCGCCGTGGACGCCTCAGCGAAATGGCTGCGCATTTCAAACTGAACTTCCTTGTTGATCAGCGCCCTTGGCACCTGCCGTGCGACATCGCCCTGCCATGCGCCACGCAGAACGAACTGGATGCCGAGGATGCCAAAGCGCTGCTGAGCAACGGCTGCTACTGCGTGGCTGAAGGGGCGAATATGCCTTCGACCCTGGAGGCCGTGGATCTGTTTATCGAGGCAGGCATCTGCTTTGCACCCGGCAAGGCATCGAATGCTGGCGGCGTAGCCACCAGTGGCCTGGAGATGAGCCAGAACGCCATGCGCCTGAACTGGACCGCCGGCGAAGTGGACGAGCGCCTGCACAGCATCATGCAAAGCATCCACAGCGCCTGCGTGCGCTACGGCGAAGAGAACGGCCGCATCAACTACGTCAAAGGTGCCAACATCGCTGGCTTCGTCAAAGTCGCCGACGCCATGCTGGCCCAAGGCGTGGTGTAAACCTGCTCGCCTCCCGGAAAAATGCCCGCCTTGTGCGGGCATTTTTTAGGTGTGATTTATAGGTTGTGTGGCTGCCAACTTACTTTGGGTAAGCAAGTAAAAAGTCCCGAAACAGGTTGGTTTCGAGGCTTTGGATTCTGCGGTTTGGAGGGTGTGATGGGTTTCGCTATGTTCAACCCATCCTACGAGCTAAGCAGGCCACCGACTAAACCTGCACCAGCCCCGAGCATCAAGCCGGGGCGACGGCCATGGCGTTGCATAAACCGCGATAACGGTTGCACGCTGAACAGGTTGCCGAGCATCCATATACACAGTGGCAAGGTGGCCAGGCCATTCAATGGTGCCAGTTGTAACCCGACCAGGGCGGTCAGGGTTATACCGATTATCGAGCACGACCAATACAGCGCCTGCCCGGCGAATAACAGGCGAATCGATGGATTGCGTAACAGCAACATAAGGCGACTCTCGCGAAATACAGGCGTTGACGTTAGGGCGCGGTGCGGCAGCCGGCAGGGTTGTGTACCCGCTCACGTGAAGCTGGGGCGCTGTCCAGCTTGGCTACTGGACGGATGGGGCGGCGCACCAGTTCACCACCACAATTCGGGCAGTGGCCCTGCAGGTGAGTGTCGGCGCAGCCACTGCAGAAGGTGCACTCGAACGAGCAGATCCGCGCATCCAGCGCGTGCGGGGGCAGATCACGGTCACAGCATTCGCAATTGGGGCGTAGCTCAAGCATGGTGAGTCTCCCGGCCGAAGCGTTCGGCATATTCCAAGGGGCTGACGGAAAGGTGCTTGTGGAAAACCCGGCGCAGGTTTTCCGGGTGGCCAAAGCCGGTGAGTCTTGCCACTGTGCTGATCGATGCCTGTGCGTCTTGCAGCAGGGCGCGGGCCGCCTCCAGGCGAATGCGCTCGACATAGCGTGCCGGGCCGGTGCCCAACTCTTTAGCGAACACCCGGGACAGCGTCCGCGGTGTCAATCGGGCCTGCTCAGCCAACGCCTCTAGGGATAAATCCCCGCCCAGGTTGCAGGGGATCCAGGCCAGCAGCTCGGCTAGACGTGGGGTACGGCTGGGTTCAGGGGCGAGCAGGGCACTGAATTGCGCCTGACCACCGGGGCGGCGCAAAAACATCACCAAACGACGGGCCACGGCCAGCGCCATGCTGCGCCCGAGGTCGGCCTCCACCAAGGCAAGGGCCAGATCGATACCCGCCGTTACCCCGGCAGAAGTGAACAGGTGAGCCGTGCGACTATCTCCGGGGTCATAGGTGTGCAGACAGTCAGCGTCCACCTGTAAATGCGCATGCTCGCGCAAACTGTCCATATCGGCCCAGTGGGTGGTAACGCGCTGACCGTCGAGCAAGCCAGTGCGGGCCAGGATCAGTGCCCCCGAGCAGACCGAGCCAAGGCGGCGAATCTGTGGTTCGGCACGGCATAACCAGGCCAACAATGCCTGGTTCTCGCATTGCAGGGTTTCGCCAGCACCGCCGGGAATCAGCAGGGTATCCAGCGTGCTGGGGTCGCAGTCTGCCCAACTGGCGTCGGCCAGTAAACGCATGCCGGCGGAGCTGTTTACCGGGCCGGTGTGCTCGCTTAGCAGGAGCAGGCGATAAGCGTCACCCAGGCCCTGCCGGTTACGCTCGACGTTGGCCGAGGCGAAAACTTGCAGCGGGCCAACGACATCCAGGCTCATAAAGTCCGGGTAGATTAGGGCGGCAATGCATTTGCGGGTGTCCATGGCGATCTCTGCGAGCACGATGGACAAAGTGTGGCCCTGCGCAGTTCTGGCGACAACGACATTAATCCCACAAGTCTCGCCACTTTCTGCGAATGAACCGCCCTAGTGATGGACCTCGTACAGGCGAAGACCCGTGGCAGTACCTGCAGTGGCTGAGTTTCATTGTCTGGCACTCCGACCCAACCCAATAGCCGACCCACTTCCGACCTAGCCATAAGCCAGAAAGCAAAAAGCCCCGAAACCGTTTGGTTTCAGGGCTTTAGATTCTGCAATTTGGAGCGGGCGATGGGAATCGAACCCACAGCTCTAGCTTGGGAAGCTAGGGTATTACCACTATACGACGCCCGCAGCGGGTGCCTTTATACCGGAAGTCTTGGCTGAAATGAAGCCTGCAGCGCGGCTATCTGGGTTTGCGCGCTGCAGGCTTGTGCCGTGGTGGTGTTTCATACGGCGATGGCGTGGCGCAGGTCTTCGCTTGGGCGGTAGCTGGAGTGGGCGCGTGGCGTGGCTTGCAGGAAGTTGAGCAAGGCCGTTTGGCTCTGTAACCATGCCTTTTTGTGCTCCATGTCGAGAAAGTGCCCGGCGTTGTTGATTGTGGCGAACTGGCAGTCGTTGAGGTACTTGGCGAACAGGCGCACGTCGGTCGGTGAGGTGTACTCGTCATGCTCGCCGTTGATAAACAGCAGCGGGATGTCGATGGCCGACAGGCATTCCATCTGGCAGTGGTTGTCCATGTGCACCACTTGGTTGATGTGGGCGTACATCTGCAGGTACTCGTGGTTATCCAGGCTGCTGATATGCCGATGGTTGTAGCGTTTGAACAGTGAGGGCAGGTATTTGCCGATGGTGCTGTTGACCAGTTGGCCGACGTTTTCACCGTCGATGGCTTTCAGGTGGGTCATGCCTTTGCTTAGGTAGTCGAGCATAGGCTCGTTGAGCAAGGGCGAGAAGGAGGTGATTACGGCCTTTTCAATACGTGCTGGGCGCTGCGCCAGGGCGAGCATGGCGGCAACGCCACCCCAGGAGAACGACAGCAGATAGTTGGCCTGAAAGTGCTCAATCAGCTCGAGCAGAATGCTCGCTTCATCTTCTTTGCTGATCGGCTTGTTGTGGCTGTTGTGGGCTTTTGACTGGCCGGCATAGGGCTGATCGTAGAGCACCACATTGAACTGCGGTTGCAGGTATTTGATGGTTTGCGCAAAGGCAGCGGTGGTGGCCAGCGAGCCGTTGATCAGGATGATGGTCTTGCGCGCGCTGGGGTTGGCGTAGAACTCCGTGTGAACCTTAAACGTCCTGTGTATATCGACGACCGCGATAGCTGGCTTCATGTCGTTTCCTCCTGGCGCAAAAATGGGCATGGCTAAACGGCGACGCCGTTAAACCGGGCTAAGTAGGACAGTCAGGAAAGCGCCTGGACGTGACAGCACGATGTCAGGCTGGAGGATTTTATAAGTTATTTATTTTCAATCAGTTAGGGCTGAAAGAGAGCGTTCGTCCACGACCCTTGAGCAGGTGTGGAGCGACGTCTTTGACCAGGCAGGAACCCATTTCGCGCAGTGCGCAAACAACCGATGAAGCGCTTAGATGGCTTTAGTGACTGTTAAGTCACATTAAGACCTTATGGTTCGATTTAAGCAGCGAAGGCGGGTGCTGACAAGCCTTAATTTATCTTTCTGCACAAAACCTGTGCGTCGATTCAGAGGGGCGTTGTTGTCATTTTGCGCGGGGCAATTGCTCGATAAGATCTCGCGCGTTTTGTTGACGCGCTGCCCCGCATCGCACAGGCACTTGCGCTGGCCCAAGGTTGCTGAGCATGAGTAAGCGCTGCAAAAAACGGCGAGACCTTAAGTGCGCGTTGAGCAAGCCATGCATCCAGATACGAGGTAGGAGGATGGCGCTTTACTCATCCCCCTGAAGGGCTAACTGTTGCGTCTGTTTTCGCGAAATTCGCCCGGCGTTTGCCCGGTCCAGGTTTTGAAGCTGCGGTGAAAGGAGCGCGATTCGGTAAAGCCTAGGTAGCTGGCGATATCCTGTATCGCCAGGTCGCTGCGCAGCAGGTAGTGCTCGGCCAGTTCTTGGCGCAACTCATCGAGAATCTGCTGATAGCTGGTGCCAGCCAGTTGCAGGTGACGCTGCAGGGTGCGCACCGTCACGTTGAATTTCTCTGCGACGCGTTCTTTGCGCGGCAGGCCATCTTTGAGCAGCAGGCGCAGGGCGTTTTTCACCCGTTGCGGCAGCGGCTCGTTGTCGTCCAGCCCGGCCATCAGGGTCAGGGCGTGTTCTTCCAGGGTGCGCAGCAGGTTGGCGTCGGCCTGGCGCAGCGGCACGCTGAGGTATTCCAGCGGCACGATCAGCGCATTGCAGCTTTGCTCAAAGCGAATTGGGCAGCCGAAAATCGCTTCGTACTCAGCCACATCCACACCCTGCGGCAGGGCATGTTCGAACCAGGCTTCTGTGGGGGAACGGTCCATGTCGGCGATCCAGCGCGCATAGAGCAGCCAGGAGGCCAAGACGTTTTCCACCATGTGCCGGCGAATCGGCTCGGCCTGATGGCGGCAGGTCCAGATCATTTTGACGTGATCACTGGCCGCCTCGACCCGGCTGACACCCATATCTCCCACCAGTTTTTCATAGGGCATGATGCGGCTCATGGCTTCGCCGAGGGTGGCGCAGTTCATGGTGATATAGCCCAGCACGCTCCAGGAGCCCGGCTGTACAAAGCGTGCACAGTGCAGGCCAAACAGCGGGTCATCGGATGCCTGCAGCAGATGGCCGAGCAGGCGCTCGTGGGTTTCACTGGGGATGCGTTTGCTGTTGTCGGTCAGTTCAGCGGCGTTAATGCCGGCTGCCGCCAAGGCCTGATCGGTATCCAGACCCAGTTGTTCGGCATGGCGCAGGTATTTGAGCAGGGAGGGCACAGAGGTGTAGCCGAGGTTTTCCATGGGCCTGTTCTTATTCTGAGTGCATATTCTGAATGGCTTGATTGGCGATATCGGCTGGCTCGATACGACAGTGACGCCCACGTGTGGCCCGCTAGTATAGGCAGCCATTGCAGGTGACTGAAATATCCGGGAGACACAGATGCGACGTTGGAACGGCTGGGGTGATGACGCAACGGTGGTGGAGCTGCCTGCCCATGGTGAGGCTTTTCTGGCTGAGCTGATTGGCGCAGGTCAGACGCTGGCTGATGCCAGCCTGGAGCAAGTGCTGGCGACGGTGCCCGCCTCGCGTCTGCAGGCTCATCCACTGATCTGCCTAAATGCCGAAGACCGCGTGCGTCACGCCCGTGGCCAAAGCCTGCCGGACTGGCTGGCGATGCGCTCCGGCGATTTCGGTGTGTTCCCCGATGGCGTGGCCTACCCGGAAAGCGCCGCGCAGATCCGCGAATTGCTGGCCTGGGCCAGTCAGCAGGATCTGATCGTTATCCCTTATGGCGGTGGCACCTCGGTGGCCGGGCATATCAACCCGCAGGCCAGCAGCAAGCCGGTGCTGACGTTATCGCTTGAGCGCATGGGCAAGCTGATCGAGATCGATCACGACAGCCTGATCGCTACCTTCGGCCCCGGTGCCGCTGGCCCGCAGGTGGAAAGCCAGTTGCGCGCGCAGGGCTATACCCTCGGCCATTTCCCGCAGTCGTGGGAACTGTCGACTTTGGGCGGTTGGGTGGCCAGCCGTTCCAGTGGCCAGCAGTCGCTGCGCTACGGGCGCATCGAGCAATTGTTTGCCGGCGGTAAGGTCGAGACCTTTGCCGGCACTCTGGAAATTCCGACCTTTCCGGCGTCTGCCGCGGGGCCTGATCTACGCGAAATCCTCATGGGTTCGGAAGGGCGCTTCGGCATTATTTCTGAGGTCAAGGTGCGCATTACCCGCCTGGCCGAGCAGGAGAATTTCTACGCGGTGTTTTTGCCCAACTGGCAGCAGGCGCTGAGCGCCATTCGCAGCCTTGCTCAGGCTCGCGTGCCGCTGTCGATGCTGCGCCTGTCCAACGCCATTGAAACCAAAACCCAGCTTGCATTGGCCGGCCATCCGCAGCAGATCGCCTGGCTGGAAAAATACCTAGCGCTGCGCGGCGCGCGTGAGGGCAAGTGCATGCTGACCTTCGGCGTCACCGGCAGCCGCACACAAAATGCCGCTTCGCTGAAGCAGGCGAAAAAGCTACTTAAGGGGTTTGGCGGCATCTTCACAGGCACTCTGCTGGGCAAAAAATGGGCAGAAAACCGCTTCCGTTTCCCCTACCTGCGCCATGGCCTGTGGGCCGCCGGTTATGCAGTGGACACCCTGGAAACCGCCACCGACTGGAGCAATGTCGACAACCTGCTGAACAAGGTTGAGGCCAGCTTGCGCAACGGCTTGAGCGAAGAGGGCGAACAGGTGCATGTGTTTACCCACCTGTCTCACGTCTACAACGAAGGCTCGAGCATCTACACCACCTACGTGTTCCGCCCTGGCAGCAACTATGCCGAGGCCATGGCGCGTTGGCAGAAACTCAAACATGCCGCCAGCCTGACCATCGCCGAAAACCGCGGCACCATCAGCCATCAACACGGTGTCGGCCGCGACCATGCGCCCTATCTGCCCATTGAGAAAGGCGAGTTGGGCATGGCCACGCTCAAGGCATTGGCCGGGCACTTCGACCCCGAGCAGCGCCTGGCTCCTGGCGTGTTGATTCAGGATTGATGATGAACAACTGGAACGCCGCCTGGCGCGAGCGAGCACTGCCTGAACTGGCCTCCCGCGATTGGGATCTGATCGTCGTCGGCGGCGGCATCAGCGGTGCCGGGATTCTGCGTGAAGCCGCGCGGCGCGGTTGGACGTGCCTGCTGCTGGAGCAGCGCGACTTCGCGTGGGGCACGTCCAGCCGCTCTTCGAAAATGGTGCATGGCGGGTTGCGTTACATCGCCAAGGGACAGTTCGGCCTGACCCGCGATTCGGTGCGCGAGCGCCAGCGTCTGTTGCAGGAAGCGCCGGGCTTGGTCGATCCCTTGAGTTTTATCATGGCCCACTACCAGGGCGGCTTTCCCGGCCCCAAGGTATTCGGCGGTCTGCTGGCGGTGTATGACGCCTTGGCCGGCAAGCGTAATCATCTGTACTACCCGTTGCAGCAACTGCGCTACCTGGCACCCGGCATCAAGGAAGACGGCCTGCTGGGTGGCACGCGCTTCTTCGATGCGGTGACCGACGATGCACGGCTGGTGCAGCGCGTGCTGGGCGAGGCCCGTGCCGATGGCGCTGAAGCACTCAACGGCATGCGCGTGGTCGAACTGCTGCGCGAGGACGGGCGCGTCACCGGCCTGCTCGCCGAAGACAGTCAGACTGGCCTGCGCTACGGTTTCAAGACCCGCGCCGTGGCGCAGGCTACTGGAGCTTGGGCCGATCAGCTGCGGCAGAAAACCGGGCTGGAACACATCCGCCCGCTGCGCGGCAGCCATCTGCTGATCCCGGCCTGGCGCTTGCCAATGGCTCATGCGTTCAGCTTTATGCACGCCGCCGATAAACGCCCGGTGTTTGTCTTCCCGTGGGAAGGCGCGACGGTGATCGGCACCACTGATCTGGATCACCCGGCTCCGCTGGCTGAAGAAGCACGCATTAGCCCGGATGAAGTGGGCTACCTGCTGGCCGCCTGCGCCCAGCAGTTCCCTGCTGCCGGAATCGGTGCGGCCGATGTGCTGTCGACCTGGGCCGGGGTTCGCCCGGTGGTCAGCGATGGCGCGCCGGGACGCAAACCCTCGGATGAAAAACGCGAGCATGCGCTCTGGGTGGAGCCCGGTTGCGTGACCTTGGCGGGCGGCAAGCTGACCACTTTCCGTTTGTTGGCGTTGGAAGTCTTGCAGGCCTGCGCGCCATTTGTTGACCGTGCCGTGCATGATCATGGCGCGCAGACATTTGCAGCGCTCGCCCCTCAACCGATGCCCGCGCTCAGTCCGGCTCAACAGCGGCGTCTGATCGGTCGCTATGGCCGCGCGTTGCCGCAGTTGCTAGCGCTGGTTGACGAACTGGGTGCCGAACAGGTGGTCGGCACCGATACGCTCTGGGCCGAGCTGGCCTGGGCCGCCGAACAGGAGTTGGTGCTGCATCTGGATGACCTGTTGCTGCGCCGTACTCGCCTCGGCCTGTTGTTGGAGCGCGGAGCGGCGGCTGAATTGCCGCGTATCCGGGCGTTGTGTCAGGCGCGGCTGGGCTGGAGCGATACACGCTGGCAACAGGAACAACAGGATTATTTGGCGCTGTGGCAACACTGCTACAGCTTGCCAACTGAGGTCTGAATAACAGTAGCCCGGATGCAATCCGGGAGCGGTTTCCCGGAGTGGATCCGGAATACGGCGCGCATTTATAGAAAGGGTTGTGTCTTGAGCGATAAAAACTACCTGCTGGCCATCGACAACGGCACCCAGAGCATCCGGGCGCTGCTGTTCGATCTTCAGGGCAACCTGCTCGCCAAGGGCAAGGTGGAGCTTGAGGCCTACTATTCCAAACAGCCCGGCTGGGCCGAGCAAGACCCGGAATACTACTGGGCTAGCTTGGGCGAGGCGTGCGCGCAGTTGTGGCAGCAGGTGGACATCGATCGCAGCCTAATCCGTGGCGTATCGCTGACCACCCAGCGTGGCACCCTGATCAATGTTGACGCGCACGGCCAGCCACTGCGCCCGGCGATGCTCTGGCTCGATCAGCGCCAGGCTGAAGTGCGCGAGCCAATCAAAGGGCCTTGGGGTTGGTTATTCAAGATCGTCAGAGCGCAGGCCACCGTGGATTATTTTCGCGCCCAAGCCGAGGTCAATTGGATTGCGCAGAATCAGCCGGATATCTGGGCCGCTACCCACAAGGTACTGCTGCTCTCGGGCTTTCTCACCCATCGGCTGTGCGGCCAGTTTGTCGACTCCCTGACCAGCTGCGTGGCCTACCTGCCGTTTGACTACAAACGCTTGCAGTGGGCCAAACCGGGTGACTGGAAATGGCAGGCACTACCGGTGCGCCGCGAGCAACTGTCTGAGTTACGCAAACCGGGTGAGTTGCTGGGCCATATCACGGCGGCGGCCAGTCGCCATACCGGGATTCCCGAAGGCTTGCCGCTGATTGCCGCCGGTGCCGACAAAGCTTGCGAGGTGCTCGGCGCTGGCGGGGTGGCGACGAGCACGGCCTGTTTGTCTTATGGCACCACGGCGACCATCAACACCACGCGCAGCACCTACCTGGAAACCATCCCGCTGATTCCGCCATACCCATCGGCGATTCCTGATCACTTCAACACCGAGGTTATGATTTATCGCGGCTTCTGGATGGTCAGCTGGTTCAAAAAGGAATTTGGTCTGCGCGAAATGCAGCGAGCTAAAGAGTTGGGCGTCGAGCCCGAGGCGCTGTTCGATGAATTGGTCAACAGCGTGCCGGCTGGTTCTATGGGCCTGATGCTGCAGCCGTACTGGTCGCCGGGGATTCGTGAGCCGGGGCTGGAGGCCAAAGGCTCGATCATTGGCTTTGGCGACGTGCACACCCGCGCGCACATCTACCGGGCGATTCTCGAAGGGCTGGCCTATGCCCTGCGTCAGGGCAAAGAAAAAATCGAGCAACGCTCTGGCACGCGCATCACCCGTTTGCGGGTGTCTGGCGGCGGCTCGCAGAGCGATGCGGCCATGCAACTGACGGCGGATATTTTCGGACTGCCAGCCGAGCGCCCGCATCTGTATGAAACCAGCGGGCTGGGCGCAGCGATCAACTGTGCGGTCGGGCTGGGCTTGTACCCGGATTACCCCACGGCGATTGCCGCCATGACGCGGGTGGGGCAGGTTTTTACGCCTAACCCTGAAGCTCAGCGCACCTATGAGCAGCTGTACACACAGGTTTATCAACGCATGTACAAGCAGCTTAAGCCGCTGTATCAGGCGATCCGCAAGATCACTGGCTACCCGGCGTAGGATGGGTTGAACACAGTGATACCCATCGGCATATCGATGGGTATCGCCTTCGGCTAACCTGCGCGGCCCGACCCATCCAACGGGCTCTAGCGCGCGAGCCTTTGGACGGTTTCTCAGTGGCGCTTTAGGCCACATCCACCAAGATGACTTCGCTGTCTTCGATAGCTGTCACCCGTATCACCTCGACATCGCTGACGGCTACCCCATCGCGGGCCTGGGCGCTTACGCCGTTGACCTCAATGCGGCCGCTGGCGGCCACCAGATACGCCTTGCGAGAAGCGCCCAGCGGATATTCGGTGCTTTGGCCAGCTTGCATGGTGGCAGCAGCCATGCGCGCGGGGGTGCGGATCGGCAGGGCGTCCTGGTCTTCGGCAAAACCGCTGGCCAAGGTGATAAAGGTGCCAGCACGTTCGCCTATGGGGAACGGCTTGCTGCCCCAAGACGGCGGTAGCCCGGATTGATTGGGCTCAATCCAGATCTGGAAAATCTTCGTCGTGC
This sequence comes from Pseudomonas sp. Ga0074129, assembly GCA_001465025.1. Classification (GTDB taxonomy): domain Bacteria; phylum Pseudomonadota; class Gammaproteobacteria; order Pseudomonadales; family Pseudomonadaceae; genus Aquipseudomonas. The sequence goes on from LNDO01000115.1 coordinate 29,970, forward strand.
TGTCTTCCAGGTTGTATTCGCTGTGGGCAATCCCGGTACCGGCACTCATCACCTGCACGTCACCCGCTTCGGTGCGGCCCTGATTGCCCAAGCTATCTTTGTGAGTAATGGCCCCCTGGCGCACATAGGTGATGATCTCCATGTCGCGATGCGGGTGCGTGGGGAAGCCGCTATGCGCGGCAATCTCGTCGTCGTTCCACACCCTCAGCGTGCCCCAGCCCATGCGCGTGGGCTCGTAATACTGACCAAAGGAGAAATGATGGCGCGCATTCAACCAGCCGAAATCGGCGGCGCCCAGGTCGGCGTAAGGACGTACTTCAATCATGGCTCGATCCTCGTTGGGGAACTGCAGCGGTCTTACCGCTGCATGTTGAGTGCCATTGATAGTCCTATAAATCAAAGCGATGTAAAAACTCTAAATATTGCTCTAAATGATCGGTTTTGTAGTTTTATTCGGTCGTGAAAGGCGCTGTCGTGAGCCTGCCGTTGTTTTCTCACTGGCAGCCAGTTGCGCCTATACCGCATGATGTCAGCTCGCTATATCCCTTCAGATGTGCGGCATCTGGCCGATACATCCGATCATGGCTATTTGAGCTAGGCTAGATCAGTAACGTGAACAGGAGCGCATGATGGCCGGCATTCTCGACTCAGTGAATCAACGCACCCAGCTGGTGGGCGAGAATCGCCTAGAAATTCTCATGTTTCGCCTTAATGGCCGGCAGTTGTTTGCGATCAACGTGTTCAAAGTGCAGGAAGTGCTGCAAATGCCTAAGTTGACGCTGATGCCGCAGCGTCATCGGTTTGTCTGCGGTGTGGTCAACCTGCGTGGGCAAACCTTGCCGGTGATTGATCTGTCCCAGGCCATCGGCATGCGCCCCATCGTCCCAGATGAGCGCAGCACGATCATCGTCACCGAATACAACCGCTCCGTGCAGGCGTTTCTGGTGGGCGGGGTCGAACGCATTCTCAACCTCAACTGGGAATCCATCCTGCCGCCTCCGGGTGGTGCGGGGCGGCAGCATTACCTGACGGCGATCACCAAGGTTGATGACCAGATTGTTGAAGTGATCGACGTAGAAAAAGTGCTGTCCGAAATCAGCCCGATGAGCACCAAGGTCTCGCCGGAAAAACTGGCTGATCCGCTGCTTGAGTTTGCCCGTGGTCGTGAGGTTTTGCTGGTCGACGATTCCAACGTGGCCATGACGCAGCTCAAAGGCACCATGGCGCAACTGGACATTCGTTGCCACTCGGCCAGCGATGGTTTGCGCGGCTTAAACTTGCTCAAGAGTTGGGCCGACGACGGCGTGGACGTGCATGAGAAGTTGCTCATGGTGATCACCGATGCCGAAATGCCCGAGATGGACGGTTATCGCCTCACCACTGAAATTCGCAGCGACCCTCGCCTGAAGGACCTTTATGTGGTGCTGCATACCTCACTCTCCGGCAGCTTCAACGAAGCCATGGTGAAAAAGGTCGGGTGTGACAGTTTTCTCTCCAAATTCCAGCCGGACAAACTGGTCGATGTCGTGCGCCAGCGTTTGGCGATATTGCACGGTGAAGAGTAAGGCCTGGCAGCATTGCCAGGCCGGTACTTCGTTATTCGCTCAGACGCTGGCGTAAGCGCTCGATGCGTTCGCGGTTAACGTCGAAGTCCTTGTAACCAAGGCGCGACGCTGACCGCACTTCCACGGCCTGCGTGCCGATCATAAATTCCACATCATCGACGAAGCGCATCCATTGGCTGGTGTACTCGGCGCGCAAGTAACCGGGCGCTTCTTCCACTACGCGCGCCCTTGGCTCGCTCTCAAGCAGGGTTTTCAGTTTGCTCTGGGTTTGCTCAGCTGTGCCTACGAGGGGCAGGGCGGCGATGGCATGGCGCGCATCGCTGGCTTGGCTGCTGACACAGTTAGGCGAGTCTGGGCAGGCTGCTAGGTTGCCACCGTTGATACCCAGATTGTCGGGTGGGCTGCCACTGCAGGCACTCAGCAACAGCACCAGCGGCAACGCCAATGCAGGCTTGTGAGCGCGGCGGGTTGCTCGTATAAGAGCATTTTGCCAAACGGAAGCTGGATTCATGTTGCATCTCTCCGGGTTGTACCGTTATCCAATGAAGTCGGCGGCGGGTGAGGCGTTGAGTGAAGCCATGCTCGATGACCTGGGTGTCCAGGGGGATCGGCGCTGGATGGCCGTTGATGCTGAAACAGGACGCTTTCTGACGCAACGTCTATTACCGTCCATGACTCAGCTGAATGTTCGCTGGCAAGGTCACGCTTATATTGTGTTGAGCGCACCGGGCATGGACGAGCTGCAGGTGGCTGTTCCGGATGAATGGGCTCCGCTGCGGCCCGTGACGATCTGGCGCGATAATCCGCAGGTACCGGATGCGGGTGAGGCGGCGGCGCAGTGGCTGAGTTGCTGGCTGAAGCGGCCGTGTCGACTGGTTTATATCAGTGCTGAACGGGCCCGGCAGATCGACACCGCCTATGCGCAACCCGGTGAGCGGGTGGCTTTTGCAGATGGTTTTCCGTTGCTGTTGATTGGCCAGGCATCGCTGGAGGATTTGTCGGCGCGTGTGGGCCGAGCGTTGTCGATGCTGCGCTTTCGTCCCAATCTTGTGGTCAACGGCAGTGCGGCCTACGCCGAGGATGGTTGGTCGCGCATCCGCATTGGCGAGGTGGAGTTTCGCGTGGTGAAGGGATGCTCACGCTGCATCATGACCACCCTTGACCCTCTAACTGGCGAGCGCAGCGAAGACCGCGAGCCGCTCACCAGCTTGCGCCGTTACCGTGAGCGAGATGGTGAGGTCTATTTCGGACAAAACCTTATCGCTTGCGGTGGCGGGCGGCTGGCGTTGGATATGCCGGTTGAGGTCTTGGCTTAACTCAGCCACGGCAGTCGTTAAGACCGGCCGTGGCGTAGCCATTTCTCAGCGCGTAGTTATTGATCGAAATAACGCTCGTGCCAAGCCACTAGCGGTTGTGAGGCGTTGAGCTTCTCCCCGTAGATAACCGCGTACGTCAGTACGTTCTGCACATACGAGCGGGTCTCGTCGAACGGGATGTTTTCAATCCATACGTCATACGACAGGTGATCCGCGCCGCGCAGCCACTGGCGAACGCGGCCGGGGCCGGCGTTGTAGGCGGCGGAAGCGAGCACACGGTTGCCTTTGAACTGGCCGTAGATCTGGCTCAAATAGGCTGCGCCCAATTGAATGTTGATCTCGGGGCGAAAGGCCATCTGCGGTGAGGACAGCGGGATGCCAAAGCGCTTGGCGGTTTCCATGGCGGTAGCCGGCATCAACTGCATCAAGCCCATGGCCCCTGCATGGGACTTGGCGTCGGCCATAAAGGCGCTTTCCTGACGCGTGACGGCAAACACCCAGCTTGAGTGAATGTCGCGATTCTTGGCTTCGCGGATCAGGTGTTCGCGGTGAGCCATGGGGAAGCGTACGTCCAGATCATCCCAATACTGAGCCCGGCTGATGGTGTGGATCGCCGGGAAGTACCAGCCCATTTCGTAGGCCAGGCGTGCTTGGGCGACCATCTCATCACGGCTGAACAGGCGGCTAACGTTGTACCACTCGCGGCGGCCATCAGCGATCTTGCCGCGTGCATGAAACTCCAGCGCACGGCGGATGGCTGCCGAGTTACGCACTTTCTGGATGGTCTGCGGGCTCAGCGCAAGTGGCTTATTGTTCAGCGAATAGGGCATTTGCACCTGGTCGGCTGCCATAAAGCCATAAAAGTCGCGCTCTTTGGCCAGCGCTTGATACAGCGCTTTGGGCTTTTGGTTGTTGGGTTGCGCCAGTTGCAGGCTGCGCGCCTGCCAGTAGCGCCAGCGACTGGTTTTAATCAAATCTGGCGGCATTCTGTTGGTCAGTTGGTGCGCCTCTTCCCAGCGCCCTAAACGTAGCAACAAGCGCGCGCGCCACTCACTTACCGAGTTATCGCGCAACTCCGGGTCGTACTTGGCCATGATCGGCAAGGCCCGCGCATCGAAGCGCTTGGCCAGCGTCAGGCCAATTTCACGGGCGATGGCGACCTGTTCCTGGCTGGAAAACTTCATGCGCTGGGCATAGCTTTCAAGCAGTTTCAGTGCGTTTTCCGGCTCCTGGCGCGCCAATCGACGCAAGCCAAGGCCCACGGCATCAGCGGTGGCCGGATCATTTTGTGTGAAGCGCCCGGTTTGTTTGACCAGTAGCGGGTTCTGCGCCACTTCCAACAGATTTTTGCCCTGCTGGCCGAGGGTGGGCAAGGTTTTGATCAGGTGCGTGACCAAGCCGTAGTTGCGCGCTTCGGCAGCCAGTTTGGCGCGCTGCCAGCGTTTTTGCTCCGTGAGCTGACCATCAGCCGCCCAGAGCGCGAAGAGCGGATCGCAGGCGTTGGGTTGCGATTTACCCACCAGCCAGAGTTTCTCTGCAGTGGCGTGGCCTTCGCTGCGCATGCCGTGTTTCAACTGATACTGGCCGTACAGGCAGTCGAGTTCGGTGAAATTCAATGCTGGGTTGTAGTAATTGACGAAGGTTTGCCACTCGCCGCGTTCAGCCAGCCAGCGCAACCAGCGCAGTTTCATCCAGTTGATTTGCGGCAGATCACCGTGTTCGGCGAGGAATTTTTCTATCTCATCGTTGCTCGCCCACTTCAGCCGTGCGGTGAGCTCGTCATACGCCAGATAAGGCTCCAGCGGATAGTCGCGCAGTGCCGTGGCGTAGCGTTCGTAAGGGCCTTTATCGCCTTTGGCCAATGCGGCTTTGGCTTGGTCGTAGTACTGACGTTGTTGCGCCAAGGTGACGGCGTTGGCGGCGGGAATGCTCAGGGTGGAAATCAACAGGCAGGACAACAGGCTGAATAAGGAACCGCGCATGACACTTCCAGGCAAATAGTGCGTATCGGCCAAGCTTAGTCGTTTGCCTTGGGGCGGAGAAGGCTCAAAGCGTTTCAACGCGTAATCGCTCGCTAGAGCCGCCCGCTGCTGTACCGGCTTGCCAGTGATCGAGATTACGTGACCGAAGGACTAAATTGCCTGCGATGCTGGCCTGCTTCTCGGTTAGAATGCGCGCCCTGTTTTGCAGCTGCTGTGGCAGCTGTGAGTGGTTTTCTGGGTTTTTAGCCGGCCAGCGCCGTGTCGACGTGGCAAGCGTGTCACTTGCGGCAGTTAAACCCGCTATCCCCGTTGTTTTTTGTTGAGGCGCGTCATGACCCTGCTCAAGTTCACCGAAATTTCCCTGGCCTTCGGCGCAATGCCGCTGTTGGACAAGGTGTCGTGGCAAATCGCCCGCGGCGAGCGGGTGTGCATCATTGGCCGTAACGGCACTGGCAAATCAAGCATGATGAAGCTGGTCAAGGGCGATCAAAAAGCCGATGACGGCTCCGTATGGCGCGCGCCGGGGCTGAAGATCGGCGAGTTGCCGCAAGAGTTGCCGGTTGCCGATGACCGTACCGTGTTTGATGTGGTCGCCCAGGGCCTGGACGGCGTTGGCGAGTTGCTCGCGCAATATCATCACCTGGCGCAGAACTGCGTCACCGAAGACGACCTGAACAAGCTGATGCACGTGCAGCAAGACCTTGAAGCCCGTGACGGCTGGCGCTTGCAGCAATTGGTCGACAGTACCTTGAGTCGCTTGCAACTGCCGGCGGACAAAACCCTGGCCGAGCTTTCGGGTGGCTGGCGTCGACGTGTGCTGCTGGCTCAAGCGCTGGTGTCTGAGCCGGATCTGCTGCTGCTCGATGAGCCTACCAACCACTTGGATATCGGTGCGATTGCCTGGTTGGAAGAAGCCTTGACCGATTTCCAGGGCGCGGTGCTGTTTATCACCCACGACCGTTCCTTCCTGCAAAACCTGGCTACGCGCATCCTTGAGCTAGACCGTGGCGGCCTGATCGACTGGAACGGCGACTACGCCAGCTTTCTGGTGCATAAGGAAGCGACTTTGGCGGCCGAAGAAACCGCCAACGCGCTGTTTGACAAGAAGCTGGCCCAAGAAGAAGTGTGGATTCGTCAGGGCATCAAAGCCCGCCGCACCCGTAACGAAGGCCGTGTACGTGCCTTGAAAGCTCTGCGCGTAGAGCGCAGTGAGCGCCGCGAGCGAACCGGCAAAGCCAACATCCAACTGGAAACTGCGGAGAAATCCGGCAAACAGGTGATGGTGCTGGAAAATGTCAGCTTTGCGCACCCTGGCGGCCCGTTCCTGATCAAGGACTTCTCCATGGTGCTGCAGCGCGGCGACCGTATCGGTCTGTTGGGCGCTAACGGTACCGGTAAAACCACCTTGCTCAAGTTGATGCTGGGCGGGTTGCAGCCCACCAGTGGCACGGTGGCAGAGGGGACGCGCATTGACGTGGCCTACTTTGACCAACTGCGGCACCAGCTTGATCTGGAAAAGACCGTGATCGACAACGTGGCTGAAGGCCGTGATTTTATCGAGATCGACGGACAAAACCGCCATGTGCTGAGCTACCTGGGCGATTTCCTGTTCAGCCCGCAGCGTGCCCGTACGCCCGTCAAGGCGTTATCCGGTGGTGAGCGTGCCCGCCTGCTGTTGGCCAAGTTGTTCAGTAAGCCGGCCAACCTGCTGGTGCTGGACGAACCCACCAACGACCTCGACGTAGAAACCCTTGAGTTGCTGGAAGAAGTGTTGCTGACCTTCCCCGGCACTGTGCTGATGGTCAGCCACGACCGTGCCTTCCTCGATAACGTGGTAACCAGCACCCTGGTCTTCGAGGGAGAGGGTTTTGTGCGCGAGTACGTGGGCGGCTACCAGGACTGGTTGCGTCAAGGCGGCTCGCCGCGCCTGCTCGGTGTAGGTGAGAGCAAAGCGGGTAAGCCTGAACTAGCCTCTGCTGTTGTCGCCGCGCCGGTTGTGGCCGCAGAACCGGTAGTGGCTGTTGATGCACCGAAAAAGAAGCTCAGCTATAAACTCCAGCGTGAGCTGGAAGCTATTCCCGCTCAGATTGATGCCGCTGAACTGAACATCGCTGAACTGCAAGCACAGATCGCTGATGCCGGCTTCTATCAACAACCGGCAGACAAAACAGCGACCGTGCTGGCTGCACTGCAGTCTGCTCAAGAAGGGTTGGATCAGTTGGTTGAGCGTTGGGCTGAGCTGGAAGGCTAAGCGTTAATCTTAAACAGGACGTCGTGTTCTCTGCCGGAGGCTCCTATGGCCATCGAGTACCGCATCACTCTCGACGATAACCATCAGTTCAGTTACAGGATTGAACTGGATCGCGTCTATGCCGCAGAGGTTGCGCAGAGCGCACCGAGCTGGACGCGTCTGGAGCATCAGCAGTGCAGCAATTGTCCGCTCAGCAAAGATCAGTTCAGTCATTGTCCGGCTGCGGTTGATTTGCACCGTGTCATTGAGGATTTTCAAGGTCTGCCGGCCTTCAAGAAAGTGTCGGTCTGGGTGCGTACGCCTGAGCGTGAGTACAGCAAGGTGGCGGGTCTTGAAGAGGGTCTGCGTGCTTTGTTGGGGGTGATCATGGCCACCAGTGCCTGCCCTGTGTTGGGCAAGCTGAAACCAATGGCGCAGCATCATCTTCCTTTTGCCAGCAGCCAGGAATTTATCCTGCGCACCGTTTCGCTCTACCTGACGCAGCAGTATTTCAACCTGCGTGAGGGGCGCTCGCCTGACTGGGAGCTCAAGGGGCTGGTGCGGATGTTTCAGCAATTGCAATTGGTCAATCAGGCGTTTTGGCAACGCATTCATGCTACCTGTGAAGGCGACTCCAACCTTAAGGCATTTCTCACGTTCTTCTCCATGGCGTCCAGCATCACATATTCGCTGGAAACACAGTTGCAGAAAATTCGCCCTATGGTCATGGGCGCTTCTGAGTCAGGCGATTAACCCGGCTATCTCATCGATTGCTGCTGCCGCGTCTCTCATGTGTTTTGAGCGATTTTGGCAGCAGATTTAAGGACTTCGCCTAGTGCGCTTTTTTCAAGCGTACCGCCAGCACATCGCACGGCGCGCCATGCAGCACGTCGTTGGCCGTGGAGCCCAGTAGCAAGGCCAGGCCATGACGTCCGTGGCTGCCTACGATGATCAGGTCGCACTGCTGTTCTTCTGCCAGGCGATGAATCTCCTGGCGGGGTTGGCCGTACGCCAGGTGGCACTTATCCGGGCTGATTTCGGGGTGCTTTTTCACGAACGTGTCTAGGCGTTCGCGGGCTTGATCGAATTGCTGTTGTTGCAACATGGAAAGGTCCATCGGTACATCGCCACCGAAAGCCATGGCCATGGGTTCGACGATATGCACCACAGACAATTTTGCCGCGCTGCTGGTCGCCAATTTCTGTGCTCGGAGCATTACGGGGTCGCACTCATCTGTCAGATCAATGGCAACCAGTACGTGCTGATAGGGCATGGGATGATCCTCCTCTAGAAAAATCGCTGGCTTAAGTATGGCCGTCGTATGCATTGATGACAGGTTTACCTTCGAGATAACGATATGAGTCCCTGGCTTCTGGTTTTACTCATGGCAATTGTGCTGAGCCCTTTGTCGATGCTTGCACCGTCTCGCCATCAGCGAGGGCGAATGGACACACGTCTTTTGGCCCGGCGCCTGGGTGTGGCCATGCAACTGACCCCGCAGGAATGGCCCTACTGGTTGGTCAGCCAGCCGCCTGGCTCATGCCCGCAGTATTACCTTGTGAGGCGACAGGGGAAAGACAGTTGGTGTTATTGGCAGATGGAACCGGGCCAGTGGGTGAATAAATGGCGTGAGCCTTGTGAAAGCGCTTCTTTATTGACGCAATTGCAAGCGTTGCCGCCGGATGTATTTAAGGTCGACGCCAATGAGCAGATGCTCTCGGTGTACTGGGGGGAGCGGGGCGGTAAAGAAGCGCTGAGCAAGGTCGTTGAGTTTTTGCAGTCTACGGCTTGATCCGTGCGCCTTTGCTGGCAGCAAAAGAGCGCCCAGCAAGGGGGCTGGGCGCAGGCTTCAGGTTGTCTTCACGAATGCTCGTTGTTTGTGCGGCGCAGGGTTGCGGTAAACCGACCTGATAGGTGCATGCGGTTTAAAGGCTGGCGGCGGCGTATTGCCCTGCGATCTGTTCAATGCCCTGAATGATGGTGCTGGAGTATTTGTTGACCAAGAAAGGCACGCTGTTTTCGTTGTAATTGATCAGCGATTTTTCGATATAACGCCACTTGGTATTGACCCCCTCCCACGATGTCTTGAGCTGTGGAGTGTTCTGCGGCGTCTTTTCCAGTTGATCCATCTTGGTGGCGAAGTCGGCAACCAGTTCTTCCATCGGCCGAGCGTCGCCGGCGCCGCCCATAAAGGTTGCGCCTACCGAAGCGCTGCGCGAAGCGTAATCAACGGCAATACTTTGCATCAGCAAGCTCTGTTCGCGACTCAGTTGCGTGAGGGCTGGGACGCTGTAGCGGCTTTCCTGCTGAATTTTGTTATAGAGCTCAAGGCATAGGCTCATCAGTTGCTGGTTACGCGAGGCCAAATCGGCCACTGGTTGCAGGTCGGTGTAACCCTGGTCCTTGATGGCTGTGGTGAGGTTATTCAAGTCCGTCTGGTATCCCAGCCATAACACTTCAAGCTTTGATCTAAGCGCCTTGGAACCTTCCCCCGGCATCTCTGTCAATGCACCCAAAAGAGTATTGGTCTCTGTTACCGACTCACTGATCATGCGTGCATAGCGCTGATCACCTTCCATGCCGTTAAACATGTAGAAGTCACTCAGGGTTTTCTGTGCGGCAAGGCGTAATTGATGGAGCTTGAGCAGGGTGGGTGCAGAATCTGCCGCGTGGGACGTGATGCTGAAAAGGCTCAAGGTGCTGGCGAGCAGAGTGCTCAAAAGGATGGCAAGCATACGGCTCGACATTGGGGGCTCCGTTTGCCCGAGGCTGGGCTTTAATTGTTTTTGTTTTGCTCTCGGCTTTGTGGGTAAGGCCGAGTTGAGACGAATGTACCTGTAGCATCCTCATTTTGCTAGATCACGACTGAGGGCAGCTAATGCGTTGAAAAGCCGTTAAATCGCCCGTTTTCGATGCGGATGCACGCTTTTTCAATACGCGACCATTTGTCACTTGTCACCGCTGGGAACGTTATTTTTTGTACGTCCGTAAGACCACATAAAGGCCAATTGACAAGTAAGGGCTTTTCCTTGAAGGTGTGCACACCCAAATCAAACGGGCGTATGAATTGAGCGTTTGCCTCTAATGACAACGCCTTTACAGTCCGATTATCGCGTCGGTGGGTGTGCCAGGCTGATTGGGGCTACTCTGAAACGGCCATGCCGTGGAGTAGCTTGCTGGTTGGCTCCGATGTGTACTGTTCAGCTTCCATACCGTGGAGATCAGTTGATGATTTACGAAGGTAAAGCCATCACGGTTAAGGCTCTTGAGAGCGGCATCGTCGAATTGAATTTCGACCTCAAGGGTGAATCCGTCAACAAATTCAACCGTCTAACCCTCAATGAACTGCGTCAGTCAGTTGATGCAATCAAGGCTGATGGTTCGATCAAGGGCGTGATTGTCACCAGTGGCAAAGACGTGTTTATCGTCGGCGCCGACATCACCGAGTTCGTCGACAGCTTCAAGCTGCCAGACGAGGAACTGGTGGCGGGCAACCTCGAAGCCAACAAGATCTTCAATGATTTTGAAGACCTCAGTGTTCCGACCGTTGTTGCAATCAATGGCATCGCCTTGGGCGGTGGTTTTGAAATGTGCTTGGCTGCCGACTACCGTGTCGCGGCTGAAACTGCCAAGGTCGGCCTGCCAGAAGTCAAACTGGGCATCTACCCAGGCTTCGGCGGTACTGTTCGTCTGCCACGTGTTATCGGTACTGATAACGCTGTTGAGTGGATTGCTAGCGGTAAAGAAAACAAAGCTGCTGATGCCCTGAAAGTAGGCGCAGTGGATGCCGTGGTTGCCGCTGACAAATTGCAAGCCGCTGCGCTTGATTTGATCAAGCGTGCGATCTCTGGTGAGTTGGACTACAAGGCCAAGCGTCAGCCCAAGCTGGAAAAGCTCAAGCTGAACGCCATCGAGCAGATGATGTGCTTTGAAACTGCCAAAGGTTTCGTGGCAGGCCAAGCCGGTCCTAACTACCCGGCCCCGGTTGAAGCCATCAAAACTATCCAGAAAGCCGCCAACATGACGCGCGATAAAGCGCTGGAAGTTGAAGCTGCGGGTTTCGTTAAGCTGGCTAAAACGCCGGTTGCTGCCAGCTTGATCGGCCTGTTCCTGAACGATCAGGATCTGAAGAAAAAAGCTAAGCAATACGACGAAATCGCCAAAGACGTGAAACTGGCTGCCGTTCTCGGTGCTGGCATCATGGGTGGCGGTATCGCTTATCAGTCGGCCTCCAAAGGTACGCCGATCCTGATGAAGGATATCCGTGAAGAAGGTATCCAGATGGGCCTGGCCGAAGCATCCAAACTGCTCGGTGGCCGTGTTGCCAAAGGTCGTATGACCCCGGCGAAGATGGCTGAAGCCCTTACGGCTATCCGTCCGACCATGTCCTATGGCGACTTCGGCGCTGTTGATATCGTGGTTGAAGCGGTTGTCGAGAACCCTAAGGTCAAGCAGATCGTGCTGGCTGAAGTGGAAGGCGTTGTTAAAGAGGATGCAATCCTCGCTTCCAACACCTCGACTATTTCCATCAACTTGCTGGCCAAGGCCCTCAAGCGTCCGGAAAACTTCGTCGGCATGCACTTCTTCAACCCTGTGCACATGATGCCGCTGGTTGAAGTAATTCGTGGCGAGAAGTCCAGCGATGTAGCTGTTGCTACCACCGTTGCCTACGCCAAGAAAATGGGCAAAACCCCGGTTGTGGTTAACGACTGCCCAGGCTTCCTGGTCAACCGTGTGCTGTTCCCTTACTTCGGTGGCTTCTCCAAGCTGCTGGGTTTCGGCGTTGATTTCGTGCGTATCGACAAGGTTATGGAGAAGTTCGGCTGGCCGATGGGCCCGGCGTACTTGTCCGACGTGGTCGGTGTTGACACCGGTCACCACGGTCGCGACGTAATGGCTGAAGGCTTCCCGGATCGCATGGCGGTTGAAGGTCGTACTGCGGTTGACGTGATGTACGAAGCTAATCGTCTGGGTCAGAAGAACGGCAAGGGTTTTTACGCCTACGAGACGGACAAGCGCGGCAAGCCGAAGAAGGTCATCGACCCTCAGGCTTACGAGTTGCTCAAGTCTATCGTTACCGAGCAGCGTGAAGTGACTGATGAAGACATCATTAACTTCATGATGATCCCGCTGTGCATGGAAACCGTGCGTTGCCTGGAAGATGGCATCGTTGACACTGCTGCCGAGGCTGATATGGGCCTGATTTACGGCATCGGCTTCCCGCCCTTCCGCGGTGGTGCGCTGCGTTATATCGATACCGTCGGTGTAGCTGAATTCGTTGCCCTGGCCGACAAATATGCCGAGTTGGGCGCGCTGTACACCCCGACTGCCAAGCTTCGCGAAATGGCTGCTAGCGGCCAGAAGTTTTTCGGTTAATCGCGCAACGACTAGAGCGAGAGTGAATTTATGAGCCTGAATCCTAGAGATGCAGTCATCGTCGACTTCGGTCGTACCCCGATGGGTCGTTCCAAGGGCGGCATGCATCGCAATACCCGTGCTGAAACCATGTCGGCCCTGCTGATCAGCGGCGTGCTGGCACGCAACACCAAGCTGGATCCAGCTGAAGTTGAAGATGTGATCTGGGGCTGCGTTAACCAGACCCTGGAGCAGGGCTGGAACATCGCGCGCATGGCGTCGCTGATGACCCAGATCCCGCACACTGCGGCTGGTCAAACTGTAAGCCGCCTGTGCGGTTCGTCCATGAGCGCTCTGCACACTGCCGTGCAGGCAATCCAGACCGGTAACGGTGACGTATTCGTCGTCGGCGGTGTGGAACACATGGGCCACGTTGGCATGATGCACGGCGTTGATCCAAACCCGCACCTGTCGCTGTACGCAGCCAAGGCCTCGGGCATGATGGGTCTGACCGCAGAAATGCTCGGCAAGATGCACGGCATCAGCCGTGAGCAACAGGATGCCTTCGGTGAGCGTTCTCACCGTCTGGCACAAAAAGCTACCGTCGAAGGCAAGTTCAAGGATGAAATCATCCCGATGCAAGGCTACGACGAGAATGGCTTCCTGAAGGTCTTCGACTTTGACGAAACTATTCGTCCTGAGACGACCCTGGAAAGCCTGGCTGCCCTGAAGCCTGCGTTCAATCCAAAAGGCGGTACCGTAACCGCTGGCACCTCCTCGCAGATCACTGACGGTGCTTCATGCATGGTTGTGATGAGCGCACAGCGTGCTCAAGACCTCGGCATCCAGCCAATGGCTGTGGTTCGTGCCATGGCTGTTGCCGGTGTAGATCCAGCAATCATGGGTTACGGTCCAGTGCCGTCCACCCAGAAAGCGCTTAAGCGTGCTGGTTTGACCATGGCTGATATCGATTTCATCGAGCTTAACGAAGCCTTTGCTGCTCAGGCGCTGCCTGTGCTCAAAGACCTGAAGTTGCTCGACAAAATGGAAGAGAAGGTCAACCTGCATGGCGGTGCAATCGCCCTGGGTCACCCGTTTGGTTGTTCCGGTGCGCGTATCTCCGGTACCCTGTTGAACGTGATGAAGCAAAATGGCGGCACCTTCGGTGTGTCCACCATGTGCGTAGGTCTCGGCCAAGGCATCACCACTGTCTTCGAACGCCTGTAAGCTTTAACGGGTGTAGAGACAGAAAGAAAACCGGGGCCTGGTGCCCCGGTTTTTGTTTTTGTTGATTTATAGGTATTTCTTGATTGCCACATAAATGGCTCTTGAGAGTTTTTGGCTTAGAGCAGCTACAGGGATTTAACGCATGCATTTACAGCCCGGTCTCTACCGTCACTACAAAGGCCCTGAGTACCGTGTGTTTGGCGTCGCCCAGCACTCCGAAACGGAACAGGTGATGGTGGTCTATCAGGCGTTGTACGGCGAGTTTGGCCTGTGGGTGCGACCGTTGGATATGTTCTGCGAAAGCGTTGAAGTGGACGGCGAGACGGTTCCACGCTTTGCTTTGATTCAGGCTGAAAACACATTGTTTACTCGGCCTTGAGCTGACATCGGGCCACTGCTGCGCTTGACCTCGGCCGGACCACCACTATATATAGCGGTGCCGCGCTAGCAGGCAGTTCAGCGCCTCCCGCATTTATTTACCGAATTTCAGGAATTTTCCAATCCATGGGCAAATCGCTGGTCATCGTGGAATCCCCGGCCAAGGCCAAGACCATCAACAAGTACTTGGGTAACGAGTACGTGGTGAAGTCGAGCATCGGCCACATCCGTGACCTACCCACCAGTGGTTCGGCGAGCACCGCTAAAGAACCGGCCAAGCGTGGTAAAGCCGCTGCAGGTGAGGTGCCGTCGCTGTCGCCCAAGGAAAAGGCCAAGCGTCAGCTGTTTGCGCGTATGGGGGTTGATCCCGAGCATGGTTGGAAGGCCAAGTACGAGATCCTTCCTGGCAAAGAGAAGGTTGTCGAGGAATTGCGCCGTTTGGCCAAGGATGCCGACACCATCTATCTCGCAACCGACTTGGACCGCGAGGGGGAAGCCATTGCCTGGCACCTGCGCGAATCCATTGGTGGCGACGACAGCCGTTACAAGCGTGTGGTGTTCAACGAAATCACCAAAAAGGCGATCCAGGAAGCGTTCTCCAAGCCGGGTGAGCTGGACATCAATCGCGTGAACGCGCAACAAGCACGGCGCTTCCTCGATCGCGTAGTGGGCTATATGGTATCGCCGCTGCTGTGGGCGAAGATTGCCCGTGGTTTGTCTGCCGGTCGTGTGCAGTCGGTTGCCGTGAAGCTGGTGGTCGAGCGTGAGAAAGAGATCCGCGCTTTCGTTCCCGAAGAATACTGGGAAGTGCATGCCGATCTTGGCACTGCCAAAGGCGCCAATGTGCGCTTTGAAGTGGCCCGTGAGAACGGTGCGGCCTTCAAACCGCTGAACGAGGCGCAGGCCATGGCCGCCTTGGCGACGCTGAAGGCGTCCAGCTACAGCATCACCAAGCGCGAAGACAAACCGACCAGCAGCAAACCTTCTGCGCCGTTTATTACCTCCACCCTGCAGCAGGCCGCGAGCAACCGCCTGGGCTTCGGGGTAAAGAAGACCATGATGATGGCCCAGCGTCTGTATGAGGCCGGCTATATCACCTATATGCGTACCGACTCGACCAACCTCTCGGCCGATGCCGTGACTATGGTGCGTGACTTTATCGAAGGCGAGTTCGGCAAGAAGTACCTGCCCGCCAACCCGATTGCCTACAGCAGCAAAGAAGGCGCGCAGGAAGCGCACGAAGCGATTCGCCCCTCCGACGTCAACCTCAAACCGACCCAGCTGTCAGGCATGGAGCGTGACGCCGAGCGCCTGTATGAGCTGATCTGGCGTCAATTTGTGGCTTGCCAGATGCCGCCAGCCGAATATTTGTCGACCACGGTTACGGTGACGGCGGCTCAGTTCGAACTGCGCGCCAAGGGCCGTATTCTCAAGTTTGACGGTTATACCCGTGCGTTGCCGCAGCTGAGCAAGCCGGGCGATGACGATGTGTTGCCGGAAATGAATCAGGGCGAAGTGCTCAAACTGGTAAAACTCGACCCCAGCCAGCACTTCACCAAGCCGCCTGCACGCTACTCGGAAGCCAGTCTGGTTAAAGAGATGGAAAAACGTGGCATTGGCCGTCCATCGACCTATGCCGCAATCATCGGCACGATTCAGGATCGCGGTTACGTGGCCTTGCACAACCGCCGTTTCTACTCCGAGAAGATGGGCGACATCGTTACTGAGCGCCTCTCCGAAAGCTTCTCGAATTTGATGGACTACGGCTTCACTGCTGGCATGGAAGAGCATCTGGATGACGTCGCTCAAGGTGAGCGCGAGTGGAAGCACGTGCTTGATGAGTTTTACGGCGACTTCAAGAAGAAGCTCGAAGTGGCCGAGGCGGGCGAGGGCGGTATGCGTGCCAACCTGCCGACCCTGACCGATATTCCTTGCCGCGATTGCGGTCGACCGATGACCATCCGCACCGCTTCAACCGGGGTTTTCCTTGGCTGCTCCGGTTATGCCCTGCCGCCGAAAGAACGCTGCAAGGCCACGGTCAACCTGGTGCCGGGCGACGAGATTGCCGCAGACGACGAGGGCGAATCCGAGTCCTTGGTATTGCTGGGTAAGCATCGTTGTCAGAAGTGCGGCACCGCCATGGATGCCTATCTACTTGATGAAACCCGCAAGCTGCATATCTGCGGCAATAACCCGGATTGCTCTGGCTATGAAGTAGAGCAGGGTCAGTATCGGATCAAGGGTTATGAAGGGCCGAGCCTGGACTGTGACAAGTGCGGCAGTCAGATGCAGCTCAAGACCGGGCGTTTCGGCAAGTTCTTCGGTTGCACCAACAGCGAGTGCAAGAACACCCGCAAGCTGCTGAAAAGTGGCGAGGCGGCTCCGCCGAAAATGGACCCGGTGAAGATGCCCGAACTCAAGTGCGAGAAGGTCAACGACACTTACATCCTGCGTGATGGCGCTTCGGGTCTGTTTTTAGCGGCTAGCCAGTTTCCGAAGAATCGCGAAACTCGTGCACCGTTGGTATTGGAACTGATCCCGCATCGCGACGAGATCGATCCCAAGTATCACTTCCTCTGTGACGCCCCAAAGAAAGACCCGCAAGGCCGTGCAGCTGTGATCCGCTACAGCCGCAAAACCAAAGAGCAATACGTTCAGACAGAAGTCGATGGCAAGCCGACTGGCTGGCGTGCGTTCTTTGATGGCGGTAAGTGGAAGGTCGAAGACAAGAGCTGATGAGTCTAATCCTGCGCCGGTGTATAGCTGGCGCAGGGTGCAACTGCTGTGGAGGGTGCCCTGATGGCCCAAGAACTCTATACCCGTACCAATCAGAAAATCTTCTATGCCGGCTTGGCACTGGAGTCTTGGCGTAAGGCTGAACAAGCACAAAGCCTGAACGCTCTGGCGTTGATTCAAGCTGAGCGTGAAGCCGCATTGTTTCACCTGTACGGTGCATTGCTCGGGCTTTGCCATGAGATTGCCGGTTACTACCGTATTACCGACAGTACTGCGCCGCGCGCGGAGAGCTTCCTGACGCCGGCGGTTCTGCAGTCAGCACCTAGCCAGGAGTTGGGTGAGTTGGTTGAGTTGGCACAGGCATCCGAGAGTTGGCTGGCTCAATTGTTGAGTGCTTACGCATTGCTCTTCAAGCCCCCCCAAGCTGGCAAAAAAGCCAAGTTGGATCCAGCGATGCCGCTGATTACAGCGGTTAGCCTGGATGAAGAAGAAAAACCTCTCACACATCAGGATCTAGAAGCTTGGCGGCAGCAGCTTAAGGTGTTGGCGCAGCGATTCCGCGAAACCCTAAGTGAGTGGTGAAGGTGCAAATGGATCGGCGGGCTAGGGCGAGCTTAAGTCGGCTGATACACTGTCGATCTTTCGTGGAGAGTTGAACCAATGCCTACATCCTTCCTGGAAATTGTCGAATTGCCTGACGGGCGTATAGCCCTGCGTCGTGGCGACGATGAAGAATCATTGGTTGTGCTTGATTTTTCAGCCGATGCTAAAGCCTTTTTGCAGGGTCAGCACATCGAAGTGGCCAAGGCCATGCTCAATGTTGGTGTGCAGATGGCAGGTCGTTTGGCGGAAAACAACTTCCAGGACGAAGAAGGTCCGCGCGTTCTACACTGACCCCCTGACACAATTTCTTATCCCTCATTTGAAACTTACGACTTTTAAATGTGTTGACGCTGATCGGTGACATGCCGCTCACGCATCAAACTTGGCCGTTATTTTCAAACTAATATTTAAACTCTGCGCTTTTCCCTGCAGTGCAGCATCCTCTAGCTGGTTGCGCGTCTCTGTGCTTAACGAATGCAACCAACTGACTACCGTATGACTGCGGCCTAGGCTCAACGCCTGCTGTGCAAGTTCAAAATCGCTTTGCCGTCCTCTTGGTTGCAGCACCAGTATTCGCTCGCGATTCAAACCACCCTCGCGTAGCCAAGATTGATTAAGGTTAGCCGGTGGCGCTATTAAGGTTAACCAGCGGCCATCTTGCTTATCACTTAATTCGCGCAGCATCGGGGCGAGTAAGTTCATGCATTGGTCGGCAGCGCCGCTCAGTGATACCTCACTAAAGTGCGCAGCCGCCGTGCTTTGGTCTGTGCAATCGGCTCCAGTGTTCTGCAGATTGGCTGCTGTAGACTGCGGATTCCACGCCATTCGGACACTCAGCCCACGCTGATCCGGACACCTGTTCCACGATCATTCGGACAGGCAGTCGGAGCGCAGCGACGCAGGGCT
>LNDO01000116.1 GCA_001465025.1 Pseudomonas sp. Ga0074129
TAAGCGGGTGATCTGAGCGTTTTTGATCGATTTGCCGCTTTTAAAATCGGCAGGGGCTGAAGTCAGCCAGAAATACACAACTACTTCAGACCATCCCTTAATGCTGTGACTAAAAACCACCATGCTCGACTTACCAATTTGTGTGCAGCTGATCAGCAGCGATCCACAGACCGCTGACAACGCCCATGATGCACTGTGTAAGGCTGGAATAAGCTGCCAGCTGTTGCACTCTGCTCGAGATTGCCAACATGCCCCGGCTTGCCGCTGGCTGCAACCGCTGCCCAACGAACTGCAAGTACGTCTCGCCCTCGAGAACGCCATCGACACCCTAGAGAAAACTCGCCACGCTTTTAAGTCCCGTGATCTCGCAGATCTGCGCCGACGCCTGCAAGAGCTGGCGCAGGCGTTGTAGAACAAAAGAAATTGAGGTAGAAGACTCTCGAGGTTTCACCACAGACCATAAGTTGGGTGAGAACTGGCTATGCCGGGCAGGACGAATGGGCCTGCAAGACAAAGCGTTAACCGCCTCCTCGCTGGAATTCAGCGGGGAGGCGGTTAACGCTTTTTTATTGCCTGTAATAAACAGGGACACGCAATGCATATGGATTACGAGCTGCAGGCGTTACTGCGCAATAGCGGCCTGGATCAAGCCGAAATAGCCACCCGCTTGAACTTCCTCGATTGGAGCCAGGCGGATGACCGGTGCCTGCAGGCAGCGCGCGTGGACTTCAGCGAAGCCCACCAACACTTTGTCGACAGGCTGTATCAGCACCTCGGCCAATTCAGCGGCCCAGCAGCGCTCTTGCAGGACGCCACCGTAACGGCACGACTCAAGCACAGCCAACTCAGTTATTACGAGCGCCTGTGGCAAGGCCCCCGCGATCTCGACTACGTGCGCGATCGCCTTCGCGTCGGCCTGGTGCATGACCAAGTGGGCTTGGAACTCAAATGGTACTTGGGCGGCTATCGGTTGTACCTCGACAGCCTGTTGCAAAACCTGTTTGGTACACAGCCGGCCAGTGCGCTGTATGCCAGCGTGCTTAAAGCCGTGTTCTTTGACATGACACTGACCATCGATGCATACAACAGTGCTCAGCGCCGTGCGCTGGAAAACAGCGAGGCACGTTACGCGCGCGCCCTGCGCGGTGCCAACGATGGGCTCTGGGACTGGCACGTTGAGCATGACCACTTATACCTCTCGGAGCGCTGGTCAAGCATGCTCGGCCTGGACCGCGATCAACTCGGCGAAGGCAAGGCAGGCTGGTTCGCCCGCGTGCATCCGGAAGACTTGCCGGGCCTGCGCCATGCCATCCAGCAACATCTCAATGGGCTAAGCGACTCCCTGCATCACCAGTACCGCATCCGCCACCGAGAAGGGCATTACCTGTGGGTACTGGTGCGCGGTGTGGTCTCGCGGGATGAGCGCGGCGAACAACGCCTAGCCGGCTCACAAAGTGATATCAGCGGGCAAAAGAACACCGAACAGCACCTCAAGCACACGGCCCGTCATGACCCACTGACGGGCCTGGGTAATCGCCTGCGTCTACAAGAGTTGCTGGAACAAGCTCAGCAGCGTCAGCAACGCCCAGGCGCTCGTGGTGCCGCTTTGCTGTTTATTGATCTCGACCGTTTCAAGCTGATCAATGACAGCCTCGGTCATGCGGTTGGTGATCAGGTACTCATTGAAATGACCCGGCGTTTAGGCAAATGCCTACGTCCCGGCGATCACTTGATCCGCTTTGGTGGCGACGAGTTTGTCGTGCTGCTTGATGATTTAGCCTGTGTGGATGATGCCGAGTACGTGGCTCAACGCATGCTCGATGATGTTTTAAAGCCACTCTGGGTGGCCGAACGCCAACTGTCGGTGAGTGCCAGTATCGGTATCGTCGACCTGACTGAAGCCCATATCGACAGCGACGTATTGCGCGCCGCCGACCTCGCGATGTACCGCGCCAAAGATGCCGGTAAAGCCCGCTTCGCCCGTTACAGCGCCGAACTCAACGTGCGCGCCGAACAGCGCTTGCAACTGGAAAGCGCGCTGGCGCTGGCCTTGGCAAAGGATGAATTCGAGCTTTATTACCAGCCGGTATGCTGCCTGGATGACGGCCATGCACATGTGACCGGCGTCGAGGCCCTTCTGCGCTGGCGGCATAACGGTCGCCTGATTTCGCCTCAGGAGTTTATTCCGGCACTGGAAGAGTCCCGACAAATCATCGCCGTTGGCGATTGGGTATTACTTCAAGCCTGCCTGCAGAGCAAGCGCTGGCAGGCTTTGCAGCCGGGATTGAGCTGCGCCGTCAACCTCTCCAGCCGACAGCTGTGCGAAGCCCAGTTCGCGCAACGGGTAACCCAGATACTGGCCTTTACCGGTCTTCCGGCCAGCAGCCTGATACTGGAAATTACGGAAAGTCAGCTCATGGAAGACAGTGCGCAAACCCTTGCCTGCCTGCGCGAACTGGCCAGCCTCGGGGTACGTCTGGCACTGGATGATTTTGGCACCGGCTATTCCTCTCTGGGCTATCTGACGCGCTTCCCGCTGCACATTCTCAAGGTCGACAAGAGCTTCATCATCGGGGTGGAGGACGGGGGCGAGTTGAGCACCATCAGCCGCGCGATCATCAAGCTCGGCCAGGGGCTCAACTTCGAAGTGATTGCAGAGGGCGTTGAGCAAGCCAGTCATCTGGACTTTCTGCGCGCACAAGGTTGCCGCTATGCCCAAGGCTATTTGCTCAGCTGCCCACAGCCGGTCAGCGTGCTTGATCAGCTGTTCCAGCAGCAACCCGTTTGCCTGCACAAGACCTCTACAACTACTGCCCTCAATAAGCATCTGCGGAGTCAACAATGAAGCTTAACCTCCCTGTCAGTGGACGCGCCGTCACAGTCGATCGTAACGCCAACATCCTCAGCACCACCGATCTCAAAGGTGCGGTTAGCTACGTCAACCCAGATTTTGTCGAGATCAGTGGCTTTAGTACCGCCGAGTTACTGGGCAAGAATCACAACATCGTGCGCCACCCCGACATGCCAACAGCCGCATTCGGGCACATGTGGAAAACCCTTAAAGCCGGTAAAAGCTGGATGGGCCTGGTCAAAAACCGCTGCAAAAACGGTGACCACTATTGGGTGAGTGCCTACGTCATCCCCGTTCAGCGCAACGGGCAGGTGGTGGAGTATCAGTCGGTGCGCACACAAGCCAGTGCCGAACAAATTAACGATGCAGAACGCCTTTATGCCAACCTAAACGCCGGACGCGATTTACACACATTAAAACCACCACGACTGACGGTGCAGTTGAAGCTACTGCTGTGGCTCAGTCTTACCTGGTGCGCTGCCCTGAGTGTGGCCACCACCGTCCTGGGCTTGACCCCAAGCGCCATATTGCTCGCTGCGCTGCTGGGCGTTGGCATCAGCAGCCTGCTGTTGAGCCGACACCTACTCCCCTTGCAACGTTTGGCGAATCGGGCCCGCCAGATTGGCGACAACCCTCTGAGCCAGACCCTGTATTGCGGCAGACGCGATGAATTTGGCCAGATCGAACTGGCCATGCGCATGCTCGAAGCCGATGCGGGCGCGGTGGTCGGACGCATCAGTGATGCCGCGCAGCAATTGGGCCTTCATACCACTGAACTGGCCGAACAACTGCAAAGCAGCCAGCGCAGTAACCAGCAACAACAGAGTGAAACCGAACAGGTGGCCACCGCCGTCAACCAAATGGCCGCCAGTGTTCAAGAGGTCGCGAGTAATGCCCAAAACAGCGCCACGGCAGCCAACCGTGCGGACAGCGAAACCTGTCAGGGGCAGCAATTGGTCAGCCATACCAGCAGCACCATCAGCCGATTGGCCGGGGAAGTTGAACAGGCCTCAGGCGTGATTCAACAACTGGAACAACACAGCAACGACATCTCCAGCGTACTGGAGGTGATTCGCGGCATCGCCGAGCAGACCAATCTGCTCGCCCTCAATGCGGCTATCGAAGCGGCGCGGGCCGGGGAACAGGGCAGGGGCTTTGCGGTGGTCGCTGACGAGGTGCGTGGCCTGGCCTCGCGCACGCAACAGTCCACCAGCGAAATACAGCGCATGATCACCACCCTGCAGAATGGCGCACGCGAAGCCGTGACGGTCATGCAGAACAGCAGCATGCAGGCACGCCAGAGCGTGATTCAGGCCAGTGAGGCCGCGCAGGCACTGCAAGACATTGGGCAACGCGTCAATGAAATCACCGACACCAGCGTGCAGATTGCGGCCGCCGTTGAGCAACAAAGCGCCGTTAGCGAGGAGATCAACCGTAACCTCACGCGTATCCGCGAAGCCTCGGAACTTAATGTGGTAGCGGGCCTGCAAAGCCAGGCGGCTGCCCGTCAGGTCGCCGGACTGAGTGCCAACCTGAGCCAGCTTGCTGAACAGTTCTGGGCCAGGCGCACTCAATAGGCAGCCTCTACGGCTGCATGCTCGGGCTCGGGAACCTTAGGGCTTACGCCACACGCTGGCCAGCCACGGCTGCTGCTCGCGGGGTAAGCCGGCCGGGCGGTAGTAATGCTCCAACTCACTGAAGCCGGCGGCGTTGAGCAGCCGGCGCCAGTTGGTCAGGTCGTAATAAGCGCCGTAGCGCTCGCCATTCCAGCCTTCCTGATTCTCACCGCGCGGGTTGGAGCTAAACAGCACGCCGCCGGGTTTGAGCGTGGCCCAGAGTTGCTGCAGCACCCTCGGCAGTTCCTGGCTGGGGATATGAAACAGCGAGGCGTTGGCAAACACGCCATCAAAGCGCTCAGGCGGTAGATCAAGGGCCAGGAAGTTCTGCTGCCAGGCTTCGCAGCCGCTGTCGGCGCGGGCCATTTCGACGAAACGCGGGCAACCGTCGAGACCTACGGCGGTATGGCCCATGGCGCTGAAGGTGCGCAGATCGCGTCCGGGGCCGCAGCCAAAATCGAGAATCTGCAAGGGTGCAGTCGCCTGAATATGGCTGAGCAGGGCGGCGATGTTTTGGCTGACATCATGCTCGCGCGTGCCGTCGCGGAAGTCTTCGGCGCAGTCCTGATAATGACGCAGGGTGAGTGCGCTGATCTGCGCCAGTTCGTCTGCAGGCAAGGGCATCGGTGTTTAGCCCTCGGCCAGCAAGCGACGCAACTCGGCCAGCACCGGCGCGCTGCCCGGCCGCACATCGCGCCACAGGGCAAAGGCTTCAGCGGCCTGCTCGACCAGCATGCCCAGGCCATCCAGAGTGCGCGCCGCGCCGTGCTCGGCGGCCCAGCGATTGAAGGCGGTCGGTTCCTTGCCGTACATCATGTCGTAGCACAGGGTATGGCCGGGCTGGATCAAGCTTGGCGCAATTGGCGGCAGTTCTCCGGCCAGGCTGGCCGAGGTGCCATTGATGATCAGGTCCACCGGGGCATCGATCCAGTCATACCCGCTGGCGACCACCGGGCCCAGATCGGCAAATTCACTGGCCAGTTTCTCGGCTTTTTCCACCGTGCGGTTGGCGATCACCAACGCCGCCGGTTGCTCGGCCAGCAGCGGCTCCAGCACCCCGCGCACCGCACCGCCCGCACCGAGTAAAAGGATGCGTTGGCCCTTGAGGGTCACGCTGGCATTCACCGTCAAATCACGTACCAGACCCGCGCCGTCGGTGTTGTCACCGAGCAGGCTGCCGTCGGCCAGCTTCTTCAGGGTGTTCACCGCACCCGCACGACGGGCGCGATCGGTCAGGCTGTCGGCCAGCGCGAACGCCTGCTCTTTGAACGGCACGGTGACGTTGGCCCCCAGCCCGTTGGCAAAGAACGCGCGGGCATATCCGGGGAAGTCATCCAGCGGCACGAGCAGGGCTTCATAGCTCAGTTGCTCGCCGGTTTGCTGGGCGAACAGGCGGTGAATCAGCGGTGATTTGCTGTGGCCAATGGGGTTGCCGAATACGCCGTAGCGGTCCATGAAAGATCCTTTCTAATTACAGAGTCACTGCCTAAGCCGAGCGTCCAAAACCGATGTAGCCCGGATGAAATCCGGGAGCGGTCGCTGGAACTCACCCCGGATTTCATCAGGGCTACGCTTTCAAAATTTGCCTTCAGCGCGTCGCGAGCGACGGTCAAGCAAGGCGAGAGCAGGCGAGGAAGCGGAGTTTACGAGCTGTAAATGAGCATTCCGAGCCTGCTATCAACGCAGCGTGGCCTCGCGCAGCAGCGATCAAGGCAAATTTGCGAGCCAATCGCGGTCAGTAAGGAAATATTCGGTCAACCGCGCCTCTTCGCTGCCCGGCTCGGGCTTCCAGTCGTAGCCCCAACGCACGTGCGGCGGCAGCGACATCAGGATCGACTCGGTGCGCCCGCCCGATTGCAGGCCGAACAGCGTGCCACGGTCGAACACCAGGTTGAACTCGACGTAACGACCCCGGCGGAAGGCCTGGAATTCGCGCTCGCGCTCGCCATACGGCGTCAGCTTGCGGCGCTGCACGATGGGCAGGTAGGCCTGGATATAGGCATCACCAATGGCGCGCATGAAGGCGAAGCTGGTGTCGAAGTCCCATTCATTGAGGTCATCGAAAAACAAGCCGCCAATGCCGCGCGGCTCGCCACGGTGCTTGAGGTGGAAGTAGCGGTCACACCAGGCTTTAAACTTCGGGTAGACCTCAGCACCGAACGGCGCGCAGGCGTCATGCGCCACTTGGTGCCAGAACACGCAGTCTTCTTCGTTGGCGTAATAGGGCGTGAGGTCGAAGCCACCGCCGAACCACCAGACCGGCTCATGGCCCTCTTTTTCCGCGCTGAAAAAGCGCACGTTGGCGTGAGAAGTCGGTACGTAGGGGTTTTCCGGGTGGATCACCAGGGATACGCCCAGCGCTTCAAAACCACGCCCGGCCAACTCCGGACGGTGGGCGCTGGCCGAGGGCGGCAGGCTGTCGCCGAACACATGGGAGAAGTTGACTCCGCCCTTTTCGATCAGCGCGCCATTCTCCATCACCCGCGTACGACCGCCGCCGCCACCCGGCCGCTGCCAGGCCTCCTCGAAGAACTCAGCACCGCCGTCTTCGGCTTGCAGGGCGTTGCAGATTCGGTCTTGCAGATCCAGCAGATAGGCTTTGACGGCCTCAGTACGGTCACTCACGGCGGCACCTTAAAAAGCGGGTAAGGCCAGGCGGCACAAGGCCGCGGGGAAAAATGGGCGGCCAGCATAACACCTGGCACCCCACGGCCGCAGTTGACGGCAGTCAATGCAGACGATTGGATAACGGCACCTTTGTGCCCATGCGGGCATCATCCAGACACTCAATCGCGGAAGACTCTGATAATGGCCATGCGTATCCAGTTCAGCCATCACGGCGGACCCGACGTTCTCGAATACACCGATTACAACCCCATCGCCCCAGGCCCTAATGAAGTGCGGGTGCAGAATCAGGCGATCGGCCTGAATTTTATCGACACCTATTTCCGCAGTGGCCTGTACCCGCCACCTGCGCTGCCATCCGGTTTGGGCACCGAAGGCGCGGGCATTGTTGAGGCGGTCGGCGCGGGTGTCAGCCATCTGCAGGTCGGTGACCGCGTGGCCTATGCCACCGGCCCGCTGGGCGCTTACAGCGATCTGCACGTACTGCCCGCCGACAAGTTGGTCAAACTGCCGGACGCGACCAGCTTCGAGCAGGCCGCCGCGGTAATGCTCAAAGGCCTGACGGTGCACTACCTGCTGCGCCAGACCTTTCCGCTAAAGGGCGGCGAAACCGTTTTGTTTCACGCCGCCGCCGGTGGGGTAGGCTCGCTGGCCTGTCAGTGGGCCAAAGCGCTTGGGGTCAAGCTGATCGGCACCGTCAGCTCGGCGGAAAAAGCCGCGCGGGCCAAAGAGCAGGGTGCCTGGGCGACCATCGATTACAGCCATGAGAACGTCGCCCAGCGCGTGCTGGAACTGACCGATGGCGCCAAGTGCCCGGTGGTGTACGACGGCGTCGGCAAGGACACCTGGGAAACCTCGCTGGACTGCGTCGCCCCGCGCGGCTTGCTGGTCAGCTTCGGCAATGCCTCGGGTGCGGTTACGGGCGTCAACTTAGGGATTCTGGCGCAGAAGGGCTCGCTCTTTGTCACCCGCCCAACGCTGGCCGGTTATGCCGATACGCCACAGCGCTTGCAGTGGATGGCCGATGAACTGTTCGCCATGATCACCAGCGGCCAGTTGCAGGTCGACATCAGCCAGCGCTTTGCCCTCAAGGATGCCGCCGCCGCACAAACTGCATTGAGCGCGCGACAAACCACTGGTTCGACCATTTTGCTGCCGTAAGAAAACGCAGGCTGGGCTTCGCGTCGCCGCTAAAGCGCCTCCCACAAAGGGTTGCCGGTCGATTTGTGTGTGCTGCCGCAATCGGTGGGAGGGGCTTTAGCCGCGACTAGGCCATTTGAATCGTGCAGTGGCGCAGCTAAACGCCTGCGCCACCGCTGTTGGACTTCGCTGCGCTCAACACCAACCTACGCAGAGTCGGTTGCCTGCCACGGGGTGGATGCCGGTCAATAGCGTCAGGACGCCCTGACCACATCACCGCTGATCAGGTCACGGATCAAACTGGGGTTCTTGCGCCCGCCCACGGAGCCACCGACGATCTGATCCAACTGGCCGGGGAAGTACTGCTGAAGGCGCAAACGGCTGCGCGCAGGTGGTCGGCCAGCCGGGTTGGCGGAGGTTGAAACCAGCGGCCCTGTCAGGCGACACAAGGCTCTCACGACAGGATGCGCACTGACGCGCAAGGCCACGCTGCTGTGCTCGCCACTGATCCATTCCGGCAGACGATTCTGATGCGGTACCAGCCAGGTATGCGGCCCAGGCCAACTGCCGGACAGGCGTGCGAGCCAAATCTCCGGCAAGTCCTCCAGCAGAAAGTCGAACTGATCGATGTCGGCGGCCACCAGAATCAAGCCCTTGTGCGCGGGCCTGTCCTTCAGCGCCAACACACGCTCAACCGCCTCATCGTTCCAAGGGTCACAGCCTAAGCCCCATACCGCTTCGGTCGGATAGGCAATCACCCCGCCATAGCGAACCACTTGCGCGGCCTGTTGCAGTTGCCAGTTGCTGACCATGACCTGCCCTCCGTTAGCGCCTGTCTGGCAGTGTATCCAAGCTAAGGCACGCGGCCCACCCAATGACCGCCTTCACAAACTACGCGCCCGTCCAACTCCAGCTCGGTGAGCGCTGCCAACACCTGCGCCAACGTCCAGCCACTGGCCGCGACCAAGGCTTCACTGCTGTGCGGCGCAGCGTGTAACAGCGCCAGCAGTGGATGGCTAAACAACTCGGGTTGCAGCGTCATCGCGGCGGGCGCCTGCACCTGCCAGCCACGCAAGGCTTGCAGCACGTCCTCGACCGTTTCCACCAGCGTGGCCCCTTCACGGATCAGCTGATGGCAGCCGCGCGCACCGGGATGGTGAATGGAACCGGGTATCGCATACACCTCGCGGCCCTGTTCTGCCGCAAGCCGCGCGGTGATCAGCGAACCGCTGGACGGGCTGGCCTCCACCACCAGCACGCCCAGCGACAGACCGCTGATAATGCGGTTGCGCCGAGGAAAGTTACCCGCCTGAGGCGGACATGCCAGTGGCAGCTCGGACACCAGCGCGCCCCCTTGCTGAGCAATTGCCGCCGCCAACGCTTTATGCCGCGCCGGATAAATGCACTGTAAACCGGTGCCCAGCACGGCCACGGTTTTACCCTTGGCATCCAGTGCGCCCTGATGAGCCGCACCATCAATGCCCAACGCCAACCCGCTGGTGATCACAAATCCGCCGCCCGCCAGGCTGTGGGCAAACCGTTGCGCGGTGTCCAACCCCGGACGCGACGCGCGGCGGCTGCCGACCATGGCCAATTGCGGCTGCTCCAGCAAACGTGGATCGCCCTCGATAAACAGCAACGGCGGGGCGTCATTCAATTCAGCCAACAAGCCGGGATAGATCGACTCGTCCCACATCAGCAGGTGATGGTTTTCTTCGTCCAGCCAAGCCAGGCTGCGCGCAGCACTGTCGCGGACCTCGGCGCTGCGCCGGGCGTCACTGCACACGGCTGGCAAACCCAGAGAACGCCATGCGCTGGCGGGTGCACTGAGGGCCGCGCAGGCAGTGTCAAAGGCGCTGAGCAGTTTACGAAAGCGTTTGGGGCCTAACTCCGGCAGGCTGTGCAAGCGCAGGCGCGCTTCCAACTCAGCGGGAGACACGGCAGGGGAAAAAGCAGGGGATTGCGCCATCCGAATCATCCTTGATCGGTTGCACCGCATGGGCGGCGGGGTTAACGCATGCGGCACAGCGACCCGCAAGCTAATGGGCAGAAATGCCATGCCAAAAAAAGCCCCGCAACGGCGGGGCTTGTGGTGTTACGGGTTACGCACTTTATCCATGATCGCCAGTGAGCGTGACGCCCCCAGCACCAGCCCATAACTGAGCTTGTCGTAGGTGCGGAAGACCATCAGCAGGCCTGCGCGCTCGTCCGGAATCTTCACCGATTCACCCGTGACGCGGTCACGCACGGTTTCACCAGTTTTGTAGATGGCCAGTACATTGCCTTCCTTCAAACCATCACGAGCACCTTTGTTGATGGTGACCACATCGAACTGGCCAATCTGCGTGACGCCGCGCGGCACATCCAAAATCACACCCTTGACCTCTTGCTCCGGCTCACTGGGCATAAAGGTCGAGTTGATGGGGCGCTCTTCAGTGGCGAACAGGCGGTCAGCCAAACGGACTTCCTGGGTCGAACGCGTCAGCATCATGGTGCCGACATCGCCCTCAACGGCGACGATCTCACCCGAGCCGATGTCGTCGGCGTTGATCCCGAGAAACTCTTTGGTTTCCGGGTCTAGGTAGGTTTTACCCTGACGGAAGATGCCGTAAGCCGGCGCAGCTTCATTAAATGCACCGCGAGCGTAGACACGATCGCCTGCACCGCTGACTACACGCTCGGCATTACCAGCCACGATATACGGGGCTTTCTGGAACTGCTCGGGGGTATCGACAATGCGGTTCACCAGCAGGAAGCTATTTATGGCCTCCAGCGGAATGGCCGGAATCGCCTCAGCCATCGGCGTGCTGCGCACCTGTGGCGACAGCTTGATAGTGCCGCGCGACTCGCCACGGTTAAGCATCAGACGCGGCTGGCCGTCGATGTAAACCAGGCTAAGCTGGTCACCAGGGTAAATCAGATGAGGATTTTCCACCTGTGGGTTGGCGTGCCAGATTTCCGGCCATTTCCACGGTTGGCTGAGAAACTTGCCGGAGATATCCCAGAGGGTATCGCCCCTGGCCACGGTGTAACGGTCTGGGTGACCGTCCTTGAGTTGCACGTCGGCATGGGCCAGGCCGCCTGCGGCAAGCAGCAGCAAGGCGAGTAGTGATTTCCTCATGCGGTGAATCCCTTTATTATGTGCCTTCACGTGGAGCGCCCTAGCGCCGCGACGAAACCCAGTCGTGCTGCGGCGTGAAGCCGTTTTTCAATGCTGCTCATCATCTTAGCAGCGGATTTTGACTTTATTCCACAAGTGCATCACAAACGCATATGGCGATCCTGAATATCCTTGAATTTCCCGATCCGCGCCTGCGCACCATCGCCAAGCCGGTGGACGTAGTCGATGACGCCTTGCGTCAGCTGATCGATGACATGTTTGAAACCATGTACGACGCGCCGGGTATCGGCCTCGCGGCGACCCAGGTCAACGTGCATAAACGCTTGGTGGTGATGGATCTGTCCGAAGACAAATCCGAGCCACGGGTGTTTATCAACCCCGAGTTCGAGCCACTGACTGACGAAATGGATCAGTATCAGGAAGGTTGCCTCTCGGTGCCGGGCTTCTACGAAAACGTCGACCGCCCGCAAAAGGTCAAGATCAAAGCGTTGGACCGAGATGGTCAGCCCTACGAACTGATCGCTGAAGGGTTGCTGGCGGTGTGCATTCAGCACGAATGCGATCACCTCAACGGCAAACTGTTTGTCGACTACCTGTCCAATCTCAAGCGCGACCGGATCAAGAAAAAGCTGGAAAAGCAGCACCGCCAGCAGGCTTGAGCCAAACCGAATACAGAGGCTTGCTGCGGCAAGCCTTTTCTTTTCTCGGCACTTTATTTATGACCCGGCCGCACGCCCTTACTTCAGCGAGAACCCATGTCTGAGCCTTTGCGTATTGTCTTTGCCGGCACCCCGGAATTCGCCGCCGAACACCTCAAAGCGCTGCTTGGCAGCTCACACCAGATTGTGGCCGTGTACAGCCAACCAGACCGTCCAGCTGGGCGCGGACAAAAGCTCACGCCCAGCCCGGTCAAGCTGTTGGCCATGCAACATGAAATCCCGGTATTGCAGCCACAAACCCTGCGTGACCCGGCCGCACAGGCTGAACTGGCCGCCCTCAAACCGGATTTGATGGTGGTAGTCGCGTACGGCCTGATTCTGCCGCAAGTGGTTCTGGATATTCCGCGCCTGGGCTGCATTAACAGTCACGCGTCCTTGTTACCACGCTGGCGCGGTGCCGCGCCGATTCAGCGCGCGGTGGAAGCAGGCGATGCTGAGTCCGGCGTTACCGTGATGCAGATGGAAGCCGGCCTGGACACGGGCCCGATGCTGCTGAAAGTCAGCACCGCCATTAGCGCCGACGACACCGGCGGCAGCCTGCATGATCGGCTGGCGACACTCGGCCCGCAGGCGGTAATCGAGGCGATTAGCGGTCTGGCTGACGGCACGCTCAAGGGCGAAGTTCAGGACGACAGCCTGGCCACCTACGCACACAAGCTAAACAAAGATGAAGCACGCCTGGATTGGAGCCGTCCGGCCATTGAGTTGGAGCGCCTGGTGCGGGCCTTTCATCCATGGCCGATGTGCCACAGCACGCTAAATGGTGACGCTATTAAAGTGCATGCCGCCGCATTGGGTGACGGGCAGGGTGCGCCGGGGCTCATTCTGGCTGCGGATAAATCCGGCCTGACCGTGGCCTGTGGTGACGGTGCACTGCGTCTGACCCGCCTGCAGTTGCCCGGCGGCAAGGCGCTGAATTTCAGTGACCTGTACAACAGCCGCCGCGAGCAGTTCGCCCCCGGCCTGGTGCTGTTGTGATGAGGGCCTGCCAATGAACCCGCGTCTCGCCGCCGCCCGCGCCCTGGCCGTGGTGCTGAACGGCAAAGCCTCGCTGGGCAGCAGCCTGCCGCCGTTGCTGGACAAGGTTGAGCAGCGCGATCGTGGTCTGGCTCAAGACCTAGCCTTTGGCACTGCGCGCTGGCAGCCACGTTTGGCCTTGATTGCCGACAAGCTGCTGCAAAAACCGTTCAAAGCCGCCGACCGCGATGTCGAGGCGTTGCTACTGATTGGCCTGTATCAGCTGTTCTACACGCGCATTCCGGCGCACGCCGCCATCGGCGAAACAGTCGCCTGCGTCGACAAGCTGAAAAAGCCCTCACTCAAAGGCCTGCTCAATGCCGTGCTGCGCAACGCCCAGCGCGACGGCGAGAGCATTATTGCCAGCCTCGAGCGTGACCCGGTGCTGCACACCGCCCACCCGCGCTGGCTGCAAAAACGCCTGAAGGCCGAATGGCCAGAGCAGTGGGAGGCCATCTGCGCGGCCAACAACGCCCACCCGCCATTGATTCTGCGGGTTAATCGTCGCCTAGGCAGCCGTGATGACTATTTAGCTGAACTGCGCCGCGTTGGTTTTGAAGCCGAACCCTGCACTTTTAGTCACGACGGTATCCGCCTGCTGCAGGCGTGCGATGTCACCACCCTGCCGGGCTTCGCTGAAGGCCGTGTCAGCGTGCAGGATGAAGCCGCGCAACTGGCCGCTGAATTGCTCGACCTTGCCCCCGGCCAACGGGTGCTCGATGCCTGCGCTGCGCCGGGCGGCAAAACCTGTCACCTGCTGGAAGCCGAACCGGGTTTGGCGGGCGTAGTGGCGGTGGATCTGGAAGAAAAACGTCTGGTACGGGTGCGCGAGAATCTCAAGCGCTTGGGCCTTACTGCCGAGCTAATCGCCGCCGATGGTCGCGACCTGGCCGCCTGGTGGGACGGCAAACCATTCCAGCGCATCCTGCTCGACGCCCCCTGCTCGGCCACCGGGGTGATTCGCCGTCACCCGGATATCAAACTGACTCGCCAGCCCGATGACATCCCCGCGCTGGCCAAGCTGCAGGGCGAACTGTTGGACAGCCTGTGGCAGACCCTGGAAGTCGGCGGCATTCTGCTCTATGCCACCTGCTCGGTGATGCCCGCAGAAAACAGCGACAACATTGCCGCCTTCCTGGCCCGCACGCCGGGGGCCCGTGAGCTGGATATAGCGGGCGCGTTCGGCATCAAGCCAGCCCATGGTCGCCAACTCTTCCCGCAAGTAGACGGCCACGATGGCTTCTACTATGCCAAGCTGATGAAAATCGCCGCTGCCCCGCGCGGCTGAGGACGTACTGCATGAAGATCATCATTCTCGGCGCTGGCCAGGTTGGCGGCACCTTGGCGGAACACCTGGCCAGCGAAGCCAACGACATCACCGTGGTCGACACCGACGGTGAGCGTTTACGCGCCCTCAGTGACCGGCTGGATATCCGCACCGTACAAGGACGCGGCTCATTCCCCACGGTGTTACGCCAGGCCGGTGCCGACGACGCCGACATGCTGGTGGCGGTGACCAACAGCGACGAAGTCAACATGATCGCCTGCCAGGTCGCCTACAGCCTGTTTCATACGCCGACCAAGATTGCCCGCGTACGCGAGGCCGCTTATCTGACGCGCAGCGGCTTGTTTAACAACGAATCGATCCCGGTCGATGTGTTGATCAGTCCCGAGCAGGTGGTGACCAACTACATCAAACGTCTGATCGAATACCCCGGCGCCCTGCAAGTCATCGACTTTGCCGAGGGCAAGGCTCAATTGGTGGCGGTAAAGGCTTATTACGGCGGCCCACTGGTCGGCCAGCAACTGCGGCAACTGCGTGAGCACATGCCCAATGTCGATACCCGCGTGGCGGCGATCTTCCGCCGCAATCGGGCGATCATGCCGCAGGGCGATACGGTGATCGAAGCCGATGACGAAGTGTTCTTTATCGCCGCCAAGGCGCATATCCGCGCGGTGATGAGCGAAATGCGCCGCATGGAAGACAGCTACAAAAAGGTGGTGATCGCCGGCGGCGGGCATATCGGTGAGCGCCTGGCTGAAGCCATCGAAAGCCGTTACCAAGTGAAGATCATTGAGATGAACCCGGCGCGTTGCCGCTACCTCTCGGAAACCCTCGACAGCACCATCGTGCTACAGGGCAGCGCCTCTGATCGCGACCTGCTGGTGGAAGAAAATATCAGCGACGCCGACATCTTCCTGGCCCTGACCAACGACGACGAAGCCAACATCATGTCCTCCTTGCTGGCCAAGCGCCTGGGTGCACGCAAGGTGATGACCATCATCAACAACCCGGCTTACGTCGATTTGGTGCAGGGTGGCGAGATCGACATTGCCATCAGCCCGCAGCTAGCCACCATCGGCACCCTGCTAACCCACGTGCGCCGTGGCGATATCGAAAGCGTGCACAGCCTGCGTCGAGGTGCCGCCGAGGCCATTGAGGCTATTGCCCACGGTGATGCCAAATCGAGCAAGGTGGTCGGCCGCGCCATCGAAGACATCGCTCTGCCACCGGGCACCACCATCGGCGCGATCATCCGCAACGATGAAGTGCTGATCGCTCACGACAATACTGTGATCGAGACCGGCGACCATGTGATCCTGTTCCTGGTCGACAAGAAATACATCCGCGATGCTGAGCGGCTGTTCCAGGTTGGCCTGACGTTCTTTTAGCCTTCATTGCTGCGCCCCAATAGCGGAACCCAACTTGCCTGTTGGGCTTCGCTGCGTTCAACGCCAACCGACTGCTGCCTTCAGCACCTAACCGCAGCCCGGGGGCTTGCCCCGAGCAAGGAGACTGCATGAGCACCGAAGCGCTGGAAAAGATGCTGGCTAAAGGCATGGACAATGCCCTGCTGCGCTTTGGCTTGGGCAAGGGTTATCTGGATGCAGGCGACGTGGCGCGCGCTGCTGAGCACTTTCAGCGCTGTGTTCAGTTTGACCCGCAGTACTCCGCTGCCTGGAAGCTGCTCGGCCAGGCCCTGCACAAACAAGGGTCGAATGACGACGCGCGCACGGCCTGGACACAAGGCTTGGCGGTGGCTGAAGGCAAGGGTGATAAGCAAGCCAGTAAAGAAATCAGCGTGTTTCTCAAACGGCTGGACAAGCCCGCGCGCTAGTCGTCGCTTTGCTCGCCGGGCACAAAGCGCAGGCCAACACCCAGCGGTTCAACACGCACCACTTCCAGCGTCAGAATCGGTGCTTCCATCGGCAGGCCTTGCACCTGCCCCTGCACCAATTCCCCCATCAGCAACTTCTCGGGCGCGTGATCCATCAGCACATAAACGCCACACTCGGAAATATCCCGCGTGGTGACCATCAACTCACCGTGCACCGGGTGATCAATGCGCAGGCGAACCTTAAGGGGGGTGCGGACGTTCTTGCGGTTATTGCTCATGCGCGATCCACTTCAGTGAGTTTTACCAGCCTAGTCCAGCACCACGGCTGCCGACAACTGCGGCGCTATCTTTGCCCACTCAATACCACTTGGCTTCGCCGGGCGGACGCTTCTTGAAGCGTTCCATGCTCCACATGTACTGGCTCGGATAAGTGCGCACATAACGCTCGATAACTTGGCTCATCGCCGCTACCGCAGTTGGTGTATCGGTGCTGTACATCTCCTCTGGCGCGGCCTCAAAGATGACCTTGAACCCGGAGCCGTCCGGCAGACGCAGGGCATGCAGAAATACGCCGCAAGCCTTGCCTCCACTCAACATACCGGCAACGAACTTGCTGGTCAGCGCCTCGGTACCCAGAAAGGGCACGAATACCCCCGAAGACAGGCTCGGCTCTGGGTCGGCGGGAATACCCACCGTACCCCCTTTGCGCACTTCCTTAATCACGCTGAGGATGCCTTCCTTGGTCGACGGTGCGACGCGATTGCCCATCTGCGCGCGCTGTTGGCGCAGCAGATCGTCGACAGCTTTGAGCTTCGGTGGACGGTAGAAGATGATCGGTTTGCACTGCGCGCAATAGAAATGGTTGAGCACCTCCCAGTTGCCCAGGTGGCTGGTGATGCCGACCACGCCTTTGCCGCTGGCCAGCGCCTCCTTGAGCACATCCAGGCCTTCGACCTCACGCACCAGGCCGATGGATTTCTGCGCTGGCCAGATCCAGGCGCAAGCGCTTTCAGTCAGGGTTTTGCCAATGTCCATCAGGGTTTGCCGAAGCAATTGCTGGTGAGCCGCGTCATCCAGCTCCGGGAAACATTTGCGCAAATTGATGCTGGCCACGTTGCGCGAGCCATTAGGCAGCTTCCACATCAGCCAGCCAATCGCCGCACCCACGGCCTGCACGGCGCTCCAGGGCAGCAGGGCAAACAGGCGCAGGAAACCGACCACCAAGGCACCTTTGAGCTTTTCCACAGGCCACTCCACAGGTCAAAAAGGCGCTTATTGTAACCAGAGACACCGGTTGCTGCTGCGCGCAGCGAAGTCCAACAGAACTGACATCATTGATGGTGCTGGGTCTTCAGCAACTCGGCATAACGATCACAGTCGGTGGTGTGGTCCATCACCATGCCGGTTGCCTGCATGTAGGCATAACAGATGGTCGGGCCGACAAAGGTAAAGCCCGCTTTCTTCAAGGCCTTGCTCATCGCCTCAGCCTCGGGCGTAACAGCTGGCACCTGAGTGCGCTCGCTGAAGTGATTGACCTTCGGCTGGCCACCGACAAACGACCACAACAGCGCTACCGGGTCCTCCAGTTTGAGCCAAGCTTGGGCATTCTGCCGGGCGGCACGCAGCTTGAGTCGGTTACGGATAATGCCGGGATCGTGCATCAGGGTGTCGTCGATGTAGGCATCGCTGAGCGCCGCCACGCGCTGCACATCAAAGCCAAACAACACCTCGCGGTAGCGCTCGCGCTTTTTCAGCACGGTGATCCACGACAAACCCGCCTGAAAGCCCTCCAGCAGCAACAACTCAAACAATGCCTGCGGGTCACGTTGCGGCACGCCCCATTCCTGATCGTGGTAAGCGATATACAAAGGATCGTCGGTGCACCAAAAGCAGCGTGGCATGCGGGTTTCCCTGAGCTTCGGTATACTCGCGGACTTTCTCAAGCCGCCAAAGTACGGGTGAAATTTGTGAGCCAGACTACGCCTGCCGTGCGCACCTTCCAAGATTTGATCCTCGCCCTACAGCTGTACTGGGCCGAGCAGGGTTGCGTGGTGTTGCAACCTTACGACATGGAAGTGGGCGCGGGCACCTTCCACACCGCCACCTTCTTGCGCGCCATTGGCCCCGAGACCTGGAACGCCGCCTATGTGCAGCCGTCCCGTCGTCCAGCTGACGGCCGCTACGGCGAAAACCCCAACCGTCTGCAGCATTACTATCAGTTCCAAGTGGTGCTCAAGCCGAACCCGGAAAACTTCCAGGAGCTTTATCTAGGCTCGCTGAAGGCCATCGGCATCGACCCGCTGGTGCACGACATTCGCTTCGTTGAAGACAACTGGGAATCGCCGACCCTCGGTGCGTGGGGCTTGGGCTGGGAAATCTGGCTCAATGGCATGGAAGTCACCCAGTTCACCTACTTCCAGCAAGTGGGCGGCATTGAGTGCTACCCGGTGACCGGCGAGATCACCTACGGTCTGGAGCGTCTGGCCATGTACCTGCAGGGCGTCGACTCGGTTTACGACTTGGTGTGGACTGACGGTCAGTTTGGCAAGGTCACTTATGGCGATGTGTTCCACCAGAACGAAGTGGAGCAGTCTACCTACAACTTCGAGCACGCCAACGTCGAGAAACTCTTCGAGCTGTTCGACTTCTATGAGTCGGAAGCCAATCGCCTGATCGAGTTGGAACTGCCGCTGCCAACCTACGAAATGGTGCTTAAAGCCTCGCACACCTTCAACTTGCTGGATGCGCGCCGGGCGATCTCCGTCACCGCACGTCAGCAGTACATCTTGCGTGTGCGTGCGCTGGCCCGTTCGGTGGCACAGAGCTACCTGCAAGCGCGGCGCAAACTCGGCTTCCCGCTCGCCGCCCCCGACCTGCGTGATGAAGTATTGGCCAAGCTGGAGGCTGCAGAATGAGTACCCGTGATTTCCTGGTAGAACTGGGCACCGAAGAGCTGCCACCGAAAGCCCTGAAAACCCTCGGCGAAGCCTTCCTCGCTGGTATCGAGAAAGGCCTCAAAGCGGCCGGTCTGTCCTACAGCGCCACTCGCTACTATGCTGCGCCGCGCCGTCTGGCCGTGTTGATCGAGCAGCTTGAAGAGCAGCAAGCTGATCGCACCCAGAACCTCGATGGCCCGCCCGTACAGGCCGCTTTCGACAAAGACGGCAACCCGACGCAAGCCGCGCTCGGCTTCGCCAAGAAGTGTGGCGTTGAGCTGAGCCAGATCGACCAAAGTGGCCCCAAGCTGAAATTCAGCCAGAGCATTCCCGGCCAAGCAGCGGCTGGCCTGCTGCCTGCTATTGTCGAGACCTCGCTGAACGAGTTGCCGATCCCGAAACGCATGCGCTGGGGCGCGCGCAAAACCGAATTCGTCCGTCCAAGCCAGTGGCTGGTGATGCTGTTCGGTGACGAGGTGATCGACTGCGAAATCCTCGCCCAGCAAGCCGGTCGCGTATCCCGTGGGCATCGCTTCCACGCCAACCACGAGGTGCGTATCAGCGCCCCGGCCACTTACGCCGAAGACCTGCGCAGCGCCTACGTGATTGCTGACTTCGCCGAGCGCCGTGCGCAGATCATCGCCCGCGTGAATGAATTGGCTGCCGCCGAGCAAGGCACGGCCATCGTGCCGCCGGCACTGCTGGATGAAGTCAGCGCGCTGGTTGAATGGCCGGTGCCGCTGGTCTGCTCATTCGAGGAACGCTTCCTCGAAGTGCCGCAGGAAGCACTGATCACCACCATGCAGGACAATCAGAAATACTTCTGCCTGCTCGATGGCAACGGCAAGCTGCTGCCGCGCTTTATCACCGTGGCCAACGTTGAAAGCAAAGACCCGGCGCAGATCATTTCCGGTAACGAGAAGGTGGTGCGTCCGCGCCTGACTGACGCCGAGTTCTTCTTCAAGCAGGACAAGAAGCAGAAGCTGGAGACCTTCAACCAGCGCTTGGCCAATGTGGTGTTCCAAGCTCAGCTGGGTTCGGTCTACGACAAAGCACAGCGTGTGTCGGCCCTGGCCAGCTTTATTGCCGAGGGCATCGGCGGCGACGCCACTCGCGCCGCCCGCGCTGGCATTCTCTGCAAATGCGACCTGGCCAGTGAAATGGTCGGCGAGTTCCCAGAAATGCAGGGCATCGCCGGTTACTACTACGCTAAGCACGACGGCGAAGCCGAAGACGTGGCACTGGCGCTGAACGAGCAGTACATGCCGCGCGGTGCCGGTGCAGAACTGCCGAGCACCCTGACCGGTGCCGCCGTAGCGCTGGCTGACAAGCTCGATACCTTGGTCGGCATCTTCGGCATCGGCATGCTGCCCACCGGTAGCAAAGACCCTTACGCCCTGCGCCGTGCCGCACTCGGCGTGCTGCGCATTCTGATCGAGAAACAGCTGGATCTGGATCTCGCAGACGCCATCGCCTTTGCCATCGCCCAGTTCGCTGACAAGGTTTCTGACCTCAATAACGCCACTACCGAAAAGAATGGCGTTATCAAGAAAGAAGACATCCCTCTCAAAGAGCTGGTTTTTGACTTTATCTATGACCGTCTGCGCGCGCGTTATGAAGACGAAGGCGTTGAAGTCGCCGTGTACCAGGCTGTGCGTGCCGTCAGCCCGACCTCGCCGCTGGACTTCGATCAGCGCGTACAAGCCGTGCAGGCATTCCGCGCATTGCCGCAAGCAGCCGCTCTTGCAGCAGCCAACAAGCGTGTGTCCAACCTGCTGAGCAAAGCCGAAGGCCAGGTCGCAGCGAGCGTCGAAGCGCATCACTTCGACAACCCCAGCGAGTTCGCCCTCAACGCCGCCATTCAGCAAGCTGAGCATGCAGTGCAACCGCTCGCTGCAGCCCGCCAGTACAACCTGGCGCTCAGCCAGTTGGCCAATCTGCGTGAGCCGGTAGACGCCTTCTTCGAGGCCGTACTGGTCAACGCCGAAGACCCAGCCGTGCGGGCGAACCGTTACGCCTTGCTGGCCAAGCTGCGCGGTTTGTTCCTAGGCGTTGCCGATATCTCGGTACTGGGTTAACGCACAGCAGCGCCAAGCTTCAAGCGGCATGTTGCCCGCTTGAAGCTTGGCGTTTTTGTTTGGAGCTTGAAGCTATGAAGTTGCTGATTCTCGACCGCGACGGCGTCATCAATTACGACTCCGACGACTACATAAAAACCCTTGATGAATGGATTCCGCTGCCCGGTGCAGTGGAGGCCATCGCTCGCCTGTCACAAGCCGGCTGGACCGTTGCAGTCGCCACTAATCAATCAGGCATTGCCCGTGGCTACTATGACCTGGGCACACTGGACGCCATGCATGCGCGCCTGTGCCAGTTGGTAGCTGAGCAGGGCGGCGAACTGGGTCTGATCGTCTACTGCCCGCATGGGCCTGATGAGGGCTGCACCTGCCGCAAACCTAAACCCGGCATGCTTGAGCAGATTGCGGCGTACTATGGCGTTGCACTTAAGGGCGTCTGGTTTGTCGGAGATAGCAGCGGTGACCTGACAGCGGCTGGCGCCGTCGATTGTCAGCCTGTTTTAGTAAAAACCGGCAAGGGTGAACGCACCCTGGCAAAAGGATTGCCAGCGGGCACCCTGATATTCGATGATCTGGCGGCGGTTGCCGATCAGCTTCTCCACTTATAAAGCAGGCCCTGCCTGCGACGGTAAAAGCGCCCATGTCGACAGTGCAAACCCTCAGAACTTTCCTCTTTTACCTGCTGCTAGCTTCCTCCTCCTTCTTCTGGTGCATCCTCAGCGTCTTTATCGCACCCTTTCTGCCATTTCCTGCGCGCTACCGCTTTGTCGTGCAGAACTGGTGTCGCTGCGCCACCTGGTTGGCCAAGGTGGTAGTGGGCATCAACTACGAGATCAAGGGCCTGGAAAATATCTCAGTGCAGCCCTGCGTAATCCTCGCCAAACACCAGAGCACCTGGGAAACCTTTTTCCTTTGCGGCTACTTTGCACCGCTGAGCCAAGTGGTCAAGCGCGAGTTGCTGTATGTGCCGTTCTTCGGCTGGGCCATGGCCATGCTCAAGCCCATTGCCATTGACCGCAGCAATCCCAAAGCAGCGCTCAAGCAACTGGCCAAGCTTGGCCACAAACGCTTAGGGCAGGGCGCTTGGGTACTGGTATTCCCGGAAGGCACGCGCATTCCACCAGGCCAGATCGGCAAGTTCAGCCGTGGCGGCGCGTCCCTAGCCGTTAACGCCAACCTGCCTGTTCTGCCAATTGCTCACAACGCTGGCGAGTTTTGGCCGAAGTTGGGCTGGCGCAAAACCCCTGGTACTGTCCAGGTGATCATCGGCCCACCGATGTACGCTGAAGGCACAGGCCCACGCGCCATTGCCGAGCTCAACGACCGCGCTTTTGCCTGGGTCAGCCAAGCACAACGCGATATCGGTTCGCTGGATGCGCAAAGCCAGCCGCTGGAAGCTCAAGAGCCAGCTTAAGCAAATTGTGGATAACCTGTGCACGAAATACCGGCAGAGTGCCATAAAGCCGTTCAAGGTAATGATTCATAAACACTTTTCTTGAAGGGCTGAGCTACACCGTTTCGTGCATAAGTTTTCAACCGCACTCTCAAGCCGGCCTTAGCGCCGGCTTTTTATTGGCCAATAATCTAGTGGCTGCGATAGATACGCTCAGCCCCACAACGATGTTCCATGTGGAACAAAAAAGCCCCTGCTGAAGTGATTCAACAGGGGCTTTCTTATTGACGACAAAACCGCTTATAAAAATCTAAGTTGGAGGGAGACAAAGATAGCCGTCCTCAGAGAGGCGAAAACACAGGGCTGGAGGCGACTTCGGACAGACTTAATGAACCCTGTCGGCCAAAGTAAATGAGTCAAAACCTACCGTCGGGCAATGTTACTTTCCAAAGCCAGTAAGGACGGGGCTTCTAGCCAGTCATAACCTCTCGGGAGGCGGCACGATATCAGGGTATCTTGTCGGCATCTCCGCTCAATTGACAGGTTGTCAATGCACCCACTTTACACCACGCCCACCCCAGCTAGAAGCCGAGAAATTACAAATCTCACCTGCCCGTAGGACGGCACAAATGCACCACAAGCCGTTCCCCCCACGGCCACGGCAAGCATGACCCGGTCACAGGCATCGAGTGCCCTTAGGCCCCCAGGCTTCTAGCTTCCACCACCGTCACACCCTACTTGGCAGCAGGAATAACTCCGCCCTCCCGGAATGGGTCTGGAAGCAAGTGGCGCGATACGGATTGGCAAGTCACCGAACTACTTTCGATGGACGTCCGGGGCTCCGCTCCACCCCAGCAAATAAATTCCAACCAAAATGGAATATTCTATTGACAATGGAATCAGGCTCAGACAACCTTCTCACATTCCAAATGGAGTGGAACATATGAGACTCGAAGATCTGTTTTGCAACCAGGCAAAGCCACAGACCAAGATCCGCCGCGACCAGCTAGCCAATGAGGTTAACGACGCCTACTTGGGTCATCTCAATGCTGAATCAGAGAAGTACCGGTGCGATCCGGAAGCTCTAGATAAGGTTCTGGGTGGGGCCTCCCATTTCAATGCCATTGCTGAGGGCTGCTACGACTACGCAGTTGAAGGCCAACTCAAGACAACCGGTGTCGGCCCCCAAGATGACAACTGGTTGGACTTTGCATCCTTCATTAACCAAGCCCGATGGGACGACGAGTTCCACAGCGCGAACTCCTTAGCACCGAGCCTTGAGCACCTATTCAAGCTGGGAGCAATTCGTGCACGCCTCGACAGCGACACACTTGGTGATGTCGCGACCGAAGCCTTACCTACTGTGCTCAAAGATTCCGAGTGCGGATATCTCACTCTGAACGAAGTCGCCTTCCTTGCACAGATGACGGAAAAGGCCGTGCGGAATGCCACACAACCCACCGCACCGGATCGTCTTCACACTCGAAAAGAAGGGACGCGCACCGTGGTCGACTCCCATGAAGCGCTGCGCTGGCTGAAAGGACGCCGTAACTTCAAACCTACAGTGCTGGTATGAGGTGCAGGGATGCTCATGACTCAACATGCCGAACAGCGATGCCAAGAACGCCACATCAGTCCCAAGCAGCTGGAGTGGCTGCTGTGCTACGGGCAAGAAAGCCATAACCGAGGCGTCTGCCTGTGCTTTTTTGACCGCGATGGCTTCTCGCAATTACTCAAAGATGTTGACCCCAAGAGCCTGGAGTTGGCCTTGCGTAGCCGAAACATCTACGCGGTGCTGACAGAGAGCAAGGTCATCACCGTGGGTTACCGGGATGAACGGCTAAAACCGCAAAAAACACACAAGCGAATTCGACGTGGCACACCCAGCAACCCGGCTGCCCGCCGTATTCACCGTCGCACGCGCTAACTCAAGGAATGAACCATGAGCCACTTTGAACAATTCAGCCAGATCCTCCTCGACTCGACCATCAGCCTGAGCGGTTCCGAACTGCCCCAGAAGCTTTTGCTGTCATCCGAAGGCAGTGTTCAGACGTTCTATGCCCCCTTCGACTACATCAACACTAAAGCCCGAATCACTATCTGCGGCATCACGCCTGGCCACCAGCAGGCAGTGAACGCACTCAACGAAGCACGAAAACAACTGCGGGCGGGTACTTCTGTTGAAGAAGCCCGAAGGAAAGCCAAGGAAACCGCTAGCTTTTCTGGGCCAATGCGCAACAACCTGATTGCCATGCTCGATCACATTGGCATTGCGAAACTGCTCGGGATTGATAGCTGTGCCCGGCTATTCGATACCCACACACACCTGGTGCATTACACCTCCGCACTGCGCTATCCAGTTTTCGTCAATGGCGCGAACTACAGCGGCAGTCCATCAATGCTCAAGCAGAAATCCATGCGAGAGCAGGTCGAGACGCATCTTGCCGAGGAGGTAAAAGCACTGGGCAATAACTGCCTCTACGTTCCCCTTGGGCCCAAAGTGGCCGAAGCCCTTGAGCATCTACAACGCCAAGGCCTGCTCAAGCCTGAGCAGGTTCTCGCAGGTCTTCCCCATCCGTCAGGCGCTAACGCCGAACGCATCAGTTACTTTCTGGGCAACAAAGCTCGTGAACACCTATCTGCAAAAACCAATGCGCAGGTACTGGACGCTGCTCGAACTCAGCTGTGCGCCAAAGTATCCAGCATTGCAGCTCAAGGGTGGCGCTGATGCGAACACTCTTAAATTTGCCAATTTGGGCACTGTTGTCGATCAAGCTCTGGGGCTTCCGAAAACTGCTCACGATGGCCAAGGAGCAAACTCAGGACGCTCTGAACCTGTTTTGCAGTAGCTGCTCGACTGATGGCGGCATCTGTGAGCGCCCTCAGCATTGCCGGCTGCAAAGGCTCAGGGATCGAGAAGCTCTCCTTAAGAACGTGATACTCGAAACAGAAGACCGACTAGCTCGGCTAGTCGGACTCTGACGAGAGAAAACCCATTTTTGGATCCAGGCACAGCACTATGCGTATTTCGGCCCACCGTGACCGGCTGTTTCGGTAGATCGTGACCGGACATTTCGCTAACGCGTGACCGCTCATTTCGCTAACAGCGTGACCGATTTCCAGCCTGCTCCGAAACAGGCGGTCACGACTTACCGAAATCGTCGGTCACGGCTTAGCGAAACGCTTCCACCCCGTTGCGCATGACCTGACGCGACCGTCACCCTCGCCCGATTTCGGGGAGTAGAGGGATGGCGGCGCAGCGAGTATCCATGCGTAATATCAAAGAATGTCTGCGCCTCAAGTTCGAGGGCGGCCTCTCTCACGAGAAGATCGCCCGGGCCTTGCAGCTGTCCAGGGGCGTCGTCAGTAAGTACGTCACC
Organism: Pseudomonas sp. Ga0074129; assembly: GCA_001465025.1. Classification (GTDB taxonomy): domain Bacteria; phylum Pseudomonadota; class Gammaproteobacteria; order Pseudomonadales; family Pseudomonadaceae; genus Aquipseudomonas. The sequence goes on from LNDO01000116.1 coordinate 25,996, forward strand.
GCAGCCGCTGAAACCGGGATGGAGTGGCCGGCGCTGGCCGTGCTGGATGAGATGGCGCTGGCGGCGGCACTGTTGCCCACTGCCAGGGTTCGCCACACCCGCGGCGAGCGGGTGCTGCCGGATCTGATCACGATCCACCGCGAACTGCGGCGCAAGGGCGTCACCCTGCAACTGCTGTGGGAGGAGTACGTCGCCGCCCATCCCGAGCAGCCGACCTACCGCTATACCCAGTTCGTCGAGCACTACCGCCGCTACGCCAGCACCCTCAAGCGCTCGATGCGCCAACAGCACCGGGCCGGCGAGAAGCTGTTCATCGACTATGCCGGCCCGACGCTGCCGGTGATCGATCCGGCCACCGGCGAGATCAGCCGGGCGCATATCTTCGTCGCGGCGCTGGGGGCCTCGAACTACACCTATGCCTGCGCCACGCCGGGGGAAACCCAGGTGGATTGGCTGACCGCGCTGGGTCAGGCGTTCAGCTACTTTGGCGGCGTCAGCGAGATGGTGGTGCCCGACAATCCGCGCGCGCTGATCGCCCACCCCGATCGCTACGAGCCGGGCTTGAACCGCGCCGCACTGGAGTGTGCCCGGCATTACGACACGGTGATGCTACCGGCGCGGCCGCGTAAGCCCCAGGACAAAGCCAAAGCCGAGGTGGCGGTACAGGTGGTAGAGCGCTGGATCATGGCGCGGCTGCGCCACCAGCAGTTCTTCAGCCTGCACGCGCTCAACCAGGCGATTGCCAAGCTGCTGGAGGACTTGAACCAGCGCCCGTTCAAGAAGCTCGATGGCTGCCGCCGGGAGTGGTTCGAGCGGCTCGATCAACCGGTGCTGCGGCCGCTGCCACAGCATCCCTACGAGGTGGTGACCTTCAAGCGCTGCAAGGTCAACATCGACTACCACATCGAAGTGAACGGCGGCTTCTACAGCGTACCCTCGGCCCTGGCCCGGCAGAGCGTCGATGTGCGGCTGAGCGCGCATACCGTGGAAGTCCTGCACGGCAACCGGCGGGTCGCCAGCCACTTGCGACTTCAGCGGCGCGGCGCCTACAGCACCCAGAGCGAACACATGCCGGCCTCGCACAAGGCGCACCGCGAGTGGACGCCGCAGCGCCTGCTCGACTGGGGTGAGCGAATCGGCCCGCAAACCCGGCAGATCGTCGAGCACCAACTGACCCACAAACCGCACCCGGAGATGGGCTATCGCGCCTGCCTGGGCCTGCTCTCGCTGGCGCGCCAGTACGGTAACGCGCGCCTGGAGGCGGCGGCCAGCCGCGCCGTGCAACTGCGGGCGCTTAACGGCCGCACCGTGCGCAACCTGCTCAAGCAAGGCCTCGACCAGCAACCACTGCCCAAGCCCGCGACGCCGGCAGCACAACCCAGCAGTCACGAGAACGTCCGTGGCGCCGATTACTACACCCAAGAGGAGCTGTTCGATGATGACCCAACACACCCTGAGCCAATTGCACCAACTGCGGCTGGGCGGCATGGCCCGAGCACTGGAAGAACAATGGACGCTGCCGGCCAGCCACAGCCTGAGCTTCGATGAGCGCCTCGGCCTGCTGCTCGACCGCGAGCTGGCCTGGCGCGACGACAAGCGCCTGGAGCGGCTGCGTAAACAGGCCAAGCTCAAGTACGCCAGCGCCTGCCTGGAAGACCTCGACCGGCGCCGTGGCCGCACGCTGGACGAGCGCCTGATCGCGACCCTGGCCAGTGGTGACTGGATCCGTCAACGGCACAACCTGCTGCTGACCGGCCCGACCGGCGTCGGCAAGACCTGGTTCGCCTGCGCCCTGGGCCACCAAGCCTGTCGCCAGGGCTACAGCGCGCTGTACCTGCGCACCCCGCGCCTGCTGGAGCAACTGCGCATCGCCCACGGCGACGGTAGCTTCGGGCGCACCCTGCAACAGCTGGCCAAGGTCGATGTCTTGATTTTGGACGACTGGGGCCTGGCGGCGCTGGAGGAAAATGCCCGGCATGACCTGCTGGAAGTGATCGACGACCGCGCCGGCAGCCGCTCCACCATCCTGACCAGCCAGCTTCCCGTCGAGCACTGGCACGGCTGGATCAACGACCCCACGCTGGCCGACGCCTTGCTCGATCGCCTGGTACACAACGCCTACCGAATCGTGATGAAAGGCGAGTCACTACGGAGGAAAAACACGGAGGAAGAAGCCGCATCGTGACCGATGCGGTTAGAATTTAAACCCCGCGCAATCGGGTGAAGCCACCGGTCACGTTGTTAGCGAAATGAGCGGTCACGTTCACCGAAATCCGCACACTATGAGCAACCTCTTCAGCGGGCCGTATTTTGATCATGTGATGGCACAAGAGCCGCTCCGATCAGCCGAATACTTTACCCACGGCTCCTCAGCAATGCTTTTTCAGCGTGACGGCCAGCTCTATCGGCTAACCACTGACGGAAGAGGCCACTGCTTTCTTTCCGAGCAGTCAGCCAAGAGCAATCCACACGTGGTCAGGGTTATCCAGGACTTCGGGCCAGTAGCACCAGCCGATGATGCATATTTGGACGATGAGTTTTACTGGTTAGCACAGGTTGAATGGCTTCAACCTGTAGATCCCACAAGTACCGAGGGAGCTCGACTGACCAAGCTATTCACACAGCTGACAGATGGCGAACTGGTAGAGCATGAGCATCGCGCTCAATTCCTCGAACGATGCAATCAGGTTGCGCGCAACCAATCCGAGTTCGCTCCTCTGCTCAACACCCTGATTAATGCAGCTCAGTATCTGCCCGAAAATGATGGGGCTGTGGATTGCAACATCACAAACGTCATGCGGCGGCCCTCAACAGGAATGATCGTTTGGAGCGATCCTATCCACTTTACGCCGGGATACATCACTGAGGCTCAACAGATACAGATGAATGTGCTCCGCCAGCAGGTCGCACAATAGACCGCAAGTATTCATTTTTTGTTAGCTTCACGATCAGAATGAAAGCGCAAAGGAGCTGCGATGGCACAACAAATTGGTCGCGATGGTCGAGTCTTAGAATCGGGCGATCTGATCAGGGTAGGTCATTTAGACACGCCCACCGAAACCGAGCTCAAGGAGTGGTCTCAGTATGTCGAATCAGTGAAGAAACTGATCCAGGCAGGAGCTCGCGCTGGCGATGGCTGGGTAGTGAACGAAAAATGGGTTGACGTTAAAGGCGGGAGGGCTTTTTTCATTGGTGATATGTACCTGCCACCGAAGAAGCAACACCCAATCCCAGAACCTGTATCGCCGGCATCGCACCAGCCTCCGCAAGCTGGGCCCTCGGCACAAGCTCAACCTCTGACACTTATCGAAGCCGCTAGTACTGAGCAAAATCTCCCCTCTACTCGCTCTATGTCTTTCTTCGATTACGTGATGCAAGGCTTCGGGATGGTTTTGATCTTTGGGCTTTTGTTTTGCATCTTGGTCGCATGGTACGAAGAGGCAACCAAGCCAAAGAGCTGCGAAGAGCTCGTGCAGGAAGCTTGGGATGAGTGTAACGACGACTACAACGGCAAGTGCCGTTACTTAGGGCCGAAGTACCAAGTGACCTGCTATCCGGACGAATACGAAGAAGCACTGGATGAATGGAAGAGGAATCGGTGGTGACTTAGGGATGGTCTGAAGTAGTTGTGTATTTCTGGCTGACTTCAGCCCCTGCCGATCCTGAATTCATAGAATAAGTGCAACGCTTGAAACGATAGGCAGAGGGCCAGCCACCGGTAGAATCCAGGCTCTCACACCAAAGGATTCAAGCGCAG
>LNDO01000117.1 GCA_001465025.1 Pseudomonas sp. Ga0074129
TCAGTGGCCGGATGCGCGTGGAATGGGTGGCCGGATCAGCGTGGAATCGGTGGTCAGATGCTCATGGAATGGGTGGCCAGATGACCGTGGAATCCGCATGACTACCCGACAACCAGATCCGGCCATGGGCACTGGGGCGCTCGAACTGGTTGTTTGCCGGGTCGCTACGCAGCGGCAAACGCGCGGCGGCGATCATGAGCCTGATCCAGTCGGCGCGGATGAATGGACATGATCCGTATGCCTATCTCAAGGACGTGCTGACACGACTGCCGACGCAGCGGGCGAGTGAGATCGGCCAACTACTGCCGCATCAGTGGGTACCTGCCTGAATCACGCAAGGTGAGTTCGGCGGACGCTTACGCTGGTTTTGACGCGCACCACGGTTGCCGTGCTTGAGGGTGATCTGGCTGCAGGCATGCAGCGCGATACCGGGCGGTTGGTCGATGAGCTGACCAAGGCTAGTGATGAGGTACGCGGTGGCTTGGACAGTCTTTCGGTTAATACGCAGACGCAACTGGCTCGGGGGCTTTCCGAGCGGTTGGCCATGGAGCAGGCGCAAATCCGTGCGGTGCTTGATAGCAACCTAAAGCGTTCAGCTGATGAGTTGGCGCAGCTCCTGTCGGCTGTGGCCCCCAAGGCAATTTGGGATGCTGATGTGCCTGCGCTGACTGAGTTGGCGCGCGGGGCTCATCGCAATCCGGCTGTTTTGTTTGCGGTATATGTCGATGCGCAGGGCCAGCGCCTTACGCGTCACCTCAATCGGCAGGATGCCCGCGTGCGAGCGCTGATGGCCAAAGGTGAGGGTGACGGCGCGTTGGGTAAGGTACTGCAGGCGGCTGCTGGCGACCCGGGCGTTTACATTGCTGAGGCAGTTATTAGCCCGATGGGTTCTGATATCGGCAAGGTCATTCTGGGGGTTTCCACCGCTTCGGTGGACGAGGAGCTGGCTAAGCTTGATCAGCGATTTGTCAGTCTGATTGACAGCAGTGGTCAACTGGTTTCCGACAGCCTCAGTGGTGCGGCTGCAAGCAGTGCTGATGCACTTGCGGCGCGATTAAGCGTTGCACAAGAAGCCGCTGCTGGCATGGAGCAGAGCAGTCGTGATGTTGTACGGCAGGCGGCTGACAGCTTGCGCTGGAACATCAGTGTGGGTCTGATTGTTGTGGCGCTGGGTATCTTGTTGCTTTTGGCTGTCGTGTTGGGGCGTCGCGTCGTCAGCAAGTTACACACGCTCATTGCCGTATTGAATGACTGGGCCGCCGGGGAGGGTGATTTGACTCGGCGTGTTGAGCTCAATAGTCGTGATGAGATTGGTGATATGGCTGCGGCGGTCAATCGCTTTGTCGCCAAGCTACAGCCAATCGTGCGTGAGGCGGGCGAAGTGGCTTCCATGACCGGTCAAGAAATTGCCAGCCTTGCTGCTCGCAGCGCGGCCGCTGAAGCTGCAGCTGAGCGTCAGCGCAACGAGGTGGCTGGGAGTCTGCAGGCCTTGGCCCAAATGGCGGGGCAGGCGCAGGCTGAAAGTCAGGCCATGCGCGAGGCGTCTCAGCGCGTGAGTTCCATTCGCCAGGCTGCAGATGAGAATGCGCAAATTGCCCAGCGTGTTGGTGCTTCGATAGAGGAGCTGGTGTTGCGAGTCGACACTGGGGCTTCGGTGATTGAGCGCCTGGCCAAACAGAGTGAGCAGATTGAGGTGGTGCTCACCGTTATCCGCTCCATCGCCGAACAGACCAATCTGCTGGCGCTCAATGCGGCGATTGAGGCGGCGCGCGCGGGTGAAAGTGGTCGCGGTTTTGCGGTTGTGGCTGACGAGGTGCGGGCCTTGGCCAGCAAGACTCAGCAGTCGACAGGTGATATTCAGACGCATATCGGTGCCTTGCAGCAGGGGGCGCGTGAGGCCGTTGATGCGATTGGTCAGGCCGGTAGGCAGGCGGATCAAGGGCTGGCCGCGTTGCGTGAAAGTGCGCGGGTGCAGCAGTCGGTGCGCGCTGCGGTGGAGGAGGTGCATGGTGCAATCAATGTGGCTACTGAGGCGGCGGCTCATCAGGCGGAGGGGGCGGATGCCGTTCGCGGGCGGGTAGAGGTTATTCACCTGGAGGCGCAGCGCGCCGCTGAGGCGGTTGCGGCAACAGCCAACAGTGGGCGTGTGCTGGATGGGTTGGCGAAGCGGCTCAAGGCCAGCCTAGGGCAGTTTAAGGTTTAAGGTTTAAGCTTTGGCCTAACCCAATGGGCTGCCGAGGGCATGATGGATGTTTTGCTGACAGATGTCGTCAGGCGGGGGCTGCTTTTCTGTAGGCAATAAAAAACCGAGCTAAGCTCGGTTTTTTTGAATTTGGTGCCCAGGAGAAGACTCGAACTTCCACGATCTTGCGATCACTGATACCTGAAACCAGCGCGTCTACCAATTCCGCCACCTGGGCACTGAAACGAATGATTGCTCATCTGTTCCGTGTTACAACGTCTGCTCGACGCTGTGGGCGCGAACTATACGGTTGGCTTTTTACCTTGTAAAGCCCCGGGTATGAAAAATTATTGTCGTGTAATGCTGACCCCGAGGGCTTTTCGCGCTTCAATAGGCACATGGCAAACCGACTCTATAAAGAAAAGGCGAATTCTCTCTAATGGCCGATTGGCAATCCCTCGATCCTGAGGCCGCTCGTGAAGCGGAAAAATATGAAAACCCCATCCCAAGTCGCGAGCTGATTCTTCAGCATCTGGACGAGCGCGGCTCTCCTGCGGCCCGTGAAGAGCTGGCCGATGAGTTTGGCTTGGTCAGCGATGAGCAGTTGGAAGCTTTGCGTCGTCGCTTGCGTGCGATGGAGCGCGACGGCCAACTGATCTATACCCGGCGTGGCACTTATGCCCCGGTTGATAAGCTTGATCTGATTCTGGGTCGCGTCAGTGGTCACCGTGACGGCTTTGGTTTTCTGGTGCCAGATGACGGTACAGACGACCTATTTTTAAGCCCAGCACAAATGCGTTTGGTGTTTGATGGTGATCGCGCTTTGGCTCGGGTTTCCGGGCTTGACCGCCGTGGTCGTCGCGAAGGCGCCATTGTTGAGGTGATCGCCCGTGCCCACGAAAGCATCGTTGGACGTTACTACGAAGAGAGCGGCGTGGGCTTTGTCGTCGCCGATAACCCGAAGATCCAGCAGGAAGTGCTGGTCACGCCGGGTCGCAATGCGGGTGCCAAGCAGGGTCAGTTTGTTGAAGTGAAGATTACTCACTGGCCAACGCCGCGCTTTCAGCCCCAGGGTGACGTGGTTGAAGTGGTGGGTAACTACATGGCGCCCGGCATGGAAATCGACGTCGCGCTGCGCAGTTATGACATTCCGCATGTCTGGCCTGAAGCCGTGGTCAAAGAAGCGCGAAAGCTCAAGCCGGAAGTCGAAGAGAAGGATAAAGAGAAGCGCATTGATCTGCGCCATCTGCCGTTCGTGACCATCGACGGTGAAGACGCGCGCGATTTCGACGACGCCGTTTATTGCGAGAAGAATGGCAGCAACTGGCGCCTGTTCTCCGGTGGCTGGAAACTCTACGTCGCCATTGCTGACGTATCGCACTACGTCAAGATTGATTCGGCGCTGGATGCCGAAGCGCAAGTTCGCGGCAACTCGGTGTATTTCCCAGAGCGGGTAATCCCGATGCTGCCGGAAGAGTTGTCCAATGGCTTGTGCTCGCTGAACCCGCACGTCGATCGTCTGGCTATGGTTTGCGAGATCAGTATCTCGAAAACCGGCAAGATGACGGATTACCAGTTTTATGAAGCGGTGATCCATTCTCATGCCCGTCTGACCTACAACAAGGTCAGTGCGATGCTTGAACAGCCAAAAGGCAGTGAAGGCAAAGCTCTGCGCGGTGAATACAAAGAAGTGCTGCCGCACCTCAAGCAGCTGTATTCGCTGTATCAGGTGTTGTTGGCGGCGCGCCATGAGCGCGGTGCTATCGATTTTGAAACCCAGGAAACCCGCATCATCTTCGGTGCTGGGCGTAAGATTGCCGAGATTCGCCCGACCCAGCGCAATGATGCGCATAAGTTGATCGAAGAATGCATGTTGGCTGCCAACGTCGCCACAGCGGCCTTCATGCAAAAGCATGAAATTCCGGCGTTGTACCGTGTGCATGATTGCCCGCCGCCGGAGCGTGTGGAGAAGCTTAAAGCGTTCCTTACCGAGCTGGGTTTGTCGCTGCACCGTGGTAAATCCAAGGACGGTCCAACGCCCAAGGATTATCAACTGCTGCTGGAAAGCATCCGTGAACGTCCGGACTATCACTTGATCCAGACCGTGATGCTGCGTTCGCTCAGTCAGGCCGTCTACAGTGCTGACAATCAGGGTCACTTCGGCCTGAACTACGAGGCCTATGCGCACTTCACCTCGCCTATTCGTCGCTACCCGGATCTGCTGATCCATCGCGCCATTCGCAGTGTGATCCGTTCCAAGCTTGAGACGCCGCACGTTAAACGTGCCGGTGCCGCGATCATGCCGCGTGCGCGTATCTATCCCTACGATGATGCGATTCTTGAGCAGTTGGGCGAGCAGTGTTCGATGTCCGAGCGCCGCGCTGATGAAGCAACTCGTGATGTGGTGAACTGGCTTAAGTGCGAGTTTATGAAAGACCGCGTCGGTGAGACGTTCCCGGGCGTGATCACGGCTGTTACGGGCTTTGGCTTGTTTGTCGAGTTGCAAGACATCTATGTCGAAGGGTTGGTGCACGTCACCGCCTTGCCGGGTGATTACTATCACTTCGACCCTGTGCATCACCGCCTGGCGGGCGAGCGCAGTGGGCGTAGTTTCCGCTTGGGCGACAGTGTTGAAGTCAAGGTCATGCGGGTTGATCTGGACGAGCGCAAGATCGATTTCGAGCTGGCTGAAGGTAAGACAGCTATGCCGGCTGGTCAGCGGCGTGGCGGGTTTGAATCGGCTGCTGGTAAAACAGGTCGTCGCAGTGAGCGCGCCGCCCCTGGCAATAGCGATGTTGAAAAGAGCCGTGCGCTGAAGAAGTCGTTGCTCAATGAGTCGAAAGGCAAAGCGGGCAAAGGTGCTGCAGGTAAATCTGATAGCGGGCGAGCGCCGGCGAAAACCGGCAAGCCTGCCGCCAGTCGCAAGAGTCCGGCTGCGGCCGGTGCTGGGGCGCGTAAGCGTAAGGCGAAGTCATGAGTCAGCTGGAAAAAATCTACGGCGTTCACGCTGTTGAGGCCTTGTTGCGCCACCACCCGAAGCGGGTCAAGCAGATCTGGTTGGCTGAAGGGCGAAATGACCCGCGCGTGCAGGTGTTGTTGGCTTTGGCGGCTGATGCGCGCGTGTCGGTTGGTCAGTGCGAGCGGCGTGAAATGGATGCCTGGGTTGAGGGTGTGCATCAGGGCGTCGTGGCGGATGTGAGCCCCAGTCAGGTGTGGGGTGAAGCCATGCTTGATGAGTTGCTGGATCGTACCGAAGGCGCGCCTTTGCTGTTGGTGCTTGACGGTGTGACCGATCCGCACAACCTTGGAGCTTGCCTGCGTACCGCTGATGCCGCGGGTGCGTTGGCCGTGATAGTGCCGAAGGATAAGTCCGCCACCCTCAATGCGACTGTGCGCAAAGTTGCCTGCGGTGCGGCCGAGGTGATTCCGTTGGTGGCGGTGACCAATTTGGCGCGCACGCTGGAGAAGCTCCAGCAGCGCGGGCTATGGGTCGTTGGTACGGCGGGTGAGGCAGAGCAGGAAGTGTACGATCAGGATCTGACCGGGCCGACCGTGCTGATCATGGGGGCTGAAGGCAAAGGCATGCGTCGCCTTACGCGCGAGCATTGCGATTACCTGGTCAAGCTGCCCATGGCGGGCAGCGTCAGCAGTCTTAACGTGTCGGTCGCCACCGGCGTGTGCCTGTTTGAGGCCTTGCGTCAACGGCGCGGAAATACCAAGGCGTAGCCTGGATTAGCCTAAGGCGTAATCCGGGTGGGTCTCGTCCTGCCGGATTACGCTGCGCTAATCCAACCTACGACTGCTCAAATAATCACCAATTCACCTTGCTTGTGCGTGGGCGCTTCACTAGAATGCGGCCCCTTGCCGTAATGGCGGGCGCACTTGCGCCTTTCTGTTTCAGCAAGACAAACAAGTGATATTCACTCCTTGCCTGACCGTATTTTGCGGCAGGCTACAACCCGTAAGGAGCATTTATGCGTCATTACGAAATCATCTTTCTGGTTCACCCGGACCAGAGCGAGCAAGTCGGCGGCATGGTTGAGCGTTACACCAAGCTGATCGAAGAAGACGGCGGCAAAATTCACCGCCTGGAAGATTGGGGTCGTCGTCAGCTGGCTTACGCCATCAACAACGTCCACAAAGCTCACTACGTGATGTTGAACGTTGAGTGCACTGGCAAAGCCCTGGCTGAGCTGGAAGACAACTTCCGTTACAACGATGCTGTGATCCGTAACTTGGTCATCCGTCGCGACGAAGCCGTAACCGATCAGTCCGAAATGCTGAAGGCTGAGGAAAATCGTAGCGAGCGCCGCGAGCGTCGTGATCGTCCTGAAAGCGCTGATTCTGCCGATGGCGATGACAGCGACAACAGCGACAGCGATAACGCTGACGAGTAATCCACGGATCTATTGAGGAGCCACTCTCATGGCACGTTTCTTCCGTCGTCGTAAATTCTGCCGTTTTACTGCAGAAGAAGTGAAAGAGATCGATTTCAAAGATCTCAACACGCTGAAAGCTTACATCTCGGAAACCGGCAAGATCGTTCCTAGCCGTATCACCGGTACTAAGGCTCGTTATCAGCGTCAGCTGGCTACCGCTATCAAGCGCGCCCGCTTCCTGGCCCTGCTGCCTTACACCGACAGCCACGGCCGCTGAGACCGGATAGTCGACAAAAAGTAAGGGATAGATCGCATGCGCGCCTTAGCTGAATTCATTATGCGCGGCCGTATGCAGGCCACTCTTGTAGTGGTGGTTTCTGCGGCCTTGCCGCTGTTGTTCTGGTTAAGTGCTGCCGCTGGAAGCCTTGTGCTTTTGCGGCGTGGTTGGAGTGATGCCGCAGGCATCCTCGCCTGGGCCCTGCTGCCGGCTGTTGGCTGGTGGTATTTCGGTGAACCGCGCGCCCTGTTGGTGTTGCTCGGGGCGCTGGGATTAGCGTTGTTGTTACGCGCTAATTCGTCCTGGAATCGCGTGCTGTTATGCAGCGTGGCATTGGGCTTGGTGTATGGGTTGGTCTTGGGTGCGGTGTTCCGCGAACCCATTGAGGCCATTGCGCTTGAGCTGCAAAAGCTGATGCCGCAAATGCTCGATGGGGTTCACCAACAACTGTCGGTGGATGAGCGAGCGCGCCTGGATAGCCTGATTGCACCGGTACTGACCGGATTGATCGCGGCGTTGTTGCAGATCGTCAGTCTGTTGAGCCTGATTCTTGGGCGCTACTGGCAGGCGCAGTTGTATAACCCGGGTGGTTTTGGCCGCGAGTTTCGCGCGCTGCGCCTCCCAACCCCGCTGGCGATGTTGCTGCTGGTCGGCATGCTGTTGGGGCCCAATCTTGGGCCGCAAATGGCGATGCTGACGCCGCTGTGCAGTGTGCCATTGGCGTTTGCTGGCATCGCCCTGTTGCATGGGTTGGTGGCGCAAGGTCGGATGGCAAAGTTTTGGCTGGTTGGGTTGTACATCACGCTGTTGCTGTTTTTACAGCTGACTTATCCGTTACTGGTGGTTTTGGCCATCGTCGACAGTCTGCTTGATTTTCGTGGTCGTTTTGAGCGCAAACAAGGCTCGGGCCCCGCGAACGGTGAAGGTTAAAAGTTAAGAGGTTATTACCAAATGGAACTGATCCTGCTGGAAAAAGTCGCCAACCTGGGCAACCTGGGCGATAAAGTGAATGTTAAGGCCGGCTACGGTCGTAACTTCCTGCTGCCATTCGGCAAAGCAACTGCTGCAACCCCAGCCAACGTGGCTGCGTTTGAAGCACGTCGCGCTGAATTGGAAAAACTGGCTGCCGATAAGAAAGCTTACGCTGAATCGCGCGCTGCCCAGTTGGCTGAACTGGAAGTCACCATCACCGCTACTGCGGGCGATGAAGGCAAACTGTTTGGCTCTATCGGTACTCACGACATCGCTGAAGCCTTGACCGCCTCTGGCGTTGAAGTGGCTAAAGCTGAAGTGCGTCTGCCGAACGGCACCATTCGCCAAGTTGGCGAATACGACGTAGCCGTGCACCTGCACAGCGACGTTGAAGCAACCGTTAAGGTTGTTGTGGTCGCTGCCTAAGCGAACCGCCAAAGTGGGCTTGCACTTAGGTGCAGGCCCGTTAACATCGGGCACGACATTGCGTAAGCGATGCCGTGCCTTTTGTTTTTCTTACGCATCATTCTTGCCCAGAGCCTTATGAACGAGATCAGCCTGCCCGAACAATACGATCTGCAAACCTCCGCGTTGAAAGTGCCGCCGCACTCGATTGAGGCTGAGCAGGCAGTGTTGGGCGGTTTGATGCTCGATAACAACGCCTGGGAACGGGTGTTGGATCAGGTCTCTGATGGCGATTTTTATCGGCATGATCATCGGCTGATCTTTCGCGCGGTGCACAAACTGGCTGAGCGTAATCAGCCGTTTGACGTTGTAACGCTGTCCGAGCAGTTGGACAAAGAGGGGCAGCTGTCTCAGGTCGGCGGGCTGGCCTACTTGGGCGAGTTGGCCAAAAACACCCCGTCGGTGGCCAACATCAAAGCCTATGCGCAGATCATCCGCGAGCGCGCCACGCTGCGTAAATTGATCGGCATCAGCGTTGAAATTGCCGACAGCGCCTATGCGCCGGAAGGCCGTACGGGCGAAGAGATTCTTGATGAAGCCGAGCGGCTGATCTTTCAGATTGCCGAAGCGCGCCCCAAGACCGGCGGGCCGGTGGGCATCAACGACATTCTGGTGAGGGCCATCGACCGTATCGACGAGTTGTTTAATAACGGCGATGCGATCACGGGCTTGTCGACCGGGTTTTCTGATTTGGACGACCTAACCAGCGGCCTGCAACCGGCGGACTTGATTATCGTGGCGGGTCGTCCGTCCATGGGTAAAACCACGTTCGCGATGAACTTGGTCGAAAACGCGCTGATGCGCAGCGACAAATCGATCCTGGTGTACTCCCTGGAAATGCCCTCGGAATCCATCGTGATTCGTATGCTGGCCTCGTTGGGTCGCATCGATCAGACCAAGGTGCGCGCCGGTCGCCTGGATGATGATGACTGGCCGCGTTTGACCAGCGCCGTCAACCTGCTCAACGACCGTAAGTTGTTTATCGACGATACCGCCGGCATCTCACCCTCAGAAATGCGGGCGCGCTCACGCCGCCTGGCGCGTGAGCACGGCGAGATCGGCTTGATCATGGTCGACTACTTGCAGCTGATGCAGATTCCTGGCTCCAGCGGTGACAGTCGGGTGAACGAGATTTCCGAAATCTCGCGCTCGCTCAAGGCGCTGGCCAAGGAGTTCAACTGCCCGGTCATTGCCCTGTCGCAGCTCAACCGGGGGTTGGAGCAGCGACCTAACAAGCGCCCAATCAACTCGGACTTGCGTGAATCGGGAGCGATCGAGCAGGACGCCGACATCATCATGTTCGTTTACCGCGACGAGGTGTATCACCCGGAGACCGAGTTCAAGGGTGTGGCTGAAATCATCATTGGTAAGCAGCGTAACGGCCCGCTGGGTACGGCGCGTCTGGCCTTTCTCGGTAAGTATTCGCGCTTTGAAAACCTCGCGCCGGGCAGTTATCAGTTCGACGACGAGTAGCGCTGCCAGCGCAAATGCGCGGGGTTAACGCGTCAGATCAATAAAAACGGGCGACCAGTGGTTAAACTGCCCGCTTGTCGCCACCATTGATTTGTCTGCCATTGCTCACAACTACGCTGTGGCTCAACGCTGCGCGCCGGGGCGGCAGGTGTTTGCGGTGGTCAAGGCCAATGCGTATGGGCATGGTGCGCGTGAAGTGGTCACTGCGTTGCATGATGTGGCGGATGGTTTTGCCGTGGCCAGCCTGGAAGAAGCGGCGGAGGTGCGCGCCCTGCATGGCGAGGCGCGCATTTTGCTGCTGCAGGGCTGTTTTGCCGCGCAGGATTACCTGTTTGCCGCACAGCTCGGCCTGGATGTCGTGCTGCACACTGAGGTACAGGCCCAGCAGTTGCTGGCGGCACAATTGGCGCGGCCGCTTAATGTCTGGCTAAAACTCGACAGTGGCATGCATCGGTTAGGCTTTAGCGCCGAAGCACTGCGTGAGTGGCACGCCCGCTTAAACGGCGCGGCACAAGTCGCCGAGTTGAACCTGCTGAGCCATTTTGCCTGCGCCGATGAACGCGGCAGTGAAGTGACCGAACTGCAGTTAGAGCGTTTTCTCGATCTGCTGGATCTGGATTTTGCCCAGCGTTCGCTGGCCAACTCAGCGGCGATTCTGACCATCCCGGCGGCGCATATGGATTGGCTGCGGCCGGGGATCATGCTGTATGGCGCCACGCCTTTTGCTGATCTGAGTGCGGCCGAACTGGGTGTGCGGCCTGCCATGAGCCTGACCGCTCAGTTGATTGCTTGCCGCGATATTGCGTCCGGAGAGGGCGTTGGTTATGGCGGTACATGGCGTGCCGAGCGGGCGTCGCGCATCGGTACGGTGAGCTGTGGTTATGCTGATGGCTATCCGCGACACGCCCCTAGCGGTACGCCGGTGTTGATCAACGGCCAGCGAGTACCCTTGGTGGGCAGGGTGTCGATGGACATGCTGACGGTCGATCTTACTGACATGCCCAGTGCTCGTGAGGGGGACGCGGTGGAGTTGTGGGGGGCGCAACTGCCGGTCGATGAGGTGGCGCAAGCAGCCGGTACCATCGGCTATGAACTGCTCAGCAAGGTTACGGCGCGCGTGCCGCGCCGCTATCGACATGGTTGAGAGGCTGCATCAGAGCAGTCCGCTGGGTACGTTGAGTACATCCAGGTGCAGGCGCGCACTGTCGCTCAGTTCGCCGTCTTCACCGCACATCACCCACCCCGAGCGGCCTCGGCTTTTTACCCGGTAGAGCATTTCGTCGGCGGCCTTGTACAGCGCGGTGAAGGTGCCGGCATGTTGCGGGTAGAGCGCCACGCCAATGCTGATAGTCACGGTTAAGCGTTCTGCACCGTAGAGCACCGGCTTGGCCAGCTCGTCCAGCAGCCGTGCGGCAATATCGCGTGAATGGGCTTCTGCGTCGCTACCACACACCAGTACGGCAAACTCGTCGCCGCCCAGGCGCGCGATGCTATCGCCTGCGCGGACATGCTCGCGCAGGCGCAGGCCAATGTTCTGCAGCATCAGGTCGCCGGCATCATGGCCATGTTTGTCATTGATCGGCTTGAAGTGGTCGAGGTCGATCAGCAGCAAGGCCACCGTTTCAGTGTGACGGCGTGCGTGGGCCAGGGCCGCTTCACAACGCTCTACCAGATAGCGTCGATTGGGCAGTTCGGTCAGTGGGTCATGGAAGGCGGCATGTTGCAGGTCGCGCTCGCGCTCGAGCAGGCGTTCGTTGGTGGCGGCCAACTCGGCGGTGCGCTGCTCCACGGAGCGCTGCAATTCGGCGGCATTGGCATGCGCTTGAGCCAAGCGTGCGCTCTTTTCATGGTCGGCCAGCGTTAGGGCGTCAGCCTTTTCCTGCTTGAGGATTTGAATGCGGTAGGCCAGGGCAAAGGAAAACAGGATGGCTTCGGCGGCAACCGCCAGCGGAAACAGATACGCCGTGGACTCACCGGGCTGTATCACGCCGGCGGCGCGCAGCACCAAAATCACAAAGCTCAACAACACGCTGCCATAGCCGAGCAGGTAGAAAATGGCCGGCACAAAGCCTTGCTTCCAGCGAATGGCCGCGCTGAGCAGCAGGGTGGGTACGGTGACAAGCGGGATCAGGCCGATCAGCACGCTGGTTTCACTGCGGTAGCCGGCCAGATTCAATGCAATCGCCAGCAGGTAGACGGTAATACAGGCACTCAGGATGTGATGGGCGATGCGCAGTGTGGTTCGCGTCGACAGCAGCACTTGGGCAAACCGCAGGATGCCCAGGCTGACCAGAATCGGTAAGGTGACTCGGTCCAGCCACCGGGGTACCGCGTCGTCGGGCCAGAGGTACTGGAAGCCGTGGCCGCTCATGCTGAGAATAAACACCAGCGAGGCGGCCATGGTCAGTACATACCAGAAGTACGCCGGGTCGCGCAGGGCCAGCAAAATAAACAGGTTGTACAGCAGCAGGGCAAGTATGACGCCGTAGATCAGGCCCAAGATCAGGTGTTCGCGTTTGGCCAGTTGTTCCAGATCGTGCAGTTGCCAAATGCGCAGCGGGAAGGAGTTGCCGGCCGGATCGTAGGTGCGCAGGTAAAAGGTCAGCGGTTGCTCCTCCAGCGGCGGCAGGCTGAACACCGCACGGCGATAATCGTGGTCACGGCCTGCGGCAAAGCTGACGCGCTCACCAGCCTGACGCATGTGCCATTGGCTGTTTGCAGTCGGCATAAACAACTGCAAGTCGAGCAAGGTGACCGCGCCCACTTCCAGCCACCAATGGCTGGGCGCCGCCTCACCGCGCTCTAGGCTGACTTTGATCCACCAGGGGTTACGGCTCTGGCCGACGCTGGTGCGTCCGGCGGCCGGCTGAAAGCGCGCCTGCACGGCAGGGTCGGCCAGGTCGGTAATGCTCAGTTGCCCGCCAATGTCTTCGAGCAGCTCAATGCTGCCATTGAGGCTGCTGCCACTGCTTGAAGGGGTCAATACCACGGGAGCCGCCAGCGCATGGCTGCACATAACGCCGATAAACAAGGCTAACGAGTAGATAAGGCGCGGCACGACGCACGTCCTGATTTTGAATGGCTTATGCCACGAGTATAGGCAGTGAGTCAGTCTGTAATCTGCAAGTTGAGGGCAGATGGCCACCTTTTAAGCGCATGATTGACTGATATCAACTTAAGCCGCTGGGCACGCTCAGTACATCCAAGTGCAGGCGGGTGTCGCTGCTTAACTCGCCTTCCTCGCCATACACGGCGAAGCCGGAACGGCCGCGGAGTTTGACCTTGTAGAGCATTTCGTCCGCCGCCTTGTACAGCGTCGAAAAGTTGTTGGCGTGCTTGGGAAACAAGGCCACGCCAATGCTGATGGAGACCGTCAGGCGTTCGGCACCAAACATCACCGGCTTGGCCAGTTCGTCGAGCAGGCGTTCGGCGATTTCACGTGCATGGGGCTCGGCATCCTGGCCGCAGACCAGCACTGCAAACTCGTCGCCACCTAGGCGCGCGACGGTGTCACCGGCACGCACATGTTCACGCAGGCGCCGGGCAATGCTTTGCAGCATCATGTCGCCAGCGGCGTGGCCGTACTTGTCATTGATGGGCTTGAAGTGATCCAGGTCGATCAGCAGCAGGGCTGTGGTTTCATGGTGGCGGCGGGCGTTGGCCAGTGCCGTTTCACAGCGCTCGACCAGGAAACGACGGTTGTGCAGTTCGGTCAGGGGGTCGTGAAAGGCGGCGTGCTGCAGGGCTTGTTCGCGCTCTTTGAGCTGTGCGTTGGCGCTGGCCAGTTCGCTGGTGCGCAGGTTAACCGCGTGTTGCAGTTCATCGGCGCTGCTCTGGATCTGAGTCAGGCGAGCAGTTTTCTCACGGTCAGCCTGCTCCAGCGCTTCGGCTTTTTCCTGTTTCAGTGTTTGGATGCGGTAGGCCAAGGCGAAGGAGAACAGAATGGATTCGGCGGCCACCGACAAGGGAAAGACATAGGCATTCCAGGCGGCCGGTTGCACCAGGCCGGTGGTGCGCATTAAGGCCAGGCTGATGCTGCCAAGAATCAACCCGTAGCCGCACAGGTACAGAAAGGCCGGGAAATAGCCCTGCCGCCAGCGAATCAGCGCTGAGCCGAGGGCGGCCGGAATACTGGTAAGCGATAGCAAGGCAATAATCCACGCCGCTGAATGGCGCTGCCCTAAACCTTCCAGAACCACAGCAATGACATAGCAGACGCAGGCAAACGTCAGCAGGTGGTGTGCCCAGCGCACATAAATGCGGGTTTGCATCAGGCATTGGGTAAATCGGCAGGCGCATAGGCCCCACAGCGATGGCAGCGTGACACGATCCAGCCAGAACGGCACCGGATGATTCGGCCACAGGTACTGGAAGCCATGACCGCTCATGCTGAGGATCATCAGCAAGGCCGCTGCGGTGGTCAACACGTACCAAAAATAGGCCGAGTCGCGCAGGCTGAGGAAGATGAACAGGTTGTACAGCAGCAGCGCGGCGATGATGCCGTAGACCACGCCGAGGACGAGGTTCTCTTCGCTGGCTTGCTGGGTAAGGTCGTCCAGTTGCCAGACTTTCATGGGGAAGGAATTGCCGGCTGGGTCGTAGGTGCGCAGGTAAAACGTCAGGGGTTGCTGCGTCAGTGTTGGCAGCTTGAACAGCATGTGACGAAACGCGCGATCACGGCCTTCTGCGTGACTGACGCGCTCGCCCGATTGGCGCGCCTGCCATGCCCCGTGCTCATCCGGCAGATACAGCCGCAGATCGAGTTGAGTCACGGAGTTGACCTCCAGCCACCAGTCGCTCGGTGCATCGGCGGTGCGTTGCAGGGTGACTTTAATCCACCAGGGATTACGGCTTTGACCAACGCTGGCGCGGCCATTGGCAGGCTGGAAGCGGCTTTGAATGGCCGGGTCGGCCATGTCTGCAATGCTCAGTTGCGCGCTGTGGTCTTCGAGCAACTCAATGTAAGGATTGAGCGGCAAACCACTGCTTTCGGCGGTCAATTGCACGGCAGACAGCGCCGGGCTGCTGATCAACAGCAGGCCCAGCATCAGCATGTACGCGAAGGCTTGGCGCAGTAGCACATGAACTCCCTGTCTCGGCTCTCGGGCGCCGATGTTGTGGCCCGAGTATAGCCGCTAGCCACTACCCTTTAGCTAGCGCAAAACACGCAAATTATCCGACTGCAGAGGTCGGGTTTGGTTAAATTTTGTGCTATATTCCGCGCCCGCGATTTTCCATCCCTGTTCGCCTACACCGGTCACTTTCCATGTCCATGCAAACCGCCAAGCCGTTATTCGATTATCCAAAGTATTGGGCCGAGTGTTTCGGGCCTGCGCCTTTCCTGCCGATGAGTCGGGAAGAGATGGATCAGCTTGGCTGGGACAGCTGCGACATCATCATCGTGACCGGCGATGCCTACGTGGATCATCCGTCGTTCGGCATGGCGATCATCGGCCGGCTGCTGGAGTCGCAAGGCTTTCGCGTCGGCATCATCGCCCAGCCCAACTGGCAGTCGAAAGACGACTTTATGAAGCTCGGCGAGCCGAACCTGTTCTTCGGCGTCGCGGCCGGCAACATGGACTCGATGATCAACCGCTACACCGCCGACAAGAAAATCCGCTCGGACGACGCCTACACCCCCGGCGGCTTGGCCGGTAAGCGCCCGGACCGTGCCAGCCTGGTGTACAGCCAGCGCTGCAAAGAAGCCTATAAACACGTGCCGATTGTCCTCGGCGGTATCGAAGCCTCCCTGCGCCGCATTGCCCATTACGACTACTGGCAGGACCGTGTGCGTAATTCGATCCTGATCGACGCCAGCGCCGACATTCTGCTGTACGGCAACGCCGAGCGCGCCATCGTCGAAGTCGCCCAGCGCCTGTCCTATGGCCACAAGATTGAAGACATCACCGACGTGCGCGGCACCGCGTTTATTCGCCGCGATACGCCGCAGGGCTGGTACGAGGTGGACTCCACGCGTATCGACCGGCCGGGCAAGGTCGACAAGATCATCAACCCCTATGTGAACACTCAGGACACCGAAGCCTGCGCCATCGAGCAGAGCAAAGGGCCGCTGGAAGACCCGAACGAGCCGAAGGTCGTGCAACTGCTCGCCAGCCCGCGCATGACTCGCGACAAAACGGTGATCCGCCTACCGTCCATGGAAAAGGTGCGCAATGACCCAGTGTTGTACGCCCACGCCAACCGCGTGCTGCACCTGGAAACCAACCCGGGCAACGCCCGCGCGCTGGTGCAGAAGCATGGCGACGTGGATGTGTGGTTCAACCCGCCGCCCATTCCCATGACCACCGAAGAAATGGACTACGTGTTCGGCATGCCCTATGCGCGTGTGCCGCACCCGGTGTATGGCAAGGAGAAAATCCCGGCCTACGACATGATCCGTTTCTCGGTGAATATCATGCGTGGCTGTTTTGGCGGCTGCACCTTCTGCTCGATCACCGAGCACGAAGGCCGCATCATCCAGAACCGTTCGGAAGAGTCGATCATCCGCGAGATCGAAGAGATCCGCGACAAGGTGCCAGGCTTTACCGGGGTGATTTCTGACCTCGGCGGGCCGACCGCAAACATGTACCGCATCGCCTGCAAGAGCCCGGAAATTGAATCCGCGTGCCGCAAGCCGTCCTGCGTGTTCCCCGGCATCTGCCCGAACCTTAACACCGACCACTCGGCTTTGATTCAGCTCTATCGCAGCGCTCGCGCATTGCCAGGTGTGAAGAAGATTCTGATTGCATCCGGCCTACGCTACGACCTCGCGGTTGAGTCACCGGAATATGTGAAGGAGTTGGTCACCCACCACGTCGGTGGCTACCTGAAGATTGCCCCGGAGCACACCGAGGAAGGCCCGCTGAATCAGATGATGAAGCCGGGCATTGGCAGCTACGACAAGTTCAAGCGCATGTTCGAGAAGTACTCGAAAGAGGCGGGCAAAGAGCAGTACTTGATTCCGTACTTTATCGCTGCGCACCCCGGCACCACCGACGAAGACATGATGAACCTCGCGCTGTGGCTCAAGGGCAATGGCTTCCGTGCCGACCAGGTGCAGGCCTTCTACCCCTCGCCGATGGCCACGGCCACGGCCATGTACCACTCGGGTAAGAATCCGCTGCGCAAGATCAGCTACAAAAGCGACGGCGTGACCATCGTCAAGAGCGAGGAGCAACGCCGGCTGCACAAGGCGTTCCTGCGTTATCACGACCCGAAAGGCTGGCCAATGCTGCGCGAAGCGCTGACCCGCATGGGGCGCGCCGACCTGATCGGGCCGGGCAAGAACCAGCTTATTCCGCTGCATCAGCCAGCGACCGACAGCTACCAGAGCGCACGCCGGAAGAACTCGACGCCAGCCGGTAGCCACAAAGTCGCCAAGGACACCACCAAGAGCAAGCCAATGCTCACCCAGCACACCGGCCTACCGCCGCGTGATACTGGCGCAGCAGGTGGCAACCCTTGGGACAAGCGCGAACAGGCCAAAGCGGCCGCGCAGGCGCGTAACCAGCAGGCGGCCAAAGAGCGTTCCGACGCGGCCAAGGGTAAAGGCAAGAAGCCGCCGAAGAAGCCGGTTGTGCCGCGCTGATTGTGCGGGAATAAAAAACGCCAGCGCTAAGCTGGCGTTTTTTATGGTGGAGGCAGGGGCTGCTAATTAGCTGCGTAGAGTGGATGACGCCTTCTCATCCACTATCACTGTAGGATGGGTTAGTCGCGTAGCGGCGTAACCCATCGAGTGGTCTGTGGCGTGTTGATGGGTATCGCTTTGCTCAACCCATCCTACGGCTGTTCCGTTGTAGCCCGGATGCAATCCGGGAGCTATTAGACCTTATCCCCGGATTTCATCCGGGCTACAGATTAACCGTAGCGCTTCTGCGCCTCGATGGCCAAGCCGCTACCGATGCTGCCGAAGGTGTTGCCTTCCACATGCCGGGCGTTTGGCAGCATGGCAGCGACGCTCTGGCGCAGCGCCGGGATGCCGCTGGAACCGCCGGTAAAGAACACTGTATCGACCTGCGCCACGCTTACGCCGGCATCGCCGAGCAGTTGCGTGACGCTGGCGCGCACGCGCTCCAGCAGCGGCTCGATGGCACCTTCAAACAGTGTCCGGGTCAGCTCGGCGACTAGGCCGTCTTCCAGTCTGCTTAGGTCGATGGGCCGGGCATCCTGCTCGGTGAGGGCGATCTTGCTGTCTTCCACCTGCATGGCCAGCCAGTGGCCGTCGCGCCGTTCGATCAGCTTGAACAGGCGATCAATGCCGGTCGGGTCGACGATGTCGTAGCGCATACTCTGTAACTGGCGCTGCGACTGCGCCGAGTACACTGCGTTGATGGTGTGCCAGGTGGCTAGGTTCAGGTGCGTGCTGGTGGGCATCGGCGCATCGCTTTTCATTCGGCTGCCGTAGCCGAACAATGGCATCACCCCAGCCAGCGAGAGTTGCTTGTCGAAGTCGGTGCCGCCGATATGCACGCCGCCGGTGGCGAGGATGTCGCTGTGCCGGTCGGCGATCTGGCGGCGCTCGGGCGCCAGGCGCACCAGCGAGAAGTCTGAGGTGCCACCGCCGATATCGACGATCAATACCAGCTCTTCGCGCTCAATGCCGGACTCATAGTCGAAGGCCGCCGCAATCGGCTCGTACTGGAACGACACGTCCTTGAAGCCAAGCTTGTGCGCCACGGCCACCAGGGTGTTTTGTGCCTCCAGGTCAGCCACCGGGTCGTCATCGACGAAGAACACCGGGCGGCCCAGTACCACTTCCTCGAAGGGCCGGCCGGCAGTGGCTTCGGCGCGGTTTTTCAGTTCGCCGATAAAAAAGCCGAGCAGGTCTTTAAACGGCAGGGCGCTGCCCAACACCGTGGTTTCGCTTTTCAGCAATTTGCTGCCCAGCAGGCTTTTCAGCGAGCGCATCAGGCGGCCTTCATAACCTTCCAGGTATTCCTGCAGAGCCAGACGGCCGTAGACCGGGCGGCGTTCTTCGAGGTTGAAGAAGACCACTGATGGCAGGGTGATCTTGCCGTCTTCCAGCGGGATCAGCGTCTCGGCGTCGGGGCGCAGCCAGCCGACGGTGGAGTTGGAGGTGCCAAAATCGATGCCGCAGGCGCGGGCGGGCGTAGAAAGAGTCATGCGGCGCGCTGTTCCTGAACAATTACCGGGAGTTTTTCAGCGTGCCTGTGACCATTGTCTAGGGGTGGCAGGGCAAGCCAGAAAAACGGCCGCGCATTCTATGCGAGAGTGCCGCGCCATGCTGCCCTATTTATCGGCCTATCGTTTGTGCCCTGCGGATTTACAGGCTGTCTGCATCGGTACGGTTCTTTTTCCATTGCGTCCACTCGAACCCCAGCACGACCAGTAACGAGAGCGCGAACGGTAACAACAAATAGAAGCAGCGGAAGACAATCAAAGCAGCCAGTACATCAGCTTTTGGTACTTCGGGTAGGGCGGCGATAAAGGTCACTTCAAGCACACCAAGGCCGCCCGGCGCGTGAGAAAGCAACGCCAACGAGAATGACGCGAGGAAGACGCCGAATACCACCACGTATCCGGGATTGTGTTCCGCAGGCAGCGCAAAATAGATAATTGCTGCCGCACACGCCAACTCCAGCGGTCCGGCCAGTAACTGCCGGCCCACAATATTCAGTCGCGGGTATTCAAGGTGCAATTTGCCCCAGCGCCAGGGTTTGAATTGCCGCCAGGAACCGAGCACATAGAGTGCCACCAGCATCAACATGAGCAGGCCAATGACCTCTGAAACCAGCGGCGTTACCTCGGCCAAGCGGTGAATCAGGTTAGGCTCCAGCAGCAAAATAATGCCGCTGGCCAGCACGGTACCCAAGGCAAACGTAAATGAGCAAAAGACAATCAAAATGCCAATTTCTTGAGGCGTGAGGCCCTTGCTGCGGTAAGCCCTGTAGCGCACCAGCGCGCCTGAAAAAACGGACGCGCCAATGTTGTGCGCCAATGCGTAGGTGGTGAAGGAGCACAGGCTTATAAACCGCCAAGAGATCGTCTTGCCGAGGTGTGCGAGAGCAATTCGGTCGTACCAGGCCAGGGCGATATAAGCCCCGAGGGTCGCCCCGATGGCTAATAACCACCGTGCTTGCGGAATTGCGCGCAAGCTGTCGGCAATTTCGCTCAGTGAAATGTTACGCACCTGGTGATAAAGCAGGTAACACGACAACAGCACTGCAACGAGCCCCACAAGGGTCCAGATCAGATCGCTTTTTTTCATAGAGGCTGCCGTTCCACTGATATTGGTCCTCGCTCGTTGACAGGCATCGCGCAAAGTCGTGCGAAGGCTGCGGAGTATCGCGAAGGCGCGGCCGATGCTCAACCTTGGCGTGTTCGGCTAGGGTGAAGAAGTGTTTCTACGAGAGTCCAACCCAGCCCACTGTCAGGGTGGCCAATAAGGCATATCGAGCGGTTTTAGCCAAGGCCACAATCAGCAGAAACACCCATAGGCGCTCACGCATGATGCCGGCAACCAAGGTCAAAGGGTCGCCGATAATCGGCACCCAACTGAGCAGCAACGACCAGCGGCCGTAGCGGGCACGGGGAACCAGCGCCGCTGGCGAAAGTGTTCAAGGTAACGGCCGAGCAGCCAATTGATCACGGAACCGAGCACATTGCCGGCGATGGCCACCACCAGCAGCGCCCAAGGCGAGTACGCTTGGCTGAGTAACAGCGCCACTAGCACGCCTTCCGACTGCAGGGGCAGCAGCGTGGCCGCGCCCAGGGCGGAGAGGAACAGCCCGAGGTAAGCCGAGAGGGTCAGCATGGGTTATGCCTGATCTGGCTGGCGGTTGGTCCAGCCAATGCCATTCAGGAGGTTTTATCCTGTTCGGGATTGGCCATCACCTCTTCCAGCTTGAGGCCGGTAAGGCCGTGGATGGTGCGCCACAGGTAGTAGAAGATGTCGGGTAGCTGAGCAGGTTCATGCGGCCCAGTTCTGCGTTGAAGGCTTCACTGCCGGCTGGGCTTACGACAATCCACTTGGCCAGGATGTAGTTCATCGCCGAAGAGAAAAAGAACGTACTGCTCAGCCAGTAAGTGGCCCTGAGCAGGCGCGTTTCAAATTGCTGGGTGTTGCCCGCTTGCTCTAGGCGCTCGTGGATTTTGTCGACGTTCAACACGTTTTTGTTAAACAGCAGGGTGCGAATCAGTGGGTAGCGGGTGTAAGTCGACACCAGCACGGCGATGCCAATCACGCATGGGATCGCCGCTTCTTTAATCGCCAGCCACTGGTTATCCAACTTAAGCAGACCAATGCCGCCGGTAAGCAGCACGCTGATCAGGCCAAGCAGGGCGATAAAGTTGAATTTGCGGTATTTGATTAGCTCAAAGCTGCCCCAGAGCAGAGGGAACGACAGTGCCAAGAGCAGCGCGCCGTCTGCGCCTAAATCGCTTTCACCACTGAGTTTCATCAGAATCAGCGAGGGGATAATCAGGCTCACCAGCAAATCGACCATTGGGCGGGGCTTGTGAGTGGCGTGAGGCGTGCGTGTGGTGTCGTTCATATCATTCTGGCTGCGCAAAAGAGGCGTGATGATCGCCTGACTAGGCCGTGGCTGCCAGCCCGGCTAGCGTTTGGAGTGTGAAAAAGTGTGAGGCCGCCGTGTCGTGTCGGTTTGTGTGGTGGGTGCTTTGCCCATGCGAAACCGCTCGCTGCGTTGCTGCGTCTTAACGGCGTCGTTATTAAGCCTGTGATCGGTGTGCTGGCTGTCTGCCGCGTATTGAGTCGGGCGGATTATGTTCCATGCCAGCATTGGCGGCACGTTGAGGCAATTTTTCAGGTCTGAGCTAGGCTGATTTCACGGCTTGGAGAATGGATCTTGCTAAAACGAAGTTGCCTGCTCGGTTGTTGGCTTGTTTGCTGGATGGCAGGGTTGGTCAGGGCGGAGTTGCACCTGATCACAGAAGAGGCGCCGCCCACCAGCTATAGCCACAATGGCGAACTGCATGGTTTTGCAGTTGAAGTAGTGCGCGCGCTGATTGAGCGTACGGGCGATTCTTCGCAGATTGAATTGATGCCTTGGACGCGCGGCTACAACTTGGCTCAGCAGCGGCCCGATACAGCGATTTTCTCCACCGTTCGTACGCCTGAGCGAGAGGCGCGTTTCCAATGGGTCGGCCCAATCCTCATTGGCACCACGCGGTTCTATTCATTGAAGTCGCGCAATCTGCGTTTCGATACGCTGCAAGACGCCGCTGCCAGCGGGCCCTTAGCGGTGCCCAAGCAGTGGTACACCTTCGAAACCCTTGAATCACATGGTTTTAAAAACCTCTACGGTGTGCCGAGTTCGAAAAATATGGTGACCATGCTCAAACATGGTCGAGTGAAGTTAATTGCCACGGAAGACCTGACTCTGGATGCAGAGTTGGCCCGCGGCGGGTTGCGTGCTGAGGACGTGCAAGCCCATTTACCCTTGATGCGCTCGGCGTATTACATCGCTTTTTCCCTGCAGACCGATGCCGCCGTGATCGAGCGCTGGCAAGAGGCCCTGCGCGGTATGCATCAAGACGGCAGTTTTGCCGAAGTCTTTCAACGCTGGATGCCTCACGCCGATTTGCCGGCGCCCCCTCAATAGCGCTATATCCCCTTTTTATTTCGCTTCGAGTCACGGATGCCTACGACCCGCCTTATCGCGCTGGACTCCTCCGAGCGCGCGCAGTTTTTTGCGCACCTGGCTGCCATGGAAAAAGCCGGAGTGCCAGCCCTACACGCGTTGCGCAGCCTCTCGGTGCCGGCGCATGCCCGTGGCGTACAGGCTGAGTTGCAGGCGCAACTTGAGCGCGGCGCCGACATGGCCACTGCCGGGCTGCGCAGCGGTTGGTTGATTCCGCTGGATGCCACCTTGTTGCGAGCGGGGCAAGCCAGTGGTTGTTTGGCGGCGGTCTATCAACGTCTGGCGGAGCGCTACGCACATCGCGCCAAGCAGGCCGCAGCGCTGAAATCGCGACTGATCATGCCGGCTGCGGTGCTGGTGCTGGCGCTGCTTATTCAGCCGCTGCCGCAGTTGGTCAGCGGTCAGTTGAGCGTGGCTGGCTACCTGTGGGGTGTGCTCTGGCCGTTACTCAGCATGACTGCGCTGTATGGGCTAGGGCGTAGCCTCTATCGACGACGCCAAGCCGCACCGGCGGCGAAAGCATCTTTACTCGAAACGTTGCTGGTGCGGGTGCCCCTGCTGGGAACCGCATTGCTAAGGCGCAACCTGCGTGATTTTTTCGACAGCCTCGGGCTGATGCTGGAAGCGGGCATGCCCATGTTGGACGCGCTACCCAAGGCCTGCGCGGCGATCAGTCATGCGCCGCCGCGTAAACGCTTCAGTGCCTTGCAGTTGGCGGTGCAAAGTGGGCAGTCGCTCACCCAGGCGTTGAATACAGTGGATTTCCCCGGGCATGGTCTGGCGCTTGGCCTGGTTCGCACCGGTGAAGCCAGCGGCACGCTGCCGGCCAGCCTGCTTAATTACGCCGCAGTAGAAACGCAAAAGCTGGATGGTTTTTTTGAGCAGTTAGCCACCTGGTTGCCGCGCCTGTTGTATGCCGCAGTGATGCTATGGATGGCTTATGGGCTGGTGACCGGCGCGGGGTTTGCGCCACGTATGCCGGTTGAGTTGGCGACTTAAGGTCTGTTGAAAGCTCGGGGCAAGGTTTCTGCGGGAGCATGTAGTTTTACTACAAGCTTGATTTGTAGTTTTACTACATAATTGCCGGCCCAGAATTGACCTTGCCCTATGGTGCCCCATGCAAAGAACCTCGCATCATGACCTGCGCGCCCAGTTCCGTGCGCTGTTAGCCTCAAATCGCTGTTATCACACCGCTTCAGTGTTTGATCCGATGGCAGCCCGCATCGCCGCTGATTTAGGGTTTGAAGTGGGCATTCTGGGTGGTTCTGTAGCTTCACTACAAGTTCTGGCCGCCCCCGACTTCGCGCTGATTACCCTCAGTGAGTTTGTCGAGCAGGCCACGCGCATTGGCCGCGTTAGCCGTCTGCCGGTGATTGCCGATGCGGATCATGGCTACGGCAATGCGCTGAACGTGATGCGCACCGTGGTTGAGCTGGAGCGCGCCGGGATTGCCGCGTTAACCCTTGAGGACACCCTGCTGCCTGCGCAATTCGGGCGCAAATCCACTGACCTGATCAGCATTGACGAAGGCGTCGGCAAAATACGCGCGGCATTGGAAGCGCGGGTTGATCCGGACCTGGCGATCATCGCCCGCACCCATGCCGGCGTGCTGGATGTCAGCGAAGTTATTCGCCGCACGCATGCCTATCAGGCCGCCGGGGCGGATGCCATCTGCCTGGTCGGCGTCGAGGATTTTGCTCATCTGGAGCAGATCGCCGCTGCCCTGAGCATTCCGCTGATGCTGGTCACCTACGGCAACCCCAAACTGCGCGACAACGCCCGTCTGGCCGCGCTGGGTGTGCGCATTGTGGTCAACGGCCATGCTGCTTACTTCGCGGCGATCAAGGCCACCTACGACTGCTTGCGTGAGCAGCGCGGAGCCGAACCTTGCGAACTCAACGCCACCGAACTGACGCATAAATACACGCAACCCGAGGACTACATCGTCTGGGCGCGCGAGTTTATGGAGGTCAAGGAGTAGGCCGACCGCCTGCGCTTGAGGTTCATCGCATTTCGGCGCATACCTACAGCGTAAACAACGGAGGGCGAGTGCATGGCCGGTGGTTGGGCAAACGATGGCGCGGTTCAGGAGCAAATCGATAGCAGCATCGAAGACGCCATTGCCCGTGTTCGCAGCCAACTGCCGCGCGGCGAAAGCCTGAGCCATTGCGAGGAGTGCGACGCCATCATTCCCGAAGCACGGCGTACAGCCATCCCCGGTGTGCACCTGTGCGTGGCCTGCCAAACCGAGCATGACAAGGAACAGGCCAAATTCAGCGGTTATAACCGCCGGGGTAGTAAGGACAGTCAGTTGCGCTGAGGGTCTAGGTGATTGCTGTTGGGCTTCACCGCTGCGCGGCTCAACCGCAACCTACGTGTGGTTATGCTGGCGATGGGTTTGGGTAGGTTGTGGTTTAGCGCAGCGAAGCCCAACAGGCCATTGGTATGCCTCGTTGGGCTTCGTCGCTGCGCTCCTCAACCCAACCTACGAAGCTCCACCCCAGTCTGGCAGTAGCAGTCCCCGGCGCACATAGCTGTGAATGGAGGAATAGGGCCATTCAAGCGGATGCTGGACGTGGCCATGTTTAACTGGGTTGTAGTGGATGTAGTCAACATGCCGCTGAAAGTCATGCTCATCACGGATGCAATGTTCCCAATAGCGCCGCTGCCAGATGCCGCGTTCTCGTTTGAGGTGACGCGAAAGCGAAATGCATTCGCCGGGGGCGACCTGACGGCTAAAGGCGGGCTTGATCAGGGCCCATCGCGTTGGGTAGTCCAGATCGTTTTCGGGTAGTTGCCAGATGCAATGTAGGTGATCGGGCAATACCACCATCGCCAGAATCTCGAATGGATGGCGTGCGCGAACGCTACGAATGCTCTGTCGGAGCGGCTCGATATGGTCGGTCAGTAGTGTTTGGCTGCGGTCGGCGAGCGTGACCGTAAAGAAGTAAGTGCCACCAGGCACCCAGGCGCGTCGATAGCGCATATTCACCGTCCTTGGTGAGTGAAATATGTCTCCAGTGTAGACCGGTGTTTATAGGTTGCTTGGGTGTTGGGGTAGTTGTTGGGCTTCGCCGCTGCGCGGCTCAACCACAACCTACGGGGCGTGTGGGTTGTGGCTGTTGGGTTTCGCCGCTGCGCGGCTCAACCGCAACCTACGGGGTGATGTAGGTTGTGGTTGAGCGCAGCGAAGCCCAACAGCGGTGATCCTGTCAGAACAGAAAATAGCGTTGCGCCATTGGCAGCACATCCGCCGGCTCACACCAGAGCAGTTGGCCGTCGGCCTTGACCTGATAGTTCTGCGCGTCCACTTCGATGGTGGGTTGGTAGTCGTTGTGGATCAGGTCGCTCTTTTTCAGGGTGCGGCAGCCTTTGACCACGCCAATCTTCTTCTTCAGGCCCAACTGCTCTGGCACGCCCGCCTCAAACGCCGCCTGGCTGATAAAGGTGAAGCTGGTGGCGTGACGGCTGCCACCGTAGCTGGCGAACATCGGGCGGTAATGCACCGGCTGCGGCGTGGGGATCGAGGCGTTGGCGTCGCCCATCAGGCTGGCGGCAATCGCGCCACCCTTGAGAATCAGCGTCGGTTTAACGCCAAAGAACGCCGGCCGCCAGAGCACCAGATCGGCCCATTTGCCCACTTCGACCGAGCCGACTTCGTGGCTGATGCCGTGGGTGATGGCTGGGTTGATGGTGTACTTGGCGATGTAGCGTTTAACCCGGAAGTTGCTGTTGCCGGGGCCGTCGCCTTCCAGCGGGCCGCGTTGCTTGTGCATCTTGTCGGCGGTCTGCCAAGTGCGGGTGATCACCTCGCCGACGCGGCCCATGGCCTGGCTGTCGGAGCTGATCATGCTGAACGCGCCGAGGTCATGCAGGATGTCTTCGGCGGCAATGGTCTCGCGGCGAATGCGGCTTTCGGCGAAGGCCACGTCCTCGGCGATGCTCGGGTCAAGGTGGTGGCAGACCATCAGCATGTCGAGGTGTTCGTCGATGGTGTTCTTGGTGAACGGCCGGGTCGGGTTGGTCGAGCTGGGCAGCACATTGGGGAAGCCGCAGGCCTTGATGATGTCCGGCGCGTGACCGCCACCGGCCCCCTCCGTGTGGTAGGTGTGGATGGTGCGGCCCTTGAACGCGGCGAGGGTGGTTTCGACAAAGCCGGATTCGTTCAGCGTGTCGGTGTGAATCGCCACCTGCACGTCGTATTGATCGGCCACGCTCAGGCAATTGTCGATGGCCGCCGGGGTGGTGCCCCAGTCTTCATGCAGCTTGAGGCCGATGGCGCCGGCCTTGACCTGCTCGATCAGCGGTTCCGGCAAAGAGGCGTTGCCCTTGCCGGTAAAGCCCATGTTCATCGGAAAGGCATCGGCGGCCTGCAGCATGCGCGCCATGTGCCACGGCCCTGAGGTGCAGGTTGTGGCGTTGGTGCCGGTGGCTGGCCCGGTGCCGCCACCGATCATGGTGGTGACCCCGCTCATCAAGGCTTCTTCGATCTGCTGCGGGCAGATGAAGTGGATATGGCTGTCGATGCCGCCGGCTGTGAGGATCATGCCTTCGCCGGCGATCACTTCGGTGCCTGCGCCGATGGCGATGGTCACGTCCGGCTGAATGTCGGCGTTACCGGCTTTGCCGATGGCGGCGATGCGCCCGTCTTTGAGGCCCACGTCGGCTTTGACGATGCCCCAGTGGTCGATGATCAGCGCGTTGGTGATCAGCGTGTCGACCACATCGGCGGCGCACAGTTGGCCCTGGCCCATGCCGTCGCGGATGACCTTGCCACCGCCGAATTTCACTTCTTCGCCATAGGTGGTGAAGTCTTTCTCAACCTCGATCCACAACTCAGTGTCGGCCAGGCGCACTTTGTCGCCGACGGTGGGGCCGAACATGTCGGCGTAGGCTTGGCGGGAAATTTTCATCAATAAGGTCCTGACACAGTGCGTTCGGTTTAGCTCTGTAGAAGGGGCCGGGCGGCGCTCCCACAGGCTTTGATTATTTGTGCCTAATCCAGCGCGCCCATCACCCGTCCGGCAAAGCCGAACACACGGCGATGGCCGGCCAGGTCAACCAGTTCCACTTCGCGGCTTTGCCCCGGCTCGAAGCGCACGGCGGTGCCGGCTGGGATGTTCAGGCGCATGCCGCGCGTGCTGGCGCGGTCGAAGGTCAGGGCGTCGTTGGTTTCAAAAAAGTGATAGTGCGAGCCGACCTGGATCGGCCGGTCGCCGCTGTTGGCCACGGTCAGGCGGTGCGTGCGGCGGCCGGCATTCAGCTCGATTTCGCCGTCCTGGATCTGGTATTCGCCGGGGATCATTGCTGCTTCACTCCAGGTTCAGTTGCATAAAGGTGAGGTCCAGCCAGCGGCCGAATTTGCGGCCGACTTGCGGCATCTGTCCGCTGGTGACGAAGCCGAGGCGCTCGTGCAGGCGGATCGAGGCGCTGTTGCCGCTCTCGATGGCCGCCACCATCACATGCAGGCCGGCGGCTTGCGCGCGTTCGATCAGGGCTTGCATCAGCAAAGGGCCGAGGCCCTGGCCGCGTTGGTCGCTGCGCACGTACACCGAGTGTTCGACGGTATTGCGAAAGCCTTCAATGGCGCGCCAAGTGCCGTAGCTGGCGTAGCCGACAACATCGCCGGCATCGTTATGGGCCACCAGCACCGGAAAGCCGGCGGCGTTGCGCTCATTCAACCAAGCCTGGCGATTGGCCAGATCCACCAGGGTTTCATTCCATATCGCCGTGGTGTGCTGCACCGCGTCGTTATAAATCGCAAGAATGGCGGGCAGGTCAGCGGCGGTGGCGTCTTGGATAATCATGTGTTTTCCAGGAATCCATTCAAGGTCGTAGCGAGCGCAGCTCAGGCAAGGCGCAAGTTGGCGAGGATGCGCAGTTGACGCCTGTCAATGAGCAATCCGAGCCAATTTGCAACGCAGCATGGGCAAGCGCAGTAGACATTGGATGGGTTCCTTAGGCGATCGGTTGGTGGACGGTTACTAGCTTGGTGCCATCCGGGAAGGTGGCCTCGACCTGGATATCCGGGATCATTTCCGGGATGCCTTCCATCACTTGATCGCGGCTCAGCAGGGTGGTGCCGAAGTGCATCAGCTCGGCTACGGTCTGGCCGTCACGTGCGCCTTCCAGTAAGGCAGCGGAGATATAGGCCATGGCTTCCGGGTAATTGAGTTTGAGGCCCCGGGCCAGGCGGCGTTCGGCCACTAAACCGGCGGTGAAGATCAGCAGTTTGTCTTTTTCGCGTGGGGTTAAATCCATTGTTCAAGTGCTCCAGATTCTGGGGGGGACAGCGCTGCGCCCGAGTAAAGCAGGGCGCAGCAGCCGCCAAAGTTCAATCAACCAGGCGCGGGCATGCAGCGCTTCACTGGCCAGGCAGCGGGCGACCAGCAGGCCGGGTAATTGGCTGAGGTCTCCGCGCACTGGGGTGCTGAGGGTACGACACTGGTCGAGCAGTTCGCTGTCGATTTCGCCGGTGATCAGCAAGGTGGCAAACACCGGTTGGCCGTCTAGGCCGATGGGCGAGTCGAGCAAACCGTCGTCGCCGACCACGCGCTGGCGCTCATGCCAGAACAACTGGCCGTCGCGACGGATATTCAACTGTGCGTGAAAAAGGCCGGCGTCGAAGCGCTCACCACTGGCCGGTCGGCCGAGGGCGACCACGTCCCAGTAGAGCAGCTTGGCATCGCCTTCGAGGTCAATTTCGGTGCTCAGTTCGGCCTGGGCCTCGGCATAGACGATGGTTTCCTGCGGCAGCCATTCCAGGGTTGCACCGGCTTCGACGCGCAGGCAGATGTGTTGGTAAGCCGGCCCTTTGGCGCGGTACCACTTGGCTGCGCCGGGACTGGTCAGCTGCGCCCAGGCGTTGCGGCCAACCGTGGCGGTGATGTCTAGGCGATCACCGCCGGCAATGCCGCCGGGGGGGTGGACGATGATGTGTTGGCACACCTCGGGGCCTTCGGCGTACAGGTGCTTTTGCACCCGCAGCGGGCCTTTGTGGCGGCGTAGGGTCGGGCGCGTGGTGCTGCCGTCGAGGCCATAGCCCAGTTCCAGCTCGGCGTGCCAGCTGGGGGTGAAGAGCGGCGTGGGTACGGGTGCGTTCATGGTTATCTTGTTGTGGGAATAAGGTTTTGCTGTTCTGTAGGAGCGAGCTTGCTCGCGAATCGCAATCGCGAGCAAGCTCGCTCCTACAGGTTGTGTTTATATCGCCACCAGGCCGCGCACGCCGTCGGCTTCCATGGTCTCACCACGGCCCTGCTGGACGATTTCGCCGCGGCTCATCACCAGGTACTGGTCGGCCAGTTCGGCGGCAAAGTCATAGAACTGCTCGACCAGCAAAATCGCCATGTCGCCGCGCTCGGCGAGTTTTTTGATCACCGCGCCGATCTCCTTGATCACCGAGGGCTGGATGCCTTCGGTGGGTTCATCGAGGATCAGCAAGCGCGGTTGGCTGGCCAGCGCGCGGCCGATGGCCAACTGTTGTTGCTGGCCGCCGGAGAGGTCGCCGCCGCGGCGATGTTTCATCTCGCGCAGCACGGGGAACAGCTCATAAATAAATTCCGGTACCACCTTAGCGTCGCTGCCGGGAAAGCGAGACAAGCCCATGAGCAGGTTCTCTTCCACGGTCAGGCGGCCGAAAATTTCCCGGCCCTGCGGCACGTAGGCTATACCGGCGTGCACGCGCTGGTGCGGCTTGAAGGCGGTGATGGCTTTGCCTTCCCAGTTCACCGCGCCTTCTTTAGCCGGGATCAGGCCCATCAGGCATTTCAGCAGGGTGGTCTTGCCCACGCCGTTACGGCCGAGCAGGCAGGTGACTTCGCCGACTTTCACCTCAAACGACAGGCCCCGCAGGATATGGCTGCCGCCGTAGTATTGGTGGAGTTGTTGGACTTGCAGCATGTGAATGTCCTTGTGCTCTACGTAGGTTGGGCTGAGCGCAGCGAAGCCCAACATGTGTGATCCTGGCATTGCGTTGGGCTTCGTCGCTACGCTCCTCAACCCAACCTACAAAACTTCAGCGCCCCAGATACACCTCAATCACTCGCTCATCGTTCTGCACCTGTTCCAGCGAGCCTTCGGCCAGCACGCTGCCTTGGTGCAACACGGTGACGTGGTCGGCGATGGAGCCGACAAAGCCCATGTCGTGCTCAACCACCATCAGCGAGTGCTTGCGTGCCAGCGACTTGAACAGCTCGGCGGTGAACTCGGTTTCGGCGTCGGTCATGCCCGCCACCGGCTCATCGAGCAGCAGCAGTTGCGGGTCTTGCACCAGCAGCATGCCGATCTCGAGAAACTGCTTCTGCCCGTGCGACAGCAGCCCGGCGGGGCGTGAGCGCGAGCTGTCGAGTTTGATCGTCTGCAGCACCTCGTCGATGCGGTCTTGCTGCTCGCCGGTCAGTTTGGCGCGCAGGCTGGCCCACACCGATTTGTTGGTCTTCTGCGCCAGTTCGAGGTTTTCGAACACGCTCATGCGGCCGATGCCGGACTGAGCGATTTGCACCTCGCTCATTTTGGTCAGGTCGAGGGTTTCGCCGAAGTAGGCGACGCCGTTGTCAGGGCGGGTTTTGCCGGTAATCACATCCATCATGGTGGTCTTGCCGGCACCGTTGGGGCCGATGATGCAGCGCAGCTCACCAACGCCGATATACAGCGTCAGGTTGGTCAGCGCTTTGAAGCCATCGAAGCTGACGTTGATGTCTTCCAAGGTCAGGATGGTGCCGTGGCGCACGTTCAGACCTTTGTTGGCCAGGGTACTGGTGCCGATCGGGTCGCGCCCGCTGCCGGCTGGGTCATAGGCAGGTTCGAGCATCAGGTCGGGGGCTGGCGTAGCGCGCATTATTGCTCTCCTTTCTTGCGTAACAAGCCAATCACGCCTTTAGGCAGGAACAGCGTCACGACGATAAATAGAAAGCCCAGAGCGAACAGCCAGTACTCGGGGAAGGCCACGGTAAACCAGCTCTTCATGCCGTTGACCAAGCCTGCGCCGAGCAGCGGGCCGATCAGCGTGCCACGCCCGCCGAGGGCGACCCACACGGCGGCTTCGATGGAGTTGGTCGGCGACATTTCGCTGGGGTTGATGATGCCCACTTGCGGCACATACAGCGCACCCGCAAGACCACAGAGCACGGCGCTGAGTACCCAGATAAACAGCTTGTAGCCGCGTGGGTCGTAGCCGCAGAACATCAGGCGGTTTTCCGCATCACGCAGCGCGGTGAGCACGCGGCCGAACTTGCTGCGCGCCAGTCGCCAGCCCAGGTACAGGCTGGCCACTAGCAGCACCACGGTGGCGAAGAACAGCGCCGCGCGGGTGTGCGCGGCGGTGATGTCGAAACCGAGAATGGTGCGGAAGTTGGTAAAGCCGTTGTTGCCGCCAAAGCCGGTTTCGTTGCGGAAGAACAGCAACATCCCAGCGAAGGTCGGCGCCTGGGTCATGATCGAGAAGTACACGCCCTTGATCCGCGAGCGGAAGGCGAAGAAGCCGAACACCAGTGCGAGCAAACCGGGGGCCAGCACCACCAGGCACATGGCCCAGAGGAAGCTGTCGGTGCCGTACCAATACCAAGGCAGCTCGGTCCAGGCGAGGAAGCTCATAAACGCCGGCAGGCCGTCGCCCGCCGCTTCGCGCATCAGGTACATGCCCATGGCGTAGCCACCGAGGGCAAAGAACAGGCCGTGACCGAGCGACAACAGCCCGGCATAACCCCAGACCAAGTCAAGCGCCAGGGCGACGATGCAATAGCAGAGGATTTTGCCGACCAGGGTCAGGGTGTAGGCCGACACATGCAGGGCGTTGTCCGCGGGCAGCAGGTGCAGCAGCGGCATGGCGAGCAATATGGCCAGTACCAGCAGGCCGATGGCCATGGACGCTTGCGGGCCAAGCTTGGCGCTGGCGCGGGCTAATAAGGTTTGATTCAGGGGCATAGTCATCAGTCGATCACCCGTCCTTTCAAAGCAAACAGACCTTGCGGGCGTTTCTGAATAAACAGAATGATCAGCGCGAGGATAAGGATCTTGCCGAGCACGGCGCCGATCTGCGGTTCGAGAATTTTGTTGGCGATGCCGAGGCCAAAGGCGGCCATCACGCTACCGGCCAGCTGACCGACGCCGCCGAGCACCACCACCAGGAAGGAGTCGATGATGTAGCTTTGGCCGAGGTCCGGGCCGACGTTGCCGATCTGGCTCAGGGCCACGCCGCCAAGGCCGGCGATACCGGAGCCGAGGCCGAAGGCGAGCATGTCCACCCGGCCGGTGGGCACGCCACAGCAGGCGGCCATGTTGCGGTTCTGCGTGACGGCGCGCACGTTCAGGCCGAGGCGGGTTTTGTTCAGCAGCAGCCAGGTCAGCAGCACCACAAACAGGGCGAAGCCGATGATGACGATGCGGTTGTACGGCAGCACCAGGTTGGGCAGCACTTGGATGCCCCCCGACAGCCAGGCCGGGTTGGCCACTTCAACGTTTTGCGCGCCGAAGATCACCCGCACCAGTTGGATCAGAATCAGGCTGATGCCCCAGGTGGCGAGCAGGGTTTCCAATGGGCGGCCGTAGAGGTGGCGAATCACTGTGCGTTCCAGGGCCATGCCGATGGCGGCGGTGACGAAGAAGGCCACCGGCAATGCCACCAACGGGTACAGCGCCAGGGCTTCCGGGGCGAAGCGCTGGAACATGACCTGCACCATGTAGGTGGAATAGGCCCCGAGCATCAGCATCTCGCCGTGGGCCATGTTGATCACCCCGAGCAAGCCGAAGGTGATGGCCAGGCCGAGCGCGGCGAGCAGCAGGATTGAACCGAGTGACAGGCCGCTAAAGGCCTGGCCGAGCAGTTCGCCGATCAGCAGTTTGCGTTTGACCTGAGCCAGGCTGGTTTCGGCGGCGGTGCGTACACCGGCATCGCTTTCGACGGCGGGGTCGAGCAGGGTTTCCAGGCGGGTGCGGGCCAGTGGATCGCCGGTTTCACCGAGCAGGCGCACGGCAGCCAGGCGCACGGCCGGGTCGCTATCGACCAGTTGCAGGTTGGCCAGGGCGAGGGTCAGGGCATCGCGCACGCCATCGTCGGTTTCGCTGGCGACTTGGGCGTTGAGCAGTTGCAGTTGCGCCGGTTTGGCACTCTTCTGCAGTTGCTTGGCAGCGGCCAGGCGCAGCGCCGGGTCTTCGCCGAGCAGTTGGTGGCTGGCCAGTGCGGTGGCGGTTAGGCCGCGCAGGCGGTTATTCAGGCGCAGCTTCTTGGGTGTTTCGACAGGCTGCGCGTCGCCTTCGGCGGGCTGATACGCACCATCTATTTCAATAAAGGCGTTTTTCGCGCTGTCTGCCGCGACGCGGCCTTGCTGCAGGGCTTCGATCAACGGCAGGCGCGCCGCATCGGGCGCGGCGGACCAGCGTTCGAGCAGGCTGGCCTGCTTGGCTGGGTTAGCGGCGACAAAGTCTTGGGCATCACCGGCGTGCGCGGCCAGGGGCAGCAGCAACAGCAGGCTCAGCAGAATTCGGGTAAGGGCAGTGGACATGGGAGTTCCTTGGCGTAGCCCGGATGCAATCCGGGAGCGGTCTTCCCGGATTGCATCCGGGCTACAGCGACCTTCCCCCCTTCACGGGTCGCCCACGTCCTCTCCCGCAGCGGGAGAGGGGCGGTAAACGCGCGCTGCGCTATCAGCAGATTAAAGGGGGAGGGCTTTTTTGCCTTAGTTCGACTTCACCGCATAATCCGGCTTCTTGTCGTTGCCTTCGATGTACGGGCTCCATGGCTGTGCACGGACTGGCCCTTCTGTCTGCCAGACCACCGAGAACTGACCGTCTTCCTGCACTTCACCAATCATCACGGGCTTGTGCAGGTGGTGGTTGGTTTTATCCATGGTCAGGGTGAAGCCACTTGGCGCGGCGAAGGTCTGCCCGTACATGGCTTCACGCACCTTGTCGACATCGGTGGTGCCGGCTTTTTCAACGGCCTGCGCCCACATGTGGATGCCTACATAAGTGGCTTCCATCGGGTCATTGGTGACCACGGTATCGGCGTTCGGCAGGTTTTTGGCCTTGGCGTAGGCTTTCCAGTCGGCGACGAACTTGGTGTTGACCGGGTTCTCGACCGACTGGAAGTAGTTCCAGGCGGCCAGTTGGCCAACCAGCGGCTTGGTGTCGATGCCGCGCAGTTCTTCTTCACCGACCGAGAAGGCTACAACCGGGATGTCGGTGGCTTCGATGCCCTGGTTGGCCAGTTCTTTGTAGAACGGCACGTTGGAGTCACCGTTGACGGTGGAGATCACTGCGGTTTTGCCGCCAGCGGAGAACTTCTTGATGTTGGCGACGATGGTTTGGTAATCGCTATGACCGAACGGGGTGTAGACCTCTTCGATGTCTTTATCGGCCACGCCTTTGCTGATCAGGAAGGCGCGCAGGATCTTGTTGGTGGTGCGCGGGTAAACGTAGTCAGTGCCGAGCAGGAAGTAGCGCTTGGCACCGCCGCCGTCTTCGCTCATCAGGTACTCGACTGCCGGAATGGCTTGCTGGTTTGGCGCTGCACCGGTGTAGAAGACGTTTGGCGACATCTCTTCGCCTTCGTACTGCACGGGGTAGAACAGCAGGCCGTTGAGTTCTTCATAGACCGGCAGTACGGATTTGCGCGACACCGAGGTCCAGCAGCCGAAGGTCACGGCGACTTTGTCCTGGGTCAGCAACTGACGACCACGTTCGGCGAACAGCGGCCAGTTGGACGCCGGGTCAACTACCACGGCTTCAAGTTGCTTGCCGAGCACGCCGCCTTTGGCGTTGATCTCGTCAATGGTCATCAGGGCCATGTCTTTCAGCGAGGTTTCCGAGATGGCCATGGTGCCAGACAGCGAATGCAGCACGCCCACCTTGATGGTTTCGGCGGCTTGCAGGGTCCAGCTCATGCCCATGGCGGCGATGGAAGCGGACAGGGTAAAGGCCTTGATCAGATTGCGACGTTGCATGGTGCGATCTCCATTCACGAACTTAAGTGTTTGAGCTGCTGGTTTTTAGTTTTTTGTCTGGCAGTTAAAACAGGCGCTAGCCCTAGGGCGTTCACCTCAGGTCGTCACCTCTGGCGTCTGAACAGTGCGCTGACGCGCGCTGTGCAGCATGTGCAGGGTGATTTTG
Organism: Pseudomonas sp. Ga0074129; assembly: GCA_001465025.1. Taxonomy (GTDB): domain Bacteria; phylum Pseudomonadota; class Gammaproteobacteria; order Pseudomonadales; family Pseudomonadaceae; genus Aquipseudomonas. Next base: position 35,476 of record LNDO01000117.1, read on the forward strand.
CGCACTTCGGCTTTGCTGACCTCTATATGGGTCTTGAGCAATAGCTGTGCCTCTTTGCTCCGGCGCGACAAAATTGCCGCAAGTATTTGTCCATGTTCGGCATAAGTGGCCGCTACGCGTGGGCTCTGGGTGAAGTCCAGGCGCCGGATAATGCGGATCTTCTCGCTCACTTCGGCGTGCAGGCGGGCCATTTCGCGGTTGCCCGCAGCCTCTACCAACAAGCAATGAAAACGCTCATCCAGGCGCGAGACTTCAGCGCCATCCTGCAAACGTTGCTCGGGCTGCACCAGCCAGGTGCGCTTGAGTTGTTCCAGTGCAGACGACTGCTCCTCGACGGGGCGTTCGCATAAGCGCCGCACGGCCTCCAGTTCGAGAACGATGCGCACCTCGTACAACTCCTCAAAATGGGCGAAGTCGAACGGCTTGACCTGCCAGCCGCTGCGGAAATACACCTGCAGATAGCCTTCTCGTTCCAATCGATACAGCGCCTGGCGCACGGGCGTGCGGCTGACGGCCATGCGCGCGGCGATCTCGCCTTCGGAGAAGCGATCACCGGGCAGCAGGCGAAACTCAAAGATGTCGTCTTTGAGCTGCTGGTAGATGCGCTCGGCGAAATTCTCCGGGCGTTCCTTACCGCTGCTGGGCGCGCCGCTCAGTTGCATGGGCCAGCCGCCAAAGCTGGTGATATCGCGCGCGCCGTGCAGGGCATAAGGCTCGCAGATAAAGCCTTTGACCCAGCGGCCATCGGCCAATTGCAGGTTGCCGATGCCCAGCGGGGCGGGGATTTCCGCGACAAACTCGCCAAAGCGTGCCTGAGGGATGTCCCACAGCTCGACGATGATCGCCGCGCCATCCTCAGCCACACGCGCCAGGCCCGGTTTTGGCGGCACGGTGCCGGGCAGGGCATACAGGCGATAGGTGGCGGCGCTGGTGGTCTGCTCGACCAGCACGGCGTTGCGGCTGGTGAGCTGGAAATTCAGCGGCATGCCAGTCAGGTGCGCGCCCACTACAGCGACGCGCACGCTGCCGGGGGCGGGTGTGTGGCGCGGAAGCGCTTCCGGTAAGGGTTGCCCGGTCGCGCCTAGCGGTAACTTGAGCGCTTGCTGCCAGCGTTGGCCGAAGGCAGCCAGGGCCTGATCGTGCCAAGCCGGAGCGATCAGAGTGATGCCAGCGGGCAAACCATCGGCGCGAAAACCGGCCGGCAGGGCCAGGGCGGATAAATCGGCGAGGTTGGTGAAGTTGGTGTAGGTGCCGAACTGACTGTTGAACAGCACCGGTTCGGCCTCCATGTCGGCCAGGGTGCGCAGGGTCGGCGAGGTCGGTACCACTAGGGCATCGAAACCGGCCAGGATGTCGTTGATCGTGCGGCTCAGTTCGGCGCGGATGTATTCGGCCTTGTAGGCATCGCAGGCGCTGTATTGATGGCCGTTCTCGACGATGCCGCGTACCACCGGGTTGATGTGCTCAGGATTGACGCCTTCCAGCGCCACCGTGCGTTCGGCCACCCAGCTGCCGTAATAGAGCTGTTCGGCCAGTTGCTGGAAGGGTGCGAAGTCGATTTCTACCAACTGCACATCCAGCTCACGCAGTTTGCCCAGCGCTTGCTCGAACACGGCTTGGTTTTGTGTGTCGCCAAAGAACTCGGGGTTGCTCGGCACGGCCAGGCGTGGCTTGGTCGGCATGCCGACTGGGGCTGTGCAGGGGTTGTGACGGCTGTACGGATCGGCAGCATCATAGCCGCCGGAGATCTGCGCCACCGCCAGTGCATCGGCCACGGTCAGGGCAAATACCGAGATGCAGTCCAGTGTTTTACAGGCGGGCACCAGCCCGGTGTTCGGCAGCCAGCCTTTGCTCGGTTTGAGCCCGACAATATTGTTGAATCCGGCCGGTACGCGCCCGGATCCGGCGGTGTCAGTGCCGAGCGAGAAGGGCACCAAGCCGCGCGCCACCACGCTGGCCGAACCGGAGCTGGAACCACCGCTGACGTAATCCGGGTTGAAACTGTTGCACACCGCGCCATGGGGTGAACGGGTGCCGACCAGCCCCGTGGCAAACTGATCGAGGTTGGTCTTGCCGATCAGAATGGCACCGGCTGCCCGCAGGCGTGCCACGACCGTGGCATCCGCCTCGGCGGTGTAGGCGAACGCCGGGCAGGCTGCTGTGGTGG
>LNDO01000118.1 GCA_001465025.1 Pseudomonas sp. Ga0074129
GGGCCGAACACCGCCGGCGTGATCCGGCACATCCTCGAACGGCGCATCCATCCGCAGCAGGGCTACCGGGCCTGCCTGGGCATCCTGCGCCTGGGCAAAACCCACGGCGAAGTGCGCCTGGAGTTGGCCTGCCGTCGCGCCATCAGCCTCGGCACGTGCAGCTACAAGAGCCTCGAATCGATCCTGCGCCAGGGGCTGGAGAACCTGCCGCTGGCCCAGCAGCACCTGCCCCTGCTGCCGGACGACCACGCCAACCTGCGCGGCCCCGGCTACTACCACTGAACACAAGGAATCCCACCATGCTGCCCCATCCGACCCTGGACAAGCTGCAAACCCTGCGCCTGCACGGCATGCTCAAGGCGCTGAACGAACAACTGAAAACCCCGGACATCGACAGCCTGAGCTTCGAGGAACGCCTCGGCCTGCTGGTCGACCGCGAGCTGACTGAACGCGACGACAAGCGCCTGAGCAGCCGCCTGCGCCAGGCCCGGCTCAAGCACAACGCCTGCCTCGAAGACATCGACTACCGCAGCCCGCGCGGGCTGGATAAGGCGCTGATCCTGCAACTGAGCGGCGGCCAGTGGCTACGCGACGGCCTCAACCTGATCATCGGCGGCCCCACCGGTGTCGGTAAAACCTGGCTGGCCTGCGCCCTGGCCCACCAGGCCTGCCGAGAAGGCTACAGCGTGCGTTACCTGCGCTTGCCGCGTTTGCTGGAAGAACTGGGTCTGGCCCATGGCGACGGGCGCTTCGCCAAGCTGATGAGCAGCTACGCCAAGACCGACCTGCTGATCCTCGATGACTGGGGCTTGGCCCCGTTCACCGCCGAACAGCGGCGCGACATGCTGGAGCTACTGGACGACCGCTACGGCCAGCGCTCGACCATCGTTACCAGCCAGATGCCGGTGGACAACTGGCACGAACTGATCGGCGATCCGACCCTGGCCGACGCTATCCTCGACCGCCTGGTGCACAACGCTTACCGGATCAATCTGAAGGGTGAATCAATGCGCAAACGGACGCAGAAATTGACGACGCCAGCCAACCCGGACTAACAATGCCACCCCTGCGTCGCTGCGCTCCGACTGCCCGGCCGGATGGCCGTGGAACAGGTGGCCAGATGGCCCTGGAATGCCTGGCCAGATCGGGCCGGCCCAGAAAAGGTGAGTCAGGAACAGGTCGTTGATATCCCCGGAAAGACCAGCAATGATCCCAGGCGTGGAGATGAAGAAGGAGTTATGATCTTCATGACACGGCTTGGCCTCTTTCTGAATTGAGTCAGTGGAGCCGATCAGGCGTCGGATAGAAGCCCTGAGGCAGAAATGCCTGATAGTCCATTAGGGATTGGTATCCACCTGGGTGGAACGAGGCGATGACATAGAAGCTTCCTGTGTATGTGTGGAGCACCCAGAACTCTCCCTCCAGTTCGATACGCAGGATGTCCGAGGTGCGGATCAGACGCCCATCGGCAAATCGCCCACCGAGCGGATCAGCCCTGACATGTCGATGCATTACTCCCAGGCAGCAGCATGCCGCGATATGGGCATCAGTGAGATAGGCCGTGACCGGCTGGCTGAAAGGGTATGCCTGAGCCTTGCGCAGCTTCCGCATATTCTCGGGAGAAATTGGGCGCATTACTGCTCCTCACAGATCAATGATCAACTGCTGGTTGAGGCCGTGTGTTCACCGGGATACTCAATGGCTTAAATCAGGCATGCGATGGTGTCGGCGCTGGCAGGCTTGCGAGTACCGGGGCCCAGTAGCAGGTACACAGAATTGAGCGTTCTGAAATGAAATCCCTCGCTGAACTGATGCAGTAGCGAAGTTCTCACGAAGTCGCCGACATCCCATCGTCGCTCGCTGTCGAAGACAACCTGGTGCGCATAGATCAAAGCCGGCTGGCGTTGTGTCTTCTCCAGGGCATGCCGTTGAGCGTCCGTGGTCTCTATATCGAGCCACAGCCAGTCACGCACCAGGCAAAAATTTCCATAGGGGAAGTTCTTTCGGGCATAGCTGAGTGCCTCTTCGTCGGACATGGGGCTGCCGGGCATGGACACCCCTACTGCGTAAAGTAGCTCTGTGATTTCTTTCAGTGAATTCATGGTTGATTGATCCATATCCTCTGAGGATGGCTTGTGACATTCCGGGCAATAGCTGGGGCAGCTAGCTGCCCACTACCGCTCATGGAGTCTGCTGCATGTTGCAGGCCTGACGTGCTAGGAAAGTGCTTGCTGGCGCAGCTGAGTGCCTTTTTATCCGACATTGAGCTGCCTGGCATAGGCAGGCTGAAACCCGGAAAAAGTTCAGCCAGCGGAGTGAGGTCGGCCATTTTACTTAGCCCAGCCCGGGTAGGTGTAAGGGAAGTCTGGCTCTAGTCGCGCGAGTTGGAGTGCGCTTGTGAGGGCTTCTGCATCGGCGAAGCCTGCACGACCTGACCCTTTGCCGATTGTCGTGACCAGATGCTCCATGATCAGTTCCAGTCTCTTGGTCGCCGACCTGAGGCTAAGCAGGTCCAGGTTGGCGATGACATTGCACAGTACATCTATCGCCTGCGGCAATTGATCAATCGAGACGGTGCCGAAGCTGCCCCCGAAGACTGTCGTGAATTCTCGCTCCATCCTTGCGACCCGCGTGATTTGCCCGTTGGGGGCCCCGTGCATGCTCTGCCAGAGCGTTATTGCGTTAAGGATTTCTTGGGGCGTGGGAGTTAAAAACTCTTTTGGACGTTTGGTAGTCATGACGGCGGCCCTGAGTTAGAGCGCCGGTTGGCGGTTTTTTTGAAGCGAGGAGAGCATCTTCCTGAGAGTGTGGACCATCTGTTCTTGTTTCTTGAACAGCTGTAGTGATCTTCGCAGATCAGCATTTTTCTCCAGCATCTGTGCGGTGTCTTGATCGGCCCTGTTCCATGCAGAGCGATACTTATTAAGGCACTCAATGGCTGCGCGTCTGCTATCCGGGCAAAGTTGATCCAGGATGTGGTCAATGAAGTCTGGGGTTAGTCGTAGCGGCAAGTAGTAGAGCGAGCCCCCAGCTTCCTGTGCCTCTTCAACACGGAGTTCGCCTCCAAACTCTGTGATGGCAAGCTCTGCCAGGGATGTTTGTGCGCCGAACAACTGAAGCAGCGATTTCAGTTCCACGCGGAGTTGCAGCGATTCCATGTTCATCTTGAGCTGAAGCTTGCCGCCTGCGGGTGTGGTTTGTGTCGTGGTGTTCATGGGCTTCTCCAGTAATTTGAGAATCTGATTTGTATTTATTGACAGCGGTATGTGGCTGGTGGTAGCGAAACAAGGTAATGCTATGCCATCACGATGTGTCGCGTCAAAGGTGGCTTGATACTTCCTTTTCTGAGCGCGATAGATGAGCTACGAAAAGGTGTTGGGTGAGGTAGTTAGAGACGTGAGGCTTCGGGCTGGCCTCACGCATGAAGCTTGTGCTGAAGTCGTCAACGCTACCCACTTACGTCAGATCGAGAAGGGGCTGGCCGCAGTCAGAATTGACACGCTGGTAGCCCTATGTGGAGTGCTGGGCGTTTCACCGAGCCAATTGCTTTTGGTTGCTGAGGCGCGCTCGGCTGGTCAGGCGGTTGAAGAGCACCTTGGCGCGAACAACAAGCAAATTCGGTTGCTTCTGGAGGCCGGGCGGTTCGAGCCTGTCACCTCAAAAGATGCAGCGAGAGGAATTCGTGGCCAGAAGGCTGATGCGACCCGCGATGAGACTCGTCGATTGCAGACCGAAGGCCTATCTAAAGCTGATATCGCGCGTCAGTTAGGCGTTACGGTGAGGACAGTCGAGCGTTATTGGGTCAAGCCTGCCACTCAGAAGTGACTAGGCGGCATTTAAATTGGGTTTCACGTCTTATGCGACATCGTCCGTGTGTTGCTGCGGGAGAGTGCGACAGCTCAAGTGAGTCGCAAACGAGGTGCGGCAATACTCACTGCGTGTCGCGCTTCCGGCAATACGCAGCTCCTTTCTCCGGCCTGAACACCTAATCCCGTACCCGTTTGGGCGGTAGCACAAGCCCATTGGCGTGCTGCCTGGGTGTCGAGCTGCGAGCTAAAGCGCTCGTTTCGTTCCGTCGCAGCAAAAAAGAAACGGTACGCAAAACGGTACGCAAATTTTTTATCGAGCCCATAAACGAAAAAAGGCCAGCACGGTGGCTGACCTAAGTCGTTGTTTTATATGGTGGGCCCACACGGACTCGAACCGTGGACCAAAGGATTATGAGTCCTCTGCTCTAACCAACTGAGCTATGGGCCCTCAGAAGCGGGCGGATTATACCGGCGCGGTGTGGATAGCGCCAAGTGAATGGCGTGGGCTGAGGAACTTTTCTGTGAAGGCGTCGGCGGGGAGGGCGCGGCTGACGATGAATCCCTGTATCTGTTCGCAGCCTTCTTGGGCCAGGAACAGTTCCTGTGCGCGGGTTTCGACGCCCTCGGCAATGACGGTGAGTTGCATGCTGCGACCCAAGGCGAGGATGGCGCGCACGATGGCGATGTCGTTGCTGTCGGTGGGCAGGCCGCGGACAAAGGATTGGTCGATTTTCAGGGTGTCGACGGGCAGGCGCTTAAGGTAGCTGAGCGATGAGTAGCCGGTGCCGAAGTCGTCGATGGCCAGTTGGATGCCGAGATTTTTGATTTGGTGCAGCAGTACAAGCGCTTCTTCAGCTTGGTTCATGATGAAGCTTTCGGTGATTTCCAGTTGCAGGCACGCGGGCGTTAAGTTGTGTTCTTCGAGCAGGCTGGCTATGCGAATCAGTAAGTGCGGTTGGCGCAATTGCACGCCTGTCAGGTTCACCGAGAGCACGCCGAAGGGCCGCTGTTGTGCTTGCCACTGTTGCATTTGCCGGCAGGACTCGCGCAACACCCAGTCACCAAGGGCAATGATCAGGCCGGTTTCTTCGGCCAATGGGATGAAGCGGTCGGGGCTGATTTCGCCAAGCAGCGGGTGATACCAGCGCAGTAGGGCTTCGGCACCGATCAGGCTGTTGTCGATCAGGCTGCGTTTGGGCTGGTAGTAGAGTTGCAGTTGTTCCTGTTCGATGGCGCGGCGCAATTCACGCTCCAGGGCCATGCGCTCGGTGGCTTGAAAGGTCAGGTCGCGGGTGTAGTGCTCCACGCGGTTACGGCCGCGTGCTTTGGAGCGGTACATGGCCGCGTCGGCATTTTTCACCAATGTGGCGACGTCTTCTCCGTCGTCGGGGTAGCGGCAGATGCCAATGCTGGCGCTGATAAACAGCTCCTGCTGGTCGACTTTGAACGGGTGGCTGAAGCATTCCAGCAGGTGGTTGGCGACTGCTTCCGCTTCGCTGGCTTGGGCTTGGCCGGGCAGCAGAATAATGAATTCGTCCCCGCCCAGGCGCGCCAGCGTGTCGATAGCGCGCAGGTGGGTGAGCAGGCGTTCGGCGATGCTTTTCAGCAGTTTGTCGCCCACCGGATGGCCGAGGCTGTCGTTGATGTGTTTGAAACGGTCGAGGTCGATAAACAGTACGGCGCCCGCTCCTTGCTCGCTTTGGGCAGCGTCAATGGCGGTGTGCAGGCGTGCTTCGAACAGGGTGCGGTTAGCCAGGCCGGTGAGGGGGTCGTGATGAGCTTGATGATCGAGGCTGGCTTGGGCGTGTTTGAGTGAGCTGATGTCGGCAAACACGCCGACAAAGTGGGTGATCTCCTGGTCGCTGTCGCGCACCGCGCTGATGGTCAACCATTCGGGGTAAATCTCGCCGTTTTTGCGTTTGTTCCACACTTCGCCTTGCCAGTTTCCGCTGGCGCTGAGGCTGTACCACATGGCGGCGTAGAAGGCGCTGTCGTGTCTGCCAGAGGCGATCAGGCGTGGTGAGTTACCAAGGGCTTCGGCTTCGCTGTAGCCGGTGATGCTGGTGAAGGCACGGTTTACCGCGGTGATGCGCTGCTGCAGGTCGGTAATCATCACGCCTTCGGCAGTGCTTTCAAAAACGGTGGCAGCCTGTTTGAGGTACTCCTGCATCTGCTCGCGTTCGGTAATGTCGCGGGCGATGGTCAGAATGCACATGTCGCCTTCGATCGGGATGGGTTGCGCGGACATTTCGCAGATGCGCAGGTTGCCGTGTTTGGTGCGAATGGTGGCGCGGAAGTCTCTGACAGAGCCGTGTTGCTGAAGCGCGCTGATCATTCGGGTGCGGTCGAGCGGGTCTGCCCAAATGCCCAGCTGAACGGTGGTGCTGGCAGCTGTTTCATGCATGGCGTAACCGGTGATGCGGCTGAAACCCTCGTTTACATCGAGCAGTTGGCCGTCGCTCTGGCGGCTGATCAACATGCCGTCTGGCGAGGCATGAAAGGCCTTGGCGAACTTCTCCTCGGAGGCACTCAGGCGTTGTTGCACGTCTTTTAGTTCGCTGATATCGCGTAGCGCCACGACGAGGGTGCTGCTGTCATCCAGGGTTACTTGCTGGGCGGAAATCAGTGCGGTGAAATGGCTGCCGTCACGGCGGCGGAAGGTGCTTTCGAGGTTGTGCAGGTGTCCTTCATGGAGCATTTGCAGAATGTGCGCGCCGTTGCTTTGTTCGAGCCATAGGCCCAGTTCAGAGCTGGTGTGACCGACTGCTTCACTGGCGCTCATGCCAAATTGCTGTTCGAAGGTGTGGTTGACGGTGATCAGGCGTCCGTCTTCGGCGCTAAGCAAGGCAATGACATCGGGGCAGCTGTGAAACACGGAGGCGAATTTCTCTTCCGAGCGTGCGAGCGCTTGTTCGGTGTATTTGTTTTCGGTGATGTCGATGAGCAGCCCGCTTAACAGCGGTTTATCGTCCTCTTGACTGGGGGTGGCGATGACGCGCACCCACACTTCTCGGCCATCTGCTGCCAGCATGCGGTGATCGAAGCTTTGATCGCGTGCGTTATTGGCTGCGCGCCGGTAGTAGTCCAAGGCGAGCGACGCGTCGTCGGGATGCAGTATGGCGTGAATAAACTCAGGTTTTAGCCAGCAGTGTGGCGGGTAGCCAAAGAGCTTTTCAGCCTGCGGTGCGACGTAGAGGTAGGTCATGTTATCGGGGTTCATTTGCCAGGCCACGGCATTCAGGCTTTCTACCAGGCCACGGTAGTGTTGTTCGCTGTTGCGTAATTCCAGTTCAAGACTGTTGCGCTGCTGCATCTCGTTACGCAGTCGGTGGTTAATGCGCAGGACTGTGAAAATGATCAGCAGTGCAGCGATTAACCCAGGAAGGCCAAACATCAACAGGCCGCGCCAGAACGGGGGCTGTTCAGCAAGATTACTGATCCAGCGTTGTTCGATGGTGGCGACTTCAGCCGGGCTTAGTTCGGCGAGGAGTTTGTCGATGATGCTGGCGAGGATGGCGTGCTCTGTCGGGACGCCCATGGCCAGTTGATAGCGGTAGGGTGTTTGTCCGCTGATCACGATGCCATCAAGCTTGAGTTGTTGCAGGTGCCAGGCGCTAGAGGCCAGGTCGCCGACCATCACATCGGCCTGGCCGGTTGCGAGTGCTTGTAATGCAGCGGCTACGCTGGGGCGTGTCCAAAGGCGGAGCGTTGGGTGTTTGTCACGCAGTAACTCCTCAGGCGCATAGTTCTCCACCACGGCCACAGTGAGTCCGTCGAGTTCGCGCAAGCTGCGTGGTTGCGGCCCTTTCTCTTGCGCCAAGATGACGATTGGGAAGTCGAGATATGGGCGTGTGAATGTCAGGTATTGCTGGCGTGAAGGTGTGGCCGTGAGGCTTGGTAATAGATGGATCTTGCCGGTTCTGGCATCGGCGAGGGCTTCGCTCCAGTTGCGTGCAGGGTTGGGGGTTAATGCGATCTGCAGGCGTTCTTCGATCAGCGCGACATAGTCGGCAGCCAGGCCTTGATACTGAGAGTCGTGGTCGATGAATTCAAACGGTGGCCAGTTGTTGTCTATGCCCAGGCTCAGTTCAGGGTGCGCGGCCAACCATGCCTGTTCCTCGGGCGTGAGTTCCAGGCTTGATGCGGGCAGTGCCCAAGCAAGCAAGCACAGCACTGCGATGGCTGAAAAGCGCGACATGGGCGGGCTCGTTTTAGGCTGAGTCCGAAAAGTGTAGACCGAGGTGCCATCCTGGGTCACTGCCCATAATGCAAAACCCCCGGCAGGCCGGGGGTTTTGGTGTTACTCGTCGAGGAAGGAGCGTAAGTGCTCGCTTCTCGTCGGGTGGCGCAGCTTACGCAGTGCCTTGGCTTCGATCTGGCGGATCCGCTCGCGGGTTACATCGAACTGCTTACCGACTTCCTCAAGGGTGTGGTCGGTATTCATGTCGATGCCAAAGCGCATGCGCAGTACCTTGGCTTCACGCGCGGTGAGGCCGGAGAGCACTTCGCGGGTGGCTTCCTTGAGGCTTTCCACGGTCGCCACATCAATAGGCGATTGCATGGTGGAGTCTTCAATGAAGTCGCCCAGGTGCGAATCTTCGTCGTCACCAATCGGGGTTTCCATGGAGATCGGCTCTTTGGCGATCTTCAGTACCTTGCGGATCTTATCCTCAGGCATTTCCATGCGCTCACCCAGCTCTTCCGGGGTCGGTTCACGGCCCATTTCCTGCAGCATTTGCCGGGAAATACGGTTGAGCTTGTTGATCGTTTCGATCATGTGCACCGGAATACGGATGGTGCGCGCCTGATCGGCGATCGAGCGGGTGATTGCCTGACGAATCCACCAAGTGGCATAGGTCGAGAACTTGTAGCCGCGACGGTATTCGAACTTGTCTACCGCTTTCATCAAGCCGATGTTGCCTTCCTGAATCAGATCGAGGAATTGCAAGCCACGGTTGGTGTACTTTTTGGCGATCGAAATCACCAAGCGCAAGTTGGCTTCAACCATCTCTTTCTTCGCGCGACGGGCCTTGGCCTCGCCGATCGACATGCGACGGTTGATGTCCTTGATCTCGGCCAGCGTCAGCTCGCACTCAGCTTCCAGTGCAGACAGCTTTTGCTGGCAGCGCTGAATGTCAGCCTGCAGGTTGCCAATGGCTTCGGCGTACTTGGCTTTGCCCTTGGCCAGCTCTTCGGCCCAGCTCTGGTCAACTTCATTGCCGGGGAACAGACGCAGGAAGTCGGCGCGCGGCATGCGTGCGTCACGCACACAGAGTTGCATGATGGCGCGTTCTTGGGCGCGCAAACGCTCCAAGGCGCTGCGAACATGCACAACCAGCGCGTCGTACTGTTTAGGTACGAGCTTGATCGGCATGAACAGCTCGGCCATTTCTTTCAGCGCGGCAATGCCTTGCTTGCTGTTACGGCCATGCTTTTTCAGCGCTTTTTTCGCGAGAGCCAGCGCATCGCCAATCGCGGTAAAGCGGCGCAGGGCCTCTTCTGGATCCGGACCACCGTCGCCTTCTTCTTCCTCGTCGTCGCTGGCTTCAGCGTCGTCTTCTTCTACTTCTTCAGCGGCATCACCGTCTTTGACAGGCACCGGCGCAGCCGCTTCGGCCGGGACAATGCCGTCGTCCGGGTCGATGTAGCCGCTCAGTACTTCAACCAAGCGACCACCTTCGGTGGTGACGCGGGTGTACTCAGCCAGAATGCTGTCGACCGTGCCGGGGAAATGAGCAACCGCGCCCATAACCTCGCGGATGCCTTCCTCGATGCGTTTGGCGATTTCAATCTCGCCTTCGCGGGTCAGCAATTCCACGGTGCCCATTTCACGCATGTACATGCGCACGGGGTCGGTGGTGCGGCCGATATCGGTTTCAACCGCAGCGAGTGCGGCAGCAGCTTCTTCAGCGGCGGCCTCATCGGTGTCGGCATCGGCCAACATAAGGGTGTCCGCATCCGGAGCACTCTCGTGTACGGGGATCCCCATGTCGTTGATCATGCGGATGATGTCTTCCACTTGCTCGGGATCAGAAATATCTTCCGGCAGGTGGTCGTTGACCTCTGCGTAAGTCAGATACTTCTGCTCACGACCCAGGGTGATCAACTCTTTGATACGAGACTGCTGTTGCGCTTTTCCGGACATAACACCCTATCCACTGAAGGTCTTGGCGGGCAAAAAACAAGCCGCGGATTATACCCGAGTAGTACCCCTAAGCGCCAGTTGGGCTTGGGGTTATCGTTGATACATTTCGACTCAGCAACTGGCGCAGCTGATCTTTCTCTTCTGTGCTTAATTCGCTTTGACGGGCTTTGCGCAGCAAATGTTCCAAGCTGCGCTCACGTTGGCGGGCGACAAGACTAGTTATAGTGTCGAAAAACTGTTGTTCAAGGTTGTCGGCTGAAATCAGCCACTCCTTTTCTGCGAGCGCGCGCAGTAGGCGGCCCTGTTCGGTGCCGTGCCAGCGCGCGATCAGTTGCAGTGAGCGCAGGTTTGGATTTTTTTGCAGGGCGCCGAGTAGGGCGACCAGCAGTTGTGCGTAGGTGTCGTCTTCGGCAGCGAAATGGCTAACATCTTCAACCTTTTGCGCCAGTTGTGGGTGATGCAGCAGGGTGCGTAATGCACTCAGGTGTGGCGATTCAACGCTAACCGCTGTGCGGGGCGCGCGCGGGGCGAAATCGTTCTTGCCTTTTTTGTTCCACTTGCCGCCGTCTTTCTTCCAGTCGCCTTTGCTTTGGCTGCGTTCGAATGCCGGTGCGGGGCTCGGATTTTCGTATTCGTTGTGAGCGGGCGGCTGGTCGTAATAGGCGCTGTCGGGTATTTCGGCAAAGTCCGGGTAATGGCTCGGGGGTGGGCTTGTGGTGTTAGTGCGCGTGGGGCTGGCCATTTGGCTCATGGCGTCGCCGGAGAGGCCTGTGATTTCGCTCAGGCGTTGGCGCATCAGGGTGCGCAGGTTGTTGCCGGGGATCTTGTCGATCAGCGGTACGGCCAGGGTCATTAAGTGTGCTTTGCCTTCCAGTGAGCGTGGGTCTGCTTCTTCCGAGAGTTGCTGGAAGAAGTAGTCGGCCAGTGGTTGGGCGTGTTGGTTGATGCGTGCGCGAAAGGCATCGGTGCCTTCGCTGCGTACTAGGGTGTCGGGGTCTTCGCCGTCGGGTAAAAACAAAAAGCGCGCGCGACGCCCGTCTTGCAGGTTGGGTAGTGCGGCCTCAAGTGCGCGCCAGGCGGCGTTGCGTCCGGCGGCGTCACCATCAAAGCAGAACAATACGCTGGGCACGATGCGAAATAAGCGCTTGAGGTGTTCTTCGCTGGTGGCGGTGCCGAGGGTGGCAACGGCGTTGCGCAGGCCTTGCTGGGCCAGGGCGATGACGTCCATGTAGCCTTCGACCACCATGATCTCGTCGAGATCGCGGTTGTGCTTGCGCGCTTCAAACAGGCCGTACAGCTCCTGGCCCTTGTGAAACACCGGGGTTTCCGGGGAGTTCAGGTATTTGGGTTTTTCGTCGCCCAGTACGCGGCCGCCAAAGGCGATGACTCGGCCGCGACTGTCGCGGATCGGGAACATGATGCGATCGCGGAAGCGGTCATACACGCGCTTGTTTTCGGCGTTCTCGATCAGCAGGCCGGCATCAATCATGGCCTTTTGTTGCAGTCCGTCGCCACCCAGTTGCTTGAGCAGGTTGTCCCAGCCGGGTGGTGCGAAGCCCATGCCGAAGTCGCGCGCGATCTCGCCAGAGAGGCCGCGGCCTTTCAGGTAGTCAATCGCTGCTTTGCGTTGTGGGTGGTTTTTCAGCGCGTGCTTATAGAATTCGGTGGCGGCTGTTAGCAGCGGGTAAAGCGGTGAGTCGGTCGGTTGGCGCGGCTTGTTGTTGCGGGTGCCTTCTTCGCGCGGCACTTCCATGCCGGCGCGCTTGGCCAGGTCCTCGATCGCCTGGGGGAAGTCCAGTTGGTCGTGGTCCATGACAAAACCCAGTGCGTTGCCGCCTGCGCCGCAGCCAAAGCAGTAGTAAAACTGTTTGTCCGGGCTGACGCTGAACGAGGGGGTTTTCTCTTTATGGAAGGGGCAGCAGGCAGTGTAGTTCTTGCCGGCCTTTTTTAGCTGGATGCGCGAACCCACCACGTCGACGATGTCGGTGCGGTTGAGCAGATCGTCGATAAAAGACTGTGGAATCAGGCCGGCCATAGGCGCTCAGAATACTGTTGTGCGCAAGGGCAGAACAGGTAGAGGCAAAAACTAAAAGACTCCGATCGTCACCCGAGGGTGGCGCGGAGTCTTTAAGCAAAGCCCGCAGAAGCGCGGGCGTTCAGGCGTTGCTTGTACCGATTAGTACAGGCGAACGCTGCGGCGCTGCTCGCGCTGCACTTTCTTGGCGTGACGCTTAACAGCGGCTGCTGCTTTACGCTTACGCTCGGAAGTCGGCTTTTCGTAGAATTCACGGCTGCGAACTTCAGCCAAAACACCGGCTTTTTCGCAGGAGCGCTTGAAACGACGCAGAGCTACGTCGAAGGGTTCGTTCTCTTTAACTTTGACGGCTGGCATCCAGGGCGTACCTTCTTTATTACCGGGGGGTAACGTTGCTCCTAGCAAATCGCGCTGGAGAACGTAGGTTTTTAAGGGTTGCGGATGTTACCGCCTCATCGCGAGGAATGCAAAGCCTCTGATCGAAAAGCGCTAGTCGGTTCGCGTCACCGGCCATTATCATGCGCGCCTTTGAAGCTGCATTCTCTACTACAAGGCACTGCCCATGCTGGTTCTGGGATTGGAAACCTCTTGCGACGAAACCGGTGTCGCGCTTTACGACAGTGAGCATGGTCTGCTGGCTGACGCGCTGTTCAGTCAGATTGATTTGCACCGTGTTTATGGTGGCGTGGTGCCGGAATTGGCCTCGCGCGATCACGTCAAACGCATGCTGCCGTTGATTCGCCAGGTGCTTGAGGAGGCCGGCAAGAGTAAAACTGACATTGATGCTGTCGCCTACACCGCAGGCCCAGGCTTGGTCGGTGCCTTGCTGGTGGGCGCATCTTGCGCTCAGGCTTTGGCGTTCGCTTGGGGCATTCCGGCGCTTGGCGTACACCATATGGAAGGTCACTTGCTGGCCCCGATGCTGGAGGAGCAGCCACCCGCTTTTCCGTTCGTCGCTTTGTTGGTGTCGGGCGGGCACACCCAGTTGGTGCGTGTCGACGGCATAGGGCAATACCAGTTGCTCGGCGAGTCGTTGGACGACGCGGCAGGTGAGGCGTTTGACAAGACCGCCAAGCTGATGGGCCTGCAATATCCGGGAGGGCCGGAGATTGCGCGTCTGGCGCAGCAGGGCACGCCTGGGCGCTTCAAGTTTCCGCGGCCGATGACGGATCGTCCGGGGCTTGAGTTCAGTTTTAGTGGTTTGAAAACCTTTACCTTGAATACGTGGCAGCAGTGTCAGGCTGCCGGCGATCACTCCGAGCAGACCCGCTGCGACGTTGCCTTGGCATTCCAGCAGGCCGTGGTTGATACCCTCACCATCAAGTGCAAGCGCGCGCTGAAACAGACCGGCTTGAATAACTTGGTGATTGCCGGGGGCGTGAGTGCTAACAAGGCTTTGCGGTTGTCGCTGGAACAGATGCTCGGCGAACTCAAGGGTGCTGTTTTTTATGCACGGCCAGCGTTTTGCACCGATAACGGTGCAATGATCGCCTATGCCGGTTGCCAGCGCTTGCTGGCAGGGCAACATGAGGGTTTAGCCATCAGCGTGCAAGCGCGCTGGCCGATGGAGCAGTTGCCGGCGTTGTAATCCGGGATGAACGGCGCTCACTTTGGTGATTTAAAAATGCCGCTCACGGCCCGCGAACAGATCGCGTAAATTGCCACGGTGCCGCCAGACGATAAGCCCGGTGAGTACGCACACAGGCAGCAAGGCTGCTGGCTGCTGCCAGGCCAGTAGGGGCAGTGTCAGCGGGGTGGCAATCAGTGCGGCCAATGAACTGGTGCGGGTCAGGACGAACACCAGCGCCCAGGCAGCCACTGCGAGCAGTGCCGCTGGCGGGTAGAGCCCTAGCAGCATGCCCGCCGCGGTGGCGACTCCTTTGCCGCCACGGAAGTTGAAATACATCGGATACAGGTGGCCGATAACAGCGGCTAGGCCAATCCAAGCTTGTTGCTGCAGGTTAAAACCGAGTAAATCAGCGAGCAAAATCGGCAGCAGGCCTTTGAGCAGATCGCCGATCAAGGTGAAGATGGCTAGGCGTTTGCCCGCGACCCGCAGCATGTTGGTGGCACCAGGATTACCTGAGCCGCTGGCGCGCGGGTCCGGTCCGCCGGCCAAGCGGCTGAGCAGAATGGCGAAGGACAACGAGCCGAGCAGATAGGCGAAGATCGCCAACAGCCAAAACATGGTATCCATTCCGGGCGAGGAAGCCCTGATTCTAACTAGGTGCGACAGCCTTGTCGTGCCGCGGAGAGCGTGCTTGGACACAGTTTTTATTGAGGGTCTGGAAGTCGACACCGTGATTGGTGCCTACGACTGGGAGCGCACCATTCGTCAGTGTTTGCGCCTGGACCTGTACCTAGGCTGGGACAACCGCCCGGCTGCTGCGGGTGATGACTTGGAGAAAGCGCTGGATTACGCCACCGTTTCGCAGCGTATCCAGACATTTGCCAGCGAATCGCAGTTTATTCTGGTGGAAACCTTTGCTGAGCGCTTGGTGCAACTGCTTATGAGCGAGTTCCAGATTCCCTGGGTTCGTCTCAAGTTGACCAAGCCCGGTGCGGTGCCCGCTGCCAGTGGCGGCGTGGGCGTGGAGATTGAGCGCGGATGTCGCTAACTCCCGTACTGTTGGGTCTGGGCAGTAATATCGGCCGTGAAGCGCACCTGTGCGCAGGTCTCGAGGCGCTCAGTGCTGTGCTCAGTGGCATGCGCTGCTCGCCGGTGTTTGAGAGCCAGCCGGTGGGCATCAAAAGTGGGCCGTTCTTCAATCTGGTAGTGGCTGGTTACAGTGATCTACCGTTGGGCGAACTGGACCGACGCTTGAAGTTCATCGAGGCCGATAACGGTCGTTATGCGCCTGATCGCAAAGGCTTGCCGTTGGATATCGACGTGCTGTTGTATGGTGATTTGGTCGGCAACTTCGATGGCCTGATCCTGCCGCGGGCAGAAATCCTGAAAAACGCCTTTGTTCTCTGGCCCTTGGCGCTGTTGGTGCCGGACGTTCTGCATCCGGGCGTGCAACGCAGTTTTGCCGATCTGTGGGGTGCCGCGCACATCGATCAGCAATTGTCGCCAGTGGCGTTTAGCTGGCGCGAGCAGGCGTTGACGCCTGCTGATTTGATAGCCACTTATCCTGCACTAACCTAGCTCTTTTCTCGGTTTGCGTTGCTCTGCACTTTGAACGCCTCAAGGGCTGCAAGCCGTTGCTGGTTCAGTGCTTCACCCAACTCAGCGCCCTTAAAGCCACGCTCAAGCAAGGGTTGCACCGCGACCGCGCGGGCGGCCTGCAGGGCGGCGCGCAGGTAGTCGGCTTGCGGGTAGTCACGCTGTTCCAGGCCTAATCGACCACGGGCGTCCATTTCACAAGCGGCGATAAACTCTTCGAAGCGCTGCGGTCGGCGGAAGACATCAAAGCCTTGCAGCAGTTTGAGCAGGGTTGAGGCTTTCAGCTCCAGCGCGCGGTGGCCGTGGGTGTGAAACTCACCGACCTGCAAGGCGAGTTCCTGGCAATCCTTGGGCGCTTTGCAGCGTTGATTGATCGCGCGGATCAGTTTCAAGCCCTTCTGCTCATGGGCGATGTGCCGGGGCCACTCGGCTTCAGGGGTGAGGCCTTTGCCGACATCGTGCAACAAGCAGGCCCAGCGCACCGTCAGCGGTTGCTGGTGTTCGGCGCACTGGTGCAGCACGCTGAGCACATGCACACCGGTGTCAATTTCCGGGTGATGGGCTGCGGGTTGCGGAATGCCGAACAGGGCGTCGACTTCCGGCAGCAGCACGTGCAGCGCGCCACAGTCGCGCAGTACCTGAATGAAGACGTCCGGGCGCGGTTCCATAAGCGCGCGGAAGATTTCTTTCCAGCTGCGCTCGGGCGTCAGGGCGCTCAACTCATCTGATTCGCTCAGTTGGCGCATCAGTGCCAGGGTCTCAGGCGCAACGCTAAAACCCAGTGGCGCATAGCGCGCGGC
The DNA here is from genome assembly GCA_001465025.1 of Pseudomonas sp. Ga0074129. Lineage (GTDB taxonomy): Bacteria > Pseudomonadota > Gammaproteobacteria > Pseudomonadales > Pseudomonadaceae > Aquipseudomonas. The sequence continues at coordinate 15,956 of LNDO01000118.1, forward strand.
GAAGCGGGCCACACGCAGCACGCGCAAAGGGTCTTCGGCGAAGGCGGGTGAGACGTGACGCAGCAGGCGAGCTTCAAGGTCACGTTGGCCGCCGTAGGGGTCAATCAAGGTGCCTTGGTCGTCCTCGGCCATGGCATTGACGGTGAGGTCGCGGCGGATGAGGTCTTCTTCCAGTGTCACATCCGGGCTGGCGAAGAAGGTAAACCCACCGTAGCCGCGCCCGCTTTTGCGCTCGGTGCGAGCCAGGGCGTATTCCTCGCCGGTCTTGGGGTGCAGAAATACCGGGAAATCTGCCCCCACCGGTCGATAGCCCAGTTCGAGCATCTGTTCAGCGCTGGCACCCACCACCACCCAGTCGATCTCGCTGATGGGGCGGCCTAACAGGCGGTCACGCACAGCGCCGCCCACTTTATAAATCTGCATAAATAAACCTTAACGCTGCGTTGCGCAGAGCATAACGGCTGGGCGGGTGAGCTGTCTGGTTCGCGCTTGGATGACTGGTGCGTGGAAGCGAAAAGCCCCCGCCGCAGCTGGACGGCGGGGCATTGATTTAGATCGGCGGAATCATCAGATCAAGCCGAGGATAGTCGTTGCTTTGATCCTGTTCGGTTTTTGGTGGGACATGATGGCTGCCGATCAACTGCTCACCTTGATAAACCTCAAGGTGGATATTGAAGCCCCACAGGCGGTGCAGGTGCTTGAGTACTTCGTCGGTCGAGCTGCCCAGGGGTTTGCGGTCGTGCTGCTGGTGGCGCAAGGTCAGCGAGCGGTCGCCGCGGCGGTCGATATTCCAGATTTGTACATTGGGTTCGCGGTTGCCGAGGTTGTACTGCGCGGCCAGGGTTTCGCGGATGCTGCGGTAGCCGGGCTCATCATGGATGGCCGGCACGTAGAGCTCGTTCTTCTGGTCGTCATCCAGCACGCTGAACAACTTGAGGTCGCGAATCACTTTGGGCGACAGGTACTGCAGGATAAAACTCTCGTCCTTGAAGCTGGTCATGGCGAATTTAAGGGTGCTTAGCCAATCACTGCCGGCGATGTCGGGGAACCAGCGGCGGTCTTCGTCGGTGGGGTTTTCGCAGATACGGCGAATGTCCTGATAGATGGCAAAGCCCAATGCGTAGGGGTTGATGCCGCTGTAGTAGGGGCTGTCGAACGGCGGTTGGTAGACCACGCTGGTGTGCGATTGCAAAAACTCCAACATAAAGCCGTCAGTGACCAAGCCTTCGTCGTACAGGTCATTCATCAGCGTGTAATGCCAGAAGGTCGCCCAGCCTTCGTTCATCACTTGAGTTTGCCGTTGCGGGTAAAAGTACTGGGCGATCTTGCGCACAATACGAATGATCTCGCGCTGCCAGGGCTCCAGTAGCGGGGCGTGTTTTTCCAGAAAATAGAGGATGTTTTCCTGCGGTTCGGCAGGGAAGCGCGCGGTGTCTTTGTCGCTGGTTTTGCTGGCGTTTTTTGGAATGGTGCGCCACAGGTCGTTGATCTGCTTTTGCAGATGTTCTTCGCGGTCTTTCATGCGCCGCCGTTCTTCTTCGGCGGAGATCGGATAGGGGCGCTTGTAGCGATCCACGCCGTAATTCATCAAGGCATGGCAGGAGTCGAGCAGTTCCTCCACCGCATCGATGCCATAGCGCTCCTCGCATTGCATGATGAACTGCTTGGCGAACACCAAGTAATCGATGATCGAGCTGGCATCGGTCCACGTGCGGAACAGGTAGTTGCCCTTGAAGAAGCTGTTATGGCCGTAGCACGCGTGCGCGATGACCAGCGCCTGCATGCAGATGGTGTTCTCCTCCATCAGGTAGGCGATGCACGGGTCGGAGTTGATCACGATCTCGTAGGCCAGCCCCATCTGCCCGCGTTTGTAGCCCTTCTCCGTGCTGAGGAAGTGCTTGCCGTAGGACCAGTGGTGGTATCCCAGCGGCATGCCGACCGAGGCATAGGCGTCCATCATTTGCTCGGCGGTGATGACCTCAATCTGGTTGGGGTAGGTGTCCAGTGCGTAGCGTTCGGCCAGGCGAGCGATTTCACGATCGTACTGACGGATCAGCTCGAAGGTCCACTCCGAGCCGGTCGAAATCGGCTGGCGTTTCCTTTCGCGGGTGGTGCTGTCTGAGGTGCTCATGTGGCTAGCCTCCGCTGGAACAGGTCGCGGAATACCGGGTAGATATCGCCGGATGACACCAGCTGTTGCTGGGCGAAACTGTCGGCGAATGCCTCGGCAACGTGTTCGTACTCGAACCACAGCGCCTGGTGCTCGCGCGGGGTGATTTCGACGTAAGTGAAGTACTGCACGAACGGCATGATCTGGTTAATCAGAATATCCCGGCATAACGGGGAATCGTCATTCCAGTTGTCGCCATCCGATGCTTGCGCGGCATAGATGTTCCATTCATTGATCGGGTAGCGCTCGGCCATGATTTCCTGCATCAACTTCAACGCGCTGGAAACAATGGTGCCGCCGGTTTCACGCGAGTAGAAAAACTCATCCTCGTCGACTTCGCGGGCGCTGGTGTGGTGGCGGATAAACACCACCTCGATCTTGTCGTAGTTACGCTTGAGGAACAGGTACAGCAGGATGAAGAAGCGCTTGGCGATGTCTTTGGTCGATTGCGTCATCGAGCCTGACACATCCATCAAGCAGAACATCACGGCCTTGGAGCTGGGGTTGGGCTGCTTGACCAGCAGGTTGTACTTGAGGTCGAAGGTGTCGAGGAACGGCACCCGCTTGATCCGCGCACGCAGCTTGATGATGTCGTCCTCAAGCGCCCGAATATCAGTCAGATTGTCCGGTTGTTCGCGTTTCAAAAATTCCAGTTCGGCTTCGGCGGTCCTCAGTTTTTTACGACTGTTGCCGGACAGAGCGATGCGTCTTGCGTGCGCTGATCGCAGGGTGCGCACGATGTTGATGCGTGAAGGATTGCCGTCATTGCTGATGCCGGCGCGTACGCTCTTGAACGTGTCGGTGCCGGTTAGATGGCGCTTGATCAGATTGGGCAGCTCCAAATCCTCGAACATAAAGTCGAGAAACTCTTCCTGGGTAATCTGGAAGACAAACTCATCAATGCCTTCGCCCGAGTTACTGGCCTTGCCAGCGCCTTGGCCACCGCCGCCTCCTTGCGGGCGGGCAATTTTCTCGCCGGTGGTGAACTCGCGGTTACCCGGATGCACGGTGGTCTGCCGGCCCCCGCGGCCGTGGTGCAGCACCGGCTCGTCAGTATCGCGGCCGGGTATGCTGATTTGCTCGCCGTGCTCCATGTCGGTGATGGAGCGTCGGCCCACGGCTTCTTCCACCGCTTTTTTAATGTGCTCACGGTAACGTCGCAAAAAACGCTGGCGGTTGACCGTGCTCTTGTTCTTGCCATTGAGGCGTCGGTCGATCACGTGGCTCATAAGCCCCTCCGGGGCAGCTTTAAGCGGCAAGCCTCAAGCTGCAAGTGAACGCTGCGCGGCTTCTTGATTTGCCGCTTTAAGCTTGCCGCAGGTGCTGTGCTACTGCGATTTACGCACCCGCAGGTACCACTCGGAGAGCAGGCGTACCTGCTTGTCGGTGTAGCCGCGTTCGACCATGCGTGTGACGAAGTCGTTGTGTTTCTGCTGATCCTCCTTGCTCGCTTTGGCGTTGAAACTGATGACCGGCAGCAGATCTTCGGTGTTGGAGAACATCTTTTTCTCGATGACCACACGCAGTTTTTCGTAGCTGAGCCAAGTCGGGTTTTTGCCGTTGTTGCCGGCGCGGGCGCGCAGCACGAAGTTGACGATCTCGTTGCGGAAATCCTTCGGATTGCTGATTCCGGCCGGTTTTTCGATCTTCTCCAGTTCCTCGTTGAGGGCTACACGGTTGAGGATTTCGCCGGTTTCCGGGTCACGGTATTCCTGGTCTTGAATCCAGAAATCGGCGTACAGCACGTAGCGGTCGAAGATGTTCTGGCCGTATTCGCTGTAAGACTCCAGATAAGCTGTCTGGATTTCCTTGCCGATAAACTCGATGTAGCGGGGGGCGAGGTATTCCTTGATAAAGCGCAGGTAGCGCTCGCGGGTTTCGGCCGGGAACTGTTCCTGCTCGATTTGCTGTTCCAGCACATACAGCAGGTGCACGGGGTTGGCGGCGATTTCGTGGGGGTCGAAGTTGAAGACCTTGGACAGAATCTTGAAGGCAAAGCGGGTCGAGAGGCCGTTCATGCCTTCATCCACGCCGGCGCTGTCGCGGTACTCCTGAATCGACTTGGCTTTTGGGTCGGTGTCCTTGAGGTTTTCGCCGTCATACACGCGCATTTTCGAGTAGACGTTGGAGTTGTCCGGCTCTTTCAGGCGGCTGAGGACGGTGAACTGGGCGAGCATCTTTAAGGTGTCGGGCGCGCAATGGGCCTTGGCCAGAGAGCTGTTGAACAGCAGCTTGTCGTAGATCTTGATTTCATCGGCCACGCGCAGGCAGTAGGGCACCTTGACGATGTAAATGCGGTCGATGAACGCTTCGTTGTTCTTGTTGTTGCGGAAGCTGTGCCATTCCGACTCGTTGGAGTGGGCCAGCAGAATGCCGCTGTAGGGAATCGCGCCAAGGCCTTCGGTGCTGTTGTAGTTGCCCTCTTGGGTGGCGGTGAGCAGCGGATGCAGCACCTTGATCGGTGCCTTAAACATCTCGACGAATTCCATCAGCCCTTGGTTGGCCCGGCACAGTGCGCCGGAGTAGCTGTAGGCGTCGGCGTCGTTCTGTGGGTATTCCTCAAGCTTGCGGATATCCACCTTGCCGACCAGGGCGGAAATGTCCTGATTGTTCTCGTCGCCCGGCTCGGTTTTGGCCACCGCGATCTGATTGAGGATCGAAGGGTAGAGTTTGACCACGCGGAACTGGCTGATATCACCGCCGAACTCTTGCAGGCGCTTGGTGGCCCACGGCGACATGATGGAGTTGAGGTAACGCCGTGGGATGCCGTAGTCCTCTTCGAGAATTGCGCCGTCTTCGGCGTCGCTGAACAACCCCAGCGGCGACTCGAACACGGGCGAACCTTTGATGGCATAGAACGGCACCTTCTCGATCAGGTGCTTGAGTTTTTCTGCCAGCGAGGATTTACCGCCGCCCACCGGGCCGAGCAGATAGAGAATCTGTTTCTTCTCTTCCAAGCCCTGCGCCGCATGGCGGAAGTAGGAGACGATCTGGTCGACGCATTCTTCCATACCATGAAAGTCGGCAAACGCTGGGTAGCGACGAATCACCTTATTGGAGAAAATGCGTGACAGGCGCGGGTCGGTTGAGGTGTCGAGCAACTCCGGCTCGCCAATCGCCAGCAGCAAACGTTCAGCTGCCGAGGCATAGGCGCTGCGGTCCTGTTTGCACAGCTCGAGGTACTCTTGCAGGGAGCACTCTTCCTGCCGAGTCGCTTCGAAACGTTGTTGGAAGTGGCTGAATATACTCATGACTTCACCTCGCTCGATGCGCAGAGCCGGTGCCGGGTCGGTCAGGAGATGGATGGCCCTGGCGCGAATGTCGCCAGATTAAACCCCCAGAGCGCCTAATAAGTCTTACCGATAGCCCGATGCCGTTTGGCCGGCTCTACCTTGTTTTGGATGGCCTGAGCTAAAGAATAGTTCGGAATCGGCAAGGTCAAGGGCGGGGCAACGATAACAGGATATTACTGATGCCCGCGAAGGCGCGAAGGCCGCAGCGAGCGCGGCCTCGGGGTGGCGAAATTTATTCTTCGTCGTTGCTGGTGGGAGCCTGGGCGGTGTCGTCAGGGAAGGTTGCGCGCCACAGCTCAAAGCCGCCGTCGAGGCTGTAGACATCGCTAAAACCCTGGCCCGCCAAATAGGCCGCGGCACTTTGGCTGGAGTTGCCGTGGTAGCAGGTGACGATCAACGGTGCATCAAGATCGGCCTGGCTGATAAAGGCATGCAGCGAGTAATTGTCGAGGTGCTGCGAGCCGCTGATGTGCCCGGCCGCAAAGCTCTGTGGGTCACGGATGTCCACCACCACCGCACCCTGCTGGCGAAGTGCCTGGGCATGTTGCGCTGGGATGCGTTTAAATTCGCTCATGCTTGCTCCTTACAGTCGCAGCTGTATTTCTCGCCGCTATCGATATTCATCAGGGTCATACGGGCACCCCATACACAGCCGGTATCCAGCGCGACGATACCAGGTTCCTGGCACTGGCCTTCGAGTGCAGCCCAGTGGCCAAAGATAATGCGTTGCTCGCGCGTTTTGCGTTCTTTATGGCTGAACCAGGGCGCATAACCGATCGGCGCACTGCCAATACCTTCTTTGCTTTTCAGGTCGAGGGTGCCATCGGCTTTGCAGAAGCGCATGCGGGTGAAGCAGTTAGTGATCACGCGTAGGCGCGTGACGCCTTGTAAATCACCGTCCCACTTGGCGGGTTCGTTGCCATACATGCCGTCGAGAAACAGCGGCAGGCGTACGTCGTCGCGCAGGGCTTCTTCGACCTCGGCCGCTCGTTTGAGGGCTTTGCTTATGTTCCACTGTGGGGGGATGCCGGCATGCACCAGGGCGGTGTTGCGCGCCTCGTCGTAATGCAAAAGCTTTTGCTGGCGTAGCCACTCAAGCAGGTCGGCAGCATCGGGTGCGTCGATGACCTCGCGCAGGGTGTCGCCTTTTTTCAGGCGTTCGGTATTGTGCGCCACGGCCAGCAGGTGCAGGTCATGGTTGCCCAGCACGCAGGTCAGTGCGCTGCGGATGCTGTAGATAAAGCGCAAGGTCGCCAACGACTCGGGGCCACGGTTGACCAGATCACCAACCAGCCAGAGCTTGTCTTGGGCAGGGTCAAAGGCCACGCGCTCAAGCAAGCATTGCAACGGTTTCAGGCAACCTTGCAGGTCGCCAACGGCGTACGTTGCCATCAGTGCAGCGAGCCCGGCACCGCGAGACGGAAGGGCTCGATCAGGGCGTCAAAACGTTTGCCGTCTTCGGCGAGCATTTGATAGCTGCCCTGCATGATGCCCACGCGTGTGGCCATCACCGTGCCGCTGCTGTAGGTGTGGCTTGCGCCTGGGGCAATCAGCGGTTGTTGACCGATGACGCCCGCGCCACGCACTTCTTGCACGCGGCCATCACCGTCGGTAATGACCCAATGACGTGAGAGCAGTTTGGCTGGCAGCTCACCGTTGTTGCTCACTGTTACGGTGTAGGCGAAGGCAAAGCGGCTTTGCTCTGGCTGCGATTGTTCCGGCAGGTAGCGGGTGACGACGCTGACGTCGATCTTGTAACGCGAATCGCTCATGCGTGGTTAGCTCGCTCGGTGAAGAGTGCAGAGTCCGCCGTCAGGCGGGCTGGGTTTGCTCGGTGTACTCGACCAGTTTGTCCGCCAGACGAACAAAGGCGGCCAGGTCCAGTTGCTCGGGGCGCAGGCTGCCATCCACGCCAGCGGCTTCAATGGCTTGCGCCGGCAGCAAGGCCTTGAGGGTGTTACGCAGGGTCTTGCGGCGCTGGTTGAATGCTTCGCGCACTACACGCTCAAGCTGGTGGTGGTCTTTGGCCGGATGCGGCAGGACTTCATGCGGCACCAGGCGGACAATGGCTGAGTCAACCTTGGGCGGCGGGTTGAATGCGCCCGGGCCAACATTGAACAAGTGCTCCACGCGGCAATGATACTGCACCATGATCGACAATCGACCCCAATCGCCACCACCAGGCTCGGCGGCCAAGCGTTCAACCACTTCTTTTTGCAACATGAAATGCATGTCGCGAATCAGCGCTGCGTTGCTGAGTAGATGGAAAATCAGCGGCGTGGAGATGTTGTACGGCAGGTTGCCGACCACGCGCAGGCTATGCGGCGCAGCCTCGAGTTGGGTGAAGTCGAACTTGAGGGCGTCGCCCTGGTTCAGGCGAAAACGCGGGTTCATGCCGAACTGGTGCTGCAGGATCGGCACTAGGTCGCGGTCGAGTTCAATCACGTCAAGCTGGGCGCCGCTGTTCAGCAGGCCTTCGGTCAGGGCACCTTGGCCTGGGCCAATCTCCAGCATGTGCTCGCCTTCGCGGGCATGGATGGCGCGCAAGATGCGGTGAATGACGCCCGCGTCATGCAGGAAATTTTGGCCGAAACGCTTGCGCGCGCGGTGTTGGTAGTCGGACATAGCGGGTAGCTCCAAGCTTCAAGCCGCAAGCTTAAAGCGAAAACAAAGAGCGGCAGTTTAACAGCATTGGCGGCGCAACCCGTAGCGCCGCCAATGGCCGCATGCTGGCGGTTTAGGCGCGGCTGGCGGCCATCTGATAGGCGGTTTCGAGGGCTACCTGCAAGCTGCCACAGTCAATTTTGCCGGTGGCGGCCAGATCCAGAGCGGTGCCGTGGTCCACCGAGGTGCGGATAATTGGCATGCCCAGGGTGATGTTTACTGCCGCGCCAAAGCCTTTGTACTTGAGCACGGGCAGCCCTTGGTCGTGGTACATGGCCAGTACCGCGTCACAGTGCTCAAGGTGTTTGGGGGTGAATAAGGTGTCGGCGGGCAGTGGCCCGATCAGGTTGATGCCTTCGTCGCGCAACTGCGCCAGAGTTGGTTCGATGATTTCAATCTCTTCTCGGCCAAGATGGCCACCTTCACCAGCGTGCGGGTTGAGGCCGCAGACCAGGATGCGCGGCTGGGTAATACCGAATTTTGCTCGCAAGTCGTGATCAAGGATACGTGCCACGCGGCGGATGCGCTCAGGTGTGATGGCATCGGCCACATCCCTGAGCGGCAGGTGCGTGGTCACCAGGGCGACGCGCAGGCCGTGCGTCGCCAGCATCATTACCACCTGTGGGGTGTGGGTTAGTTCGGCGAGGAACTCGGTGTGACCAGAGAAGGCGATGCCAGCCTCGTTGATCACGCCTTTGTGCACGGGCGCGGTGATCATCCCGGCGAAGTGGCCATCCAGGCAGCCTTGACCTGCGCGCGTGAGCGTTTGCAGTACGTAATGCGCGTTATCGCTATTCAGCTGGCCGGGCTCAACATTTGCGCCCAGTGGTGTATCCCAGACGTAGAGACTGCCCGCCGCCGCAGGCTGCTGTGGCCAGTAATCGGGGGTGGTGCTGATCAGCTCAATGGTCAAGCCGAGTTGCTGCGCGCGTGTGGTAAGCAGTTCGCGGCTGGCGATGGCGATCAGGATTTCCGGCTGCGCCGCGCGGGCCAGCAGCAGGCACAGATCTGGGCCGATACCGGCAGGTTCGCCTGGGGTCAGAGCAAAAAGACGAGGCATGGCGTTAATCCTCAAGCGGCAAAAAAATCTGGATAGACAGAGGGCAAAAAGCCGGACAGTTATCCGGCTTTTTGGCTGTTGCGTGAGCAGCGTGTCGCTTAGCGTCAGATTTTGCTTTCGACGTAGGCTTCGTCACGGATCTGACGCAGCCACGCTTGCAACTCTTCGTCGTACTTGCGGTTACGCAGCACAGTCATCGCTTGTTGTTCACGGAACGTGGCGCTGCTGTCTGTCGCGCGACGACCAAGCACTTCAAGCACGTGCCAGCCATACGGGCTCTTGAACGGCTTGGACAGTTCACCAGCCGGCGTGCTGTTCATCACGTCACGGAACTCGGGCACCAAAATACTCGGGTCAATCCAGCTCAGTGTGCCGCCATTCAGGGCAGAGCCTGGGTCTTCGGAGAAGCTCTTCGCTAACTCGGCAAAGTCTTCACCAGCCATGATGCGCTGATGCAGGCGTTCAACCAGGCGCTTGGTTTCCTCTTCGCTGCGGATTTCGCTCGGTTTGATCAGGATGTGGCGAACGTTAACTTCATCGCGCACCTGATTACCACCACCGCGTTTCTCCAGCAGTTTGATCATGATAAAACCGCCCGGTGTGCGCACCGGCTCAGTGACCTGGCCAATAGGCAGGGCCGCAATCATGTTGTCGAACGGTGGCGGCAGTTGCCCGGCTTTACGCCAGCCCATCTCGCCGCCTTCAAGCGCGGTTTCACTCGAGGAGCGTGCGATGGCCAGTTGAGCGAAATCAGCGCCTTGTTGCAGCTGTTCGTACAGCTCGCGTGCTTGACGATCGGCGGCCTGGATTTCCTCAGAGGAAGCGCCGTCGCTAACCGGAATGAGGATATTAGCCAGACGGAACTCTTCGGAGAGTTGCATTTTGCCCAAGTCAGAAGCGAGGAAGTTTTGCACTTCCTGATCCGTAACCTGAATGCGCTCGGCCACGCGACGTTGACGCACGCGGCTGATGATCATCTCGCGACGCACCTGCTCCCGAGCATCGGTATAGGACAGCCCGTCAGCCGCGAGTGCGGCCTGGAACTGTTCAAGGCTCATGCCGTTACGCTGGGCGATGGTGCCGATGGCTTGGTTCAACTCTTCATCGGTGATCCGAATGCCGGAGCGCTCGCCGATTTGCAGTTGAATATTTTCAATAATCAACCGCTCCAGCACTTGCTGGCTGAGCACGTGCTCGGGTGGCAGCGCTGCACCGCGCTGGGCGATGGTTTGCTGCACTTCACGCAGGCGCGCATTGAGCTGACTCTGCATGACCACATCGTTATCAACAATCGCCACGACACGGTCGAGGGGGCGAACTTCAGCCTGTGCCGCAGCACTCAGCAACAGCGCGCCCAGCAGCAGCGGGCGCACGCAATCAGAAAGCTTTGTCTTCACGTTCACGATAACCTTGAATGCCTTGGTCGAGGAAAGTCTCAACTTTATTGCCGACTACACCACCCAGACCTTTGAGAACGATCTGCAGGAAAATACCGCGGTCAGCCTGATCGTTCAGCGACGGGTTGAGGCTGACTTCGTCATAGTCGATCCAGTAACGATTGATTACGCGCAGCTTCCAGCAGCAACTGTCGTATTCGAAGCCGGCGAAGGCTTCCAGCGTGCGGTCGCGGCCATAGTCATACTGCCAGCGGGAAATCACACTCCACTGCGGAACGATTGGCCAGATGACGGAGAAGTCATGTTGGCTGATCTTGTAATAGTCCTCGATGAAGTTCTCGGTGCCCGGTGTGCCGTAATCGCCGCCTACTACCCAGTTGCCGCTCGCCTGGTCATAGCGCACGGTGTCGTTGCGGTAGCGATAACCAGCGTTAACCACCTTGTTCGGGTTGTCTTCTGGCTGGTAGTGAAGCATGGCGCTGCCTGAGCGCGTGCTGCCGCTGTCCGGATCCCAGTTGAAATCGGACGAGACGCGCCAGTCGCGGTTGAAGCGATACAGGTATTCGAGTGCGTAAGGCGAAACGTTGGATGTGTAATCACCTCGCTCACTCAACGGTGATGTGTTCGGAAGCCCGCTAAATGTGTCCGGCATTGTCACTTTGCGATCTTTAAAGTAAACCGCCTGACCAATGCTGAAGCGCTGACGCTCAAAGCCATTGGGTTCGATCCAGCGATTGGTGACGCCCAGCGACAGTTTGTTCTCGTCACCAATGCGGTCTTTGCCGGAGAAGCGGTTTTCACGCCACAGCGATGAGTAGCTGAAGGTGCTTTCACCCGTATCGAACACCGGAATATCGGTTTGATCTTCTTCGGGTACATACAGATAGAACAGGCGCGGCTCTAGAGTCTGGCGGTAAGGCTTGCCGAACCACTCCGTGTTGCGGTCGAAGTAGAGGCCGCTGTCCAAGCTGAACATGCCAACGCCACGGCTTTGGCTGCTTTTGTACTGCTGCTCGGCCAACAGTGTGTTTTTACCTTGCTGGTCCAGGCTCAGGTCATAGTTAGTTTGCAGGAATTTGACCTGCGGCTTGATATAGCCCCAGCTCCAATCCAGCGGCAAGCTAACACCGGGCTCGACATGCAGGCGTTCGCCGTTGGCGCGCGCAAGGCCTTGTAGTTGAGCGTCGTACCAGGGCTGTTCAACGACACCGTCTTCATTAACGAAGTTGCCTTTGCGCAGGCTGCGGTCGAAGTGCACATATTCAGCGCCGTAGGTTACGTTCAGCCCGGCTGGTTCGAATGGCAGTGTGCCGTCCAATGTCAGCTGCGGCAGGCGGTTGTAGGGTGTGATGTCAGTGATATTGGCCAATTCGTAGGCGTGCGCGTTGAGGCGTGCGGTGTAGCTCTCGCCACGGTAAGTGAGCGTGCCGCGCTGGTTAACGTAGCTGGTGGAGTCGATGCCCAGGTCTGTGTTCAGGTCCTGGAAGTAATACGGGTCGCTAATGTCGGTGTAGTCGACTTCGGCCAGCAAGCGCGAGGTCAGGCCAGTCTTGTGCTGCCAGCTGTACATCCAGCGCTGATCTTCGTACTCCGACTGCAGTTTGCGGTCGTCATTGCTGTCTTGCAGGAACGCGCCGCCCACCTGGCCTTCGCTGTTCTTGGTGAGGTAGCGCAATTCGCCTTCCATCAACAAGCCGCGATCCGCCATATAGGTTGGGTACAACGTGGCATCGTAGTTAGGCGCCAGGTTGAAGTAATAAGGCGTTTGCAGGGTCAGGCCGCTATCACTTGAGCTGCCAATGCTTGGCGGCAGGAAGCCGGACTGGCGACGGTCATCAATCGGGAAGTAGATATAGGGTGTGTAGAACACCGGAATATTCTTCACCCGTAAGGTCACGTTGGTGGCTGTACCAAAACCGGTGGCTGGGTTCAGCGTGACGTTATTGCCTTTCAGGTGCCAAGTGTTGCTGCCTGGCTCACAGCTTGTGTAGGTACCGTCTTTGAGGCGGATGATCGCGCTTTCTTCACGTTTGGCGTAAAGCGCGCTGCCGCGAGTATGGCTCTTGTGCAGCACATACTCGGCGTTTGCGATCTTGGCTTCACCGCTGTCCAGTTGCAGCTCGGCGCGGTCGCCTACCACCAGCATGCCTTGGTCGCGTAGGCGCACATTGCCGACCAGCTCACCACGGTTTTCAGCTTGTAGCAGGTTGGCTTCGTTGGCCTCGACCTGCAGGCCGGCTTGTCGCAGCACGACATCACCGGCCAGCGTGGCGATTTGCTCTTCCTGCTGATAGCGCGAAGCTTTGGCCGATACAAACATCGGTGCTTCGCTCATCGGCGTGGTGTCGGCCATGCCAGGGCGATTTGGCTCTACATACGCACCGGCGCAGTAAGGGCCGGCTTCAGCCAGTTGGGCCGCAGTGAGGTTTTCACGCGGGACCCAGTCCAGATGGCTGTAATCAGCGCTGCGCGAGGCCAAGGCTTTGCCACGGCTTTGCGTTACGCTGGTTACTTGCGCATCTTTGCCCTGCGCGGTTGTGTCTGCGCTGTCAGCCGTTTTACCGGCAACCAGCGAATCACGTTGAACCGGCCGGGCGGGCAGTGCAGCATTGCTGGCTTTCGGGGCGCATGCCCAGCCGCCGGTGGCGGAAACCTGGCAGTCGTACTGTTCGGCAGCGATAGCAAAAGGAACGGCTAGAGGTTGTAGCGCCAGAAGGCTGCCCGAGACCAATAGAGGGAATTTTTTACGAAACGCGGGGTATTTTACTGCCATCTTATTTTTTCCGGGCTTCCTGCGCGCCATTGGCCCTGAGGCCGCACGCCTCTCGATGGGCTTGAAAAGATGCTGGATAATAAAGCATGACCCGCGCAACGGCTAGCGCCGTCGGAGACCTTGTAATGCCTGATGAAGATGTACGCCTGAAACTCCTCGAAAACTGGCTTGATCAGCAACTCCCCGAGCTGTTTGCCGAGCAAGGGTGGGGCGCTGTACCCGCCGCCACGCTGACCTCAGCCAGCAGTGACGCCAGTTTTCGCCGCTATTTTCGCTGGCAGGGCGCTGGGCGCAGCTTGATTGTGATGGACGCACCGCCGCCGCAAGAAGACTGCCGGCCTTTCGTGAAGGTCGCGCATCTGCTGGCTGAAGCACGCCTCAACGTGCCGCAGATTCTTGCCGCCGACCTTGAACACGGCTTTTTACTGCTTAACGATTTAGGTCGGCAGACCTATCTCGATGTGATCAATGCAGAGAATGCCGACGCCTTATTTGTCGACGCCATGCAGGCACTTCTGGCTTTTCAGCAATTGCCGCCGACCACGCCGTTGTCCAGCTACGATGACACCTTGCTGCGTCGTGAGTTGCAGCTCTTCCCTGAGTGGTACGTCCAGCGTCACCTGCAGATTGAACTCAACGAGCAACAGCAGGCGCAGTGGCAGCGCGTCAGTCAGTTGCTCATCGACAGCGCCCTGGCGCAGCCCAAGGTGCTGGTGCATCGCGACTTCATGCCGCGCAACCTGATGCTCAGTGAGCCGAATCCTGGCGTGCTGGATTTTCAGGATGCGGTGTATGGGCCGGTGACTTATGACATCACCTGCTTGTTCAAAGATGCGTTCCTCAGCTGGCCTGATGCGCGTGTGCGAGGCTGGCTGGAGCAGTACTGGCAGCAAGCGCGCGCGGCGGGTGTGCCGGTGCAGGCCGAGTGCGAAGACTTTCTGCGTGCCAGCGACCTGATGGGTGTGCAGCGCCACCTCAAGGTGATCGGCATCTTCGCGCGTATTTGTCACCGCGACGGCAAACCCAAATATTTAGGGGATGTGCCGCGCTTCTTCTCTTATATAGAGGCGGTGATTGCACGTCGTCCCGAGTTGGTTGAGCTGGGCGAGCTGTTGGCCAGCCTGTCGCAGGCTCAGCCATGAAGGCGATGATCCTCGCGGCCGGTAAGGGCGAGCGTCTGCGGCCTTTGACCTTGCACACGCCTAAGCCTCTGGTGCGCGCGGCGGGCGTACCGTTGATCGAGTATCACGTGCGCGCTTTGGCGGCCGCCGGGTTTACCGAACTGGTGATCAACCACGCCTGGTTGGGGCAACAGGTCGAGGACTATCTGGGCGATGGCGCGCGCTTTGGTGTGCGTATTGCCTATTCGGCAGAGGGTGAACCGTTGGAAACCGGGGGCGGGATTTTCCAGGCGCTGCCGTTGCTGGGCGATCAGCCGTTTGTGCTGGTCAATGGCGATATTTTTACCGATTACCCCTTCGCCGAACTGCGCCGGCGGCTGACTGGCTTGGCGCATCTGGTGCTGGTCGATAACCCCGGCCATCACGTCGCGGGTGATTTTTGCCTGCGCGCGGGGCAGGTCACTGATGCTCAGCCGGGGCAGGAAAATCTGACTTACAGTGGCATGGCCGTCTTGTCGCCCGCTTTGTTTGCTGATTGCCAGCCAGGTGCTTTCAAACTCGCACCTTTGCTGCGTGCGGCAATGGCTGAGGGGCTGGTGTCGGGTGAGCAGTTTGCCGGGTGCTGGGTCGATGTGGGCACCCACGAGCGCTTGGCTGAAGTCGAGCGGTTACTTAAGGCGCGGGTTTAGCATGATTTGGCCTGCAACCCTGCTCGGTGCTGTTATTGGGCTGGCCGTGGCGAGCATCCCCGGGGCGCTGCTCGGTGGCTTGCTTGGGCAGGTGCTGGACCGGCGTTTGCGTCTGCAGTCTTGGGCCGCGCTACGTGAACGGCTGCTTCCCGGTGCTGCGCAGCGTGATGAATGGCTGCTGTTTGTGTTGCTCGGGCGCTTGGCCAAAAGTGGTGGTCGGGTGCTGCCCGCGCACATTCAGCAAGCACGTTCGGAAATGCAGCGCCTGGGTTTAAAAGCTGAAGAGCAGCGCCAGGCGATTGCCGCGTTTGCCCGTGGCAAGACCGGGCGAGACAGTTTGCGCGGGCCTTTGCAGCGCCAGCAGGCGCGTGCCGAGATGTTGCTGCGCGCCTGCTGGCGTATGGCTTGGGTGGACGGGCAGGTGGATGCAGCGGAGCGTGAACTGCTGAACCTCTGGGGCAAATGGTTGGGCGTTTCCACGGCCGCGCAGGCGCAGTTCAGTGACGCCTATGCGCCGCCGCGCGGTCCGTTGGTGTCCACCGCCAGCAATGCCTATCAACGAGCGCTGAACCTGTTGAATGTGACGGCTGATGCCGAACCCGCGCAGATCAAGCAGGCTTACCGGCGCTTACTCAGTCGTCATCACCCCGACAAACTGGCCGGCAGTGGCGCCACACCTGAGAGCGTGCGTGAGGCGACTGAGCACACCCGCGAGTTGCATCAAGCCTATGACTTGATTCGCCAACGCCACGGTTTTCGCTAAACACCCCGGTTAACCGGCATTGCGGCGGCCTCGGTTTACTTGGCCTCAACCTTCAGGCTGAGCCAGCCTTTTATGCGCCGGTAGAGCTGTTCCTGCTCGGCTTCACGGTTGCCCGGTAGGGCTTTCATGGCCACTTGAATGTAGGCCGGGTGTTTTTGCCGCTTGCTGGCCTGAGAGCGTTTGAGTGCTGCTTGGCGATCGGCGGGCAGGTCTTTGTAATAAAAGTCGCCGGTGGCCAGTTGCAACTGCGGCACTAACTCTTCCAGGCCTGGCCCGAAGCCTTTGGGCAGTTGTGCGGCGACCAATAGCAGGTTGCTGATGCCCTCGGGTTTACGTTCGGCTAGGTAGCGCACTGCCCAGTAAGCACCGCTGCCATGGCCGAGCAGGACGAGTGTGCCGGCTTTTTGCTGCTGAGCAAAGGCGATGGCGGCATCAATGCGCGCCATCACGCGCTCAGCGTGGGCTTTTTGTCGCTCTTCGGGCGTTTGCTCCACCGGCGGTTCTGGTGCGTCAATCGCGGCCACCTCTGCGGGTGCGTCGGCTGCAGTGGCCTCGTCGCTGGCGGTTGTTTGTTCATCTGTTGTCGCGTCGTCACTAACGGCAGCCGGTTCGACGGTACGGCGCATGGTGGGTGCGTCGCTGGCAGGATCCGGCAGGGTCAGGCTAAGGCTGTGCCAGCCAGCATCGGGTAGTTTGCGTCGCAGTGGGCCAACACTTTGCGGCCAGTCGGCGCTTTCATCGTCACCGGGCAGAATGATCACCGCGCCGCTGGGGGTGGCGACATTGGCCGGTAGCCAGAGGCTCAGAAATTCCTCATCAGCGGCCTGCAGTTGTTGCTGCTCCTTTGGCGCCAGGCGCTGTTGCAGGGCGCTGGCGTCCACTTCGCTGCGTTCGGGTAGAGGTGCGCGGGGTGTTTCCACGACGGCTTCTGGGCTTGTTTCAGTGCTCGCACTGTCGCTTTCTTCAGCCTGAAGAGGCTGCGCCAGAAGCAATGCCAGCAGCACGCTCAGTGTGGTGGGCCGGGTGGGGATAAAACTGCGCATCGGGCATTCCTCATGGAAACAGGCTACTGAAGCCTAATACCTGGGCGTGTCTTTGTCAGGGCCGAATAGCTCTAAGCCCTACAGGACTGGAGTAAGGTAAGGGTCGCCGACCGTTACCCCGGTCGTTCACCTCAATGGAGTGTGGTTGCGTTGATGCGCCTCTTGATTGTTCTTTTACTCTGGCCGGCGCTGCTGAGCGCCGCCGAGAGCACGGTGCTGCCATTGCGTCCGGCGTTTACGGCCGAGCAGCGCGAGTGGCTGGACGCGCATAACACCTTGCGTGTGGGTGTGGTGATGCAGGCACCCTGGGCGCAGTTTGATCGTCGCCAGCAGCGCCTATCCGGGGCCAATGTGGAATTGATGGATCGCTTGCTGCGGGGCATGGGCGTGCAAGGTCAGTGGCTGCGCTTTGCCGATCAAGATGCACTGGAGGCAGCCCTGCAACGTGGCGAAGTTGACCTAGCCCCCGGCCTGCAGCAAACCCCGCAAGGCCTGCGCCGCTGGCGCTTTTCTGACCCCTATTTGCGCGTGCCGCATCTGGTGGTGGGAGAGCGGCGCGGTAATAGTGCGGTTGACCTTGACCGTGTGGGGCGCGATGAAAAGGTTGCGGTGCGCGCCCCCAGTGCGGTGCAGGAATACCTGCGCGTGACGCACAGCAACGTGCAATTGCAGCCGGTGGCCAATGAGCGTGCGGCACTGGATATGCTGCTGCGCCAAGAGGTCAGTTACGCGGTGGTGGATGAGGCACGCTTGAGCCTGTTGCTGCGTGAAACCCAGTTCGCCGGGCTGAGCATTGTCGGTGACATTGGCCTGCCGCAGTTGCTGCGCATCGCCAGCCGTCGCGACGCGCCGATGCTTGCCGACATCGTCCAGCGCACGTTGCAGGCGCTGCCCGGTGGCGAGCTTGAGCAATTGCAGGCGCGCTGGTTCCCGCTCACGACGCGTCAGCTGGGTAACCCGCTGGCCTTCTGGAAAGGCTTTAGCCTGTTTTTGGGGATCATCCTGCTGACGGCGGCGGCGATCACCCGGCACCTGTTGCAGCAGCGTCGCAGTCTGGAGCGTCAGCTGTTGGATGCACGTGCCGTGCTCAGCCAGCGCGAAGCGGCCGAGCAAGCGCTGCGCCTTAGCCAGTTCTCGATTGATAACAGCACCGTGGGCATTCTCTGGGTCAATTGGGACAGCCATGTGCGCTATGCCAACCTGGCCGCCGAACGCATGCTGGGGTACGCGGGCGGCGCATTGGTGGACTTGCCGCTGGTGCAGTTGGAGCCCGCCCTGAGCATGGACCGTTGGCTGAGCTTGTGGCGTCAGGCGCGCGGCAGCCTTGAGTCACTGCCCCGATTTGAAATCGACTGCCAGCGGGCCGATGGCAGCCGCTTGCCAGTGGATGTGTCACTGAGCTTTTTACGTTTTGACCAGTCGGAATACCTGGTGGTGTTTATCACCGATGTCACCGAGCGCCGCCGTGCGCAGGCCGCCTTGCAGGAAAGCGAAGCGCGTTTGAAGGGCATCGCTGGCAACGTGCCGGGGCTGGTGTTTCGTTTGGAGCGAGCGCGTGCCGAGCAGTCGGTGGAGTTTGCCTACATCAGCGAAGCCAGTCTGGAATTAGTGGGCTACCCGGCAGCCGAGTTGCAGCGTGAAGACCGTGGCATTCGCAGTCTGGTACACCCTGATGACCAAGCCAGCTATCACCAAACGCAGGATGCGGCGCTAGCGGGCGACTGCGACTGGCAATGGCAGGGCCGCATCCTCACCCGTGACGGCGAGCTGCGTTGGGCGGACATCAAAGCCACGGCGCGCAGTTTGGGCGAGGGGCGGGTGGTGTGGGATGGCATCGTCTGGGACATCACGGAAAACAAACAAGTCGAACTGGCCCTGGCCGACTCCCGCGCCCGCTTACGTGAATTGGCCGCTCACCTGGAAAGTGTCCGCGAAGAAGAAAAGGCCCGCATTGCCCGCGAAGTGCACGACGAGTTGGGGCAGGTGCTGACCGTGCTCAAGCTGGAAACCGCCATGTGCGAGCTGGCCTTTGCTGGTCAGGTCGAAGGGCTGGATGAACGTCTGCAAAGCATGAAGCGCTTGATTGCGCAGTTATTCCAACTGGTGCGTGATGTGGCCACGGCGCTGCGCCCGCCGATTCTGGATGCCGGGATTGCCTCGGCCATTGAATGGCAGGTGCGCCGCTTTGAGTCGCGCACCCAGATCCCTTGCCTGGTGGAAGTACCCGATAACCTGCCGCCCCTCAGCGATGCCAAGGCCATTGGCCTGTTCCGCATTCTGCAGGAATCACTGACCAACGTGATGCGCCATGCCGGTGCGCACAGCGTGCAGGTTTACTTGCGCGTCGAGAACGGCGAGCTGTGCCTGTGTGTGATCGATGACGGCAAAGGTTTTGTGCCTGAGTCGCGCAAGGCTGGACAGTCGTTCGGTTTGGTCGGCATGCAGGAACGGGTATTTATGCTCGGCGGGCGTTTACAGATTGACAGTCAGCCGGGCGAGGGCACTACGCTGCTCGCGCATGTGGCATTGGATGAGGAGGCGCTGACGTGATTCGGGTATTAGTGGCAGAAGACCACGCCATCGTGCGTGAAGGGATCAAGCAGTTGATCGGCATGGCGCGCGACCTTGAAGTGGTGGGTGAGGCGAGCAATGGCGAGCAATTGCTGGAGACCCTGCGCAAGGTGGAGTGCGATGTGGTGCTGCTGGATATTTCCATGCCCGGCGTCAACGGCCTGGAAGCCATTCCACGTATCCGCGCGCTGCTGCGCCCGCCGGCGATTCTGGTGCTGTCCATGCACGATGAAGCGCAGATGGCCGCGCGCGCACTGAAGATCGGTGCAGCCGGTTACGCCACCAAGGACAGCGATCCGGCATTGTTGATTGCTGCCATTCGCAAGGTGGCCAGTGGTGGCCGTTACATTGACCCTGATTTGGCCGACCGCATGGTCTTTGAGGTGGGGCTTACGGATTCGCGCCCACCGCATGCGCAATTGTCCGAGCGCGAATTTTCTGTGCTTGAACGCTTGGTGCGCGGAGAGGGGGTTAACGACATTGCCCTGCACCTGGCGGTCAGCAATAAAACCGTCAGTACCCACAAAGCGCGTTTGATGCAGAAGCTGGGTCTGCATTCGGTGGCTGATCTGGTGCGCTACGCCATGGAGCACAAGCTGCTCTAAAACGGTGCTTTGCGCCTCCTTTTTGATGCCGCAGCAAAGGCTGCGTGGCCCGCCCGGTGTGGCTTGCGCCCTGTCTCTGTGCGATTTTTGGTGTGTCGTTTTTTGTAGGGCAATCCCTACGCAGGGTTCTCCTTTCGCCTGACATCAAGTTGTCATCCAGCCCGATTATGCCGCTGCTTTAACCCCCCTAGTCTTGTGCCATCAGCGTGCAGACAACAACAAGGGTGTGGCGATGAGCGGGTCTCAGGCAAACGATGTATTGGTTAGCTTTCGTGGTGTGCAGAAGAGCTACGACGGCGAAAACCTGATCGTCAAAGATCTCAATCTGGATATCCGCAAGGGCGAGTTTCTCACCCTGCTGGGGCCGTCCGGTTCGGGTAAAACCACCAGCCTGATGATGCTGGCCGGCTTCGAAACGCCCACCGCCGGTGAGATTCTGCTCGACGGCCGTTCCCTCAATCGCCTGCCGCCGCACAAGCGCGACATCGGTATGGTGTTCCAGAACTACGCGCTGTTCCCGCACATGACCGTGGCCGAGAACCTTGCCTTCCCCCTGAGTGTGCGCGGCATGTCGCGTACCGACAGCGCCGAACGGGTGAAAAAGGCGCTGTCCATGGTGCAGCTCGACAGCTTCCGCAATCGTTATCCCGGTCAGCTTTCGGGTGGCCAGCAGCAGCGCGTGGCCTTGGCCCGTGCGCTGGTGTTCGAACCACAACTGGTGCTGATGGATGAACCCCTCGGCGCGTTGGACAAACAACTGCGTGAGCACATGCAGATGGAAATCAAGCACCTGCATCAGCGTCTGGGCGTGACCGTGGTCTACGTCACCCATGATCAGGGCGAAGCGCTGACCATGTCGGATCGCGTGGCGGTGTTTCATCAGGGCGAGATCCAGCAGATCGCCGATCCACGCACGCTGTACGAACACCCGAGCAACACCTTCGTTGCCAACTTTATCGGCGAGAACAACCGCATCAGCGGCCAGTTGCTCAGCCGCGACGGCGAGCGTTGTGTGATTGGCCTGGCCCGTGGTGAGCAGGTTGAAGCGCTGGCGGTCAACGTTGGTGCCGTGGGTGAACCGGTGACCTTGTCGATTCGGCCCGAGCGCGTGCGCCTCAACGGCCACAGTGATGCCTGCCGCAACCGCTTCTCTGGCCGTGTGGCGGAGTTCATCTACCTGGGCGACCACGTGCGCATCCGCATGGAGGTCTGCGGCAAAGATGATTTTTACATCAAGCAGCCCGTCGCTGAACTGGATGCCAGCCTCGCTGTGGGTGACCTGGTGCCGCTGGGCTGGCACGTCGAGCATGCCCGCGCGCTCGACCCGCTGCAGCCCGACTGACTGAACATAAAACCGACCCATGTGACACAGAGGAGCTAACAACAATGATGAAATCCCTGAAGCTCGCGGCCCTGGCCGCCGGCGTAGCCTGTGCGATGCCGGCACTGGCGGTGGACCTGACCGCCATCTCGTTCGGTGGCGCAAGCAAGGATGCGCAGGCCAAAGCGTTCTATGAGCCCTTTGAAAAGGCCACTGGCAATAAGATTCTGGCCGGTGAATACAACGGCGAAATGGCCCGCATCAAAGCCATGGTCGACACCAACAGCGTGAGCTGGAACCTGGTGGAAGTGGAGTCGCCGGAACTGGCTCGCGGCTGTGATGAAGGCCTGTTCGAGACCCTCGATCCGGCCCAGTTCGGCGACCAGAGCAACTTCGTCAAAGGCGCGATTCAGCCGTGCGGCGTGGGCTTCTTTGTATGGTCCACGGTACTCGCTTACAACGCCGACAAACTGGCCAAAGCCCCTACCGGCTGGGCGGATTTCTGGGACGTTAAGCAGTTCCCCGGCAAACGCGGCCTGCGCAAAGGTGCCAAATACACCTTGGAATTTGCCTTGATGGCAGACGGCGTTGCCCCGACTGATGTGTACAGCGTGCTGGCCACCCGTGATGGGGTTGACCGTGCCTTCCGCAAGCTTGATGAACTCAAGCCGCATATCCAGTGGTGGGAAGCCGGCGCGCAGCCACCGCAGTATTTGGTCTCGGGCGACGTGGTGATGAGTTCGGCCTACAACGGTCGCATCGCCGCCGTGCAAGCGGAGAGCAACCTGCAAGTGGTATGGACGGGCGGCATCTATGACTTCGACTCGTGGGCCATCCCACGTGGGGCGAAGAACCAGGAATTGGCTAAGGAATTCATCGCCTTCTCGGTACAGCCTGAAGCGCAGAAAGTCTTCTCCGAGAACATCGCCTACGGCCCAGCCAACAAGCAAGCCATCGAGTTGCTGGCCCCTGAGCGTCTGACCGTGATGCCAACCACCCCGGACAACATCAAGGACCAAGTGGCCATCGATGTGGTGTTCTGGGCTGACTACGGCGAGCAACTGGAGCAGCGCTTCAATGCTTGGGCCGCGCGTAACTAAGTCTGTGTGACCTCACGCCAGGTCCGGCGCTATAACCGGCCTGGCGAACTGAATTCTACGTCGCCTGCGGGCGACACCTGTTTGCGGAGTTGTTCATGGCCAGTGTCCTGTCCGCCACCGATACCGATTTGCAAGGGGCCGGCCCCAGCCTAAAACAGAAGCTGGCGCGCGCCGAGCGCTTCAACCGTCTGAAGTCCAAGGCGTTGATTCTGCCGCTGGTGATCTTCCTGTTGCTGACCTTTATCGTGCCCATCGTGGCGCTGTTGTGGCGCAGTGTGGACAACCCCGAGGTGGTCAGCACTTTGCCGCAAACCGTGGTGGCGATTGAGGCGTGGGACGGTCGCGGTTTGCCCGATGAAACGGTTTACCGAGCCATGGCCCTCGATATTGTTGAGGCCCGCCAGCAGCGCACCTTGGGTGATCTGTCCAAACGCCTGAACATGGAGCTGGCCGGCTACCGCAGCCTGATCAACAGCACCGCACGCAAGCTGCCGTTTGCGGCTGAACCTGACTCTTACAAAGCCGCGCTCGAAACATTGGACGAACGCTGGGGCGACCCGGCTTATTGGCAGGTTATACGTCGCAACACCAGCAGCCTGACGCCTTATTACTTGTTGGCGGCGCTGGATCATCGAATTGACGATTTGGGCGAGCTGGCCAGTGCTACCCCGGATCAGTCCATCTACCTGGATATCTTCACCCGCACCTTTTGGATGAGCCTGGTGATTACCGCCATCTGCCTGGTGCTGGCCTATCCGCTGGCCTACCTGTTGGCGACGCTGCCGACCCGGCAAAGCAACCTGTTGATGATTTTGGTGCTGCTGCCGTTCTGGACCTCGATTCTGGTGCGGGTCGCGGCGTGGATCGTACTGCTGCAATCGGGCGGGTTGATCAACAGTGCGCTGATGTCGGTCGGCATCATCGATGAACCCATGCAGTTGGTGTTCAACCGCAGCGGCGTCTACATCGCCATGGTGCACATCATGCTGCCGTTTATGATTTTGCCGATTTACAGCGTGATGAAGGGTATCTCGCCCACCTACATGCGTGCGGCGGTGTCGCTGGGCTGCCACCCGTTCGCCAGTTTCTGGCGCGTGTACTTCCCGCAGACCCTGGCCGGTGTTGGCGCTGGCTGCCTGCTGGTGTTCATTCTGTCGATTGGCTACTACATCACCCCGGCGCTGCTGGGCAGCCCGAACGATCAGATGATCAGCTACTTCGTCGCCTTCTACACCAACAGCTCGATCAACTGGGGCATGGCCACCGCTCTGGGCGGCTTGCTGCTGGCGGCCACGCTGGTGCTGTACGTGGTGTACAGCTGGCTGGTCGGTGCCAGCAAGTTGCGCCTGGCCTAAAAAACACCCTGCGCAGCAGGCATCTGATGCCCCTCTCCAGCTTGCGGGAGAGGGTGCCCGAAGGGCGGGAGAGGGCGGCTGTTCACCAAACCCTCTCCCCCAGCCCCTCTCCCACAAGTGGGAGAGGGCAGCTAAAGCCAAATGGAGTCACAGTTATGCTCAGCCCCTACATGTCGCCCATCGAACGCATCTGGCATTACAGCCTGCGCACCCTCTGCGCGCTGGTGCTGCTTTTTCTGATTCTGCCGGTGCTGGTGATTATTCCGCTGTCGTTTAACTCTGGCAGCTTTCTGGTGTACCCGCTGCAAGGGTTTTCCCTGCGTTGGTATGAAGACTTTTTCACCTCTGCCGAGTGGATGCGCTCGCTGAAAAATAGCTTGATCATCGCCCCGGCTGCCACGGTGCTGGCGATGGTGTTCGGTACGCTGGCGGCCATCGGCCTGACCCGCGGCGAGTTTCGCGGCAAAGCGCTGGTGATGAGCCTGCTGATTTCGCCCATGGTGGTGCCGGTGGTGATTGTCGGTGTGGCCAGCTACCTGTTTTTCGCACCACTGGGTCTGGGTAACAGCTACCTGTCGCTGATTGTGGTGCATGCGGTGCTCGGTGTGCCGTTCGTCATCATCACCGTGTCGGCCACCCTGCAAGGTTTTAACTACAACCTGGTGCGTGCGGCCGCCAGCCTCGGTGCTTCGCCGCTGACTGCGTTTCGCCGGGTAACGCTGCCATTGATCGCACCCGGGGTGATCAGCGGGGCGCTGTTTGCCTTCGCCACTTCCTTCGATGAAGTGGTGGTGACCCTGTTCCTCGCCGGCCCCGAGCAAACCACCCTGCCACGGCAGATGTTCAGTGGTATTCGCGAGAACCTGTCGCCGACCATTGCCGCTGCGGCGACCTTGCTGATCGGTTTCTCCATCCTGCTGCTGCTGACCTTGGAATGGCTGCGTGGCCGTAGCGAGAAACTGCGCACCCAGCAACCGTCCTGATCCACCCAGAACAAGAGAACCCCATGAGCCTGCAATTGAATGACCCCAGCCTGCTGCGCCAGCAGGCCTATGTGAATGGCCATTGGTGCGAGGCCGACAGCGGTGCGCGCACTGAAATACTCAACCCGGCCAATGGCGAGCTGATCGGCAGCGTGCCGAATATGGGCTGCGCCGAAACCCGCCGCGCCATCGAGGCCGCACAAACCGCGCAGCCAGCCTGGCGCGCCCTGACGGCCAAAGAGCGGGCGAACCGTCTGCGCCAGTGGTTCAACCTGATCATGGCTAACCAGGAAGACCTGGCGCGGATCATGACCGCCGAGCAAGGCAAACCCCTGACCGAAGCCCGTGGCGAGATCGCCTATGCCGCTTCCTTTATTGAATGGTTCGCCGAGGAAGCCAAGCGCGCCTATGGCGATGTGATTCCGGCCCACGCGGGCGACAAGCGCATCCTGGTGCAAAAAGAACCGGTGGGTGTGACTGCCGCTATTACGCCGTGGAACTTCCCCAGCGCGATGATCACCCGCAAGGCTGGTCCTGCTCTGGCAGCGGGTTGCGCCATGGTGCTCAAACCTGCGCCGCAAACCCCGTTCTCGGCGTTGGCGCTGGCTGTACTGGCCGAGCGCGCTGGCATCCCCGCAGGTTTGCTCAGTGTGATCCCGGCCGATGTGGACGCCAGCCGTGAGGTGGGCGGTGAGCTGTGCGACAACCCCATCGTGCGCAAGATGAGCTTTACCGGCTCCACCGGTGTCGGCATCAAACTGATGCAGCAGTGCGCGCCGAGCCTGAAAAAGCTCTCGCTGGAACTGGGCGGCAACGCGCCGTTTATCGTCTTCGACGACGCCGATCTGGATGCGGCGGTGGAAGGGGCGATTATTTCTAAATTCCGTAACGCCGGGCAGACCTGCGTGTGCGCCAACCGCCTGTACATTCAGGACGGCGTGTATGACGCCTTCGCGGCCAAGCTGCAAGCCGCAGTGGCCAAACTCAAGGTCGGTAACGGCATGCTTGAGGGCATCACCACCGGGCCGCTGATCAATCCCGAGGCGGTGGCCAAGGTGCAACGTCATCTGCAAGACGCCCTGGATAAAGGCGCGACCCTGCTGGGTGGCGGCAGTAGTTTGGGCGGTAACTTCTTTGAACCCACCATTGTCACCGGCGTGACCGCCGAGATGGCCGTGGCCCGCGAAGAAACCTTCGGCCCGCTGGCGCCGCTGTTTCGCTTTAACGACGAAGCCGAAGTGATTCGCCAGGCCAACGACACCGAGTTTGGCTTGGCCGCCTACTTCTATGCCCGCGACCTAAGCCGCGTATTCCGCGTGGCCGAGGCGCTGGAGTACGGCATGGTCGGCATCAACACCGGGGTGATTTCGACCGAAGTCGCACCGTTTGGCGGGATGAAATCGTCCGGGCTGGGTCGCGAAGGCTCCAAGTACGGTCTGGATGAGTACCTGGAGATCAAATACCTCTGCCTGGGCGTGTAAGGGTATCGACCTCCGGGTCGTCGGCCATACGGCGTTGGCCGGGGTCGGAAAAATGCTCATTGGCAACAGCCAACTCCGCTTTTTCCAACCCCGGCCGCCTTGTCTGGCCTTAGCCCCGAAGCTCTCGAACGGTGGAGCCGTTAGGAAATTAAACACCCCAGGTTCAACCAACGAGCCGGTCACCTGGGTTTGCAACAGCGAAAATGAACCTGAGCAACCCGCAGGGCGCGGTAGTCGATCATCGAATGCTGACCGCACTCTTCGCCCGGTTGCCTTTTATCCTTGAACTACGCCGACCGATGAGCGGCGAATGAGGACTTTATGAGCAAGACCAACGAATCTTTGATGCAACGCCGCACCGCTGCCGTTCCACGCGGCGTGGGCCAGATCCACCAGATCTTCGCCGAGTCGGCAAAGAACGCCACGGTGACCGACGTTGAAGGCCGCGAGTTTATCGACTTTGCTGGCGGCATCGCGGTGCTCAACACCGGCCACCTGCACCCGAAAGTGGTGGCCGCGGTGCAAGAGCAACTGACCAAGCTAACCCACACCTGCTTCCAAGTGCTGGCGTACGAGCCGTATGTTGAGCTGTGCGAGAAGATCAACGCGCGCGTGCCGGGTGATTTCACCAAGAAAACCCTGCTGGTCACCACCGGCTCCGAAGCGGTGGAGAACTCGATCAAAATCGCTCGTGCCGCCACCGGCCGCGCTGGCGTGATCGCCTTCACTGGCGGTTACCACGGCCGCACCATGATGACCCTGGGCCTGACCGGCAAAGTGGTGCCGTATTCGGCCGGCATGGGCCTGATGCCCGGTGGCATCTTCCGTGCGCAGTTCCCGTGCGAACTGCATGGTGTGAGCACCGATGACGCCATCGCCAGCATCGAGCGCATCTTCAAAAACGATGCTGAGCCGCGCGATATTGCCGCGATCATCATCGAGCCGGTGCAAGGCGAAGGCGGTTTCTACGTCGCGCCGAAAGACTTCATGCTGCGCCTGCGCGCCCTGTGTGATCAGCACGGCATCCT
>LNDO01000119.1 GCA_001465025.1 Pseudomonas sp. Ga0074129
GGGCAGATGAAACGGTAACAAGCAGGAGTTAAACCCGTGGCAATTAAACTCGAAGACAAGAAGGCCATCGTCGCTGAAGTCAACGAGGCTGCCAAAGTTGCCCTGTCCGCTGTTGTGGCTGATGCCCGCGGTGTGACAGTAGGCGCTATGACCGGACTCCGTAAAGAGGCCCGCGAAGCTGGCGTATACGTGCGTGTTGTGCGTAATACCCTGCTCAAGCGCGCTGTTGAGGGCACCGAGTATTCGGTCCTCAATGACGTGTTCAAAGGCCCGACCCTGATTGCATTCTCCAAGGAACATCCGGGCGCTGCTGCTCGTATTTTCAAAGAGTTCGCCAAGGGTCAGGATAAGTTCGAGATCAAGGCAGCTGCGTTTGAGGGCAAGTTCCTCGCAGCAAACGAGATCGACGTTTTGGCATCGCTGCCAACTCGCGACGAAGCTATTGCACGACTGATGAGCGTGATTCAAGGCGCTACCAGCAAGCTGGCTCGTACTCTCGCGGCCATTCGCGACCAGAAAGAAGCTTCCGCTGCCTAAGGCTGCGTAAACACTTTCAAAATCATATGTTTAATTTGATGGCTGCGTAGGCTGTCACCCCAATACAGGATTTAAAGTCATGTCTCTGACTAACGAACAAATCATCGAAGCAATCGGCCAGAAAACCGTTCTGGAAGTTGTTGAGCTGATCAAAGCAATGGAAGAAACCTTCGGCGTTACCGCTGCTGTTGCTGCTGCTGGTCCAGCTGCTGCTGCCGCTGTTGTTGAAGAGCAAACCGAATTCAACGTGATGTTGGTTGAAGCCGGCGAGAAGAAAGTAAACGTAATTAAGGCAGTTCGTGAACTGACCGGTCTGGGCCTGAAAGAAGCCAAGGCTGTTGTTGACGGCGCTCCTGCCATGGTTCTGGAAGCTGTTGCTAAAGACGCAGCTGACAAAGCCAAAGCTGCTTTGGAAGAAGCTGGCGCTAAAGTCGAGCTCAAGTAAGCGACGACCTTGCGTCTACAGCCCAAGCGTTAAGCGAAAGGCTGATGGCTGGTGGCTTTTGCCACCGGCCTTTTTCCGTTCTAGGTCGGCGAATGATTGGCAGGCCTGGAATGTGAAATACCCGCCCGAGGTGGCGGTGCAAACTTAGGGTTTGCAAGAGTTTCTGGCAACTCCCGTCGGAGGGGCCAAATAAGCAGGTGACCAAGCTGGGGAACGCTGATGGCTTACTCATATACTGAGAAAAAACGTATCCGCAAGGACTTTAGCATCCTGGCCATCCAGCTGGATTCGTATCGCGAATTCCTGCAGGCAGGGGCGACCAAGGACCAGTTCCGCGACATTGGCCTGCATGCGGCCTTCAAGTCTGTTTTCCCGATTATCAGCTATTCCGGCAATGCTGCTCTGGAGTATGTCGGTTATCGCTTGGGCGAGCCGGCTTTTGATGTCAAAGAATGCGTACTGCGTGGCGTAACCTTCGCCGTGCCGCTGCGGGTAAAAGTCCGTCTGATCATTTTCGACAAAGAATCGTCGAACAAAGCGATCAAGGACATTAAAGAGCAAGAAGTGTACATGGGCGAAATTCCGCTCATGACTGAGAACGGTACCTTCGTAATCAACGGTACCGAGCGCGTTATCGTGTCTCAGTTGCACCGTTCTCCGGGTGTGTTCTTCGACCACGACCGTGGCAAGACGCACAGCTCGGGTAAATTGTTGTACTCGGCGCGCATCATTCCTTATCGCGGTTCCTGGTTGGACTTTGAGTTCGACCCTAAGGATGCTGTGTTCGTGCGTATCGACCGTCGCCGCAAACTGCCGGCCTCTGTTCTGCTGCGTGCGCTGGGTTACAGCACTGAAGAAGTGCTGGACGCTTTCTATGCAACCAACGTATTCCACGTTAAGGGCGAGTCCCTCAACTTGGAACTGGTTCCACAGCGTCTGCGCGGTGAAATTGCTGTTCTTGATATCAAGGATGACAAGGGCAAGGTCATCGTTGAGCAAGGCCGCCGGATTACTGCGCGCCATATCAACCAGCTGGACAAAGCCGGTATCAAAGAGCTGGAAGTGCCGATCGACTACCTGATCGGTCGTACCTCGGCCAAGGCCATCGTGCATCCCTCTACCGGCGAGATCATCGCTGAGTGCAACACTGAGTTGAACGTCGAAATCTTGGCCAAAGTTGTTAAGGCTCAGGTTGTGCGCATCGAAACGCTGTACACCAACGATATCGATTGCGGCCCGTTCATCTCCGATACCCTGAAGATTGACGGCACCACCAATCAGTTGGAAGCGCTGGTCGAGATCTACCGGATGATGCGTCCTGGCGAGCCGCCAACCAAGGATGCTGCCGAGACGCTGTTCAACAACCTGTTCTTCAGCGCCGAGCGTTACGACCTGTCGGCCGTTGGCCGCATGAAGTTCAACCGTCGTATCGGTCGTACCGAGATCGAAGGTTCTGGCGTGCTGAGCAAGGAAGATATCGTCGAGGTCCTCAAGACCCTGGTCGACATCCGTAACGGCAAAGGCATCGTCGATGACATCGACCACTTGGGTAACCGCCGTGTTCGCTGCGTAGGCGAAATGGCCGAGAACCAGTTCCGCGTTGGCCTGGTGCGTGTTGAGCGTGCGGTCAAAGAGCGTCTGTCGATGGCTGAAAGCGAAGGCCTGATGCCGCAAGACCTGATCAACGCCAAGCCAGTTGCGGCGGCGGTGAAGGAGTTCTTCGGTTCGAGCCAGCTCTCGCAGTTCATGGACCAGAACAACCCGCTCTCCGAGATCACCCACAAGCGCCGTGTTTCGGCTCTTGGCCCAGGCGGTCTGACCCGTGAGCGTGCCGGCTTCGAAGTCCGTGACGTACACCCGACCCATTACGGCCGTGTGTGCCCGATCGAGACGCCTGAAGGTCCGA
>LNDO01000120.1 GCA_001465025.1 Pseudomonas sp. Ga0074129
TATTCAAAGTCAGACACGGCGCGCAGGCCGCGCAGAAACACATTGGCACCCTGTTCTTTGGCAAAGTGCGCGAGCAGGGTGGAAAAGCCCACCACTTCGACGTTGGGCAGGTGTTTGGTGACTTCGCGGGCCAGTTCAACGCGCTGTTCGAGGCTGAACAGAGGATTCTTTTTCGGGCTGGCGGCCACCGCAATGATCACGCTGTCGAACAACCGTGCGGCACGCTCGACCAGATCGCCATGCCCCTTGGTGATGGGGTCGAAGGTGCCTGGGTATAACACTCGATTCATCGTGACGTCCTGGCGGGTCCGTTGGGGAGTCGGATGGTAGCGCAGCGTTTCCCCATGGCCAAGTCGTACGCCACACTGACGCGCCATTCACGGGCCCTCAAAGGCCCGTGAATACCTGGCTATCAGGCGGACTGGAGGCGCTCGGCGAGCAGGGTCGCCAGCTTGGCGGTGAGGCCGTAGATCGACAGTTGCGGGTTGGCCC
The DNA here is from genome assembly GCA_001465025.1 of Pseudomonas sp. Ga0074129. Lineage (GTDB taxonomy): Bacteria > Pseudomonadota > Gammaproteobacteria > Pseudomonadales > Pseudomonadaceae > Aquipseudomonas. The sequence continues at coordinate 493 of LNDO01000120.1, forward strand.
CGATGCTGGTGGGGAACAATGAACCGTCGTGGATCGACAGGTTGCTCAACTGATGATGCCGGCCGAGGCTGTCGGTGACGGCCTGGCGTGGGTCTTCACCCATGGCGCAACCGCCCATGACGTGTGCACTGCCCAGGCGGGTGCGGTACAGCTCCAGGCTGAGGTTGTCGATCAGGCTCTTCGCCTCGGCCAGGGTTTTCACGTAGTCGGCGTCGGCGTGCAGCGGCAGCACGGCTTTGGCTCCGGCCGCGAACTGGATTTCCGCCATGGTGTGGAAAGCCCGGCGTACGCCGTCCCAGGTGTAGTCGGTCATCTGGTAGTCGAGCACCGGGCTGCCGTCCCCGCGCAACTCGACGCGGCCTTCGGCGCTGTCCGGGTGGAAACCATCGCGCAACAAGGCGAGCATGACGTTGGTGTTGGGCAGTTGTTCCATGCGCATGGCGTTGTCGATGCCGAAGCGGCCGAGCATGGTTGAGGTCAGTGCGGGCTGCAGCGGTGGCACTTCGAGTTTGTAAGACAGTCGCCCGGCTGCACCGTCATCCCACTGGAAGTGATCGGAGTAGACCGACTGCGGCGCACCGTAGAACGGGTTGATGACCTGCTCGAAGAGGGCGGCGGAGAAATTCACCAGGTGCAGGTAGGTGCGTTTACCGGCGCGTTCGTGCGGATCGGGTGCATTTGAACGCAGCAGAATCCCCGGTGTGTTGATGCCGCCGCCAGCCAGAACGTAATGCTTGGCCTTGACCCGGATGGTACGGCCGTTGGGCGCGACGCTGCGCTCGTCCATGCCCAGGCATTCGATGCCGGTGACCTTGTCGCCTTCGATTAGCAGGCGGGCGGCGCGGGCGAGATAGAGCAGTTCGCCGCCTTTATCCAGCGTGGCGGGAATGGTGGTGACCAGCATGGATTGCTTGGCGTTGGTCGGGCAGCCCATGCCGCAGTAACCGAGGTTCCAGCAACCGCGCACGTTGCGCGGGATCACCTGCCAGTCGTAGCCCAGTTTCTCGCAACCCTGGCTGATGACCGCGTTGTTGGCGTTCGGTGGCACGGCCCAGGGCGCAACGCCCAGGCGCTGTTCCATGCGCTCGAACCAAGGTGCCATGTCCGCCGGGCTGTGGCCTTTGACGCCGTGCTCGCTGGCCCAGTGTTCCAGGGTTGGCGCGGGCGTGCGGAAGCTGGAGGTCCAGTTGATCAGGGTGGTGCCGCCCACCGCACGGCCCTGCATGATGGTGATTGCACCGTCTTTGCTCATACGGCCGATGCCTTCCTGATAGAGGCTGGCGTAGGCCTGATCTTCGAGCATCTTGAAGTCGTCGCTGGTCTTCAGCGGGCCTTCTTCGATCAGCAGCACCTTGAACCCGGCAGCGCTGAGAATTTCCGCCGTGGTGCCGCCGCCTGCACCGCTGCCGACGATGGCCACATCGGCTTCGAGGGTCAGGTCGTTGTCCAGACGCGAGCCGTTATAGGTCTTCCAACCACGGGCCAAACCTTCTTTAAA
>LNDO01000121.1 GCA_001465025.1 Pseudomonas sp. Ga0074129
CAGCTGAGTGCCTTGCAGAATCATCTGGGTGGCTTCGTCTTTGAGCTGGGCATCCCACAGGTACGGGTTTTCGATCTTGATCTGGTTGATCACGTCGATGCCGAAGTTCAAGTGCATGGACTCGTCACGCAGGATGTATTGGAACTGCTCAGCGACGCCGGTCATCTTATTGCGGCGACCCATGGAGAGGATCTGGGTAAAGCCGCAATAGAAGAAGATGCCTTCCAGTACGCAGTAGTAGGCGATCAGGTTGCGCAGCAGTTCTTTGTCGGTCTCAACCGTGCCGGTGTTGAAGGTTGGGTCGGAGATCGAGCGGGTGTACTTGAGGCCCCAGCTGGCTTTTTTCGCGACCGATGGGATCTCGTGGTACATGTTGAAGATTGCGCCTTCGTCCATGCCCAGCGATTCGATGCAGTACTGGTAGGCGTGGGTGTGGATCGCCTCTTCGAAGGTTTGGCGCAGGATGTACTGGCGGCACTCCGGGTTGGTGATCAGGCGGTACACGGCCAGGGCGAGGTTGTTGGCAACCAGGCTGTCGGCGGTGGAGAAGAAGCCGAGGTTGCGCATAACGATGCGGCGCTCGTCGTCGGTCAGGCCGTCGGTGCTTTTCCACAACGCGATGTCGGCGTTCATGTTTACTTCTTGCGGCATCCAGTGGTTGGCGCAGCCATCCAGGTACTTCTGCCAGGCCCAGTCGTACTTGAAGGGTACGAGCTGGTTGAGGTCGGCGCGGCAGTTGATCATGCGTTTTTCGTCGACGGCAACGCGTGCGGCGGTGCCTTCCAGCTCGGCCAGGCCTTCGGCGATGTCGAGTTGGTCGAGCGAGGCTTTGGCGCGGGCCACGGCGTCGCTGTCGCTGGCGACTACGGCGCGGGCTTCAAGGGCGGCGGCACCGCCGACTTGGTCGAGCTTGTCGATGTTCATGTCTGCCAGTTGGGCAGTGGCTTTGCTTGCTACGGCGGCGTCTGCGCCGTCTTCCTTGTCGAATTCATCCCAGCTCAGCATGGCTTGGCTCCTGCTTGCGGGCCGGTAAAATTGCCGGCCTGTATGGATATACAGATAGTTCTGATTATGTTCCGTTGCGTAGTACGCGCAAGGGTGAAACGTGTACCGCTGGTCAGGGTGGCTCTAATGACTGGCCGTTGCCCTGAAGCCCACGCCGGGTAGGGCGGGGGGGTGTTAGTAATTAGTGGGGAGGGCGGTGTTGGCCGCTTTCCCTCTCCCTAACCCTCTCCCGCAAGTGGGAGAGGGGACTGAACGTGTGTTGCTTTAGAACTGTGCTTCGGCTTTTGCTTTTGCTCGACATTCGAGCGTGTAGCTGAGCGAGTGAGCGCTAGGCGCCTGGTCGGTTGGAACCCCTGAGCATGCGACTGTATGTGATGGGGGCCGACCGATCAGGCAACAACGCGCGCGCCGCTCAGATCCACGCGCTTCATTGACACGCTTCGCAGTCTGGTTCGTCGATGGCGCACGCTTTTGGTACTGGAGCTGGGCCTGCGCTCATTTCCACTTCCGGGGCCTTGGCCGGTGCTGCGCTCAGGCCATCGCTGCCACCACTGGACACGGCGTTGAGCTTGCCGGTGTTGATGGTGGACTTCTCGGTGCTGGTCGCGGCCAGGGCACGGAGGTAGTAGGTGGTTTTCAGGCCACGGTACCAAGCCATGCGGTAGGTCACGTCGAGTTTCTTGCCCGATGCACCGGCGATGTAGAGGTTCAGCGACTGCGCCTGGTCGATCCACTTCTGGCGACGGCTGGCGGCGTCGACGATCCACTTGGTGTCGACTTCAAACGCGGTGGCGTAGAGGTCTTTCAGCTCTTGTGGAATGCGCTCGATCTGCTGCACGGAACCGTCGTAGTACTTCAGGTCGTTGATCATCACCGAGTCCCACAGGCCGCGTGCTTTGAGGTCGCGCACCAGGTAGGGGTTGATCACGGTGAATTCGCCCGAGAGGTTCGATTTCACGTAGAGGTTCTGGTAGGTCGGTTCGATCGACTGCGACACGCCGGTGATGTTGGCGATGGTGGCGGTCGGTGCGATGGCCATGATGTTCGAGTTGCGGATGCCTTTCTGCACACGGGCGCGCACTGGAGCCCAGTCGAGGGACTCGGTCAGGTCAACGTCGATGTACTTCTGGCCGCGCTGTTCGATGAGGATCTGCTGTGAGTCGAGCGGCAGAATGCCTTTGCTCCACAGCGAACCGTCGAAGGTGGAGTACGCGCCGCGCTCGTCGGCCAGGTCACAGGAGGCCTGGATGGCGTAGTAGCTGACCGCTTCCATGGACTTGTCAGCGAACTCGATGGCTGCGTCCGAACCGTACGGGATGTGCTGCAGGTACAGGGCGTCTTGGAAGCCCATTATGCCCAGGCCCACCGGACGGTGCTTGAAGTTGGAGTTACGCGCTTGCGGCACCGAGTAGTAGTTGATGTCGATGACGTTATCGAGCATGCGCACGGCGACCTTGATGGTCTTTTCCAGCTTGGCGATGTCGAGCTTGCCGTTGACGATGTGGTTCGGCAGGTTGACGGAGCCCAGGTTGCACACGGCGATTTCATCGGCGTTGGTGTTCAGGGTGATCTCGGTGCAGAGGTTGGAGCTGTGCACCACGCCTACGTGCTGCTGCGGGCTGCGCAGGTTGCACGGGTCTTTGAAGGTCAGCCATGGGTGGCCGGTTTCAAACAGCATGGAGAGCATTTTGCGCCACAGGTCTTTGGCCTGGATGGTCTTGTGCAGCTTGATCTTGCCGTACTCGATCAGGGCTTCGTAATACTCGTAGCGCTCTTCGAAGGCTTTGCCGGTCAGGTCGTGCAGGTCTGGCACTTCGGACGGGCTGAAGAGGGTCCACTTGCCGTCGTCGAAGACGCGCTTCATGAACAGGTCTGGGATCCAGTTGGCGGTGTTCATGTCGTGCGTGCGGCGACGGTCGTCACCGGTGTTTTTACGCAGCTCGATGAACTCTTCGATGTCCATGTGCCAGGTTTCCAGGTAAGCACACACAGCGCCTTTGCGCTTGCCGCCCTGGTTAACTGCAACAGCGGTGTCGTTGACCACTTTGAGGAACGGCACCACGCCTTGCGATTTGCCGTTGGTGCCTTTGATGTAGGCACCCAGGGCGCGCACTGGCGTCCAGTCGTTGCCCAGACCGCCGGCAAATTTGCTCAGCAGGGCGTTGTCGCGGATGGCGTCGTAGATGCCGCCCAGGTCATCCGGCACGGTGGTCAGGTAGCACGACGACAGTTGCGGGCGCAGGGTGCCGGCGTTGAACAGAGTCGGCGTGGAGGCCATGTAGTCGAAGCTGGAGAGCAGGTTGTAGAACTCGATGGCGCGCTCTTCTTTTTGCTTTTCTTCAATCGCCAGGCCCATGGCCACGCGCATGAAGAACACTTGCGGCAGTTCGAAACGGGTGCCGTCTTTGTGGATGAAGTAGCGGTCGTAGAGGGTCTGCAGGCCGAGGTAGGTGAACTGCTGGTCGCGTTCGTGGTTGATCGCCTGGCCGAGTTTTTCCAGGTCGAAGGTGGCGAGTACCGGGTTGAGCAGTTCGAACTCAATACCTTTGGCGATGTAAGCCGGCAGGGCCTTGGCGTACAGCTCGCTCATTTCGTGGTGGGTGGCGCTGGTGGCGACACCGAGGAAGCCCAGGCCTTCGGCGCGGATGTTGTCCATCAGCAGGCGCGCGGTGACGTAGCTGTAGTTGGGCTCGCGCTCAACCAGGGTGCGCGCGGTCATCACCAGGGCGGTGCTGACGTCGCTTTGTGCAACGCCGTCGTAGAGGTTTTTCAGGGTTTCTTTCTGGATCAGCTCGCCGTCCACTTCAGCCAAACCTTCGCAGGCTTCGGTGACGATGGTGTTGAGGCGGCCCATGTCCAGGGGCGCAACGCTGCCGTCGAGGTGGGTGACGCGGATGCTTGGGTGCGGCTGGGCGACATCGACGGCGGCGCTTTTGCGTGCCTGGCTGCGCGATTCACGGTAGATCACGTAGTCGCGAGCCACTTTCTGCTCGCCAGCGCGCATCAGGGCCAGTTCGACCTGGTCTTGAATTTCTTCGATGTGGATGGTGCCGCCGGACGGCATGCGGCGCTTGAAGGTGGCGCTGACTTGTTCGGTCAAACGGGCGACGGTGTCATGGATGCGCGACGAAGCGGCTGCTGTGCCGCCTTCAACCGCGAGAAAGGCCTTGGTGATGGCAACGGTGATCTTGTCATCGGTGTACGGCACAACGGTGCCGTTACGCTTGATCACGCGCAGTTGGCCCGGCGCAGTGGCGCTCAGGGACTGGTTGTCATCGTTGGCCTGTGGCGCGTTGGCCAGCGTGTTCTCGCGAGAGGTGTCGGTGTGCATGAAAGTCTCCGTGTTCTGTATTTGTTAGTAAGACGCTTGGTCGTCGATCACTGCGGCTACTGCTTTCATTCCATTTCAACAATACCGTGGGCGCAGCCAATGGCTGGGTGCACGGGGACTTGCAAATTGGGCAGGGAAGGAACGACTAAAGCGCCTTCCTGGCTCAAGAGTCACACGTCAAGGTGTTTTTGCACCTTGACTACTACATCTAGTGGTGCAGTCGCGTGTGCTACTGACCGTTTATTCGGCTTCAGGTGCGTAATGCGCAGCGCTGAAACCTAGCCTGCGACACGGGCGCAGGGGTGTTGCGTGTGGTGTTGCGGACTACCGGTGACGGGCTGGGTTCAGGCCGTGTGCGAGTCATTCTTTTTGTGCCCGGTTGCCTGGCTAAACCCAACATGTGGTGGGTGTCGCGCGATTGGCATACAAGATAATGCGCTAAGTGGGGTATTGCAAGGCAGTTGAGTGCTAACAACCTGTGGATAAGTTGTGGGTGGTTTGTGGGTTAAATTGGCGCGCGGGCGGCAATCCCGCGTGCTTGCTGGGGTGTGCCGTTCGTCGGTGCTGAAAGCGGGTTTTTTGTGGGCTGCACAAGCGTGGCCTGCTTCACAGGTTGATACTACATCTAGTGTTTTACTTCACAGATGGCATGCGCTATGCAGCGCGGGTTGCGTTGATACAATGCCGGCCGTTTTGTCATCCAGTGGAGTGCGTTGTGGAGCAGCAGTCGTGGCACATCCTTATTGTTGAAGACGATCAGCGCCTGGCCGAGTTGACCCGTGATTATCTGCAAAGTAATGGCTTGAACGTTTCTATCGAGATGGATGGCGCGCAAGCCGCTGCACGTATTTTGCGCGAGCAGCCGGACTTGGTGGTGCTCGACCTGATGCTGCCGGGCGAAGATGGCTTGTCGATTTGTCGCAAGGTGCGCGGGCAGTACGAAGGGCCGATTTTGATGCTCACTGCGCGTACCGACGACATGGATCAGGTGCTGGGCCTGGAAATGGGCGCAGACGACTATGTGTGCAAACCCGTGCGCCCACGGGTGTTGTTGGCGCGCATTCGGGCCTTGTTACGGCGCATGGAGGGCAATGTGGTGCAGGCGGCCAGCGAGCGTCGGCGTTTGCAGTTCGGCCAATTGGTGGTCGATAACGCCATGCGCGAAGCCTGGCTGGGCGAACAAGCCATTGAGCTGACCAGTGCCGAGTTCGACCTGCTCTGGCTGCTGACCTCCAACGCCGGGCGCATCCTCTCGCGTGAGGAGATTTTCAATGCTCTGCGCGGCATCGAGTACGACGGCCAGGACCGCTCCATTGACGTGCGCATCTCACGTATCCGCCCGAAAATCGGTGACGACCCCATGCACCCGCGCTTGATCAAAACCGTGCGCAGCAAGGGCTATCTGTTTGTTGCGGAAGCGGCTGAGGCGATGGTGTGATCGGCGTGGAGGGCTGCCGATGAACTCGATTTTCCTGCGCATCTACGCCGGCATGCTGGCGGTACTGGTGCTGGTGGCGTTGCTGGGCGTCGGTGCTTTGCAGTTGCTCAACGATGTGCGGGTCGACCAATACCGCGAGCGTTTGGCTCAGGGCACCTTCCGTTTAATGGCCGACAACCTGTCGCCAATGACTGACGTTGAGCGGCGGCGCGCGGTGACCATTTGGGGGCGCTTGCTGGGTGTGCCGCTGCGCATTGAGGCGCTGGAAAGTGCCGATCTGGACGGTCGCATGCGCGGCAGCTTGCGTCGCGGCCAGGTGCTGGTGGCGCAAACCGGAATGCATCAAGCGCGGATCTTCAGCCAGTTGAGTGAGCAGCCGTTGTTGTTGGTGGCGGATGTGCAACAGGTCAGCGAGCAGTTGGCCCGTGCCACCACGTTTTTGCTGATTGATGAGTTGGTGCGCTACCCCTGGGACGAGCAGCCGCGTCGGCTGAAGGCGCTCAAAGAGGACAAGCAGTTCGGTTTCGACCTGCGCCTGGTGCGGCTGGATCAGGCCGATCTCGACCCAGATCAGCGCCGTCGAGTGGATGAGGGCGATACGGTAATGGCCCTGGGCCGAGGCGGCGACAGCATCCACGTGTTCTCCGGCATTGTTGATACGCCCTGGGTGCTTGAAATCGGCCCGCTGTATCAGATGAATCCTTATCCGGTGCAATGGCTGGTCTTGATCGGTGCATTGGGCTTGAGCCTTATCGGCTTGATGGTTTACCTCTTGGTGCGCCCGCTGGAGCAGCGTCTGAGTGATTTGGAAGGCGCGGCTACGCGCATCGCCAGCGGCCGCCTGGATGCCCGTGTGCCAACCCGTGGCACCGATTCGGTCGGGCGGCTGGCGGCGGCTTTTAACGCCATGGCTGAGCATTTGCAGCGTTCCCTGAGTATTCAGCGCGAAATGGTCCGCGCGGTGTCTCATGAGCTGCGCACGCCGGTGGCGCGTTTGCGCTTCGGGCTGGAAATGATCGGCGACGCGCCTAACGAAGCTGCGCGGCGTAAGTACATGGATGGTATGGACAGCGACATCCAAGACCTCGATAAGCTGGTCGATGAAATGCTCACCTATGCGCGCTTGGAGCAGGGCGCGCCGGCCCTGAACTTCCAGCAGGTCGATCTGGCTGAGTTGATCGACCAAGTGATCACTGAATTGGCCCCCCTGCGCGCCAGCGTGACGGTTGAACACGGCCCCTCGCGTGATGCGCTCGACGGCGGCGGCGCGTGGGTGGAAGCCGAGTTGCGCTACCTGCATCGCGCGCTACAAAACCTGGTGAGCAACGCCATGCGCCACGCCGAATCACGGGTGCGCATCAGCTATCAGGTGGGTGCGCAGCGATGCCGTCTGGATGTCGAAGACGACGGTCCAGGCGTACCGGAAGAAGCCTGGGAGCGGATATTCACGCCCTTTCTGCGCCTGGACGACAGCCGCACCCGTGCGTCTGGCGGACACGGCTTGGGCTTGTCCATCGTGCGCCGCATCACCTACTGGCACAGCGGCCGCGCGCAGATCAGCCGCAGCGAAGCATTGGGCGGTGCCTGCTTTAGCCTGATCTGGCCGCGTAAGCAGGGTTAAGCATCGGTGCGGCGCTAAGTTAGCGGCGAGCGATCACCGTTATGTAGGGTGTATGGCGCATTACCCATCCACCAGAGGTCATGGTGGATGAAAACAGCGTCATCCACCATGCAGTGCGGGTCAGCCTTAGAACGGTGCGATGCACTCGAAGCGCATGCGTTCGCCCGTCTGCGGGTGGGTCAGGCTGAGCATGCTGGCGTGCAGGCACAGGCGCGGGTAGGCGTTGAGTGCTTGTTCGTGGGCATACAGGCCGTCGCCGAGCAGCGGGTGGCCGATGGACAGCATGTGCACGCGCAGCTGGTGGGAGCGGCCGGTGATTGGGGTGAGCTCCACGCGGCAATGGTCGGCGTGGCGCTCCAGCACTTTCCAGTAGGTCAGGGCGTGTTTGCCCAGTTCGTGGTCAACCACGTGGCGCGGTTTGGTCGGCGGGTCGTAGCGCAGCGGCAAGTCGATGCTACCGCTGTCCAGTTCCGGTTGGCTCCAACACAGGGCGGTGTAGGCTTTTTCGGTTTCGCGGTCATGAAACTGTCGGGACAGCTCGCGGTGGCTGTCGGGGTCACGGGCGAGGACGATGATTCCCGAGGTTTCCCAATCCAGGCGATGGACGATGCGTGCTTCCGGATAGCCGTTTTCCTGCAGGCGGGTGACCAGGCAATCGCGGTTGTCTTCGGCGCGGCCAGGCACCGAGAGCAGCAGGGTGGGTTTGTTGATCACCAGCAGGGCGGCGTCCTGGTGGAGAATTTTGATTTGGCTTAGCGGCATGGGAATTCTTGAGTGAGGCTAGTGGTGGGAGGCTCGGGCGGCGTTCCGCTTTAGCGGCGACGACTCTTGAGTCAACCTGTCGCGGCTAAAGCCCCTCCCACACAGCGTGCTGGCTTGTGCAATAAAATGGCGGCCATTTAGGCCGCCATTTGTACAGGCTGAACTGCTGTAACCGCGATTAACGATCCGGCAGGGTGATGTTGAGTTCCAGAATGGAACAGCTGCCCTGATTTTCCAGTGCAACCTGCACCTGATCCGAATCGATGTTGACGTACTTGCGGATCACCTCGACCAGTTCTTGCTGCAGGGCCGGCAGGTAGTCCGGCTGGCTGCGCTGGCCGCGCTCGTGAGCGACGATGATTTGCAGGCGCTCTTTGGCTATCGATGCGGTGGTTTCTTTCTTGCGTTCACGAAAGAAGTCAAAAATGTTCATTCACGACCTCCAAACAAGCGTTGCATGAATCCCTTCTTCTGCACATCGAGGAATCGGTGTGCCACTTCCTTGCCCAGCAGGCGGTCAACCGCATCGCTGTACGCCTGGCCTGCATCGCTCTGATCATCAAGAATCACCGGCACGCCCTGGTTAGAGGCTTTGAGCACGGCCTGCGACTCAGGGATCACGCCGAGCAGGCGGATGGCAAGGATTTCTTCGACGTCTTCCACGCCGAGCATTTCGCCTTTGACCACGCGCTCCGGGTTGTAGCGGGTCAGCAGCAGGTGTTCCTTGATCGGCTCTTCGCCTTTCTCGGCGCGGCGCGATTTGCTCGCCAACAGGCCGAGCATACGGTCGGAGTCACGTACCGAAGACACTTCCGGGTTGGTCACAACAATCGCTTCATCGGCGAAGTACATGGCCAAATGCGCGCCTTTCTCGATACCAGCCGGCGAGTCGCAGACCACGTATTCGAAGTTTTCGCGCAGTTCGTTGATGATTTTTTCAACGCCTTCCTGGGTCAGGGCATCCTTGTCACGGGTTTGGCTGGCAGCCAGCACGTAGAGATTTTCTAAGCGCTTGTCTTTGATCAGGGCTTGGGACAGGGTCGCTTCGCCGTTGACCACGTTGACGAAGTCGTACACCACGCGGCGTTCGCAACCCATGATCAGGTCGAGGTTACGCAGGCCGACGTCGAAGTCGACGATGACTGTTTTGTGGCCGCGCAGGGCGAGACCGGTACCGATGGCAGCGCTGGTGGTGGTTTTACCGACGCCACCTTTGCCGGACGTAACTACGAGGATCTTGGCCAAGGTGATTCACCCCAAAATGTAGAGAAAACGCAGGTTCCGTGGCCAATTTCAGGCTTCCGGCTGCCCTGTTTGAAAAGTGGCGGCAGTATCCGTTAAAGGCGGGTGATGTTCAACACGTCACCCGACAGGCTGACGTGCACCGCCTGGCCCCATAGCGGGTCGCGGCGCAGGTCTTCGGCGACCTTGTACTGGCCTGCGATGGACAACAGTTCTGCACCCATCTGCTGGCAAAAAATACGTGCGCTCAGGTTGCCCTTGATGCCGGCCAGTGCACGGCCGCGCATGGGTGCGTACACATGGATATTGCCGTCGGCGAGAAGTTCCGCGCCGGCGCTGACTGGGGCCAGCACGATCAAATCGCCGCCTTGGGCATACACCTGTTGGCCGCCGCGCACCGGTGTGGTGATGATGCGCGTGGGTTTGACTTCCGGTTCGGCGGGTTTTGCCGGTTTTGCCGGGGCCAGTTCAATAAGTCGTTCACGCGCGCCGGATGGCGGCAGTACCGGCAAATCCAGCGCGTCGGCGGCGCTGATGTCGGCTTCGCGATTGGCGCGAATGGCCAGTGTGCGCAGGCCATGCTTACGGCACACGGCCATCAGCTCGGCCAGATCCAGCTCGCCTTCACCTTCTGGCAACTTATCCAAGGCCAGTACCAGCGGGGTGTTACTGAAGAAGGCCGGGGCTTGGGCGACTTTTTCACTGAGCTGGCGGTCCAGGCGTTCAAGGTCGTTGTGCGCCAGCTCCATCACGGTGATGGCCAGCATGCTGCCTTTTAGCTGGAATACGGGGTCTTGCTCGAGGAGATCAGCTTGGCTCATGGTCTGCCTGATGCGGCCCTTATTTAAAAACTGAGGGAAAAGTAAGCCGGACTTATAGCGAGAACGCCGCGCGCTCGCAAGTTGCGCCGCGAAACCGAGCGGTGCGCAACACCTGATAGAATGCCGCGCTTTATTGCGCGCCTCGGACCTGTGTTATGGATCGCCCTGTTTTTCAAACGTATTTCCTGCATCCGCGTTTCTGGTTGTTATGGCTGGGTTTGGGGCTGTTGTGGCTGATTGCGCAGTTGCCTTACAAAGTATTGCTGGTGTTGGGGCGCGGCCTGGGCGGCGTGATGTATCGCCTGGCCCGCTCGCGGCGCAAAATCGCAGCGCGCAACCTGGCGTTATGTTTCCCGCAGATGCCAGTAGCCGAGCGCGAAGCGCTGTTAAAGGAAAACTTCGCTTCGACCGGTATCACCTTCTTTGAAATGGCCATGGCCTGGTGGTGGCCGGCGGAGCGTTTACGCCGCCTCGGTACGGTTGAGGGTATTGAGCATTTGCAGCAAGCCCAGGCGCAAGGCGAGGGCGTTATCCTGATGGCGCTGCACTTCACCACGTTGGAAATTGGTGGGGCATTCCTGGCGCTTGAACAGGGCATGTACGGCATGTACCGGCCGCATAAAAATCCGCTGTTTGATTATGTGCAGCGTCGCGGTCGTGAACAGCGGCTGCTCGGTGCGATTGAGCGCGATGAAGTGCGCGGTATGCTCAAACTGCTGCGGGCCGGTGGCATTGTCTGGTACGCCCCGGATCAGGACTACGGTGCTCAGCGCAGCCTATTTGTGCCGCTGTTCGGCGTGCAGGCCGCTACCGTGACAGCCACCAGCAAGTTCGCCCGAATGGGCCGCGCCAGAGTCATCCCCTTCACACAGCAGCGATTGCCTAACGGCCAGGGCTACAGCGTGGTGGTGCATCCTGCGCTCGACAACTTCCCGACTGATGATGAAGCAGCCGATTGCCTGCGCATCAATCAGTGGGTTGAGCATGCCATTAGCCAATGTCCTGAGCAGTACCTGTGGGCGCATCGGCGTTTCAAAACGCGGCCTGAGGGCGAGCCCAAGCTGTATAAAAAGAAGGGGTGATGGATGCTGGCCTGCCATCCGTTTGGCGGGTTTGCAGTGAGCTGGTTGCTTTCTTGACGTTGGGCGTTTCGCTGGCGCGTGTAGCACTTCTATCCTGAATTCATAGAATAAGTGCAACGCTTGAAACGATAGGCAGAGGGCCAGCCACCGGTAGAATCCAGGCTCTCACACCAAAGGATTCAAGCGCA
>LNDO01000122.1 GCA_001465025.1 Pseudomonas sp. Ga0074129
CGTATTCGGTTGAAGGCTTTTGACCATCGCCTGATCGATCAATCAACCCAGGAAATCGTGGAAACCGCGAAACGTACTGGTGCTCAGGTGCGTGGTCCTATTCCTCTGCCCACCCGCAAAGAGCGGTTCACCGTGCTGACCTCGCCTCACGTCAATAAAGACGCGCGTGATCAGTTCGAGATCCGTACTCATAAGCGTGTTCTGGACATCGTCCAGCCAACGGATAAAACCGTTGATGCGCTGATGAAGCTTGATCTTGCGGCTGGTGTAGAAGTGCAGATCAGCCTCGGCTAAGACCGCTTTAGGTTTTAGTCGTGTAACGCTCTGAAATGGGCGGCCATAGCGGGTGAAAGCCCCGTACACTCATGAGGTTACAACATGACTATTGGTGTAGTCGGTCGTAAGTGCGGTATGACCCGCATTTTCACCGAAGAAGGTGTCTCCATTCCGGTCACGGTCATTGAGATCGAGCCGAATCGCGTCACTCAATTCAAAACTGAAGAGTCCGATGGCTATCGTGCAGTGCAAGTCACTGTCGGCGAGCGTCGTGCTTCACGTGTCAGCAAGGCTCAGGCCGGTCACTTCGCTAAGGCGAATGTCGCGGCAGGTCGTACTGTTATGGAATTCCGCCTTGAAGAAGGTGAGTACCAGGCAGGCGATCTGATCAACGCTGAAATATTCCAAGCTGGTCAACTGGTGGATGTCACCGGTCAGTCCAAGGGTAAAGGCTTTGCCGGTACCATCAAGCGTTGGAACTTCCGCGGCCAAGACAACACTCACGGTAACTCCGTGTCCCACCGTGTTCCGGGTTCTATTGGCCAGTGCCAGACTCCGGGTCGCGTATTCAAGGGCAAAAAAATGTCCGGTCATATGGGCGCTGAGCGCGTGACCGTGCAGTCCCTGGAAGTAGTGCGGGTTGACGCTGAACGCAATCTGTTGCTGGTCAAGGGTGCTGTTCCTGGCGCTACTGGCGGCAACCTGGTTGTACGTCCAGCGGCCAAGGCTCGCGGTTAAGGGGAAGCTGACATGCAATTAAATGTAAATGGCGCTCAAGCACTCGAAGTATCCGAAGCCACTTTTGGCGGCGCATATAACGAAACCTTGGTTCACCAAGCAGTTGTGGCCTACATGGCCGGCGGCCGTCAGGGCAGCAAGCAGCAGAAGACCCGTTCTGATGTGTCCGGTGGCGGTAAGCGTCCGTGGCGCCAGAAGGGTACCGGTCGTGCTCGTGCGGGTACCACTCGTGGTCCAATCTGGCGTGGCGGTGGTGTGACCTTCGCGGCTCGTCCGCAAAATCACGACCAAAAGCTGAACAAGAAGATGTATCGCGCGGCTCTGCGTTCGATTCTTGCAGAGCTGGTTCGTACTGACCGTTTGATCGTCGTCGAAGACTTCACTGTTGAAGCGCCGAAGACCAAAGAACTGTTGGGCAAGTTGAATAGCATGGGTCTGACCGATGTGCTCATCGTGTCCGATGCTATTGATGAGAATCTGTACCTGGCTGCTCGTAACATCCCACACGTTGATGTCCGTGACGTGCAGGGTTCCGATCCGGTCAGTCTGATCGCGTACGAAAAGGTGCTGATCACCATTTCTGCCGTGAAGAAATTCGAGGAGCTGCTGGGATGAACCAGGAACGCGTATTTAAAGTGCTGCTTGGCCCGCACATCTCCGAGAAGGCCACTGTTCTCGCTGACAAGAAAAGTCAGTTCGTTTTCAAGGTTGCAACTGATGCAACCAAGCTGGAAATCAAGAAGGCCGTCGAAAGCCTGTTCAGTGTGAATGTTGCTGCTGTCAATACCGTGAATGTTCTCGGTAAGACCAAGCGCAACGCTCGCGGTCTGGGCAAGCGTAACGACTGGAAGAAAGCGATTATTTCGCTTGAGCCAGGCCAAGATCTCGATTTCTCCAGCAGTGCTGAGTAAGGAAGGGGTGCATCATGGCAATCGTTAAATGCAAACCGACTTCCCCTGGCCGCCGTTTTGTGGTCAAGGTGGTCAACCAGGAGCTGCATAAAGGCGCTCCTTACGCTCCGCTGCTCGAGAAGAAGTCGAAGACTGGCGGTCGTAACAACAATGGTCGTATCACTACCCGTCATATCGGTGGTGGCCACAAGCAGCATTACCGTCTGGTCGATTTCCGTCGCAACGACAAAGATGGCATTCCAGCCACTGTTGAGCGTATTGAATACGATCCAAACCGTACCGCACACATCGCTCTGTTGATGTATGCAGACGGCGAGCGTCGCTACATCATCGCCCCTAAGGGTGTGAGTGCTGGCGATCAGCTGGTAGCTGGCATCATGGCTCCGATCAAGCCGGGCAACAGTCTGCAACTGCGCAACATCCCAGTTGGTAGCACTGTTCACGGTATCGAACTGAAGCCAGGCAAAGGTGCTCAGATCGCTCGTTCCGCTGGTGCTTCGGCTCAGCTGATTGCGCGTGAAGGTGTCTACGTGACCCTGCGTCTGCGTTCCGGTGAAATGCGTAAAGTACTGGCTGAGTGCCGTGCGACCCTGGGCGAAGTCTCGAACTCCGAGCACAGCCTGCGTTCGTTGGGTAAAGCGGGTGCTAAGCGCTGGCGTGGCGTTCGCCCAACCGTTCGTGGTGTTGCCATGAACCCGGTTGACCACCCACATGGTGGTGGTGAAGGTCGTACCTCTGGTGGTCGTCATCCGGTGTCTCCATGGGGCTTCCCGACGAAGGGCGCGAAGACTCGTGGTAACAAACGCACCGACAATATGATTGTCCGTCGTCGCAAGTAAATAGAGGGATACGACAGTGCCACGTTCTCTGAAAAAAGGTCCTTTTATTGATCTTCACCTACTGAAGAAGATCGAAGTGGCGGTGGAAAAGAACGACCGCAAGCCGGTGAAAACCTGGTCGCGCCGTTCGATGATCCTGCCACAAATGGTCGGTCTGACCATTGCTGTACATAACGGTCGTCAACATGTCCCAGTTCTCGTGAACGAAGACATGGTCGGTCACAAACTGGGCGAATTTGCCGGCACTCGTACCTATCGTGGGCACGTGGCTGACAAAAAAGCCAAGCGTTAAGGGGTTAGGAAATGGAAGTAGCCGCTAAGTTGTCGGGCGCTCGCATCTCCGCCCAAAAAGCCCGCTTGGTCGCAGACCAGATTCGTGGGAAGAAGGTGGGCGAAGCGCTCAACCTCCTGGCTTTCAGCAGTAAGAAAGCCGCCGAGATCATCAAAAAAGTGCTGGAGTCGGCTGTAGCCAACGCCGAGCACAACGAAGGCGCAGACGTTGATGACTTGAAGGTCAGCACCGTTTTCGTCAACGAAGGGCGTTCGCTGAAGCGCATCATGCCGCGTGCCAAAGGCCGCGCTGATCGCATCGTCAAGCGGTCTTGCCATATCACTGTCAAGGTTGCGGACAAGTAACGGAGTCGATCAGATGGGTCAGAAAGTACATCCCATTGGCATTCGCCTGGGAATCGTCAAGGAGCACACCTCCGTCTGGTACGCAGGTGCGCGAGTATCTCCAAGACAAACTAAAAAGCGCGTCCGTAAGCCGTATCGACATTGCTCGTCCGGCTCAAACTGCACGTATCACCATCCACACTGCTCGTCCCGGTATCGTTATCGGTAAGAAAGGTGAAGATGTTGAGAAACTGCGTCAGGACCTGACCAAGCAAATGGGTGTGCCTGTGCACATCAATATCGAAGAGATCCGTAAGCCGGAGCTCGACGGTATGCTGGTTGCGCAGAGCGTAGCTCAGCAGCTGGAGCGTCGTGTGATGTTCCGTCGCGCTATGAAACGCGCTGTACAGAACGCCATGCGTATTGGTGCCAAGGGCATCAAAATCCAAGTGAGCGGTCGTCTCGGCGGTGCTGAAATTGCACGTACCGAATGGTATCGCGAAGGTCGTGTGCCGTTGCACACCCTGCGTGCCGATATCGACTATGCCACGTACGAAGCGCACACCACTTATGGTGTGATCGGTGTCAAGGTTTGGATCTTCAAAGGCGAAGTAATTGGTGGCCTTAAAGAAGAACTGAAACCGCAAGCACCTGCGCCTCGTAAAAAAGCTGCTAAGTAAGGGGTACGCCAAATGTTGCAACCAAAGCGTACGAAGTTCCGTAAGCAGATGACCGGCCACAACCGTGGTCTGGCTCAGCGCGGTAGCAAAGTCAGCTTCGGCGAATTCGCACTGAAGTCTGTTGCCCGCGGTCGTCTCACCGCCCGTCAGATTGAGTCCGCTCGTCGTGCTCTGACTCGTCACGTTAAGCGTGGCGGGAAAATCTGGATTCGCGTTTTCCCGGACAAGCCGATCTCCAAGAAGCCTCTCGAAGTGCGGATGGGTAAAGGTAAGGGTAGCGTTGAGTATTGGGTAGCCCAAATCCAGCCAGGCAAAGTCCTGTATGAGATCGAAGGCGTTTCCGAAGAGTTGGCGCGTGAGGCTTTCGCCCTGGCTGCTGCAAAGCTGCCACTCGCCACCACTTTTGTTAAGCGGACGGTGATGTGATGAAAGCGAATGAACTTCGTGAAAAATCAGCACAGCAGCTGAACGAGCAACTGCTCGGCCTGCTGCGCGACCAGTTCAATCTGCGTATGCAGAAAGCAACTGGCCAGTTGGGGCAGTCTCACCTGCTCTCGCAAGTTAAACGCGACATCGCTCGTGTGAAAACTGTGCTCAACCAGCAGGCAGGTAAGTGATCATGGCTGAAGCCGAAAAAACAGTCCGTACGCTGACCGGCCGTGTCGTCAGCGACAAGATGGACAAGACCATCACCGTATTGATCGAGCGTCGCGTTAAGCACCCGATCTACGGCAAATATGTCAAGCGTTCGACCAAGCTGCACGCTCACGACGAAACCAATCAGTGCAAGATCGGCGACAAAGTTTCCATTAGCGAAACTCGTCCCGTTGCCAAGACTAAGTCTTGGGCGCTGGTTGAGATCCTCGAACGCGCAGTGGAAGTCTAAGGGCTAAGGGTCGGAGAAATTATATGATTCAGACTCAATCCATGCTCGACGTCGCTGACAACAGCGGTGCTCGTCGCGTTATGTGTATCAAGGTGCTGGGCGGTTCGCACCGCCGTTATGCTGGCATCGGCGACATCATCAAAGTTACCGTTAAGGAAGCAATTCCACGCGGTAAAGTGAAAAAAGGCCAAGTGATGACTGCTGTTGTAGTCCGCACTCGTCACGGTGTTCGTCGCCCTGATGGCTCGATCATTCGCTTTGATGGCAACGCTGCTGTTCTGCTGAACAACAAGCAAGAGCCAATTGGCACTCGTATTTTTGGGCCAGTGACTCGTGAGCTTCGTACTGAGAAGTTCATGAAGATCGTCTCGCTCGCCCCTGAAGTGCTCTAAGGAGATCCGACATGCAAAAGATTCGTCGTGACGACGAGATCATCGTGATCGCCGGTAAAGACAAAGGTAAGCGTGGCAAGGTGCTCAAGGTTCTCGCTGACGACCGTTTGGTCGTTGGTGGGATCAACTTGGTTAAGCGCCATACCAAGCCGAACCCGATGTCGGGCGTTCAGGGCGGTATCGTCGAGAAAGAAGCGCCTCTGCACGCTTCTAACGTGGCCATCTTCAATGGCGAAACTAACAAAGCTGATCGCGTTGGTTTCAAAGTAGAAGAAGGTAAAAAAATTCGTGTCTTCAAGTCGACCCAAAAAGCGGTTGATGCTTGAACACTGCTAGGTAGAAGACCATGGCACGACTAAAAGAGATTTACCGGAAAGAAATCGCTCCGAAGCTTAAGGAAGAACTTAAGCTCGGTAACGTGATGGAAGTTCCGCGCATCACCAAGATCACCCTGAACATGGGCCTGGGCGAAGCAATCGGTGACAAGAAAGTCATCGAGCACGCTGTTGCCGACCTGGAAAAGATTACCGGTCAGAAAGTCGTAGTGACTTATGCCCGTAAGTCGATTGCAGGCTTTAAGGTTCGTGAGGGCTGGCCGATTGGCGTTAAAGTGACTCTGCGCCGTGAGCGTATGTATGAGTTCCTGGATCGTCTGCTGTCTATCTCCCTGCCGCGCGTACGTGACTTCCGCGGTCTGAATGCCAAGTCCTTCGATGGTCGTGGTAACTACAGCATGGGCGTTAAAGAGCAGATCATCTTCCCGGAAATCGACTACGACAAGATCGATGCCCTGCGTGGTCTGGACATTACCCTGACTACCACTGCCCGTAACGATGATGAAGGCCGCGCTCTGTTGCGTGCTTTCAAATTCCCGTTCCGTAACTGATTGGAGTTGGATCATGGCCAAAACCAGCATGAAAAACCGTGAGCTGAAGCGTCAGCAAACGGTAGCTAAGTACGCTAAAAAGCGTGCTGAGCTGAAAGCTACCATCGCCAATCCGAACACCAGTCCGGAAGCGCGTTGGGAAGCTGCAAGCGCTGCGCGCCTGCGTAATCGCTGCCGCATTACCGGTCGTCCGCACGGCGTATTCCGCAAGTTCGGTCTGTCGCGTATCAAGCTGCGTGAAGCTGCAATGCGTGGTGATGTACCAGGCCTGGTTAAAGCCAGCTGGTAAAAAACAAAGCCGGCCATGTGCCGGCTTTGTCTTATCTGTGAATCAGGCCCCTTTGGGGCTTGATTCATTTTTGATCAGTCTCTAGAATGCTCGGCTCGCCTGAGCATGGGTTTAATCCCGGTTCTCAGCGACTGTAGCCGAAAGGCTAATTCTTTTTGTATCAGGAGCGTCTAGCCCATGAGTATGCAGGACCCGTTAGCGGACATGCTAACTCGTATCCGTAATGCCCAGATGGCTGA
>LNDO01000123.1 GCA_001465025.1 Pseudomonas sp. Ga0074129
GAAGATCAATTTACGCCCACGCAAACGCCTGGGCTGGAAGACACCGTACGAAGTGTATGCAGGGGTGAGCGTTGCACTTATGGGTTGAATTCAGGTGAATAATAAAAA
This sequence comes from Pseudomonas sp. Ga0074129, assembly GCA_001465025.1. Classification (GTDB taxonomy): domain Bacteria; phylum Pseudomonadota; class Gammaproteobacteria; order Pseudomonadales; family Pseudomonadaceae; genus Aquipseudomonas. Next base: position 109 of record LNDO01000123.1, read on the forward strand.
ACCTCGTGGCAGCTTGGTAGGCCTCAAGGAAAATCGAGAGGCCCTGAAGGTAAAAAATACTGAGGCAATGTTGAAAGTTGTTGAGCAACTGGGGAAGGAAAAACCAGATGCGCTATGGTCTTACAAGGACGTTTGGTCTGGTGCGGGCTTGAAAAGTAATGTTGCCCTCAATAGTCCATGGAATTCTCATGTTCGTGATGCAATCGACGCTCATAACTCTAGTATTCGAGAAGCATCAGAGCTTGAGGTGTTCGCTTCAACGCAAAAAAAGACGCTGAGGGTAATAAATGGAGAATTGAGGAAACAGGTTGAAGTCATGCGAAAAGAAAGAGATCAAGCCTTGTCGAAGATTGCTATTTATGAGGCTGAAACTGACTTCTATAAAAGAAAATGTGAGGGACTTTTGAGGGTAAATGAGCGCCTAAGGAGTAGCCCCGGCGGTTTAAGTGTCGTTTAGTCAATTGGCGTTATAAGACGTCTCTGTTTTCGCTATGGCCGTCTCAGGTAGCTATCTCCCTTACCTGTGGGCCGTGGCGCTGCATCTGTCGCCATCTGCCTGGTTCGGGCGATTCCGTTAACCAGCTACTAGGTGTAGCGGCCTGCATTTAAAAACGTCCCGACCTGCAATCAATACGATTTTCGACCGGAATTAACTGCGACTGACCGGCCCGGCAAACCAGCATTAACTGCGAATGAGCCTGCATTGATCCGCGCCGACCTGCATTCCATCGTCGCCAGCCTGCATTATTTGCAAATGACAGGACTCAGATAGGCAAGCCCGCTGCCAGCATCTTGTCACGTAACTCAACCGCCCGCGCCGGGTCTAGCGCATTACTGAACAGAGCCTTGATTTCGGTGGGTTTGGCATCGAATTGCTCCACTAGATCCTTGATGCGGTAGCCGTGACGAGTGAGGGTTGGCTCCAGATCATCCAGTTGGCGCGACAGCACCGATTGCACGAGTTCCGCCGAAACGGGTTTCTCGCCGGTCAGGTAGCCGGCTTCCAGTGCCAGGCTGAGGTGCAGTTGGATTTGCAGTGGCGTGCGCAGTTTAGTGGCGAGTAGGTCGATCGCGTCTTCGGTCAGAATCGACTCGGGTTCGACCTTCCCCGCAGTGCAGGTTTCCAGCAGCCACTGAATGTATTCCCGCTGACTGCCAGCAATGCCATCGAGCGAGAAGATGTCGGTGCGGTAGCCGATTTCCTCCATCGTCGGTCGGCGCAGGTCGTTACGCAGCTTGGGATGCCCGGCCAACACGATCGACAGCCGCCCGTCACCGTCCTCCACCAGCTCCATCAGACGCTTAAGACCGGTCAGGGTATGGCCGTTGAGGTCATGGGCCTCATCGACGAACAGGGCGACCGGGCGCTTGTTCTTCCTCACCAACTCGCGTAGGTCACGCTCACGCTTTTCGCCCTGGGTGGGGATGCGTACCTGCTTCTCGGTGGAGAGGTCATAGAAGAGCGCTGCGATGAAAGTGGCCAGCTTGATGCTGTGCTTTTCAATGGCGAGAGACTTGGAGACCGTGATCTTCTTTTCCTCTTCCATCGCTTGTTGAAGCCGGCGCAGCATTACGGTCTTGCCGCTGCCGATGACGCCGCACAGTGCAATCAGCCGTCCTTCGAAGATCGCCCCCTTGATGTCCTTGATCAACTGCTGATGGTGGGCGGTTTCAAAATAGCCGGCCTGGTTCAGTGGCAACGCCAGTCCGTAGTGCTGCATTACTTCAGCCCGCATGTTCTTCTCCTGTTTTCTTATGGCGGAAGTAGCCCCGCACGCGCTCCAAGACAATGCGGCGTGTCAGGGTTTCGCTCAGCACCTGATGGATGAAGGCTTGATCGTCGGGAGAGAGCTTAGCCAACGGCTGCGCTAGGTCATCGGCAATGGCGAGCTTGGCGGCGATGGCATTGGGAAACCGGTATTCGTGCGCCTCGGCATCGAAGGGTTGGCGTGGCAGTGCCGTCGGAATAATAGAGGGTGTGAGTCGCACATCGTCGCCAGCCAATGCGGCGATAGGCAGGCCAAGCTGGCCGGCTAGCAAGCGGATGCGATCAGAGCGCTCATCCGCCTTGCCGCGTTTGAAGGCGCGGTAACGATGTAGGGGAATTGGCCCGGAGACGGGGTAGTAAGGTCCGAAGCGCTCCCCCTCGAACTCGGCATAGAGTTCGTCATCGAACAAGCCCCAGAGCAACACCACGGTTTCGCCCGCCATGTCGGGCTCCACCTCGTAGGCCGTGCCGTCGATGGTGACGCGGGCATCGACGCCGACCTTGCGTCGTTCCGGCTCGCGGGCAAAGCGGCAAAACTGTTCCCAGGTGCACATTTCGCGCAGGCCCTCGACGGGCAGGTTGGCCAGCCAGTCCTCAATCCGCGAATGCGGTTCGGAGCGATGATCCTGCACGTTGTAGGTGCGCACCAGATAACGCAGCAGCCACTCATTGGCCTGCGCTTCGGTTTCCGGTTTGTGGAAGTGATACAGCGTCTCGTGGGCTTCCTTCACCGTGCGGAAGGGGCGCTCCACTTTGCCTTTCGAGCGAGCCGTGGTGCGGGTGCCATCCTTGCCGGCCGGGATGTGTGTCTGCCATTCGATGTCCAGCGCCTGCATGACGTTCTGGAATACTCGGCGTTTGGCCACCGGGCCGTTGTCCAGGTAGATCATCTTCGGGCGGCCTTGGAAGGGAAAAGTCGGGTCCGCCTTCAGCGTCATGGCGTTGAACAGGAAGCGCAGCGCTGACTCCGCGTCCTCGCCATATACACAGTGGTACTCCTGATAGGCCACTCCGCTGCGGTCATCCACCACGCTGAACAGCATCAGCGTCGGCATGCCCCTAGCCGGATCGATCCAGTCCGGCTTATCGATGTGCTTGAGGTCGGAGGGCGACAGGTCGAACTGCCAGCAGTCATTGCTGTGCGCAGCCTGAAAGCGGGTGGCCGGTGGTTGCCGCAACAGCCGCGACTGGTCCAGGTGCCAGCGGCTTAGGTACTCGTTCACCGTGCTGCGGGTCAGAACCCCTTTGGGCGCCTTGACCAAGCCTTGCTCGGTTTCCACCCCATAGCCCTCCAGCAGCTCGATGGCACGGCGGGTAGATAGGTGCCGCCCTTGTTTGTTGGTGGTGCGCAGTTTCAGCGCGGCAATTAGCTCGCAGTAGCGCTCCAGCTCGGCCTGCTGCAATACCCGCGGCTTACCATGGTCGGCGCGGTGAGCCGCGTGGGGTTTATGGATGAGGTTCAGCGCCCGGTATACGGTGCTTGGGGACACGCCGTACAACTCGGCTATCGCGGCCACCTGAGTAATCCGTTCCGGGCTTTTCTTGGGCAGACGGTCGAGCCGCTGCCGCAACTGCATCAGCGAATCGGTCGGGATGGCTTTACGCCGCCCGCTGGGCATCACGCTCGGCCTCGGTGAGATAGTTGTAGAGCGTCGAGCGGCCGATGCCCATCATCCGACAGATTTCCGCCACGGTATGTTTCCGCTCATGGTAGAGGCGCAGGGCAAGCTCCTGCTTGGCCGGGTCGAGCCGTTTCTTGCGTCCGCCCTTGCGGCCTCGCGCCCGTGCAGCGGATAAGCCGGCTTGGGTGCGCTCGCGGATTAGGTTGCGTTCGAACTCGGCCAAGGCACCGAACAGGTGAAACACCAGGCGGCCACCAATCGAGGCGGTGTCGATGTTTTCCTGCAAGCTGCGCAAGCCGACGCCGGCGGCGTCCAATTGCTCAACCAGCCGGATCAGATCCTTCAGCGAGCGGCCGAGGCGATCCAGGCGCCAAATCACCACGGTGTCGTCACGGCGTAGCGTGGCCAGCAAAGCGGTCAAGCCAACCCGCTCAGCCTTGGCACCGCTGGCGGTATCCTCGAACACCCGCTCGCAGCCGATCTTCGCCAGAGCATCGCGTTGCAGATCGAGGAGTTGGTCGTCGGTCGAGACGCGGGCATATCCAATCAACATGGCGTTGTCCAACTATTCAGCGATAGTTCAGTGTAGTCGGATACTGAAAGATGGAGACTGTAGTTGGATGCCAACGATGCGGGTTTGCGTGGGAATTGTGTCGTTTTCAGAAGACGGCTGCACTGAACGTCAGAAGCCGACTGCACTATAGCAGCGGAGGGGTTGGATCCATCAGGCAACGACGGGCTGCTGCCGGCCAATAGCCGACAATGACGACACTGGAAATCCCCGCCTGTGAGCGTCGGCTCAGGGCGGGACAGCGTCATCCAGCTACCTGCGCCACTGACTCAGCCTTGTCCAGCCGGCCGCGCCGCACGAACAGACTGACCAGCCGTTGACGGATCGCCACCTGGAGTTCCGCCAGTTGTTCCGGCGTGATGCGAATTTCACCCGCTCGACGAGCGCAACACCGGCGCCGCCTACGCCAAGAACCGGCGAATCGAACTCAAACTCACGAACCGCTGAGCGCCGCGTCACCGCGCTGCTGCGCCAGCCAGTCGCGCGGGGCGCAGCCCATGCGCACGCGGAAGGCGCGCGCCAGAGCGTTCGGGCTGCCGTAGCCGACGCGGTCGGCCACCACCGCCACCGGCCGCCCCTGCTTGAGCAGGGTGCAACTGACGTTCATCCGCCAGTCGGCCAGATAGTCGCCCGGCGTGACGCCCACCGCGTCCTTGAACGCGGCGGCGAAGCGCGC
>LNDO01000124.1 GCA_001465025.1 Pseudomonas sp. Ga0074129
TGGTAGACTTATCCACAGTTGCTGGTAACAAAATCAGCAATCCGCCCTGGGTCAAATTTCAATCGGCAGGGTGGGTCAATTTTCCATCAGCGCCAACATCACTGATCTCTTTTGTTGGCTTTTCGAGGGCCTTTTGCAGATCGCTACCGGTGCGCTCGATGCGATCGACACGCCTTTCAACCCCCAAACTTACTACGCAATGATTCCGCAAGAAGCCGCCTCCCTAATGGGCTACATCGGTGTGCCTCAAGCAATTTCAATCGTCGTTGCCGCTCTGGTGATCCGCTTCACCCTCCAGACCATCCCATTCGTTCGCTGGGGTTCCTAATGCAAAATCTCATCATTGGAAAATCAGGCTCCGGCAAGGGTTACGAGGTGTGTGCTTTTCACATCATGGCCGCGCTTTCGCAGGGCCGCAAAGTCATTACCAACATGCCTTTGAACCTCGAAAAATGGGCCTCTATCGACCCCACTTTCCCAGCCCTCATCGAGATGCGAAAACGCGCCATGCCGATTCGTGGGACGTGGGAACCGACCAGAGAGGAGGGCGCTTTTCATCTTTTTGAAAACCCCGCCGACATCATCTATCCCGATGTCATGGCACGCCCATTCGCCAACGTTTGGGACTACTACGACACATGGCGACATCCCCACACCAACACCGGCGCACTGTTCGTCATCGACGAAGCACAGAACGTAATTCCACGCGGCAAAACATCTGTTCAGGTCGAGGAGTGGAGCGCTCTACACCGCCACTTCGTCAATGACGTGCTTTTCATTACCCAGAGTTACGGCAAACTCTCGCAGGCGATCCGCGACAACGTTCAAATGGTCTATCGCCTCACCAAAAAGACCGCATGGGGCCAGCCTGACCGCTACATCCGCAAGGTGCAGGACGGCATACGAGGCGAGGTTATGAACGTCAGCGAGCGCGTTTATAACCCTTCATACTTCGGTCTCTGGATCAGCCAAACCCAAGGCGGCAGCGGCGAGGAATATGGCGCCAATGACGTTAAATCCCTCTATAGCCACTGGTCATTCAAAGGCGCTGCTATCTGCGGCGCTCTGTTCGCGTGCCTCGTTGGCTACAACCTCATGCGCGACACCAAGCAGGCACCGCCGCCCAAGGTTCAGCCTGTCGCCGTTCAGCAATCAACCGACCAGCCAGCACAGCCCCAAGCTGAACCAGCGCCCGCCATTGAAGCCAAGCCCCGGGGCCCCGAAGAAAAACTCCACCCGTACCAGGGCAACACGCTGCACCTCGCAGCCATGGCACGCGGTAAACGTTTCCGTGATGGCGTCGAACAGGACTACCTAAACGGCTTTATCACCATTGCCCAGAATGGCCAGCCCGTTAGCCGTGTCAGCTTCGACGATCTCCGCGAGGCCGGTTATCAGATTGAGGCTCAATCAAACCGAATTTTGAGCGTCACCTATAAGGGCTACGACCTTGGTTTCGTCGTTGACGATCTGCCTCAGACTGGTTTGCGTGGCAAGGTCGCAACCGCCGGACTCGCTCCCTAACTCGTCACCAGCTCCCGCTGGTGGCAAACTGGGCAGAAAGCGGGAGGGCTCCCGCTTGCGGGAGGGACCCGCTTTTCTGAATAGGAGGCCTAACCAGTGGGCATGCAAGACCGAGATTGGTATCGCGAGGAACGCCGCCAAGCGCGACAAGCCGCACGCGAAGCAGCAGAGCAAAAGCCTCTGCATTATTCATCAAGCCCCCAGAAAGGCCCGCCAAGCGTTTTTAGCGTCAAGTCGATGCTGATCATCAGCTTGGCCGTTATCGCTGTTCTTGCATGGCAAGGCTTCGCATAATGTATATTATGTTAAATAGAATATCAGGTTAGCGAAGCAAACCGCAGGATTTGTGACTCCTGACATTAAAAGAGACAAAACCTGATGAAAAAAGATACTGCAAAATCAATGATGTGAAAGTCATCCCCTCCTGGGGGCCTTTAACTGCCCATCGATATACAGTCAAAAAAGTGGACTCCTGAAGCTTTTTTGACTGTTTAAAAAAAATAAAAACAAGACTAAAGATGCTCTGCTACGGTTACGGAACGAAGGTCAAATTTTCGCCACCGGGCGATGGAGTCTACGATGTCAGTATGCACCAGAGACCCGCATCCACTCTTTGCCGGTCCCGAGTCCATGGTTCTGGACCTTGAGCAGTATTATGCTCGCTACCCCTGTGTCGCGGCCTATCTCAAGAGTTTCTCGACTGAACATGACGTTGAGACGGATTTTAAATGGGGGCTGCGCTTCCTTGCGCGCCATAATCGTACCCTCGGAACATTCGGTAATTACCGTGCATTTGTGGAACGCTTGCTTCTTTGGAGCTGGTTTTTTGCCGAAAAATCGGCGTTGACGTTAAACCGGGATCAATTTGGACAGTTCATCTCTTTCTGCAAAAAGCCACCTTCGAATTGGGTTGGTGCTGCGCCTACTCCCCGATTCATTCAAGATGATGGGAATTGGACTTTCAACGTAGGCTGGCGACCTTTCGACATCCGAAGTCAACCAGAGGCTGACTCCTATAGACCGTTTACGGGTACCTTGCGACAGATACACAGCATCTGCAGCTCTTTTTACAATTTCCTCCATGCAGAAGATGCGGCAGCATTCAATCCTGTTGCGGCGTCTCGATCGCACAATGGAAATGCAGAAAGTGGGATTTATCCTGTTCGTAGTTTTCTTACTTCAGACCAGCTATGTCGTGTTTTACGGACTCTAGAGCGCCGCGCAGCAGGCAAGCCCACAGATGAGCGTGCTCTTTTTATAGTAGCGGCGACGGTTTTTATGTATCTGCGAGCTGCAGACCTCGCAAATTCAGGCGAATACTGTCCAAGTATGGATTGTTTCGTGCTTGAGGGAGGCAAATGGTGGCTGGTACTAGATGCCCCAGGCACGCTGCCGGAAAGGCTCGCAGTCAACCCAAAGTTCCTGCCCTATCTGAAACGCTACCGGAAAAGCCGAGGGCTATCGCCGTTACCTGAGAAAGATGAGGGAGTACCCATATTGGAGACTAACTACGGGCGTCCGGGGCTTTCTGTTCGTCAAATTCGAGATATCGTCCAAACAGCGCTCAGGCAAGTGCATGCGGATATTACTTCAGCAGGAGAAAGTAGTGAGCATTGGAATGTTTTACTTGGATCTAGTCTCAGGTTTTTGAGAGACAGTGGCGCGAGGAGTGGCGCTCAAACCCGCAAGCCCGCCGAACTACAGCAAGATCTACGTATTACGAGTATCGCTTACACCTACGGCAGGTATTACCGTGAATGAGATAATCGTCCTGAACTGCGGTCAAAGAGAAATGTAATATCCGATAATCACCAGACCCGGATATTACTCGGCGGCGGCGAAAACTGAGTGCAACACCTGACCTTTCCGGTACGGTGCTGTCCCTATGTCTTATTCCGAACTCAGCGTTGAAGAGCGCGCCACCATTCAAATCGGTCATGCCCAAGGTTTCAGCCTGCGCGGGATTGCCTGCTTGATCAACCGATCCCCTTCGACCATCAGCCGGGAGCTGCGCCGCAATCGAGATGCCTGTGGCGGCTACTCGGCCCGCGTGGCCCAGCAGCAGATGCAGGCCCGCCGTCAGGTGTGTCGACCGAAGCAAAAGCTGTTGCCGGGTAGCGAGCGCTTCGAATTGGTGGCGCATATGCTGCCCCCGGTGTCAGGCTAGTTGTCGCCTGAGCTGATTTATCAAAACGATAGATCGGGGGCGTCAAAGAGAGCTGTAATGTCGAGCTATTCACCTGAGC